>CAWAQG010000019.1:0-83344 GCA_963784135.1 Nitrospirota bacterium | reverse complement strand
GTTGTGAAAGCACATTTTTCCGGTTTTAAAGTAACGGAGGTGCCATGCACATGGGTGGACAGGGAGGAGGGTAAATCAAGATTTAAGATTGCCAGATGGTCGCCGAAGTATTTGAAATGGTATTTCTATGCAATGAGCAAACGGTTTGCATAGAAAATTATGGCGTAAAGGTAATTTGCCCATGGACCGTATCGAAAAGCTTAAGATACTTTCGGAAGATTCGCAATATGACCTGGCCTGCGCTTGCGGGACGAATAAGGAAGACCGGCGCAAAAGAGGCATGGACGGCAAGTGGCTTTATCCTGTTACGCTGCCGCAGGGCGGATATTCCGTGCTTCTGAAGACCCTTCTTTCCAACGTATGCACAAACGATTGCAAATACTGCCCGCTCCGGTCTGAAACGAATGTCCGGCGCTGTACGCTCGAACCGGAAGAGGTCGTCCAAATATTTCTGGAATATCTGCGGAAAAGGAAGTGCTTCGGCCTCTTCCTCAGTTCCGCGGTCGTCAGGGACCCGGACTATACCATGGAAAAGATCAATACAGTAGCGCGCATCCTCAGATACAAACATCACTTTAAGGGTTATATTCACCTGAAAATCATCCCCGGCGCATCTGACGCTGCAATTGAGGATTCTCTTTCCGTAGCCAGTGCGTTATCGCTTAATATCGAGACCCCGGGCAAAAAACACTTTGATATGCTTTCGAACAAAAAAGATTATATGAGAGATATTGTACGTCCGATGGAGTTGATGGGCAAGCTTACCGCTCCCGGCAGCAGGTCCTCAAGAATCAAATGTACCACCCAGTTTATCGTCGGCGCCTCTGACGAGACAGATTCGGAAATCATAGAACATATGTTCGGTTTGTATAATCGCCTGCACTTCAAGCGCGTATACTTCTCAGCCTATCAGAAGGGGCTGGGGGAACAGGACATCCCCGGTGAAAGGCAATTCCTGACAAATCCGGGAAAGCCATTTGTCCGGGAGCACCGTTTGTACCAGGCTGATTTTCTTGTTCGCAGGTATGGATTCTCCAGACAGGACATTATGCTCAATAATCACGGCAATTTGAGCCTGGACAAGGACCCCAAGGAAGTCTGGGCCGAAAACCATCCGGAATTCTATCCTGTAAGGCTCAATACATCGCACAGAGAAGCATTGCTGAGAGTGCCGGGCCTGGGACCGGATACCGTCGGCAGGATATTGAAGGCACGCAGGGAAAGAATGATCACGCGGATCGAGGATTTGGGCATCAAGGGGAAAAGGCTCGAAAAAGTGAAGAGCTATGTGATTTTAGAGTGAGGACCGCCTTTAACCGGCTATGGCATCACTTATTTTTTAGACAGGATCTAATCCTCGCTTCTCCTGTCATACACAGCTGGATACGATGAGTCATATCTCTTTCTGACCGGGTCCTTCAAAGGGTCGATCCATCGTTTCTCAGAAGGTCTGTAGAATTCCTTTACCATGCTTCGATTAAGACAGGCCTGTAATCCATTAGCGTTTACCATGTCATACTTCCCATCCTTATGTTTGAATCTTATGGATGTCATAACATGCCTCAAATAATTTTCCAGGACCCCCATGCCGGGTTGTTTGTTTTCAGTTACATGATATATGCAACCGTGCCGCTTAATTAAGAGTATAAGCGGCAGCTGAGTTAAACAATAGCCTCCGGCGGCTGAACTTTATGTCCGAATCAGGATGATAAGTTTGCAGACATCCGTCCTACCCGGCAGCATGTGAGGTTGCCCGCTGCTTTTTAATCGGAGTCGGGCGAAAGATCGTCGTCGGCGTTCACGTACCGGTAATTCTCTCTCAAGTATTTTCCGGGCAGATCGTCCAGACCTGAATATGACCTGCCTGGCCCCAAGTAGGTAGTGCGCTCTACGACATGCCCGTTCTGTTCGATATAGGCGGGCATGTGCCAGTTGTCGTCCATACAAACGCGGGCCTTCTCCTCATTTTCCACGCTATATACGGTACAAGCATGCTTTTTGTCGGTTTCATTCTCTTTTATCAGTTTTGAGCCGGGCTTCAGATTAATAAGCCCTGCCATATTATTCCAGTTCGTGAACTCGCCCATCCGGTAAAGATTTTCCTGACTAACTTTCGTTATCAGCCTTTTGTTTTTGTCGATGAAATAATAAAATGCTTCCCCGTTCTTTTTCCTGCCTATTATGATTAACCCGTTGCTGTATGTTTTCACAAAACTGTCCCCTGCTACTGAAAGGCTGAAGGTTACCGTCCGGCTGCCGTAGTAAGTGCCTTCCACGTATACGTCACGCGGCACGCTCGTGGCCGCGGATTGTTCCGCTACGCACGTGTTGCCGCAGAAGGCGCTGCACAGAAGGGCAATTATGATCGCTGCTATATGACCCATATCATTGCCTTATTGCCTTTGCGTAATCAAAATAAGTAACAGACTTGCCCGTGGAGTCGGTCACGATTGACGTTGACAGTGTGATAGAGTAATGGGATTTCCCGCTGTCGATTTTTGCCGTGGAATTCAGTATGGCTGTGGGCTGATAGAATATCAGGCCGGCAGCGGCATCCGATTGGATGAGCTTGTTTAACAATACGGAGGAAACAGTTACAGACGTATTATTAAGGGCCTCATATAGTACGCGACCGTCCGTATTCGGCATATCCAGTCCCATCAGGTAGGCCACGGTTGGAGCGACGTCGATGTTGCCGGATGGAGTGACGCTGGTAATACCTGCCCTGAAATCAGGACCAAGGGTGATCAAGGTATTATTTACGTCAACAGGACTGAAGGAGCCGTGCATCCCCCGGTAAGCCTGGGGCATATGCATGCTTTCGTACTCAATCCCTTTTACTCCCTGGATAACAGCGTTTTCGTTAAAGTTGTAGCTGACGATAATATCGGGGTTTCTTCCAGCCGTGTTCTCCAGATGCACCATACTCATTGCCAAAGTACCCGGTATGTGCCCGTATTTGTCATCTACGAAGACGGCGCCGAACTCCTCCCTCTGCTGGAGGAATGTAACGATTTTTTTTACAAGCGATCTGTCTTTGGAGGTCATGTAGAGATAATCACTGCCGCCGTTGGCAGCAATGACCACAGAGCCGGTAGGCAACTTTTCCGGGACCTTGAATGCCCTTGTGGTGTAATTGCCTGCCCCACCTGTGACGGAACCGTCGGTATCGGGCTGGTCCGGATAGACTTGAGTGCCGTCAGCCATAATCCCTGACATCCTGGGATCATAGGAGTATCCGTTTCCATCATAGACGTTTGTCACGATAGCGTTATCGGCCAGGAGCTGGGCAAGTCTGACGTCTCCTGAAACAGAATAGCCATTGGCACTGTCTATATTGCCTACGGCGCCATTTGCAATCGTTCTGAGCGGAAACAGGGAGAGGTCGCCCGACACGTTGCTGTGGCCGTGGTCGGAGACAATGATTATGTCGGTATTGTCATATTGATTGAGGGATTTCAACCGGGCCACGAGATGCCCGAGCATGGCGTCCATACTGTTAAGAGCGTCCAGATACGCCTTTGTCCCAACGCCGTAGATGTGCTCAGTGGTATCAGGGTCCCTGAACCATATAACTGACAAGTCCGGATTCTTTTTCGGAAGTATGTATTGCAGATATATGTCCATCATATATTTATTCGAAGACGAGCTGGTTGATGTGGCCCCAATCGAAGGGTCCGATGTTTTACTGCCGGCAAGTTCAACCGGATTATGACTGCCGGTGGGGTCGCCGTTGGATGACGACAACCGGATGTCAGGCCACATGACGGGGGTGTTCTTCGGCAGCGCATATCCTGCAGACTGAAGCTCGCCGGCAAGGGACTTGGGGAACACCGTATTTTCGTCGATTCCGTATCCCTTTCTATCGAG
Organism: Nitrospirota bacterium; assembly: GCA_963784135.1. Classification (GTDB taxonomy): domain Bacteria; phylum Nitrospirota; class Thermodesulfovibrionia; order Thermodesulfovibrionales; family Dissulfurispiraceae; genus JADFXI01. The sequence goes on along the minus strand of CAWAQG010000019.1, from coordinate 79,474 downwards.
ATCGAACATGAATGCTGCGCCTGACTTTCCCACTATTACTGTAGTCTTTCTCTTTTCCTGGGCAGCTTGCAGAAGCCTTTTGACCATAAGCAACTCGCTGTCGTAAAACGAATTCAATGTCAACAGGACGCCCCAATCTTCGGTAAAGACAGGCTGTTTGTAGCATGCGGACGTCCCGCCCGCGTTGTTGCCGCAGGCCCCCGGGACATACACCGTATTCCCATAAAAACCGGCCTTGTCCGGGAAATCCCCTGTGTTGAAGGTCGAAGAGTTCATCATTGTGAACGTCGGATAGGTAGCGTGGTTATTCTTGAAAAAAACACCGTTTTTGCCGAGGCCCCACAGATTCGGAGTTGTGGATGCGCTTATGCTGTCCGGTCTCAAACCGTCCCATACAAAGACGATAACCTTTCGGTTGATGCTTCCACTGCTGCTCTCGCCATTGCACGGGGCCTGGAAAAAAAGGAATGAGCCTATCATAAGCGCTGCAATAGCCATCACTGTTCTGCGGAAGGGAAAAAGTCCCTGTTCCCATTGTTTCATATTTATTCACCTCATTTATTGTTTTCTCTGTAAAAGATTATTGCCCATAGATTGTTACAAAATGATGACATCCATGTTAAAAAAGACATAAACAACTAAATTAGGCCCATTACCCTAAATTTATGGTCCCCAGGCTCTCAGCGAGTTGCTGATAAATTCGATGATTTTCCTGTGCTCAGCTGCGCCGTTACCGGTGATGGCGAGCGGCCCGCCGAAAGCAAAAAAAACTTTTTTAGAAGGGTCAATCCTGCCAAAATCCTTGAGATGCTTTCCGTTGCCCCATGCATGGGTTTTCAGGGCAATGGGAATTACCGGGACCCCGGCTTTCTTTGCAAGCTTGGTCCCTATAGTGTTGAACTCTGCCGGATCAAAAGCGGGCGTCCTTGTCGTCTGAGGAAAAATAATGACCGACCGTCCGGCATTCAGTCTCTCTGTGCCGCCTTCCAGTACGGCCTTTAAATCTTCGCGCGGGTTCAAGCGGCCGACAACAATAGGGTCCCTTGAACGCATTACGTGCCTGAAAACAGGGTAATCGATAAGGCTTTGTTTTACCACAAAGGTGACATCCTTGAACGGCTCGATGATACAGGGCAGTACGAATGTTTCAAGCGCGCTCATATGGTTCCCGATAAAAACGCAGGGGACTTCAAGATTTATAAAATGATCAGCCCCGGTCACTTCGAATACAACGCCGACATGTTCGAGTGCTTTCATGATGGCAAGGCTGCTTTCCGACCATTCCCGGTCGCCGTATCGTCCGCGCTTTGCCAGAGAACTCGACCTGAACACTATGGCCGCCATCCTCCGGTAAAAGCCAAACGACGGCATTCTCATTGCAAACGAAGGCCCCCTGGCAGGTCCGGTCTTATAGACGCCGTTCTGAAATGGCAGCTTCTCCAGGGGAAGAGTTATGAATGTAGTTTGTTGCAGGCCCATTCAAGTCTGTTTTCTCTCGCTTCATTGTAAGATTGGACACCTTCCGGAGCGACCAAGTTCCTCATCATAATAAGTTCACCATAGGTAATTTTTCTGCCCTGCCTGATTACATCCTGCCGGTATTTCTCACACTCGCTATTTATTTTGCAGACCATCAAAGCCTCTTCACAATTGCCTTTCGGTATATCAGACAACTCATTGAGCGAATGGGTCAAATTATCCGTTTGCCTGGCAAAAACAAATGATGGAATAGCCGCAATGGACGATGCGCCAAAGATTATTATTCCTATAGCTATGGTAATTATTGCACTGAATGGTGAATAGAACATTACGCCTACACCAAAGATAAAAATTATAATCGTCAAACTGAAAAAAGATTTCTGAAGAAATTTAATCTTCTTTATTTTTTTCTGCAATGCTTTTTCTTCATTCATTATTTCTATTTTTGTCGGCGGCCCTTTTTCGACCGAAAAGAATTTCATAGTGCTCCCATCCTTACGAGAATGGCAATCAGAATCCGTCTAATTATACCACACCCCGGCCCAACAACCGCTGTCCCACAACCCTCCCCCGTTCCATTTCGTCCACATTTCGTCTGCTTGACAAGCGCGGGGCTGCCGTATAGAATCTGATTGACAGCATTGGATGAGGTTTCCAAATAATTGTCGGATTTAAACGCTTACGGAGTCGTCATATGACCCAGTCGCGTTTTTTTCAATGGTCTCTGCTGTTCCCCTTTGTAATATGGTGCCTCTACCTTGTCATTTCCTCAGTGGTCAATAACCGCGGTATTGTTTTTATTATAACAAACCTTTTCAGCGCCTACCCTGTTTTTGTCCCCTATTTTATTTTTGCCGCGGTAATATGGAAATTGGCGGACAAGAAGCCGTACAAGCAATTGCTTATCATGGCCCTCGTTGCACCGATCATATGGGGCTTTTTCTATGCTCTCTCCCATATGTTGCAGTTCTACCTGAAACATCGGATGATAGAGCCATTATCGATCATAGCCATTATGGTTTTCTGGGCAACGATTGCCGGTTATGTGGTTGAAGCGGTCCCTCTGGTTCTGCTGACCATATTCAAAGATGATTTGAAATCCGGCTGAGCTGTTAATCTCCCTTCCTTATACGCGCCGGGATTCCCGCCTCGCTCCGCTTCCGGATACAAAAACGAATAACCGGAATAACATATAAATTCGGCTAATATATTAATTAATTATATTCCTGCCGTAACGCAACAGGGCAAACGCACTATGTGATTTTCAGGTAAAACAGAACTGCGCTATTACCATAAAGTCAAAAATAGCTGCTTCAACGTCGTCATTCCCGCAGTCTGTAAGCGGGAATCCAGGTATTTTGTTTCTGGATGCCCGATTAATACCTTCGGGCATGACGAAAATTTCGTCTTTTTGGCACGTAGTGCATTTGCCTTGACATAACGCAACGAAAACTTTGACAATGCCGTGGATTTTGTGATAACGTTGTATGTTTAACTTCAATACTCTGAGGGGACAGTATGGTGACAAGAAAATCGAGGGACCTATATAAAAAAGCTCTCGGCCTGATGCCTGGAGGAGTCAATAGTCCTGTCAGGGCTTTTAAGGCGGTTGGCGGTTCGCCGCTCTTTATCAGTAAGGCGAAAGGCGCCAGGATTTATGATGTCGACGGCAATGAATATATAGACTATGTCCTTTCCTGGGGGCCGATGATACTGGGGCATTCCCACCCGACCGTTGTAAAAGCTTTAAAGTCGGCTATTGACAACGGCACCAGTTTCGGCGCTCCTACCCCGCTTGAAGTTGAACTTGCGCAGATGGTGATCAAGGCATATCCGTCCATAGAGAAAGTGAGGATGGTCAATTCCGGCACCGAGGCGACCATGAGCGCGATAAGAGCGGCAAGGGGATTTACCGGAAGAGACAAGATTGTAAAATTCGAAGGCTGCTATCACGGCCACGCCGACGGCCTTCTTGTCAAGGCAGGCTCCGGCGCCGCGACCTTCGGCATTCCGGACAGCGCCGGCGTTCCTAAATCATATGCAAAAAACACCATTACTCTTCCTTTTAATAATGCAAAAGCCTTCAGGGAAATGATAAGCAGAGAATGGAAATCCATTGCCGCCGTTATTGTAGAGCCTGTGGTCGGCAATATAGGGTGTGTACTGCCCGTGGCAGGCTTTTTGGAGACCTTGAGGAAAGAGACAAAAAAATACGGGACCATCCTCATATTCGATGAGGTGATGACGGGATTCAGGGTGTCATACGGCGGGGCCCAGGCGTATTATGGGGTCAAGCCCGATATGACCTGCCTCGGGAAGGTCATCGGCGGAGGGTTGCCTGTGGGCGCATTCGGAGGAAAGAAAGAGATTATGTCCGCCATCTCTCCTGACGGTCCTGTTTACCAGGCAGGCACGCTGTCCGGAAACCCCATTGCGATGACAGCCGGCATAGAGACATTGAAAATACTCTCGGGTAAAGATGTATATAAAAAACTTGAGGGGAAAATGCGTCTCCTGGAAGAGGGTTTGCGCGACGCTGCAAAGAGGGCCGGGGCCAGGACAAAATTTTACAGGGCCGGCACAATGTTCTGTACGTATTTTACAGATACGGACGTGGTCGATTACAAAACTGCAAAGACGTCCGACACGGAGAAGTTTTCAAGGTTCTTCAGGGGCATGCTGGACCGTGGAATAAATCTCGCTCCTTCACAGTTCGAAGCCGGATTCATTTCCCTCGCACACACAAATGCCGATATTGGAAAGACCGTCAGTGCAGCGTACAAGGTACTTTCCGGGCTTAAGGCTTAAAGATTGACCAAAAGTATCAAGACTATTTCTGAATATAATTTTCTCAAGAATAAGGGGGGGCTTTTAGATGTTCAATCCGTTTAACTTGCTGGAAAAAGTTATTACATGGTTTACTGAGGGCATTTCAGCCAGGACCAAAGTGATTCTCGTATTAATCGCTTTCATGTTTATTGTTGCAATGGGACTTGTCGGGTACAAGATAAATGATTATTTTGAGAACGATCCCAATTCCTGTAACATGTGCCACGTGCACGATGCTGCCAACAAGGCATGGGCCAATAGCGTGCATCACGGCGTGAATTGCCACCAATGCCACCATTCAACAAAGAAAGACCAGATTATCCAGATGTACAAGTTCGCCGTACTCGGCCAGAGGACCGTTTCTCCAAGGCATGGCGCTATAATTGTGGCCTGGAAGGTATGCGAGACGTGCCACTGGGAAAGAAACCCGAACTTCCCCAATGCGCCGCTTGTAAACAAGTCCCCTTTTCATGCAAAACATGTTTTCATTGAGCAGCTTGAATGCGTGAAATGTCACGGCTTTGTGACCCATCAGTTTGTTCCCGAAGAGCGCTTCTGCCTAAGATGCCATAAGGACAAAGAGGTCCATGGGACAGGCATGGAAAAACTCGCCTGCCTCAACTGTCATACAGACCGCACTGTGGACCTGAAACCAGGCAGGAAAAAATGTCTCTTTTGCCACGGCAGTGAGCAGATCAGGAAGGAGCTGATCGCCGACGGCACAATTGATGTGAGATATTTCCAGCCTAATGCATACCTTATTAAAAAAGCTGACAAGATAAATGTTAACGACGATTCACCGATGCAGTTCTACTGCTATGTGTGCCATAAGCCTCACGCAAAGGTCAAACCTGATATGAGTGACTGTCTGAAGTGCCATAAGATCGAGCCGGGCGTAGGGAAGCACGCTTTGCATATCAATACGATGAATATGAAGTGCATGGACTGCCATAAGCCGCATATATGGCGGATAACGCCGGCCCAGGCGAAAACCACTTGCACAAAATGCCATGAGTACAGGGACCCAAGTAAATTTATAGGACCTTAACAGGCCCCGGATAACATGCTATAATGAATGCAGCAAGTAAAAAGGTACCCTTTTTACTTGCTGCATTTTTGCATGGGAGGTAATCGTATGGGGAACCATGTCTTTAGACCGCTCTATGTAGTAATCGGGATGATCTTACTAATCCTGATTGCAAGACACTTTTACGTACCTCATGATTTTGGCATTCATGAAAGGGGTTATATGTATGGCTGGTACAGAGAAGGCAACATAGAAGACTGGAAAAAAATCCAGGTCAAATACCAGGGAAGGGATTACTGCAAAGACTGCCATCCCGACAAGTATGCGAGCATAATGGAATCTCCGCATGCAATCATCCAATGCGAGAACTGCCACGGTCCGGCACTCGATCATCCCTCTAATCCTCCAAAATTGGCAATTGACCGGAGCCGGGCACTATGCCTCAGGTGTCATTACCTCCTGCCTTATCCGACAAGCGGAAGGGCGAAGATCAAAGGGATAGACCCCGACCAGCACAACAGGGGCTTTGAATGCTCTACATGCCATAACCCTCATAAGCCTAATCTCAGCATCCGATAGGAGGATTGAAGTGATGACGAGAAGAGACCTTCTGAAATATGCCATAAAAGGGGCCGCAGGACTGGCGCTGCCGCTTGCAGCTATCGAAATAATGAATCCCAAAAAACTCCTCGCGGACATATCCGGCAAGGGAAAAGTCCGGTGGGTGTTCGTAGTTGATACGTACAAGTGTGTTGGCTGCGGATTATGTGTAAAGGCGTGCAAAATTGAGAATGAGATCCCCTATGATGCCAATGTATCAAGGACCTGGGTTGAAAGATATGTCTTTACCAGGGATGGAAAGCTTTCCGCCGATAGTCCCAAGGCCGCACGGGACGGTTTTACAACAAACAAGATTGATCTCGGATTAGGCAAATATGAGGACATAAAGAACGAGGACATAAAAAAAGCATTTTTTGTACCCAAACTATGCAACCAGTGCGAGAACCCTCCCTGCGTGCAGGTATGCCCTGTAGGCGCCACATATCAGGCCCCTGACGGGGTCGTTATGGTAGACAGGACCTGGTGCATCGGCTGCGGTTACTGCATTATGGCATGCCCTTACGGGGTAAGGTTTTTCCACCCTAAGTACCATACGGCTGAAAAGTGCAATTTTTGCTATCACCGGATAACAAAGGGCTTGACGACCGCATGCGTGCAGGCATGTCCTTTCGGCGCAAGAATGATCGGAAACATCAAAGACCCTGACGATCCTGTTACGAAGATAATAACAACAGAGAGGGTGCAGGTACTGAAGAGCTCATACGGAACTAAACCTCAGGTCTATTACATAGGTCTGGATGAGGAGGTAAGATAGCCATGGTACACGGAGAACTCTGGACTTTAAAAGAGTTGTTTGTCCTTCCCAATGAATACATTTATTGGAGTATCCAGATTGTTATGTATCCCTTCATGACAGGGCTCGTTGCCGGGGCCTTTGTCCTTTCGTCACTCTACCATGTATTCGGGGTAAAGCAATTGAAGGACATAGCCAGGTTTGCGCTTGTTTTTTCCTTTGCCCTTCTTTTTGCGGCGCCTGTGCCGATTATTTTGCATCTCCAGCATCCCTTCAGGGGCATCAATGTCTTCATGACCCCGCATTTTACATCAGCTATCGCCGCTTTCGGCATTGTGTTCTTCTCTTACGGCGCCATCGTTGCATCTGAACTCTGGTTTTTATACAGGAAGCATTTTGTAGAGAGGTCCCTCGCACTGAGAGACAAGCAGGACAAGGGCCTGTTTGGATGGATAACGTACTTAATTTTCTGCTCACTGACACTGGGGGTATATGACATAAGCGAAGGATCCCTGAAGAGAGATGAAAAGGCCATTAAGGTACTCGCGGGGGCAGGCATTCCCGTTGCCTGTTTCCTTCACGGATATGCCGGATTCATCTTCGGCTCCGTTAAAGCAAACGCTCTCTGGATGACACCGCTCATGCCTGTCATATTCATCATGTCTGCCATTGTGTCCGGGATTGCGCTTTGCATGCTCACATACATAGTGACAATGGAGTTGAGGAAACTGTTGGTATCGAGCAAGAAGTCCGGTCCTGCGGCTTATCAGACAAAAAGAGAGGAGCTGAAGAGCGTCGAGATAAACGTGATACAGATGACCGCGAAATACCTGCTGCTTTTCCTGGTATTGGCCATCACGCTTGAACTGCTGGACCAGATATTCAGGGGATATACCGCTGTCAAATCCTGGGATGTCATCAGAAGCGTTATTTATGGAAGGGACTTTGCGAATATATTCATTCTGCAGTACGGCCTCGGCAACCTTGTGCCATTTATTCTATTCCTGATACCGAAGCTGACGTTGAGAAGGACGGTGCTCGGCACATTGCTGGTGCTCTTCGGAGTATTCATGATGAGGTATAATGTTGTTATCGGCGGGCAGGCCTTCTCTCTGACTTTTATGGGATACATGCATTACAATATGCCGATAATCCCGCACGATTGGGACACCTTTAAAGAGGGCCTTTTCGGAGCGGTCAGTGTCTTTATTATGCCTTTTGCGCTGTTCTGGGTATTAAGCAAGGTATTCCCTATTTTTAGTTACGAGGAATCCCACTGAAATAATACCTTTGAAGAGATTTTTCCATTATTCTCTCCCCGATGGAAAACCTCGGGGAGATTTTTTTGGGGGGCAGTCTTGGCGGACAGGAAACCTGAGAAATCGCTTTTCGGCCAGCTTTTGGACGCGAGCAGCATCGGCATACAGCTTGTCGTCTCAACTTTTGCCGGCCTCGCAATAGGGTACGGGCTTGACCGCTTGTTCGGCACCTCGCCCTGGTTGACATTTATTTTTCTCGTTATTGGTATAATCTCAGGGTTCAGGGAGCTGTTAAGGCTTGCGAGAAAGGTGGACAAATCGGACAATGACAGGAATAGTAAAGGGAGTTTCTAAACAAGCCTTAATCATACTCGCGCCGCTCTGCTTTATTTCTATTTTTTTTGCCGGATGGCGTTTTGTTTTCAGCATGGCTGTAGGGGGGCTGGTTGGAGTAGGCAACCTGGGCGGACTTGCCTGGAGCGTAACAGCTCTTATTGGAACTGAGAGGCCGCAAGCCAGGATGGTATTTCTGAGCATATTCAAACTGTTCATTATTTTTTCCATTTTGCTTATACTGGCTATATTGAGGCTTATCAATGCCTGGGGGTTGCTTGCAGGCTTCACGGTTGTCATGGTTCTTATCATAAAAGAAGGCTTGCTTGCTGCGAAAAAAGGTGGTTAGTTGAGTTGGTATCCGGTCATAGCCGCGGTGCTTGTCCTTCTGATTGCCGCTAAACTTGCCAAGTTTATCGGCATGCTCGTTCTGCCGGCCCTGATAGTTATAGCGATGACTCTGAAAAAACGGAGGTAAAAGGGATGATAAAAATCGACTTTTCAAACCTGTTTCACGACGCCATAGGCAAAAACGGCCTTGCCAAAGAAGATTTCAATAATGTTAAGCGTACCGCTCTGAACGATCTGCTCAACCCGGAACAGTATCCGGAAAATGCTTTTCTTACACTGCCTGACGCAATGTCTGCTGAAAATACCGCTGCTGTAAAGGAACTGGGCAGCTATGCAGGACAGTTCGATAATTTTATACTGCTGGGCATAGGGGGGTCAGCGCTGGGGCCGAGATCGATTCTTGAGGCACTGCGTCCCTTCCACAATCTCAGGAGCAGACCGAGGGTATTCATTTACGACAATGTAGACCCAATGACTCTGAAGACCATACTCGAACTCGTCGACCTGGGCCGCACGGTCATAAATGTTATCACAAAGTCCGGAAGCACTGCGGAGACCATGGCCTCCTTTATGGTACTGTGGAAGCAGATGAAAGACCGGTCACTGAAACCGGAGGAGCATCTTATCGTTACAACCGACCCTGAAAAGGGAAATCTCAGAAAGATCGTGAACGATTATGGGCTACGGTCACTCACTGTGCCTCCCGGCGTAGGAGGCAGGTATTCTGTTTTAAGCGCGGTAGGGTTGCTGCCGGCAGAAGCAATAGGCATCGACAGCGATGCCATGCTGCACGGGGCCAGGGACATCCACGGCAGGTGCATGAATCCGGATATATGGCAGAACCCGGCGTACCTGGCAGCTTCCAGCCTCTACCTTCTGCAGCAGACCAGGGGCAGAGACATTACAGTGATCATGCCCTATGCGGACCGTTTAAAGGCTTTTTCAGAGTGGTTCTGCCAGTTATGGGCGGAGAGCCTCGGCAAAGACGGTAAGGGTCTTACGCCTTATCCCTCCACCGGGACCACTGACCAGCATTCCCAGTTGCAATTGTGGATGGAAGGACCTCAGGACAAGGTTGTCATCTTTCTGGCGGTTGAAGACTATGGGACCGATATTGAAATTGCAACTGTGTTTGAGGATACGGAGGGCCTCGGCTATTTGGCTGGACACACTCTCACGGAACTGATAAAAACCGAGCAGGAGGCCTCTGAAATCGCCCTTTCAAAAAATGGACGCCCGATCATCACAATAACAGTGCCGCGGATTGATGCCTATCATCTGGGGCAGTTGTTCCATTTTTTTGAATTGGTCACCGCACTCACCGGTATTCTTATCGGGATCAATCCCTTTAACCAGCCCGGAGTGGAAGAGGGAAAAAATCTTACCTATGGAATGATGGGAAAGAAGGGGTATGAGGAGAAGAAAAAAGAGTTTGTGGAATACCGGACAAAACAAGTCAGGTTTATGCTATAATGGTAACCATGAAACTGGTTGCGTGCCAGTAATAGCGAAAGGGGGTAATTAATATGGCATTAATGGCATGGAGTGACACTTTTAGTGTTAACGTGGCGCAAATCGATGAACAGCATAAGAAACTGGTAGCGATGCTGAATGACCTGCACGACGCTATGAAACAGGGCAAGGGCAGTGATGTCACAGGCAAAGTGCTTACCGGGCTTGTACAATATGTGGCGACCCATTTTGCGACCGAAGAAAAGCTCATGAAAGAACTCGCCTACCCGGAATATTTTAAACATAAAGCCGAACATGACACGCTGACAAAGCAGGCCATTGATCTCCAGAAACAGTTTCAGGATGGCAAGCCGGTGGTTACCGTTGATCTTATGAAATTCCTGAAAGACTGGCTGACAAATCACATACTCGGCACCGATAAAAAATACAGTCCCTTTTTTAACAGCAAAGGAATTGTATAATAATACTAAAAAGCGAGAAGTGAGAAATCTCACTTCTCGCTTTCTCTGATGCTATCTTCTCCATTGTTCGGGATGTTCTTTCAGTCCGCCGTTTTCCCATATGCCGGCCCTTGTAGACTGCGCCTTTTCGCGTTGCATCACGTAAAAATCTATTCGAAGTAGGTATTCGTTGCATCACCAAAAATCTATTCAAAAAAATCTATAATAAGCTTGCGTCATTCCCGCAGTCCTTTAGCGGGAATCCAGGAAAAGAAACATATGAAGGGCTTTTATGTTTACATTCTTAGCAGCAAGCGTAACGGCACTTTGTATACAGGTGTCACGTCGGACTTAATCAAACGCATCTACGAGCATAAGAATAACCTTGCAGATGGTTTTACAAAAGAATATACCGTGCATCGCCTTGTTTGGTATGAGCTGCATGAAACTGCTGATTCAGCCATTACCAGAGAGAAACAAATAAAGAGATGGCGGCGTGAATGGAAAATACACCTTATTGAGAAAGATAATCCAAATTGGGATGATTTATATGAAAGACTATAAGCATGCATCTGAAAAAACCTGGATTCCCGCTAAAGGACTGCGGGAATGACGTATTTTGTATTGCTAAGTGAAATTATTTCGAATAGATTCCTTCGTGATGCAACGATTCACTTTCGAATAGATTTCTGATGATGCAATTCGCTTTTAATAATAATAAATAAAATTCCTGTATAATACAAATATTTCATAATCGTTATTTTTAATATATAAGAATTTAACGAAACCGGAGAGTATGTGAGGAGTATAGTTTTAACAGGTTTTATGGGGACCGGAAAAACAGCGGTGGGGAAAATATTGTCACAAAAGCTGGGGTTTGTTCTGCTCGATACGGATGCCGAAATAGAGAGAGAGCAAAAGACAACGATAACCGACATTTTCAACCGGCTGGGAGAGGCCGCATTCAGGGACATGGAATCCGCTGTGATAAAGAGGCTGTCTGTCCTGAAAAAAACTGTGCTGTCAACTGGAGGAGGCGCCGTATTGAGAGCTGAGAACATGGAAGCACTCAGGAAAGACTGGATTGTCGTCTGCCTTGCCGCGACCCCTGAGACAATACTCAGGAGGACAAAAACATGCAAGAACAGGCCCCTTCTGCAGGTCGCCGATCCTCTTCAGAAAATACGGGAACTGTATGATTTCAGAAGACCTTATTATGAGAAAGCGGATATAATAATAAATACTGATGAGATGGGACCGCTTCAGGTGGCCGAGGAAATCATTGCCAGGGCAAATGAAATCGAGGCGAGGTGAGGGGCCCGGCGGGGATGGGATTATGGAAAAGGTCACGGTAGGACTCGGAGAAAGAAGCTATGATATTGTGATCGGCAGCGGCACGCTTTCCGGCATCGGTGAAAGAGCGGCCGAGTTCGGGTTCAGCCCCACCATTGGAATTATCAGCAACCCGACCGTTTTCAGACTCTACGGCGAAGAGGTCATGCGCTCATTGCACAATGCCGGGTTCAACTGTTTCAGCACTCTTGTTCCCGACGGGGAAGAATATAAAGACTATTTCTGGAGTTACCACATACTGACAGATCTCCTTAAAAACAGGCTCGACCGGAATTCCTGCGTTGTTGCACTTGGCGGAGGGGTGGTCGGCGATATCACGGGCTTCGCCGGCTCTCTCTATATGCGGGGCATACATGTCATCCATGTCCCCACAACGCTGCTTGCGCAGGTCGATAGCTCTGTGGGCGGCAAGACCGGCGTGAACCACCCTGCCGGGAAAAACATGATCGGGACCTTCCATCAGCCCAGGCTGGTTTGGACCGATATCGGCACGCTGCGCACACTCCCAAGAAGTGAATTATTGTGCGGCATAGCAGAGATAATAAAATACGGCGTGATATGGGATGCGGAGCTGTTCGGCGTACTGGAAGAGAAGCGGGAGGCCATAATCAATCTCGACGCGGACGTCATAAGTTATCTTATAAGACGCTCCTGCCAGATAAAGTCCGAAGTGGTGTCAAAGGATGAACGGGAGTCCGGCCTCAGGGCCATCCTGAATTACGGCCATACCATAGGCCATGCAGTGGAGACCGAAACAGGGTATTCAAAATATCTGCACGGCGAGGCAGTCGCCATGGGCATGTGCCTGGCAGCGCGTCTTTCCGAAGCGCTGGGCATGATGGAGAGTGCTTGCGTCGACAGAATAAAAGCGGTTGTCAGCGCATATGGCCTGCCGGCTGAATTGCCAAAAGATGTGAATGGTGATAAACTAATTTCTCTTATTTCAATGGACAAGAAGGCAACGGCGGGCGAAATGAAATTTATTCTGCCCAAAGACATAGGGAATGTTGTAATCCACAAGGGTGTTGATCTGAAAATATTGAAAAGGATAGTGGGAACTTGAAAACCATTCTTGTTATTGATGACGAAAAGGACATTGTAGAACTCGTCTCCTACAATTTGAAGAAGGAAGGTTTCAGCGTGGATGCCGCCTATGACGGCGAGACCGCCCTGAAAAAGATCAGGTCCGGACCATATGACCTCATAGTTCTCGATCTTATGCTCCCTGGTGTGCAGGGACTTGAATTATGCAGGATAATACGAAATGACCCGACTGTGGCCGCAACTCCTATCGTCATGCTTACCGCAAAAGGAGAAGAGGTGGACAAGGTCCTTGGGCTTGAAATAGGCGCTGATGATTATATGATAAAACCTTTCAGCCCGAGAGAGCTTGTTGCCAGGGTGAAGGCCATCTTGAGGAGAGCAGAGCACCAGAAGCCTGTGACTGCCGATGAGGAGACGAGAACGGGACATCTTCTGAAGATGCGGGACATCAGTATAGATAAGGAAAAATACCTCGTCACCGTAAAGAATAAACAGCTTAAGCTGAGCGCTACCGAATTCAAACTGCTCCTTTATCTATGCGAGCGGCCCAACAAGATCTACAATAGAGAGCACCTCCTTGATGCGGTATGGGGCGATGATGTCTTTGTTGAACCCAGGACGGTCGATGTTCACATCCGGAGGTTGCGGACAAAGATTGAGGACGACCCCAACAATCCCAAATACATAAAGACAATGCGGGGGATAGGTTACTTTTTCGAAGGCTGAATGGAAACACTGGTAATTATCATCCTCTCTCTGGTACTCCTGTTTTTTGTCATCTACCTCGCCCGTATGTACCTGTCTATCAATGCAATCTCCAATCTACTCAAAGAGTTTTCCTCAGGCAACCTGAACGCGCGGCTTTTCAGCGGCACCTCGAGCAAGCTGGATACCATTGCCCGTGACATTATTGCCTTCATGGAGAAAACAAGCATGCGGCTCGGCTTTGCCGAAGCCGAGATGCAGAGAATGGAGGCCATACTCAGGGGCATGTCTGACGGCGTGCTGATAACCGATACGCATGATGTTGTAATCCTGGCCAACCGCACCTTCAAAAAGCTCCTTTCGGTGACCGAGAATATCGAAGGCAAGCAGATCATGGATGTCCTGCGCAACATGCAGCTCATTGAAATTGTGCGGAGGGCCCTCGAGTCGTGGGAGATTATCTCGGATGAAATTACGGTAACGCGGGGCAACAGGGAAATACATCTGATTGCAACAGCAGTGCCCATTTACAGTGAGAACTCCGTTACGGGGTCCGTGCTTACGCTCCATGACATTACACGGTTGAGACAACTCGAAGAGGTGAGAAAGGATTTTGTTGCCAACGTGTCACATGAAATTAAGACGCCCATAACCGCGATGAAGGGGTTTGCAGAGACGCTGCTTGATGGCGCCCTTGATGATAAAGAGAATGCCGTAAGGTTTCTCACAATGATCAAAAACCACAGTGAGCGTCTTAACAGCCTTGTTGATGACTTGCTTGCGCTGTCCGGAATCGAACTCGGCGATGTCAAAATCAACAAAATGGAAGTCAGCCTTGAGCAGGTAATCGATACCGTTTTTATGACGCTCAAAGATAAGGCTGACAAAAAAGGACTTTTCCTGAGGAAAGAATTGCCCAAAAGTGCCCAGGCCTTTGCCGCAGACAAAGATAAGCTTATACAGATAATAATCAATCTTGTTGATAACGGAATAAAATTTACCGAGAAAGGCGGCGTGACTGTAGGTATCGATGATGCCGGGGGTAGAGTTGCCCTTTTCGTTCAGGATACCGGCATCGGCATCCCCCCGCGATACCTGAACAGGCTGGGGGAGCGGTTTTACCGCGTTGACAGCGCACGTTCCAGAGAACTGGGGGGTACCGGTCTCGGGCTCGCCATCGTGAAGCACCTCGTAGGCGCTCACGGCTGGAACATGAGGATTGAAAGCGAGTATGGGAAAGGAACAAGGGTGAATGTCATTATCGACCGGTATTTATAATTCGGGATTTGCCATGCTGCCCTCCGCCGTTATACTGTACTTTCAGTTCCCGTCACTCTTTGACAGCAGGAACAGGACAATTCCCAAACCGATGAAGATCAGCATTATAAAAGTCGCGAAGTTCTGCCTGAACTTAAGTTCGCCAAAGGTTTTCTGTATCCCGGCATCAAGCCTGTTCAGCTTGCCGGTAAATTCATCTGTCCTCTCTTTGACGAGTGAAACGTTGACACTGTGAAACAGGGTGCGAAATTCCGCCTCGGTGTTGAAGAGGTCCCTTTCTTCATCTTCCGAAAACATACCTGCGGACTTTAACTTCCGGAGGTCCTTGTCCACATCTCTGATCTCCTTTTCAACAATAAAAAGAGCCTTCTTCATGACCAGCGCCCTTTCATAAGAGTGGCATTGCGAACAACGCTGCTCATTTATAATATCAAGGCTTGCCTTCCGGATATCATGGGCGCCGTGACAGGTCACGCAGTTTGGCCCCTTCCCGGAAGACATTAGCGCTTTACCGTGACCGCTTTCAAGGTAGCTTTTAAAAATCCCGACATGACACTTGCCGCAAAACTCCGGTACGCCTGCATACGCCGGCACTCCCACAAATCCTCTTTGGCCGGACATCGCCATGGCCGCGTCCTTCGGATCACCGCCGTGACAATCACTGCATGCCACATTGTTCCGGTAATGCCAGCTTGTTCTCCATTCCCTCGGGATATCCCTGAACGAGGGCTTCATCATGTCGGAGTCGTGGCAGTCGATGCAAACACCACCGGGGGACTGATTACCCGCAACGGCGGGGCCGGCCGCCTCTTTCCCGGGCCCATCCCCGTAACCGCCGGTTGCGATCAGGGGGATGATGAGGATTGTGAGCAACGAAAGGACGTATCTCATGAAATATTTTCCCCAGATCGTCAATACCGTCCACAAGATTACAGCAGCAAAAAACCCTATGAGCAGGCGGGGTCTTTTCAGTATGTTTTTCTCCTCCCCTGTATCGAGCAGGGGCCACAGTATAAGCGCAGAGACAATGACCATCTGCATGCTTATGCCGAGAAACTTATTCGGAATGAGTCTCAGCATCTGGTATGCGGCCAGCAGGTACCATTCAGGTTTAATATGGGCGGGGGTATTAAGCGGATCAGCCGGTGTATTGGCGTCTGCCGGTAAAAAAAGCGTCGGCATGAAAGCGATAATAAAGAACATGACTGCGCAATAAGCCATCACCATGACCGTTTCCTTCAATACAAAATCAGGGAAGAACGGATACCCGTCCGGGTGATTTTCGTGGCTGTATTTAGTCCAGGGTCTCTCAGCCCCTGAAAGACCGAAGGGTGGTGAAGATATCCCTATTCTCCTGATTAAAAACAAGTGCAGTCCGACAAGTCCCAACACAATAAGGGGGAGAAGGGTAACATGCATCGCAAAAAATCTGTTTAGAGTTGCTCCCGAGACCGCTTCGCCGCCCTTCATAAGTTTGGCCGTGATTTCACCGACATAGGGGAATGCAGTCGGTATAGTCGTGGCAATGGTCGTCGCCCAATAACTCAACTGGCTCCACGGCAGCAGATAACCGCTTAGACATGAGACTATGACGAGGAGCAGCATGCATATGCCGACAAACCATGTCATCTCTCTCGGTTTCTTGTAGCTTCCCATAAAGAACACAGAAAGCATATGAGCAAAGACCACAACCACCATGAGGTTGCTTCCGACAATATGCATCTGCCTGAATAGCCAGCCGTAAGGGACCTTGTTCATGATATCCTGAACGCTCCTGAACGCCTGTTCAGAATTGGGGACATAATAAATGAGAAGGAAAAAACCTGTGACCACCTGCATCAAAAATGCGGCGAGGGCCACGAACCCAAGGGTATAAAAGACGTTTATATTCTTCGGGACCCTGTATTCCGTCAATTGCTCCCTGATAAGGGCGTTGATCCCTATCCTTAAATCAATCCAGTCCTTTATTGCTGCCCACATTTCATCACCCGATCACAATATTTTCGCCCTCTACCTTTAAGGGAAGTTTGAGCAATGGTTTAGGCGGCGGGCCGGATACGACGTTTCCTTCAAGGTCGTACACGCCGGCATGACAGGGACAAAGAAGCCTGTTCTTGTTCCCTTCGTAATCGACCAGGCATCCAAGATGCGTGCATACCCTGCTAAGCGCTATAAAGCCCTTGCCGGGCCTGTTGATAATGAATGAGGGTTTATTGTTAAAGAGTATACTCTTCGCTGTACCTACAGGCACCTCTGTCTTCTTCAGGATTATCTGTTGTGCCAGGGACTTGCCGCCGGGAGGGGCAAGAAACCTCAATAATGGATAGATAAAAGAACCTGCTGCCGCGGCTCCGAGCACAGCAAGCAAAGACCTTAAAAAAATTCTCCTCTTCATCAATGACCTCTGATCTCAATGAATCTCCCCAAGGCAAGGCCATGGGGTCTATAAAAGCTACAGTCTTTCTTCTTGTCATTCCCGCTTGTCGGGAATCGGGTTGTTCCCTTCATAAAGAAGATTCCGGACAAGCCGGAATGACAGGTGTACAGAATTCTTCATCGGCATCATCAATCATATTGAAAACTATATCACAAAAATTATCAAATAGCCATGATGAAAAGTGACACAATTTGGAAAAAAATAGTGCTGTATCCTCAGGAAGAGTTACAATATAAAAGGAAGGACGCATTGCAGGGTTACTATGCGTGGAGGTAAAATTATTTTATGGCGGAAGATATCGTCTGGGAGAAGGGCCTAAGAAGCGCTTTGAAGCTGGCAAGAGAGGGAAACAAACTCGTGCTTGTCGCTTTTTTTAGTCCCGCCTGCGAGCCATGCGTTAGAATGAAGAAATGCACATTGCTCACTGAGCGCGTTCAGGAATATGTTAAAACCTATTTCATACCCATTAAATATGAATCGGGTATAGATTCAGATCAGTTCATGAGGTTCGGGGTAGCGGCAACCCCCACAATAATTGTGCTTGATTCTGAAGGCAATGAAATATTCAGAAAGATAGGTTACTTTGAACGGGACTTGTTCATAGAGAAGCTCGAAAAGGCAAGGAAAAAATCAGTCCGCAGAGCAGCAAAAAGTCATTCATAGCAATTATTCTTAAAACTAACCGTGTATAAGCCGGATGATTCCCATCCGTATCATCTTCACGGCTATCGCTGCAAGCAGGAGTGAGGCCAGGCGCGTAATGCCGCGAGCTCCATTGACCCCGATTTTTCTTATAACAACATCAGCCTTGTCAAATAATAACCAGGCCAGACCGAGATTTACAACGAGCGAAAAAATAACCGGAACATATCCGTAATTCCCCACGAGTAAAAGACATGTTGTCAGGGTGGCAGGACCTGCCAGCAGGGGGGTACCCAGCGGAACTACACCCGATGCCGGACCTGATGCCGTTGAAGCAACTGTTCTTCCGTTACCGGTAGTGAGCATGTCTGAAATCGAAATAACCATCAATAATATGCCGCCGGCGATCATAAAATCCTCCACCAAAATGCCGAGTATCTTAAATACAGCCCTTCCAAGGAAAATAAACATCAGCGTGACCAGCAGCGCCGTAAGGACAGATTCCCGTGCTATCCTCTTTTTCTCCGCTTGCAGGGTGCCTTCGGTCATTGCAAGATAGAAGGGCAGCACCCCGGGAGCGTCTATGGCGACCATGAGCGGAATAATTGTAACAATAAATGGATCGAATATATTCATATAGCTCATTGTATTCTGTTCAGGGGAAAGAAGCAACAACATTTGTTGGACCGGTTGTATTCTCCAGGTTAAAGCATAAATTGAAATTATTCCTCTGGCCGGGATACTCACAGTACTCGAAACCAGCATCGTTTTTTCATGACCGAGTATTTCGCCCCGAAACTTTACAGATCTGTCATGCCCCGGGATGAACTCTTACATTAAGTGAGGACTGGCGTCAGATTTTCCTCTGTGTTTAATGTCGAAAGAAACTGTCAGCGATACCAGCTTTAAGAGACGTTATCCGACATTTTCAATGATTGATACTGATAACACCGATAATCCGCGTGGTTAAACTTGAGAAGTGGTATACTGAAAGGAATAGCCACAGGCTTTAGATCTGGCAGACTTATCCATATCAACATTTTCTTTCCTTCGCATGGTTTGCTTCCTGCAAAAAATTATTTAATTATGGCAATATAGTAGCAGGCAGGCAGGACAGGTGTAAGTCAATGGCCCTTCTTTAATCTTTTCAGAATTTTTAGTAACCATTTTTTAGCTGAATCTTTCTCTTGAATTTGGTGGGCAGAGGCGGGATAAAAACGGAGCCAGCCAGCCTTGGTAATTTCATCTTTTTTTGATTTGTTCATGCTTTAAATTACCATATATGCCAATAGCTGCGTATTCCAGCGTTTGAGGACATTGACAGAGACCAGCTATCACTACGACCTCGAAGCCTGAGCTTGCTGCGGCGTGAATTGCTGGTACTTATCAGTGGTAGCTTGATCCATTCTTGAGCAAGGGCTAACATCACAAGGCAGGTGGCCGGACCAGCGGACTAAGTTCGCAGAGGGTAAATAAAGAATTTTATTCTTTTCCTATCACGTGCAGTTTCATTAAGCGAGTTGTCCCTTGCATATTGGGGATGCCCGCAGTGATGACGATTATATCGCCTTTTTGGGCCAGCCTTTCTGACAACATCTTTTTCTCCACCTCTTTAAATTGCCCGTCCATGCTCTTGAGCTTTAGTATTCTGCGCGGTAGGATGCCCCAGTAGAGCGCCATCCGGCGCACAACGTGCTCGGAGGGGCTGAAGGCGATTATCTCCACTTCAGGGCGCAGCATGGAGATGAGCCGCGCGGTAGACCCGGATTGCGTAAAAGCTATGATGTACTTAGCCTTCACGCTCTGCGCCGCCTCCGTGGCGGCGCGCGCAACCGCCTCCGAAAAAGTCCCTTTCTCCTGATAGCGGCTCCTGATCGGCAGCGACAACTCCGTCTCCTCGATGATTCTCCCCATCATGTCCACGGCCTCTATAGGATATTTCCCGACCGATGTTTCCTGCGAGAGCATCACCGCGTCCGCCCCGTCCAGTATAGCATTGGAGACATCTGTTGCCTCCGCCCTTGTGGGACGCGGGCGCTCTGTCATTGATTCCAACATCTCTGTGGCTACTATTACAAACTTGCCGGCCCTGTTCGCCTTTTCTATAAGGGATTTTTGCGCAATGGGTACGTTCTCGGGCGGGATCTCCACACCCAGGTCCCCCCGTGCCACCATGATGCCTTCCACCAGGGGCAATATTTCATCCAGGTTTTTTATCGCCTGCGGGGTCTCTATCTTGGCTATGATCGGGAGCCCTTCCGCGTCTTCCTTCTTGAGGAAATCCCTGAGAGCAAGCACGTCATTTTTGGTGCGCACGAAGGAAAGTGCCACGTAATCTACTCCCATCCTGAGGCCGAAAAGGAGGTCCGCCTCGTCTTTTTTAGTGAAGGATACATCGACTGGTTTGAGTCCCGGCAGGTTCACGCCCTTTTTTTCCTTCAGTATGCCCCCGGCATTCACAACCGCCCTTAGATAATCCGTCCCCTTTTCGGTTATCTTCAATTCTATCAGGCCGTCGCTCAATAATATGCGATGTCCCTCCTCGGAGGCGTCTATCAAATGGGGGTATCCTATATAGATGGTGTTTTCATCGCCGGCCCCACCGCCCCGCCTTACCGTTATCGTATGACCCTTTTTGAGCTCCACCTGGCCGCCCTTGAGGGAGCCCACGCGAATCTTGATCCCCTGCAGGTCCTGCATGATGGCCACCGTTTTTTTGAGCCTACGAGCCTCCTCCCGTATAGTCTTTATAGCACTCTCATGGAAGGCATGGGTGCTGTGAGAGAAATTCAGGCGTGCGACATTCATGCCGCGCGTTATAAGCCCGCTCATTATTCTTTTGTCCACTGAGGCAGGCCCGACAGTACAGATTATTTTTGCCTTTCTTCGCATAAGATAAACTTAGCATAAGAGTATGCCATTTGCAACGTGAAGGCTTTTGTCGGTCGTTCAGACCTGTCTGACGCCAGTATTTGACTGTATTTTCTTCTATGTACCGAGGCGTCTTACAACATCAAAGGGCTTGGAATGCCCAGCACGATCACCATACGGTTGCCCGAATAACTTGCTATTGAGTGCGGTCAGTTGTAACTCACAGTACCTCTCACTTTGAAGCATCGTGATCATTCTGAGGGTTACCATCGGAAATGATTGCATAGATACCAACTGAAGCTGTCCAGACCTGACAACATAAGTTATCCTCACATGCCCTATCGAGCATATATCTGCAATTTCCGATTGACATTATCATTTTGCTGTTACCGGCCATGCTGACTTCTGTTATAATTATAAAAAATAAGGAGTCCGGCACATGGATGAATGGATAGTAAACCTTATCTCATCTGTCGTTGGTGGTGTTATCGCTGGTGCGGCCACATTATTCGGAGTTTATTTAACGCACAAACATGATTTAGAAAAGCAGAAGATAAATGAAGCAGCTGTTGTTAAGGGTGTCCTTCAAGCAATCCATGACGAAATAGAAACCTTGTGGAATAGATACCAGGATGAAGTCGGCGTAAGAATTGAGACATTACCAGCAAATAGCCCTTTTGCTATGTATTATCCGGTAGGCCAGGATTACTTTACAGTTTATACTGCAAATGCTTTTTTGATAGGAAGGATAGAGGATAATGATTTGAGAAAAGGAATTGTTACGACTTACACGAAGGCTCGAGGTCTGGTTGATTCGTTCCGATTTAATAACGATTTAAATAATAAATATGAACATTGGGTTTCTTTAGCTAATCAACAACCCGGTAATGTGGTATATGTAAGTACTATGAAAAACTGTTTATCAAATCTTATCAAGTATGCTGATCAACTGAAAAAAGAACATAATGACCTTAAAATAAATGTGAATAATCTTTTAAGAATGCTCCACAAAAAAGGTGTCTTGCAGGAGACAACCGTTGCTTCAAATGAGCCGCAATAAACGCTCAAACTTCGGTAGAACTTCAGGAAAGCTGCAGGAGCATGGCTTCCTTTATCGCTTCCGCCCGCTCCCTGCTCACGAGCCTCTCTACGATAGCAACTCCGAAGTGCAGCGCCGTTCCGGGGCCTTTGCTTGTGAGTACCTGTCCGTCTATTACAACATTTTCATCCTGGTATAGCGCATTTCCCAGCCTTTCCCTGAATGTGGGGTAAGCGGTGGCCCGCCTTCCCTCAAGGACACCCGCGTTTGCCAGCACATATGGCGCTGCGCATATAGCTCCCGTAAGCTTTCCTTTATCGTGGAATTCCCTGATCAGGACTTTGACACGCTCATCCGCATTGAGGTTGTCAGCGCCCGGCTGGCCGCCCGGGAGCACAAGCATGTCAAAATTATCGGCGCGTATTGTATCAATGACAGTATCAGGAATGACCTTGACATGCCGTGCACTTTCAATATGCCCTGCATGTAAGCCGGCGATAACCACCGTTATGTCGGCCCTCCGTAAAATATCGATAATTGCCATTGCCTCCACTTCCTCGAATCCATCTGCAAGCAGCACCGCAACTTGTGGCATTTTATCCTCCTTATTTACAATAGGGTCATTACAATAGGGTCATTACAATAGGGTCATTACAATAGGGTCATTACAATAGGGTCATTACAATAGGGTCATTACAATAGGGGCATTACAATAGGGGCAAGAGGCAAGGGTCATGGGGTTGGAATCTCTTACCTCTTACCTAAGCCTTGCCCCTTGTCTCTTGCCCCTTGACCCTTGCCTTTTGTTCACGCCACTCTCGATACTGTTTTCTCGGAACAGGCACTTACAGCAAAGTACAGATAGCCTGTTGCGAGCATAAGGGATATAACGCCGCTATAGGGGAATTCTATATCCAGCAGGGAATGCACTGTCTGAAGCATCAGCGGAGGAGTGAACGCTATGACTGAGAGGCGGATCAAGGCACGGGCTTTCAGGTCGAGATTAAACATTTTAGCAAAAAACATTCCTATAGACGCGCAAAGCAAAGCCTGAATAAAATAATACAGGGAGGCGAAAAAAAGGGCAAAAGGGAATACCGCAAAAATAAAATAATGTTTAAATGCCTCCAGCCAGCGATAGATCAGGTCATTGTCTATGACGGCATGATGTATCCGTGAAAAGTCGAACGCGTGTATCTCGGATGCGTCATCTTTTACAGTCAGTTTTGTTCTTGTCAGCATAATAGTCGCCTTTACGTCCGCAGAAGGAGCAGCCCTGTCAGAGGTATCGATAACAGCAAACGGCAACTTGCTCCACGGCGCATTTATAATGTAAGGGACAGGCACGTTTACTGATGCAGTGCCTTCGGAGATAGTGATAGTCGGGATTTGATGAACAACTTTAGGGACTTCCTCAACAAGGAAGTCATCAACGCGATCATGCAGCCTGACCATATCCGGAATAAGATTCAACGTGAGCACTATAAGGAGATAGGTCAGGCACAGACCCCTCCAGTTACTGGCGACATCCCGGTAGAGAGATTTCGAGAAAAAAGACATGAATATGGGATGAAGGATCGAATAATGCTTCATAGTTCCGGTTTGTATTCAGATGCCCTGACAGGCGCTTAAAATACTTTCTTTTTCACCCTGTCTGCGTAACCGGAGGCCTGCTCCGAAAGGTCCTCGGCAATATCTCTTATTTGTCTCCTGGTCTTCTTGCCCGACTGAGGGGCCAAAAGAAGAGCAAGTCCGGCCCCCACCGCCCCACCGACCAAAAAGGAAAAAATCGTAATCATGCCCAAGTTCCTGTCTTCTCTGTCCATAACGACCTCCTGTGCGATATAGCGCGTACTTAAAACTTAGCATGAGGAAGTGAAGTAGTCAAGCCCTTCCTGCTGCCATGCCTGCTGAATATACTACTGCTGCTAAAAAGACGGAAGAGGCTCCTCATGCTCTTGAAGGCGACCGCGAAATCGTGCGGGGTCCTCATTTCGAGCAGTTTTTTGAGAATGAATAACGGCCTGCCATAAAATTTTCTGAACGCTGTCCGGCGCAGCCTTACAATCTCTTCTCTCGTCATTGTAAACGGGACGAATGCCGCGCCCTGATATGTGAAGTCGGAGAGTTCATCGGACAGGCGCCCGAATTTTTCCAGATTATCATAAAGGTAGGTGCCGGGGAAAGGAGTAATGGCATGGAAGTTTGCGATGTCGGGATTAAGGTCCACTGCAAAGTCTATCGTCTGCAGACCCTCCTCGTATGTTTCTCCCGGAATACCGAACATAAAGGGAGTGCTTACCTTTAGTCCCACCTCCTGGGCCGTCTTTACCGCAGTGCGTATCTGCGCAAGGGTTGTGCCTTTCCTGATTGTGTTGAGGTTCTTCTGAACACCGCTCTCCGCGCCGAACAGTATCGCCCAGCAGCCGGCGTCTTTAAAAGCCTGGAGCAGCGGTTTATCGACCTGGTTCACACATGCTGAAGCAAACCATGTGAAGTCGAATTTTCTGGCCTTTATCTCGCGGGCAAGCCGCAGTGCGCGGTCGTAATCAGCGGCAAGGGTGTCATCAATGAATTTAATCTCACGGTAGCCCTGGCCAAGACAGTGCTCGATTTCCTTCAATACATTTTCAACATTGCGGTAGCGTATGCCGGTCTCTCTGGTTTTATCAATTTGAAAACAATAGATGCAGTTTCTGTTGCATCCCCTGGAAGTAATGATTACAGCAACAGGCTTTCTGCGGTAGGTGGCAGGGGGCGGGATATACTGCATTGCATCGCCCAGCAGTTCCCTTGCCGGGAAAGGAAGGGCATCAAGGTCGGTGATTAGCGGCCTTGGCGGGTTCTTTATAATCCTGCCGTCTTCACGGTAAACGACGCCTGCAACACCTTCAAGTCCGCTGCCTGTTTCAAGCCGCTCTATGAGTTCGAGAGTAGAGTATTCACCCTCCCCCGTGATTATTGCATCCACCGACGTCCCGGCATCTGCCAGACACTTCTCCTGCATGGCAATAGGATAGGGGCCTCCCGCACAGATAAAAACCTGTCTGCCGAGCAATACCTTGAAATCCTCTGCTGCCTTTTTCGCCTTTCCCCAGCCGAAAGTCGTGGAATAGAGACCTATAAAGCCGGGGTTGAACCCCTTTAGCCCCTCGCAAATAGCTTCGTGAGTAAGAAATGCGCCGTTTAAGAAACGGACTTCATGCCCTGCCTGTTGCAAAACCGCAGCCACATATAGCGTACCCAGCGGCTGCCAGTAATTGATTTGAGAGCTTGCGGTTTTAGAAGAGAAGATGTCCTCGGGCACCCATGCCGGTATGACCAGCGCACATTTCATAGTCATGCGGCCTGGGGCGCGTAAGCACCCGAGGCGCTGCGAATTATCTGCCGCGCCGCGCTCAACCCCGACTCTATTGCGTGGTCCATATTGTAATATCTGAACATGCCGACCCTCCCCGCAAGATGAAGGTTCCTGAAGGCGCCGAGGTAATTGTAAAGAAACGCGCATTGTTCCGCATAGCCTATTTCAAAAAGCGGGTATGCCTGCTTTGCCCGCACAACAGCATTGCCCGACACTTCGCTTTTTTTGATAAATCCAAGCTGCTCAAGACCCCGGACAGTAATGTCTGCAAGGTGCTCGTCAGAGGCGTTCCAAATACTGTCTCCCTGGAAACTGAAGTATTCAGCTACAAGAATTGTTTTCCCTTCAGGGGCCATCTTCTCACTCCAATTCGTCGGCTCGTGGATCCTGCCGAAGGGTATCTTTTTTTCCGGAACATAAATCCAGGTCTGGTCTGTGACCCGCTTTCTGTCGACCATAACAGCAACAACAACAAGGTCCCTGAACATCAGCTTTGAGGCGGCATTCAGGACTGGAGCAGGGGCAGGAGGGTCCAGCAGGCGCACCAGCTTCGTAATCGGTATGGTCGATATAAAGGAGTCCCCCGATATGAGGCCGGGATTCGGACCGCCGCCCGCTTCGATACTCTCTATCACGGACCGAGAGTGCTTGACCTGCACTATGGGCGTGCCTGTATGCACAGCATTGTCCTTTTCTATTTCTTCCCTGAGCCTTTCAGCAATGCGGCCTATGCCCAGTTGAGGGTAAGTAAACTTGTCCACAAGAGAGGGGATGTCCCTTCCGCTGAACTTAAAGAAAGCGTTCTTGATTGCCCCGGCGAGCGAAAGCCCCCTGATACGCTGTGCCACCCAGTCAACACTCATTAGCTTGCAGTCGATGCCCCATACTTTTTCACTGTATTCCCTGAAGTATAAGTTGAACATGGTGCGCCCGAAATTGCCGACAACCCAATCCTCAAGCGAAACATGCGGCGGAGACTGTCTCAGTCCTCTTATCTTTTCGGCTATATAGTCTTCGACTATTTTTACCGTGGTCGGGATACCCATGCCGAAAAGTGCATTAAGCGGTTTTAACGGGTAGTCAAAATAATTGTTGCGCAGAAAGATGGTGCTTTTCCTGGGAACGGAAATCAGTTCGCCGGCCATCAGGTTTCTTATAAAGGCATTAATTTCAGGGTTTTGTGTAAAAAAACGGTGGCCTCCGAGGTCAAAGCGATACCCGTTGCTCATAATCGTCCTGGAGAGGCCCCCCACAGCAGCATCATGCTCGAATATCTCAGTCCTGACCCCTGCTTTTGCCAAAGAGTATCCCGCGGCAAGGCCGGTAAGCCCGCCTCCAAGAATAATGGTTGGGATTTCTTTGTTAAACAGTCTTACCATAGGAAAAGATCCTCATCCCTCCCTTTAGTTTATATGCACCGGCAAATAATTTTCCACTTCAATAAAAAAGTCCGGCGGAACATAATGCGCCATTCCACCGGACCCAAATCCGTTTGCGAGAAGAAACGCCGGCTATCAGTCCTGCATCGGCTTGATAAACTTGAAATATACCATCGTCCAGTTGCCCAGGATCATCCCTATAAGAGCGCTGATGCTCCCGATTGACAGTGTGGTACAACCTGTCAATCCCTGCCCAATATTACAGCCGCCCGCTGTGATGCCGGAAAAGCCCATGAGAAGGCTCCCCAGGAAAACAGTGACCAACTCTTGAGCTGAAGGCACCTTCCATGAAAATTCCTTGAGTATTTTGGCGCTGATAAAAGCCCCTAACGGCACGCCTATTACCGCAATTTCAGCCCAGGTAACCGTGAAATGGCCGATACTTGACATAGGAAAAAATTTAGAATGAGCGTCGTTGGTTATAAGTGTGGAAATGAGTTCGGCAGAAGGAGAGGTGAAGTTCATCCCTCTTGCAAATCCTCCGCCCCAATATTGTGAAGCCCAGAACGTAAGCACACCGGTAAGACCGAGAAGCACGCCTGTCACCGACCAATAAAAGCCTTTCTGCTTTCCCAAGGAAAACGGCTTGTCCTTCAGACTGAAAATGAATATCCCTGCAATGATAACAGCGATCACTATCCATTTTGTGGTCATCCCATCGCCAAAAAGTTCCCACAACATAGCATTAGACTTACCCGCAATCTCGAACTTAACACTCCTGAATGCTGTATAAAGAGGATTTAAGACCCCAAAAAGTGTTGCGCCGGCGCTGATTAAAAAGCCCAAGATGGCGACAATCGCCGCAATCTGCCCCTCGCCCGCCTTGAAATAGATGCCGCTGCCGCAGCCGCTCGCCAGCACCATGCCGAGTCCAAAGAGATAGCCTCCGACGATGTTGGCCAAAGGATAAAAGGTCTGAGGCATCAACTTTATGTACCCCATATCATTAAGAAAATTGGAGCCCACGATCATCACGCCGAGAGCGATAAGGAAGCCCCGGAAAAGAGTAATATCCTGAATGAATACGACATCCCTGAACGCGGAATTCATACAGAATCTGCCGCGCTGCAGCACGAAACCGAGTATGCCTCCGCATATCAGCGCGGAAACAATATACCCTAAGCTGACACTTTGAATCACACCTTCTTCCATTGCCATCTCCCTCCCCAAGAAAGTTTTTTCCTCGATAGTATAGAAACACGTGGTTTTCTTTGTCAATGACTAATAGGATAAATAAATATTAGTAATAGACGGTGACAAACGTCTGGTGGGTAAATATATCATCAGCGAGAATAAAAGATTTTGAGTGCTCATGCTTTATCAACTTTTTAGAGACCGTTTCCGGAAGCATGCCCGGAGGCTCTCCGCTGATAACTGCAACCGGCGCGCCGGGAGCGGGATCGGCCTCATAGTATCCGGGGTTTTTATATGCCCAGGTAAAGCGGAGTGGTGATACCGCAATGTCTTTGGGGGCCGGCGCGTCCTGGAGCTTATAAGCGTAATGAATTTTCTTATCGGTAAAGAGGTCGAGAAGAGGTACGGAAACCGCTATGTTGACGTCATCTCCTTTCCGGGGCAGCGCCACCACTTCGACGTTATTTCCATAAAGGGTATTCAGGAATGCCCCGGCACGCTGCAAATTCTGCGCGCTCGTCTGTTGCAGGAATGGGAGATAGGCAAATACTGCGATGATGAGAGAACAGGCTGCAACCACAAATACGATGAGCCTCTTCAAACCTATGTCCCTGATAGCAGTGGTCCCGTAAGCGGCCATAAGAGCAAACATTGGGAAAGCGATTATCGTATAGCGTATCCGTTTGATCTGGAGCACAACGATCAGCACCATGAACCAGCTGATAATCAAATACTTCGGGTCCTTTTTTTTCCATGCATTATAAATTGAGTAAACTGCGGCCGCAGAGATAAATGGATGCACCTGAAAAAGGAATGTGGAGCTGAAACTTTCTCCCCACCTTCCGAGACCCGGCTTTTGATAAGAGAGCAGGAGACCTATCTGCGAGGAGAAGACATCATATTTTAAAAGCATTACAACTCCGGCTGCAATTGCCGCGGACAGGATGGGGATACTTATACGCAAGACGCAGCTCCTGACAGGGATTTCTCCCGGCGAACGCCGGGCCTGAAGCAGGCGCACCGCGGCAATAATAATAAGCAACGAGAACATCAGCCATGCTGAATATTTGGAAAAAATGGCCAGAAACAGCGCTGCGGAAGCAATCGGCACCCAGATACCCCCGCGTTCCAGCGCTGTAATAAACGCAAACACGGCAAACGTGAAGAAAAACATTGTCGGTATATCCACAAGCATAAGCGGCGCCTGGGTATAGATATACGGGATACCGAGCAGGAACATACCGCCGAAGAAACCTGTTTCCCTGTCCCAAAGCGCTTTGCCGGTGAGATAGGTGAGCACAACCGTTAATGAGAAGAACAGTGTAGTGACCACCTGGACATAAATTCTCGCCTCACCAAGGTATCTGAAGACAAGCCCATAAATAAAGGGCATCAACGGCAGGTCTGTCCAGACCGCAACAGTCTTTCCCCATTCTCTCAGAAAATAGCCGGTCCCATAAAGTTCAAGGTGCTTGGCCTGCGTAAAATACCGTGATGCATCAACTATCATCTCGGGCTCTCTCCAGAGCAGCGCGGCAGCGGCAAAGGACAGGGCAAAAAGAAAGAGCGCGGGACAACGGTCCGGCACAGGACTCCTTGAAAGCATGTAGGCCAGAATGCTGCCTGGAATGAGGAGTGCGAGTATACGGACAAAGCTGACTGTACCGAATACCCACTCCCAGCTCGTCAACCGGTTGTCATCGAGAGTGCGGAAAGCGTAGAGAACTGAAAAGGTCAGCACTGACAACGCAATAGCGGCAACAAACTGTATACTTTTTTTCATTCCTCCCCGTGCCATGATATCACCCGGTCGTGGGAAAATATGGCGTCAATAACGTTCTCATACTTCAGGTTATTTCCTGAAAGGTCGATGATGTCGATTTCATTGCCTTCCGCCTGTATCCGCGTTATGCGTTCGGCAAGCGTGTTGTGACCGTCATTGAGTATATGGAGAATCTTCATAAAAGCTCCGCCGATGTTCAGAGTACGATAACTCTGTCAGCCTTGTTCACCATCAGTGCGTTATCGTACTGGCTCCCGCAAACGACCTCGGAAGGAAGCCCTTCCTTTGAAATGTTAAAGCCCTTTGCGTTGTAATCGCAAAAACTCATTTCCACGCCTTTTGCCATGCAGAGTCCCATGAGAGATTCATTGCCCAACAATTTCGTCCCGCTGTCCATGGTAAAGATGATGACCCCATGCCCCATAGAAAGTGCGGCTTCGGCCAGGCCGATTAAATGCCTGAGGTGCCTGTCGGTATTGACAAGAATGCCGAGTTTCATAAAGTAATTGTCACTGAAAGGAAGAAAAATGTCAACGCGGGAGGGGATGCTAAAAGTTATGAACGACCTATTTTGCCGCCGCCTGCGACGCTTTGCTGAAAACGATGTCCCGGACAAAACCTTCTGCAGTGTCTCCGGTATACTGGGTATTCGACTGTATTCTTACTCCCTGGACGCCGGGAGGCGGCCCCTTGAAAAATTCTCTGTAATCCTCGAAGATATTCCTTTTAAGGGTAATCCATTTGCCTGTGTCGGCGGGGCCGGACTTTACCACTATTACTCTAATTGCAAGATTTACAGGCCATCCAATGGATTCATCGACAACCGTCCCTTCCGGGGCATTTGAATCCCAGACGTAGCTCAGCACTTTTCTGTTTTCAAACGCTACAAGCAGTTGTAACGCCTGATCATTATGTCCTTTCTCGCGCACATCCCCAAGCAGGGGCAGCCGCACAGCCTTCCAGGTCCAGCTGATATACGGATAGTCAGCCGGATTAACCGGCAATTTACGCTCTAAAGAAAAGGAAGCTTCTTTGCACTTGAGGTGAAGGATTTGCCAGCTGCTCTCCGGCACGATGCCCGCGTCTGCCGTACCCGCCCGAATACTGAGTTTCCATGACGCCGGCAAGCCGTTCTTTTCGAGCGCATCCCCAAAACCGACTTTAAGCGTGGGGGCATCATATGCCTTTGCATATCCGGCAAGCACGAAGACTACTGCGAGCGGATACAACCACTTCATCATTGCGGCACAAAGGCCGACATTTTTTTATAATCCGGCGCAGTTCTTCCACTGAAGAAATCAGCTGCGGCAAAGTATCTGAGGTCCTCAAGCCATAGTTTCATATACGCAGTATCTTTAATGGCGCGTCCGATGAAGGATGCCGGATTGCTGAAAAGCGTGAGGAGCGGCCCGGACAGTTCCGACGGGTCCCTGAAACATTCCCAATCGCATCTTCTGCACTCGGCTTTTTTATCGAGTTTGTTGAAATCAAGCTCCCAGAATTTGCCGAGATTGTCCGCCCCCCGGTAGCCGCAGGGATAAGTATTGCCGTCACTTGCGTTGACAAAAAAGAATTCAATGCCGCCCCTGCAGGAAAAGCAGCAGCTTTCATCGATAGTATATTGCCTCATAAGCGAGTAAAGAGACGTCCTCGGCGAGAATATCCGTATTTTTGACCGGTATTCCGGGATAGTATCGAAAAGCGCCTTGAACACCATGGCACGCTCCTGCCTGTTGAACTGTATGAGTGAAGCCCCGGATGTGGCCCCATATACCGCATCGAGTCCTCCGGCATCAGCCGCATCAATGCTCATGGGATAACAGGCATTGACAATGGTAAATCCAAGATCTATTACCTTGCTGTAAAATTTTTCGAATGCCCCTTTAAACGATTCATAGAGCTGCAGGGGACTCGTTTCGTCCCGGCCGCCAAACACTCCTCCGGTATTCCTGTTTATACCGAGGTTCGCGGAAGGATAGATTCCGTATTCGCGGAATATGGGCAGGGCCTTTTCTATGCCTTCAATAACTCCCGGCAGTCCCCGCATCCTTTCATGCAAAAGGGGAACAGCGGAATCGATACTTATCCAGAACGTATAAAGACCGGAGGCTGCAACACCCTCGGCAATCCGACTGATCCTGGAATAAAAGTCAGGCTTATCTGAATGCATGAATATAAACCCGTTAGTGCCGGTCCTTGTGTATTTGATTCCGGCTTCACCGGCGTACCTGACAAGCTCCATAACATCATCAAAGAAAAGAAACGGCTCTCCCCCGGTGAAGGAAACGGCATTAACGCCGTTTTCTGCAGCATGGTCGATCATTCTCTTGACCATGTCGGGGTGGAGTGTTGAGCGTTTGAACGGTTCAGTGACTCTCATTCCGCACTGGGGGCACCGCGCATTGCATTTATCGGTATACTGGATGATAAGCTGTCCGGGTACCCTGTTGCAGAGAAGCGGAAAAAGAATATGCCTTATGCCCGTACCGGGTTTCCCTCTGCGGGACATGGCTCTCCACTAATAGAATTACTCCGGAGGATGGTACAATATGCTTCGTTGGCATGAATCCCGCTGTTTTCGGTAAAATAACGCGCTTCCATCCCCATCCGGGATATGCCGGGCTTGTCGTTTAAGAAGAAGGTCATTGCGTCAATCAGTGCCGGGCCGCTGTCGGCCTTTATAACCATGCCGGTTCTGCCGTCCACAATCAGCTCTTTCGGTCCCCCTTCGTCAGTGACAATGACCGGCAGGCCGGACGCCTGTGCCTCGAGCACGACATTGCCGAAGGTATCAGTTGTGCTCGGAAAAACAAAAACATCCGACGATGCGTAGGTGGTGTGCAATTCCGCACCTGACAGGAAGCCGGTAAACAGCACCGGATACCCTTGCAGCAGCTGTTCCAGCTCCTTCCTGTAGGGGCCGTCACCTGCGATAATTAAATCGCATGTATTCCCGGCATCTATAATAGCCATAAACGCTCCGGCAAGTATCTCAAGGTTCTTCTCTTTTGAAACCCTCCCGACATAAAGGAATTTGACGGAGTCATCCAACCCGTATCTGCGCCAGAGGTAGGGGTCTTTCTTTAAAGGAGAGAATGTGTCCGTATCAACCCATCTGGGCAGCGGTTTTGCCTTCCCGGCTGCAAGCCCTTTTTGAACAAGCTGCTGCCTCGTGCTTGACGAAGGTACCATTACCTCTTCCATAAGATTGTAGAACCATATCATATAATTCCAGGCAACATTTTCGAGAAAGGTGTCGTTGGTGAGGCTCTTCACGTACTGGGGGATATCGGTGTGATAAGTGCCTGATATGGGTATATACATAAGCTTGGAAATGAACAGAGAAAGGAGACCGATCGTCCCGGGCGTGCTCACGTGTATTCTGGTAAATTCCTCTTTTTCGAAATAATCGATGACATCCAGAATCGGCGGGAAGTGGAGCTTGAGGTCCGGGTATTCCGGAAGTGCGAAATCGCCGATGGATTTGAAGTTCATTACTCCATCTTTGTAGCCCGTTTCTTCGTGGGTTGAAGTGATGACCGTTAACTCTATCCCCTGCTTTTTTGCTGTCTCGATGAGTCTTTTTATGGTTATGGCAACCCCGTTGATTTCATGGAGCGTATCGGTAAAGAGCGCAATCTTCTGTTTGCCTCCAGCTTTGCTCTCCGGCAGGAACTCCTCTTCAAGGGACTTAATCAGCTGCTTGCTTCTGTGCTGGTGGTGGAAGGAAATATAATAAGGAGATGCGAGGAGATGTACGAAGCCTATGGTGCTCAATGAATTTGCAATATTCAGAACTCCGGACGACAGCTGCATTCGGGTCAGACGCTCAGTATAGATGTATATAAGCCTATTTGCAAGATAGCTCGTTACCGCAAACACCTTCCTGTTTATACCGGCGGTGTTGATGGTTTCGATGAATTTGGCATCATTCAACAATAGCCTCGCTTCCCGGTCAAGGATTTCTTCGAACGTTTTTCCGTCATAACCATTGTACATCTCAGGTATGTTTTTCCTGATAAGGAGACTAATTTTATCAAAGAGAGAGGACTTCTCCTGGTCCGCGTTGAACACCCTGTTCAGCAATGCGTTGATGAAGGGAAAGGAATTGCCTTTCCTGGTTTCAAAACGCTCCTTGAAAAAACGGTAGCCTATGCCGTAAATGCTGTGGGCGAGGGTCAACGCATCGCCATCGTCTCCGGCAGCCCATGTCTTTTGTTCCTTAATCGACTTGATAAAATCCTCAAGGGTCTCTCCGCTTTTTGAGGCTGTGTATGCCCTCCCGATGAAAAAACCGCTATGGTCGTCAGAGCCTGCAACGACAGACTTTATCCAGGGGAGTTCGCCATAGGGGACAATGCCGTGCTTATCGGCAAGGTGTTCCATCTTTTCCCGGGTAAGCGATGAGATCATGTTCGCGATCAGCCTGCTGTAGCGTTTGGCCCTTGAGCCGTTTTTCGTTTCAAATACATCGAAAAGGAGAAGCAGTTTCTCTATCGTCACAACAGAGAGCCGCTCGTTCATGTCATAAAGAGGGTGGGCGATATAGTGTACTATATTGCGCTGCCGCAGGTATCCGGTAAGGTCATAAATATTTGTCCTCAAATGCATCAGATCATCAAAAATATCTTCATTAATGTTCAGGGCGACCGCATGCAGCTTGCTCCCGTCATCGGGGAGGTAGGTTGTCATTTCAGCGCTTATGAAGGCGCCGGGAAGATGGGCTATTTCAAGAGCGCCGCTAATGGAGTTGTGGTCTGTTATGGTCACATAATCCATCTCCTTCTTTTTGGCGGTATTATAAATGTACATCGGAGATGTGTAGCTTTCGGGACAATTAAACTTTCTCAGCGCCCACACTGAGGGCTTGTTGGAATGGCTTGAATGCACATGCAGGTCAGCTTTGTAAAATTTAGCCATGCACTATTAATAGCAGACCTACGTTACCGCTATATTACAGCAATGTTATCTTTCCGTTAACAATACTACCCCACTTCACTTCCCCCCTTACCAAGGGGGGACACAGAGGGGTGTATCCCCAGCTCTTTTCTCAGCCATTCCTTAACACGGCTGTTAATGGGATACATGCTGAAATATGCTTTATCTTTGTTCTCTTCGATTGCGCCCAACAACAGTTCCAGGGGGATTTCGTCTATCTTCGCCAGCGTTTCGGCAAAATCGGCCGCGGTGTGGCGCATCAGAAAAAGCTGCGGTCTCTTGTCCATAGTGTCTATATAAAATACGTATCCCTTAATCTCGTCCCTGAACTTAGTCCCCTCCTCCGTCACTTTGCGCCGGGGCTCCATCAAATCCTTCGGCTGGAGGTCCCACAGAATGTGGTCAACAATATACGGCTCTTTTTTTATCTGTTCCAAAGATAATATCTCGTCAAACATCATAGAAACTGCCTCCTTATACAACTAATAGGGTCAAGGGTCAGGGGACAAGGGTCAAGGTCTAAAAAACTAAAAGCCAAAGGCGCCTGGTGTAGTGTCTTGACCCTTGACGCTTGCCCCTTGACCCTATATTTTAAAATTTATGCATGGCCGATAGGGCCATCCGGATTGTTTTGGCGGTAAATCCCGGCTGCAGTCGTCCCTATATCCTCAAGCATCTCCGTGATGGCTATATGCAATCTCTTTAGAGGGACCTTCAAAGTGTCCGCTACCTGCGGCAACGGAACACCCTTCTCGAAATGCATCTCGGCAATGAGCACTTTAAGAGCATCATCTTCAATAAAGTGCTTCAGCTCGGGGTCCTGCACATCCACCATGCTGAAGGCCTCACTGAAGCTTAGCCCGTTTTCCATGCCCTTTCTGATTTTTAACATGGCATCATCATAAATCATGCCCTCTTCCGGGGAATAGTCCTTATATTTGAAATCAGCCATAAAATTCCTTTCGGTCCGCGTAGTTGACTTTCAATTTAGCATAGATACGCTGCTTTTGGCTAATAAGGTTTACTTATGCGAGAGCATAATAACATGTTTTCTGAGGTCATCAGAAAACATCTGATGCTCGTCAAGGTCTGCCGCTGCGCCTTTCACCATCGTGCGAGAGGGCAATATTTTCTCTCCAAAAACAACTCGTACCGGCACCGGGCGAATAAAAAAAGCCCCCCTCGGGAGTGCCCTGAAAGTCCCGTCAATGCAAGCCGGCACAACCGGCACATTCATTTCAAGCGCCAGCACTCCGATTCCCTTTTTAAACGGCATAACACTGCCGTCAAAAGAGCGGCCTCCCTCCGGGAATATGCAAAGGGACCTCCCGCTTTTCAATACATATGACGACAACTGCAGGGCCTTGTTCAGGTAGATCTCGGCATCGATAGGAATGACATGGCTTATGCGCGCGAACCATGACTTAATCCCGCCGGTAAAAAACTCCTGCATCCCCAGAAAATGAAGCTTCCTGAATGTTCTGAAACTCACCGATGCCGCAATAATAAAGCCATCCAGGTAACTGGCATGATTGGGAGTTATAACGAAGGGGCCTTCCGCGGGTATGTGCTCCCGGCCCTCCACTTTGAGCCGGAACAGAAGTTTGCAGAAAAGCTTCAGTCCCATAAACAACACATAAAGAAGGGCAAGTTCCGCAGGACGCTGAGCATAACCGATTTTATCTGCATCTGCCGGTGACGGCTCTTTGTCAAGAATGGCCTTCCATGATGCCGGGCCCACCGAAAAGTCAATAGACTTTTTGGGGTGCGATACCGTGGCCCCCGCCCTGCCCGCTCTATCGGCGCCCTGATACGATTTAAGTGCCGCAACTATATCTCCCACTGTATGCGCTTCTGAAATAAAAGCTTCAGGAAGCTCAACAGCAAATACACCTTCCAAAGATGCTATGAGTTCCACTTTCGTCAACGAATCAAAGCCGAGGTCCAGTTCAAGGTTATCTGAAGCATGGATAAGGACGCCTTCCTCTGTCAGCGGTCTTATGCACTCAACAACCTTCCTGCCCACAGGGTCTTCCATAAGCTTATGGTCCTCTTTTTGCACGGCCTGTATCGGAGGACCTTGTTTATGGAAAAAGTCCTGCACCATAAATCGCCTCAACTTGCCAAGCGGCGTGCGGGGCAGCGGCCCGGAGGAAAGATCATATCCCCTGATCCTCATAAATTCCGGCAATCCGGTAGACACCTCATTTATCTTCCATCTGAGCTCATCATTTATATTCCCTATGGAGTGCTGTTTTGCATACTCCAGGTCAGGGACAATTAATGCATGGACTGCATCAACTTTTCCGGACCTGTCATCGCCCGCAACACATATCTCTTTGATAAGCGGTATGGACATATACGCCTTCTCGACCTCCTCGGGATACACGTTTTTCCCGGAACTCAGCACAATAACTTCTTTTTTCCTTCCTGTAATAAAAAGATAGCCGTCTTCATCAACATGGCCGAGATCTCCTGTAAAGAGCCAGCCATCCTTTATGACCTCACGGGTCGCATCTTCATTTTCATAGTACCCCTTCATAACCATGGGGCCTTTAGCAAGAATTTCGCCGTCGTCCAGTATCTTTATTTCAACGCCGGGCAGCGGTTTCCCTGCCGAACCCGGTTTCCTTTTCTCAATCGGGTTAAAAGTGATCACCGGCGCTGTTTCGGTCAACCCATACCCTTCGAGCACTGTAAAGCCCAGGGCCTCCAGGTCGCTCATTACCTTTGGATCAAGCCGAGCGCCGCCGCTTGCAAAAAATTTTATCCCCCTGAAACTTTTATGAACAGAGGCGAAAACAATACGCCCGATATTGATATCTAATCTCCTTCTGAGCGCGCCGCACATACCGAGCATGCCTAATATCACACCCGACAAGGCGCCTCCCCTCTCCCTGATCCTCGACAGTATGCCGCTGCTGAGCATATCGAACAGTCGCGGCACTCCGACAAGCACCGTAACGCCGTTTTCCTTTATTGCAGACAGCAGATCAGGGGCCTTCAGGCCGGGCCCGAAAGTAATAGTTGCTCCGAGAAAGAGGGGTACAAGAAAGGCGCACATAAACGGATAGGTGTGGTGCAGAGGGAGTACCGCCAATACATTGTCCTTCTGCGTCACCACCTCGACCCGAATCAACGCTTCGGCATCAGAACAGAAATTACCGTGAGTCAGCAGCACTCCTTTAGGTTTTCCTGTTGTCCCCGAGGTATAGATAATTGACGCAATATCGCCGGGAGCAACGGCATTATGGAATGATGGAGAGACGGAGGGAGGGAGCGGCAACATTGCTTTAGCGTCAAAGTTAACTTCCCTTATCCCTGTCCCTTTTATCGCGCTTAAAAGATTGCTCTCGGTTTTATTACTGCAGAATGCTGTCTTTGTCCCGGAATCTATGAGAAGATTTCTAATCTCATCACTGCCAAGTTGAATATCTATAGGCACAGCGATACAGCCGCACCCCACTGCAGCAATAAAGGATGCGCACCACTCCGGCCTGTTCTCCGAGACAATGGCGATCCTGTCGCCCTTGTGGACATCATAGTCTGACAGCAAGGCCGTGATACTCCCGGTGAGCGACAAAAAATCACCATAGCTCATCGCCTTCCATGAGCCGTCAAAAAAGCGAAACAGGCAATTGTCCCGATATTTTGCGGCAGCAGACATGAAAACGAACGGGATGGTTTCAGCCATGTAAAAGCTTCAGTGCCCTTTCGTGCAGCGCCTTATTGCCCGAGGCCAGAAGAGGAGCGGTCTTATCAAGCCCTGCGCCGAGACCTGCAATTGAGTTTCCCTCCATGTCAGTGAAGATGCCGCCGGCCTCGGTCACCATGAGCCAGCCGGCGGCAAAATCAAAGCTCCTCGAGGGCGAAGGGCAGACAAATACACTTATGGCCCCATAAGCGAGATATGCCAGGTCCAGGGCAGTCGCGCCCAGGCAGCGTGTCCTCCTGGACTCGCCGAGCAGATTAATTATCCGCGGGATATCACGCCCCGGACTCTGGGCCTCATAGGCGACAAGATAGAGGAGGTCTTCCTGCTGTGTGGAAATCTTTTCACCGTTGAAAAAAGCCCCACCACCCCTCTCCGCCCAAAACTCATCTCCCGAAAGGAGGTTTATAATGTAAGCTACTGAGATGCTCCCTATAGTATCTCCATCAGCAACAGCAATTGATGAGCAATAAAACGGGACACCGTTTATTGCATTTTTGCTGCCGTCGACCGGATCGATCAAGACCCTTTTGCCGCCGGTCATAATTTGCCTTGTCCCGGCCTCTTCGGAAATAATATCCAGCGGTTCGTGGAGATTTTCAAGGGCCCCGATAATAATATCCTCGGCCTGCTTGTCGATGGGATAGGTTTTGTCACCGCCGGCGCCTTTGCCGATAGCTGCCGAAGCAAACGGCTTCAACCGTATTTCTCCTATCTCAAAAAACAGCTCTTTGCCGATCTTTCTCAGGTCCGCTATGTCCACAACCCCTCCTCTTTTCAAAATCATACCACAAAATCGGCTATAGCAAAGTAAGGTCTACATTATATAGACCCGGCCCTAAGCTGCTCGTTGAGGTTTACAGGCGCTTCTTTAACAATGAATCTTTTAACAGGAAACAGGGAGAACTTTTGGAAGCAGATAGGAACCCGTTAGGTAATAACCCCCAGAAAACAGTAAGGCTATCGCGGCTTGCGCCGGATAGCCTTGATTTTTCATCCTTTCTATTTGGTGGCGGGGAGTGGATTTGAACCACTGACCTTCGGGTTATGAGCCCGACGAGCTACCAGGCTGCTCCACCCCGCTGTAAGTAGAATAGCTGAATGAGGTGAAGTATGTCAACGCTACCCTCTACTACATTGACAGCAAAGCATAGAAAACAGTGTCAATTTAACGAGGGGGCGCCAACATATTCTCCTTCGTTTATGAGACTCCACCAAACGACCTCGACTAAATTATCTGAATCAATAGCAAGAATTTAGTGTTATTCCTCTGTGAGCTTCAAAAGACGATCCCTGCTCATTATAGTATTCCAGCAGATATTCAAGATCAGAGGTTGCAGATTCCGAAAGCGAGTTCCCGCATGAGGTCGTCTACACCTCCCCTTCGAATCTCCCCCTTTTCATATTCCTTATTTTGCTTTTTTAATGCTCAAGCCAAGCTTGTATCTCCGCTCCTCGATATAGACGGTTTCTGATAATCTCAAGGAGAGTAAAACGGAGGGGGTGAGATTCGAACTCACCCTCACCCGCGCCGGTATTGGGTTTGCGGGCGCGTACTGAACGAGTTCTGAACGAGTAATTATTTATTCCCTAAAAATATCCCCTAAAAATCGGGAATGTATTCTATTGACTCTATGCCTAAATTGTTATATTATAAGAGCCTTAGGTAGGCTAAAGAAATGACAAAAGACACTCAAAAGATAACAAGGGGTACATTGGGCAGAATGGAAGCGCAATTCCTCGCCAGAATAGGCCTTCGGCCTACTTTCAGCATTGAGGATGCGCGTCGTACTCTTGGCCACAGTGAAAGCGACCCAACCAGACAATTCCTGGAACGGCTTCAGACCAAAGGCTGGATCCGGCGTATACGGCGGGGACGCTTCGCTGTTATCCCGCTCTCGTCCGGTGACAACAGGACGCCGCAGCTGCACGAATTTATTGTTGCAATGGAACTGGTGTCTCCCGCAGCAATTGCATACTGGTCTGCTCTTAATCATCATGGCATGACTGAACAGTTGCCCAGAACCGTGTTTGTTGCTACCGACCATCCAGTGCGAAGGCCTCCGGGTGAAGTGTTTGGCGTGAGCTATAAAGTTATCTCGCTCCGGCCGGAAAAGTTTTTCGGTATTATAAAAGATTGGATTGATGAGATGCCATTTACGGTGACGGATAGGGAAAAGACAATCATTGACGGTCTGGATCTTCCTCAGTACGCCGGGGGAGTCGAAGAAATCGCAAAGGCACTGGTGACCGGCTGGGCTAAACTCGATGAATCGAAACTTCGTAAATATGCGGGCAAAATTGGAAACAGCGCCGCTGCCAAACGCCTCGGGTTTTTGATGGAAACGCTTGGACTGGGAAATGTGGCGAAACTCCGAAAGACGGTTGCACTCGCACCGGGGTTTTCACTGCTTGATCCCACAATGCCGCGTAATGGAAAATACAATCGCCGGTGGGGGTTATTAATTAATACGGAGATTAAGGTGGAGGCAGGCTAACAGCGAGCTTGTCACGGCTTGATTTCGTCATGCTGGATGAAATAGGATATCTGCCGTTTTCAAAAAACAGCGGGCAACTCCTGTTTCACCTCATATCCAAACTCTATGAATGTACGCCGTTGCTCATCACCACCAATCTGATATTTGGAGAATGGCCACAGGTCTTTGGGGACAACAAGAT
Source organism: Nitrospirota bacterium (assembly GCA_963784135.1). Lineage (GTDB taxonomy): Bacteria > Nitrospirota > Thermodesulfovibrionia > Thermodesulfovibrionales > Dissulfurispiraceae > JADFXI01. Next base: position 38,514 of record CAWAQG010000019.1, on the reverse strand, counting down.
GACAACTGCACTTCTGGACAGGGTTACTCATCATTGTGAGATCATCGAAACAGGGAATGAAAGCTGGACGATTAAAACCAGAAATTCAAAGAAAAACTAACCCGCTGGGGTGGGTCATTTTTGGCCGCCGATAGTGGGCCATTTTTCAATGCCGATTGACACCATTCCTGCACGCTTCTTGGAAAGAACACTAAGGAAGGACAAATTGCTCTAACGAATTTTCACACTGTCCTTGTATAAGGTCACCAAACGACCGTTGTATTCTTCATGCAGGTGAACGGACAGAAATCTCTCGACTATCTCAATTTCCTCCGAGGCCTTCAGATTCCCATGCCGTATATAAATAATCCCGCCTGTTTTTTCAGGAGGGTATCGTAATGCATTGGTGAAATGAAAGTCCCTGGTTATGAGAATAGCGTGTTCCTGAATAACAAGATTGTAGATTTTTTCATCGACTGTCCCTGATGTTTCTAATTCGGCGATGGACGTAACGATGTGTCCTTCCGTTCTCAAAATTGCAGCTAATCCATAGCTCACACTCTCATCGACAATGATCTTCATGCAACAACTGTTTTCTCTGTAGCCAGGAAAGATGCATATTCAAGACACGCATGGATATCCTCTTTTTGAATTCGCGGGAAATGTTTGAGGATAGTCTCGTAATCTTCACCTGCTGCAAGGTGGCTCAGAATTACGTGAACCGGAACACGGGTCCCCTTAATACATGGCTCTCCCCCGCAAACATTAGGATCCGATACAATACGCGGATTCATAAATTACTCCTCAATCCTTTTATGGGGATGAGAGGGAGCAATATCCCTTTCTCGTAGACCGCATCTATTGTATTTGGCATAAGGACACCTCCAGAATCATTTTAGCATAAAGCGGTTGATTAATTGTCTAATTGGGACCTGCAAGGTACCGCCTCGCAAGAGCAGAATTTGCCTTTTTATGAGCTGAGGGATTCGTTTTCATTAAATCAACAACAACCTTTTTTAATTCTGCGCCCATGCGATATAATATTGGTGATAGATAAGACAGGAGTGTAAAATGAAAATAGAAATCGAGAAGGAAGAAGACGGGCGTTGGATTGCCGAGGTTCCCGAACTATCCGGGGTACTGATCTATGGAAAGACGCGAGAAGAGGCCATTGCCAAAGTTGAAGCTTTGGCATTACGCGTTATTGCAGATCGGCTTGATCACGGTGAAACCATCCCGGAACTCGATGAGTTTTTCGCGCTGCCGGCATGAGTCAATGGCCGTCAACCAAGGCCCGAAACGTCCTTGCTGCGCTTATTCGCATCGGATGGTCTATCAAACGAGATGCCGCCGGTTCCCACCGCGTCCTTTCACGGCCTGGATATCCTGATTATGTTTTTGCCTTTCATGATGGGGAGGAAATTGGTCCGCGTATGCTTGCTCGAATTGCAAAGAAAACAGGCATGAGGCCGAATGATCTGTAAAGAGAATATTATCAGAATGGATGTGTCAACGAGAACCACTTCTCCCATCCCTCATCTTTTCTATATAGCCTTCCTATTTAAATTCAACTGGGAATACAGATAAGTTTATGAACAGCGAATTGCTTGCAGTTATAATGCCGGGTGGCGATGTCCAGCTTGAATGGTCGCCATCTGAAGAACGGGTACCTAAGAGCCGGCAGTTATTGGAACAGGAGATATTCCGGCGGTTCGGCGCATATAAAGACTCCGCATTTCTTTTCCTCGGCTTCAGCGACAAATCCATTCAGCTTTCCGATTCAATCAATTTCTGGCGCACATTTGCAGGCAAGTTCGCTGAAAAGATAAGGATGACGCCTGACAAGGAACAGATAAGGGAGACCATCACTGTCTCATTATCACCCGACGAAGCCCGGTCAGTCATTGATAGCTCACCCCTCATGACCGGGGCTGAGTATCTGAATGCCCGCCTACTTGAAAACATATGGGACGGCCTTAACAAATGTTTTGCTGAGGGTGTCAGGCATTACAAAGGGACTGTCGAAGAGTTCATCAGATCTTACAGCCCGGATGTGCATCTGATTGGCAGGGTCTATTTCCATCTGGTCGAAAACAAGAAGGACGATGCACTCTTTGCTTTTCTGGCCACCTATTCGACAGGCCTCAACGCCCAAGGCACATCCAGGCATCTCCCCTTGAAATATGCCCTGGAAGAATTCGACAAAGATAACGAGAAACTCCTGGACTTGCTTTCGACGGTACATCTCGCTGCCAAAGAGAGCAGATTTATCAGTGAACTGCTGGAATCGGGAGAAATCTTTCATCCCCTCTCAATGACAACACAAGAGGCATACACCTTCTTAAAAGAGGTCCCGGTTTATGAGAATGCCGGCATACTATGCAGGATCCCGAACTGGTGGAAGGGACCTGCTCAGGGAGTAAGGCTTCGGATAACCGCCGGAGATAAGCAGCCTTCTCACGTCGGAATGGACGCCATCCTTGATTTCAGGCCCGAACTCCTTCTTGGGGACGTTGTAATCCCTGAAGAAGAAGCCCGGCAGCTTCTCCTGAAATCGGAAGGTCTCGCCTGGATCAAAAACAAATGGGTTGCGGTCGATCCGGAGAAACTGAAACAGACCATCGAGGCATACGAGAAGGCGCGTGACATGATTGAGGCAGGCGAATTCAGCTTCAGAGACGCCATGCGTATGCAGTTAGATACAAAAACCGCTTTGGGAGTTACGAACCAGTCACAGGATATTGAGCTGACAAACGGCAGATGGCTCGATACCGTGCTGAAAAAGCTCAGGAACCCTGAGTCGATCGACTTTGCTCAGACAGGGAAGTCACTAAAGGCCGACCTCAGGCCGTATCAGCAGAAGGGGGTAAACTGGCTCGGTTTTCTCCATTCTTTGAGGCTCGGGATCTGCCTGGCGGATGACATGGGTCTCGGAAAAACCGTTCAGGTAATCGGCCTGCTCACTATCATCAAATCTCAAGAAGCGAGACTGCCAAGTCTGCTCGTAGTACCCGCGTCCCTGCTTTCAAACTGGGAAAATGAACTCGCCCGTTTTGCACCGAGCCTGGTTTTTTTTATCGCGCATCCCTCCGCTCCTCAAGAAAGAAAGATAGAGACTAAAGGCAGTGAGTCACTGAAGGGCATCGATCTTGTCATTACGACGTACTCCTTAGTGCAGAGATATGAGTGGCTTCATGGTCGTGAATGGAATTACATTATACTTGACGAAGCCCAGGCTATAAAGAACCCGGGCGCAAAGCAGACGCGGAGCATCAAGACGCTCAAGGCCCAAAACAGGATAGTCATGACAGGAACTCCGGTTGAAAACAGGCTGTCAGATCTTTGGTCCCTGTTCGACTTCATCAACCCCGGGCTGCTCGGGGGCGCTCAGGAGTTCGGCAGGTTCGCAAAGGGGCTTCATCAATCTCCCGAGGGCTACGCAAGACTGAGGCGGATTATCAGCCCCTATATCCTGAGACGCCTGAAAACGGATAAGTCGGTTATTTCAGACCTGCCCGAAAAGGTCGAAATGAAGACATACGCACCTTTGAGCAAGAAACAGCTCCTACTGTATAAGGAGATGGTCCGTGAGCTCAGGGAGACAATTGAGAGGGCGGAAGGCATTCAACGAAAGGGCCTGGTACTCTCCTCTCTCTTGAAATTCAAACAGCTCTGCAACCACCCTGACCAGTACCTCGGCACAGGCGGATACGATGAAGACGAAAGCGGCAAGTTCACCCGTCTCAGGGAGATCTGCGAAACCATCCTTGAAAAGAGGGAAAAGGTTCTGGTCTTCACTCAGTTCAGGGAAATAACCGAACCGCTCAAGGCGTTCCTTGATAGTGTGTTCGGAAGAGAAGGTCTCATTCTGCACGGTGGCACCGCCGTGGCAAAGAGAAAGGGCCTGATCGACAAATTCCAGAGCTCCGCTTATGTTCCTTTCATGGTCCTCTCACTGAAGGCGGGTGGAGTGGGACTAAACCTTACAGCGGCCAATCATGTTATACACTTCGACCGCTGGTGGAACCCGGCGGTCGAGAACCAGGCGACCGACCGGGCCTTCAGGATAGGTCAGAAAAAAAGCGTTGTCGTCCACAAATTCCTCACAGAGGGAACGATTGAAGAAAAGATCGATAAGATGATAGATGGCAAGTTAAAACTGGCTCAGGAAGTGATTCAATCAGGAGGAGAAGACTGGATAACAGAAATGAATAATGATGAGCTGATCGAGCTCTTTTCCTTATCTGTCTGACCCTATGATAAAATAGCGCTGTTTATTTCTTTGCGGTATACGCGCGAGATAAATATGCGCAACATTTATAAATAAAGGAGCATAACAATGTCTTACTGGGATTTTCCACGATATGTATCCGTTGCTGAGAAAAGGGAAAAGGCGGCGAAGAAACTTAAGCAGTTGTCCAGAAAGAACCCGAACCTGAAGCCGGTGATTCTGCAGGGCTCGGCGATCGCCCGTACCTGGTGGGGCAAGGCGTGGAACCTCAATCTTGAGCGATACGCCGATTACCATAACCGCATAGGCAGGGGACGGAGCTATGTACGCCACGGCGCAGTACTTGACCTCCAGATAGACCCCGGAGAGGCTAGGGCATTTGTCCAGGGATCACGGCCAAGCCCTTATTCAGTGGTCATCAGTATAAACACTCTAAAAAAAGATATTTGGCAAACGATCCTCGATCAATGCCAAGGCATGCTCGAATCTCTGCAGGAACTCCTCAATGGGAGCTTTCCTAAGGCGATAGGGGAGATTTTTACGCATGCGGATTCAGGCTTGTTCCCATCGCCGAAAGAGATTAAATTCAGTTGCTCCTGCCCGGACTGGGCTGGCATGTGCAAGCACGTGGCAGCAACTTTTTTACGGCATCGGGGCTCGGCTCGATGAGAGCCCAGAGTTGTTTTTCAGGATGCGGAATGTCGAAATGGGCGATCTGATAGGACAGGCTATCTCAGACCACAAGCAAAAACTGATAGCCAGAGCGTCAAAGAAAAGCTCCAGGATTATTGAGGAAGCCGATTTGTCCCGCACATTCGGCATCGAACTCGAACATGATTTGGGGACTGCTACTTCAGTGTCATCAGAGGACACTGTTCCGGTTTCGCATCGAAAGAGCAAGAAGACCGCATCCCACTCAAAAGGCAACTCGCCGGTAAAAGGGCCTTCACGCAAAAAAGTCTCAAAGAGAACACAGGAGTCGTCCAAAAAGCCGGCCACGACAAAAAAGAAAGCAGGGAAACCAGAGAAAGGGAAAAAGCAGGGGACTTCGTTAGTGAAGAAGGCAAGACCGAGATGATTGGGTTCTTCGCAGAATCATAGGTGACTCAAGCAAACTCCCGACGAGCCTAAGATTCTTTCCTGATTGCTTTCATAGCTTCTTTGACAGTTTTAAAGTGTATAGGCGTCTCTTTCTCTGCTTTAAGCACCCGTTTGATAAGAGCTTTGCGGCGGCGCTGGCGGTCAGCAAGATAATCAACAAAAGTCCTGGCTTCACGCAAAGCATCCCCGGAAAGCGTCGGAAGAATTTCCTTGATGTATTCCATTTCATCAATCGTCGTTTTCATGGTTTTAGTTTTTCTGCCATTTAGTTATAAGTGCCCCATTCCTTGAATTAATGTTGCCGTGCCGGGACAAATGATATTACCAGTTTTCTCTTAAGTGCCTTTGTTACTCTCTCCAAAAATTCCAAGGACGGCATCCTTTTATCATTAGGGTTTTCAAGCCGGGCAATGCTCTGCTGCTTAGTGCCGATCCGTTTGGCAAGTTCCGCTTGTGATATCTTCTGAGCCCTCCTTAAAGTAGCAATTTCCTGCGCGATAATCCTCTTTGCCTCGGCAGTTTCAAAATAAAGCCGAAATTCCTCATCCTTTAAATGTTTCTCAAGATGCCTATCAAAATCGCTTTTCATTTCAACTCCTCCATTAATAATACAACCATTTGGTTGTTAAAATCAAAAAAGAGAGTTCAAAGACAGGTCACTACATAATATATTATTGGCGCTATTGGCGGCTGGCTATATCGTATTAAAAATTGCAACTTGACTGTTCAACATAAGAAAATATTATTATATTGACAAATAATATAATATTTTATAACATTAACTAATGAGGGGTGACCATATGCCGAGGAACGAGCTTGCTTCTCGATTAAAGGCAGCACGGGAATCATTAGGCTTAACTCTCGTCGATGCAGCAAAAAAACTAGGGTTTCAACACTATCAAACGCTCAAGAGTATTGAAAACAGTGAGCGCGAAATAAAAGCCTCCGAATTGTCCCGGTTTTCCAAGGTCTATTTTATGAGTCTGAGCAAATTGCTTGGCAGCGAAGAGCTTCAACTCCACAATGCTTTCTTATGGCGTAATCCTCCCCAGGCAGGGAGCAAGAAGCAGATAGAGGCTGAAATCTATTATCGTTGTGAGCACTATCATCTTCTGGAACGGCTTCTCAAGCTAAAAACCAAGAAGGGAACATTTATTGATGTCTCACTGGATGACATTGGCAGCAATAACGACATTACCAACCTCTCGGAAAAGTTCCGCGATTATTTATCATTAGGAAGCAGACCGGCATTCACACTGCAAAAAGTCCTGGAACAGGATTTCGGCGTAAAGGTTCTGTTTGAATCAATGCCCGTGGGGTCTGCAGTATCGACCTGTAATTCCGAGTTTGGTTCAGTTGTTGTGATTAACTCCGACGAGACACCCTGGCGACGCAATTATGATCTTGCACACGAGCTGTTCCACCTGGTTACATGGAAAGCTGTCTCCCTAAATGATTTGGAAGATCCAGATTATTTTAATTCTATAGAAAAGAAGGCTGAAAGATTTGCATCTATTCTTTTGTTGCCTGGAATTGAGGTTAAAAAAGAGGTTATGGAAAGGATAGAGACTCAACAACAATTTACTTATTCAGACCTTGTCGATATAGCCATGGAGTTTGGGGTATCTGCGAGAGCGCTGCTCTATCGTATGGCAAATTTGCGACTTCTTGACTGGGAAAAGGCTGACAAGATAGCAAAAGATCAGGAACTTGCCGAAATAAGCAGGCATAAGAGGCAGGACGAAAACCAGGAAAGGCCGAAGTCTGAACGTTTTATAGCCCTTGCTATCCGTTGCCTGCGAAAGGGATTAATCTCCAGAGGGAAATTCGCCGAAATGGTTCATATAGACAGGAGTGACATCGACGACTACATCGAAGATACGGGCTTGATGGAACTGGAAGGTAACCTGATTGAAATTATGGCTTCTTGATGCTGATGTTATTATTGACAGTGGCACCGCGAGAATGTCTTCAAAGATTGATTTAAGGAGGGACTTAGGCGATGACAGCACCTGAAAATGTGGAACTTCTTGTTGAGGAATATCGGTCTCTTTTACATGAAGCTTTAGAGGAAAAGTCAGATTTTTCCGGTAATGATGATCATATCAGGAATATGCTTGAGAGGGACGGAGACTGGACGCCGCAAGCTGCGGAGCATTTGCTGGCCATGGCAAACAACTATGGTTCATTCATGCTTCGAAATGCCTTAGCTCTTTCTTTAGTCCTTGGCATTGAGGATGGCGAACTGGGCTTTTAGCGTATAGCCAAGTTTTTTCCTAATCTAATGACTGCCCTGCGCATCCCGCGAGTTGAAAACTGCATTCGGGTGGCCGATTGCGACTTAAAATACAGGTAGGCCTGATTTGACGGTCGGGACTTACGTTATTTGTACTGTTTGCCATGATGCCGTTCATCGTACAGAGAAAGGTAAGAAATAGACCGGCTCTTTTCAGGCAAAAGGGTTTTCTTCTTGTATTTCTTGGAGGGTGGTTCTGCTCTTGACATCGGATAAAGAAAAGAAGGAGAGGGCCAAATCTTCAATTTTGATACACTTGTCAATAATGAAGATTTGGCCCTCGGTTCCACACGTATTAATGCTATAATCTTGAAAATATGTTGGGACTTAGTGGAATAGTGCAGGAGAAAAGAAGTATCCTGATCGGGGGAAAGATCGTGAAGAAGAGGCAGTGCACAGGTGAGGGAAATGACGACAAGTCAAGAAACAAGACCCTCCTTATGACAGGATTGTGAGAAAAATCATGAAGCATATTCACGTCGCCTGCGCTATTATAGAAAATAATGGGAAAGTGCTTGCCACACAACGCAGCGCCTCCATGAGCGTGCCGCTCAAGTGGGAGTTTCCCGGCGGGAAGATCGACCCCGGCGAATCTACCGAAGAGTGCCTGCGGCGTGAATTGGTCGAGGAACTAGGCATTTGTGTTTTTGTGGGGAAAACGCTCCCGCACAGCACCTACGATTACCCGACGTTTGTGATTACACTATATCCGTTCGTCTGTTCGATTGAGTCGGGAGAGATTGTTCTCCACGAACATTCCTCCATGGTCTGGCTATCACCGTGCGAATTGCACACCCTTGATTGGGCTGAGGCCGATTTGTCAGTTATCGAATCGTATCTGCAGAGTCTGCATTTATATAGATGAAGCACCTTGCCCAAGGCATATATGAAGAGCTTATTGATGAATACCTGCGAGATGCTCTTGCCCAGCATCCGGAACTGAGATCCGTTTTCGGTAAGATAGAACCTGATGAGCAACCGGCACGGTATGCGTCATTCGTAGCAAAGGTACTTGAACAGGCTCTCCGCGAAGAATCTGACCCGGTAAGACGCCTGGCACTTTGCAATCTTATTCTCGGGCATGTTGCCAAAGAGCCAGGCAGAAACCACCTTGAAAAGCATCGACTGGTTCCCGGACCAAAGCCGGTGCTCCTGGAAATCACCCCTGCTAATTACGGTATGTCTGGCATCCCTCGTCCCCAGACTCCTATATCGGAAAGCAGCCTTTTTACCGGCTCGCCCCAAGAACCGCAGCTTGCCCATGAGTTACAAGCTGAGATGCGGTCTGCCGATGCAGTGGATGTTCTAGTCTCATTCATAAAATGGTCCGGCCTGCGCCTTTTGATCCCGGCATTTGAGGATTTGCGCGACCGCCATATCCCTGTTCGCCTGATCACCACCTCCTACATGGGGGCATCCGATGCTCCGGCTGTAGAGTGGCTAGCCCGCATGCCGAACATAGAAGTACGCGTCTCCTACGATACCGAGCGAACTCGGCTTCATGCTAAGGCGTACCACTTCAGGCGCAACAGCGGATTCTCAACGGCCTATATTGGGTCAGCTAATATGTCTCACGCCGCCATTACCAGCGGTCTGGAATGGAATCTCAAGGTAACAGCTCAAGACATGGGGCATATCCTCGAAAAGTTCACTGTAGAGTTTGAGACCTACTGGAACAGTCGCGAGTTCACACCTCTTGATCCAGATAATCCAATGCTCTTTCGGACTGCCATAGATCGAGCACGCAATCCCCGGCCAAACAGTCCGGCAGTCTTCTTTGATCTGCGTCCCCACCTTTTTCAGGAGCGCATCCTTGAGGCATTGGAACGGGAGCGTAGCGCTCATGACCGCTGGCGCAATTTGGTGATAGCAGCTACTGGTACCGGCAAGACAGTGGTTGCTGCCTTTGACTTCAAGCACTTTTTCGAGCAGAAGCAACGACAGGTTCGGCTTCTTTTTATAGCCCATCGACAGGAGATTCTCCAGCAGGCACAGGCGACATTCAGCAATGTGCTGCGTGACCAAAACTTCGGTCAACTGCTGGTCGGCCCCTATCAGGCCAGTCGTCTCGAACACCTGTTTTGCTCTGTGGGGATGCTCACAAGCAGGCGTTTGTGGGAGCAGGTCGGTAAGGACTTCTACGACTACATCGTAGTCGATGAGGCACATCACGGCACGGCGGCCAGCTATCGGCCGATCTTCGATAACTTTACCCCGCAGATTCTACTCGGTCTGACAGCCACCCCAGAGCGTATGGATGGCGACAACGTGGCGGCCGATTTCGGTAACCGCTTTGCTGCTGATATCCGCCTGCCTGAAGCGTTGGATGAGAAGCTCCTCTGTCCCTTCCACTATTTCGGTGTTGCCGATCCGATTGCGCTAGATCAGGACCAATTCTGGCGCAATGGAAAGTATGATGCGGCCTCCCTTGAAAACGTCTATGTTATGGATCACTCCCGAGCAACGCAACGCGTTGATGCCATTCTCGGTGCACTCAATCGCTATGAGCCTGATCTGCGTGCTGTTAAGGGGATCGGTTTCTGTGTCACCATAAAGCATGCAGTCTTCATGGCTGAGCAGTTCACACAGCGGGGGATCCCATCCGGCGCCTTTGTGTCCGGTGTTGACGATGAGGGCTGTCAGGATTTGCTGGCTAACCTGAAGGCAGGAATGCTCACCTTCCTCTTTACTGTTGACAAGCTGAGCGAAGGTATTGACGTGCCCGAGGTGAACACCGTGCTCTTTCTCCGACCCACCGAGAGCCTGACTGTTTTCCTTCAGCAGCTGGGACGGGGCTTGCGCCATACACCCGGGAAAGATTGTCTCACCGTGCTAGATTTCGTCGGCCAGGCCCACCGACGTTACCGGATCGATACTAAGCTCAAGGCGCTCCTGCCTCGACACCGCTACTCCATTGACAAGGAAGTGGAGTTCGATTTCCCCCATCTCCCGTCCGGCTGTTCGATTCAGCTTGACCGTCTCTCTAAGCAGTACGTCCTGGAGAATATCAGGGAAAACCTTGGACGGTTGGCCGTTCAGGTGCCTGACCGACTCCAGACCTTCACCAGCGAGACTGGACAAGAGCTGACCTTTGGCAATTTTATTCGCTACCACGATTACGAGCCGGAAGTACTGCTGGTAAGTGAGACTTGGTCGGGGTGGAAAGCCAAGGCACAGATAGGTCCGATACCCAATGACCCTGATCTGGCCAGGCTGAAGAAGACCCTGATACGGACAGCATTTATCAACGGCCCAAAAGAAGCCGCGTTGTTACGAGAGGTTCTTAGTAAGGTCTCCCACGGTACGATTTCTGAGGCACTTGCGCTCGCTGGGGAGTCGGTTATGATGTTGTACTACCGACTATGGGGAGACAAAAGGAGCAATCTTGGCATCACCTCACTTGAAGATGCCTTCCTCCGACTCACCGCGAATCCGTCCATTCTCGCCGATCTCGGCGAGATTCTTACCTGGGCGCTTGAGACAACAGAGGTCAGCGGTCAGAGACCTGATTTGCCTTTTGCTTGTGCTCTTGAACTGCATGCCCAATATGGGATCAAAGAGATTCAGGCGACCTTTGGTCGGGCAAACCTTGAGACGGCGGGACAAACCGGTGTGGGCTCGTTTCATTTTCCGGAATTTAAGACCTATGCTCTGCTAATAACATTTCAAAAGACCGAAAAGGAATTCTCGCCAAGCACCATGTATGCTGATTACCCGATCAGCAGGGAGTTACTAAATTGGGAGTCGCAATCGACAACATCGCAGCGGTCTGACACCGGTCAGAATCTCATTCACCATGTGGAGCGTGACTATACTATCTTAGTTTTTGCTCGAGACCAGAAAACGCGGAACGGGGTCACGGTACCGTTTGTCTATCTTGGGCCTGTGGATCTAGTCAGATACGAGAGTGAGCGGCCGATTAAGATGGTTTGGAACTTGCGGCATCCGATGCCGGTTGAGATGTTTGAGGATAATCGGAGAGGTGGGTAAAAATTACATGATCAATCTGTCCTTCGAATGTGACAGTTTCTGTGATTTCTTCCCGAAAAACTGGTCTCATCGAACCATCTGTAACCATGAGCCCCTTTTTATTGCAAGCCTGACACTTTTCCTGGATCAACGGGACATTACATTTCCTACACCAATATGTTGCTTTAGGTTTCCTTATGCCATACCTTAATAATCTTTGAATATCTGAATTCATAATGGTTGTACTACTCCTGGCTCCTAACTTATTATTAAATATTAAATTAGGTTCAGCATTTTTACCAGTGAAAGCTTCCTTCACGTTTTCGCTCACTTTAATATCATCAGTTTATTCAGCAATGCATTCATCCGCTCATAAGCGTCCCTCTGTATCCGTTCCTGTTCGTCAGGATCGTCTATCTCCTCAAAGTCTGCAACCGACTTCGGGCCAAACGCCTTTTCAGACGAGAACTTTCCTGCAATCTTCTGCAATCCCTCTTTGACCAAGCCATGATGCAGATGCGGTCTGAATTCCTCAGCAAGCGCTTCGATCCCGCCCGGATAGTTCAGCAGGCAATAGTATATGTCCCAAGCGTCCTTTTCCTTCATGCGAGTCTCCATGGCCATGCCCTTCATCACAAAGAACGGCACGATAGAAGCAACACGCACTGTAACTGCATCCTGGGCACCATTGGGCAGCGTTCCTTCAATTCTTATCTCTTGTGACATCTCAAAGGCAAGATCGCAGCCCCTTGCCTTCCGGACCTGTATGTCTTGCACTCTCTGGTGGCGGTGGCTTTTTGAAGTTCCTTCGTACTCGCCGGCCAAGAGATCGACCTGAACCTTGACCTCATGGTCGCCGATTTTGAGATTCCTAAAAAAGATGAAAGGCTGGTCTCCCTGCTGATATCCCCTGCTCTTAAGAAGGTCCTGAATCATCTTGTATCCAGCTTCGTGAATCTTAAGGTGATTCAGGGCAAGGTCAACGTCCATACTTCCGACATGAGGGCCGCTAAGATGGGGTAACAGGACCTCAGGAATCCAGCCGCCGATCAGTACGATGTCGTCTTTGTACTCACCAAGAAGATGCACCAACTCAATAAGCACAGAGCGTGCAGCCTCCACTCCTTCAGCTGTATAGTCCCGACGTGTTACCATATCATTTCTCTTTTGACCATTTCGGTTTTATCACATCTCTCAGCAAAACTTCTGCGGCCTCCTCACCTCGGCCCTTATACCCTTTCAGGTCAAGGTATAGTTGCACAGGGGAGACGATCCTGATATTTTCATTCACCTGCGTGCCGTAAAAGACACCTTCGTCATAAGGACCGAGGAGCGTGACGTTGGCTCCACTCTCCACCTCTTTCAGATTCAGTAATGATGCCATATCCTCTTTTGTGTTGTATACATAAGCCATAATGCGTGTGAAACGCACAGCAGGAGCAAAACGTGCAGCTCCTGAAAAGCCTGTCAGGGCATATTTAATATCTTTCTCCCGGCAGACCTTCGCCAAGTCGTCTTCCATTTCCGGAATGCTCTTCAGTGAATAGTAATTGCGTACTTCGTTCTTCCGGTATGTGTATACATTAGCCCATTCGTCAAGAAGCATCCACGGCGCCGTCAACGAAAAACCGTCCTGCTTCGTGATCCACTCACGATCAAGAAGGAGTTTCTTCACGTTGGCAACCTGGCCCAGGCTCACCCTCGCTTCATCAGCAAGATCCTGCGTTTTCCAGACCCTGCCGGGATTATTGAGAAGCACCCTCAGAACACGCGAAGACTTCGGCGCAAAGAGCGAGACAAGGTCTCTCCTTGTCCTGAAGGGGTTCGGCGTTCCTGTCTGCTCAATGTACACCTGTCCGAACGACAGATAGCAGTTGCCGGCAAAGTCCAGATAGCCTACACCGTCTTTCAAGCAGATGTCTGCCGCCTGTGGAGATATGTAGGGGGCCATGAAGATAAGATACGCATCCGGATAGGTGTTCCGGTACCGGATCAATTGATTGATTGCATCACGTGCCATGCGGGGCTGGCCATTGTTTTTGACCTCAACGAGGAGAGCTTGTTTTTTGTCACCGAGGGCAAGGTTAAGCAGAAGATCTACCCCGTCTTTTTCCAGCTCGATAGACTTGATCTTAACGAATGGTATTTTTTCGAGAACATCCCTAAGGGCTTTTTCAGCCTTAGCTTCAGTTTCCTCTGATCCTATTTTCATTGTAATTACCATTTTCAACACTTGTTGAAAATTATTATTACAGTGAAATAACCCTCTTGTCAAGAATTATTTTCATTATACGTAATACTTTCAGCAAACGCTGAAAAATATCTTTGTGATGAAATTACGATAGGAGGGACCCACGCCAGATTAATAAGAGTGATCAAGATCACCCCAAAATCGGCGAAAGTCAGAATCGCCCAAAATAGAGTGATCTTGATCACCCCACAATGAGCGAAAAAAGAATCTCCCAAGATAGGGTGGTGGCCACCACCTGTATAAATCCGGAAGTGTCTTGAATAGTCATAGAATTAATTGGACCAGTTATAAAGTGGTGGTCGTGACCACCCAAAATGAGCCAAAGTGAAATGGCCTCAAGCCGGGGGGGCGACGCGTCACCCCCCCCACACAATCAACAATAAATCGCGGGGAAATGCAAGAAGCAGTATAACTTAATATATATTAATGACGAACTTGACACATTCCACTGCCATAAATAAGATGTCCTTATCTATACTACAGCATAAGGGAGGTCTATCCATGGCAGGGCACATAAGATGTGCGAAATGTCAACGACAGCGTAAAGAGGATGTTTGCGTCTGCGGAGAGTACAAATGCTTCATCTCGTTATATTGGGCCGGCAAGCATTGGCGGTTTTGGACGTATCAGGCCGATGGTCACGCACTGGACTTTGAAAGGGCAGCCCGGCAACTAACCCAAATCAGGACACAGATTGACGGCAAGAAATTTAATCCTGTGGAGTGGAGCGAGGGGAAAATTGCCGAAAGAAAATTTAATGTGCAGGTCGGGGCATGGCTGGAAAGCAGGGAAAACTATTTGAAGGCCGGCGAGATTGCACCCGAAACATACAGGCTATATAAAAGCTATGCAAAATGTCATTTTACGCCGTTTTTCAAAGATAAAGATGTGAAAGACATCGACATCGAGGCGCTGAAAGAGTTCAAGGATGTCATCAGGAAAAAGAAGTTGTCCTTAAAGGTCAAACGGAATATATTGGCAATCCTGCGGGTGTTCCTGAACTGGCTGAAAGAGGAAAGGATAATATCTGCTGTCCCGGAGATGCCCGGCATTGAGGGCGATATCTCTTCGCCTGTCGTGGCCCTGGATATTGACGAACAGGCGGAACGGTTGAAGCTCCTGCCGTTGCCGGAACGAGATGTCATAGAATTTATGCAAGAGACGGGATTGAGACCATCCGAAGCGTGTGCCCTGTATGTGTCTGACATCACGCTCCAAAAACAGGAAGCAATTATCCGGCGGACATGGAGCGGTCACGCATTGAAGGCAAGCACGAAAGGCAATCATAAAGATGTCATACCCCTCTCTGACAGGGCGGTTCAGATAGCCAAAAAATATTTAGGCGGCAGAATAGGCGATGCTTTTTTATTCCTTAATCCCCGCACTGGAAGAGGCTTCCGTCCAAGAACGATACAAGCCTGCTGGTCGTCTATTTTCAAGGACATCAAATTGAAGAACGCAACCCGGCATTCATTCTGCTCCCAACTAGTCGAAAGCGGGGCGTCTCAGTTAGAGGCAATGGCGTTAATGAGGCACGCCGACATCAGAAGTACCCTGCATTATTTCAAGGCCAACACTACCAAATTAAGGACGATTGTCAACCGGCGCGGTAAGGTCGCGGAACTGCCGGTTACTGAACGAGTTCTGAACGAGTTTTAGGGGGTCTGTTTCCATTTATTTCAATAAGTTAAGTGGCGGAGGGGGTGAGATTCGAACTCAGCGAGGCCGCTGATTTGAAAGGGTTTTCTGATCTGGCAGGAATGATTCCGGAATGAGTTCTCCAATGACGGCATGAAAGAGAGTAACATTTCAGAGATTGTCGAGACCTTCAAGCATCCGGTCCATATGTCTGTAAACATCCTCTTTATTTTTTTCTGCTGCCGGTACTTCTACAGTCTCTGCCATCACTCTTATCTTTGCAAACTCTTTTTTCTCGCCAACCTTTACTGCCGGGCTGCCACCAGAACGCTCCATTAGAATGGCTTGCACCAGTTTCTTTTTGATAAGAGCGTTCTGAGCCCCGCGCGGTATGGTCTTCAGCCATTCGAGAATGACGTTATCATTTTCATCATTATCATAAAACCTGAGCCTAGCCTGATACGCCGACTTTCCCATAGAGCCTCCGGGCGATTTTGCAGAAGCCGATTGCATTGGATAAAAATGGCGACTTCGGGGCGATGATATTGCCCTGCATGAAATAATTACGAAGAATCTCTCCGCCACCCCCGGTTAGAACAAGGACCTCCATATCTTCTTCAGTCCCAAGTCTTGCGTTTGCCCATGACCAGACGTTTGCCGCAATTGCCGCCTTGTTTTCTGCCAGGATATCCGAGATATCGATCTGCTCACCTCGCCTTTTTATGATATTTGTTCTGAGGGCTGTGTCGATCTCTACGCTGCCGATGTTTCGCCTAACAGGCAGCAGACTCTTCCTAATTTCCGTAAACAGAGTATCGATGCCAATCTCCACGCTGCCTGATACTCCGGCAACAGGGGTTCCCTTTTCTGTTACCAGAAGATCTGTTGTATAGGTACCAATGTCTATCACTGCAACCCTCGTATCCATAAACTCGGTATGCTGAATTTCACCATCATCGTCAAAGAGAAGATCGTAAAAAGAGCCAAGCGGCTGCGGAACTATCTTGATTTCGCTGCCGGGTAATATTTCTTTGAATTTCTTCATTACTCGTGACTTATCCGCATTGAAATAACCCAGGGGAAGGCCCGTAACAACTGAATGACTCCCTTTGACATCTCCAACTGAGGCCATCAGAAGAGCACGATACGCTATCGACTCTATAATATTTCTGGCCCGCACAGTAATGATCGGCAGACGATGCTGTTCTGCAGCCTCCCCCACTGTATAGTGATTCCCCTCGACCTCAACGACAGTGAAATTGAACTTTGAAATCCCAAATGTTTCGGGCCTTCCTACCCCAACGATAGACCTGAAGTAACTCACCTGGCCATCAGATCTTACCGATTTTGTTATACCATACCCGATGTCGATTCCCATTTCCATTCTGCTAATTCCTCCTCTTAGTTTTAATGACTGCTCATACAAGATATTAGAAAGAGTGGCCTCACTTGGCCCCAGCTCTACAAGAGGGAGAATCCATAAGTCTATGGGATACCGGACACCGCATGCGGGATAAATCTAATATATAGTATGAATGCATAGGCCGCTTGACCAGGGCCAGTATCTGCACATGCAGGGGATTACACGCCTTTCCCCCGGGCATCAAGCTGGGGGAATAGGGCCTTAACTGCAAGCAGAGTCTTTTTACACACACACTTCGCATCAACAGTTCCCCATTAGATCCCGTGTCAACGGGAATGGCAAACACGTAACCCAGACCAAAAATTAATCTTTTTTTATCGATCAGACTGTATTCCTAATGATCTTCGCGCATCCGAAAATAAGCACGGGAAAGCAGTGAGTTAAGAGGATAGCTTTTTCGCCTCAATTTTACTCTGTGTAATCCTAGTCCGCGCCGGTAAAAGTTGTGAACCCGGTGCGCGTTAACAGTGTTCCAACCCATACCAAACCAATTTGTTCGATTCAGAAGCTACGAAGAAGATTAGCTGTAGGCAACCGGTTGCCCACCGGATTGCTGAGGCACTGAGGCCGCCAATGTCGGGCACCACCCGTCATGCAGTCCTCAGGTGGGCTCGCGGCGTGCGCAGAGATACGCTTGCGCCGTGGGAACGGGGACTGCGGATCAATTTCCGCTACTTCCTAATGGGGAAACCCAAGAGCATCGGGCGACGTGTACATCATGTCCGAAGCCGTGCAAATCGGCACTGGGGGATGCCAGTAATGGCATAACATAGCCTGGCTGGGGAGCCATGAGGTAGTAATATCTTATGGTGAAAGCTTAACCAGCTAAAGCGACCTTCTGACGGAGGCCGCAACCAGGTTAGGGTCAGCAGAGCGGCGAGGCCGAACCGCACGTGAAGGCAAAAGGAGAGCGAAAGTCACTATTAGAAAGTGATGAGTAACCGGGAACTTCTGTGTTCCGCCCGTATTATCCTTTTGCCGGATGCGACCGGACTGCTGACCTGTAGGCATGAGATAACATCGGCAAGCACCGAACGGCATCTTAATATAAGATGTGCGAGGTGTCAGAGCAAGCTTGAGTAGTTTCTGCAGTATCGAGCCCGGAAATGCAAGGCAGTGTTTCCGGGTGCGCCGCGAGGTTGGTCCTCGCATAAACGGCGCGACGAAAGAGCTTACCTTTTTCTTCTTTTTAGCAGGCGATCCGGCAAGTCGCCTTCCCTTTTTCAGGGAATAGTCCGGGAGGGCTTGGCCACAAAAAAATACCGGGAGGTATCAAAATGGTCATAGAACAATGGGAAGCGTATGTTCAGCAGGTTGAGCGGTTATTTTCTCATGGTTATTTCTATTTTTGCAGTATCAAATATCCCAAAGACAAGATCGGCAAATGGCCGGTTATTGATCAAAAGCTGATTGCTAAATATGTGGCAAATCAGGACAAGGATAGACGATATCGGAACAAGCATAAAGGCCTCGCCAACTATATGCTGGTGAGGTATGAGCATCAATGCCTCTTACTAAAGACCGACGGCAGCGAGAAAGATGTTCCCGATCCCGATCATTGGCAGGATGTTCGGTGTGAGCCGTATTATTTTCAATATGGCACAATCGTGCTGAAAATCCGCCGTGTAAATGGGAAAGTCGACATGCGGCTTGAAAAAAGGTGTTACCGGAACATAAAGGGAAACTTGGCGGAAATTATCGCCGGGAAACCATTTCCCAAAGATTACGTTGCTCGTACCTTTGACATGCTCAACGGTCTTCCATGTTCTTCTGGCATAATCGCCCAGAAAATTATGCTACAGAAATACATAATTGCCGAAGCCAAACAGAACCAGGGGCGAATTGCGTCCAAAGACCTTCGGGTCAATACTAAACGAAAAGTTTACCCTGTCAACTCCGGCATGTAAAACATCAAAAGCCTTGGGACTGCAATAATGCGATCCCAAGGCTTTTTTATTTCAGTGTTGTGTGTTGTGAGGTAAGATGAAAAAAGTGGGTTAAAATACAAGACGGAGGTGTTTTCAATGGAACGATTACCGAGAGGGGGACAGGAGGGAATTTCGAGTTGAAGCAGTGCAGCTGGTGACAGAAGGCCGGCTATCGGCAAAGGAAGTAGGCCGCAGGCTAAATATTTCTGCCAAGACAAACCACAACTGGGTGAAAGCGCACCGGGAAGGAAAGCTTGCGGAGTTAGGCAAGAACCATTGGCCACTAAGCGAGGGAGAATTTGAACTGGCCCGGCTGCGGCTGGAATTGGCCCAAGTGATAGAGGATAGTATCTGAATGTACCATGGGATATGGCGCGCCAATCAATTTACTGGTAAAATAATTTTTAATGTTTTTCCGTCCTTTACCTCAGCCAAGCATATTTTGTTATCAATTAGCGGTATGAAGATGTAAGCTGAATCCTTGGCTTCTAGAAATTGCACATCTTTAAAAGTTACTCCTTTTCCCAAATTTGTCATCTTCTCCTTAAAAAATTTCTTATTGATATTTGGAAGTCCTTTTATCAATTCTGAATTTTCAACATAAACATTTCCTCTATTTATTCTAAAAAAAGGCATTAAATCTCTTAATATCCATTCTTTTTGTAATGAACTTTGGCTCCCTTTAATAATTGAATCCTTCGTATTATTAACATTATCAGTAACTATTTGAAGCCAGCTCGCAAAAATCATTACGACTACTACCAATATTGCAATGGGGGCAAATATTTTTTTTGTAATAGAATCATAATGAAAGTATGCGATGAGAAAAGAAATAAAATGCCCAACAAAAAAAGCCATTAATATATACTCAAATCCTCCGAGTCGGCTATGAATTAGCCACATGGCAACACCTGGGAATGATGCTCCCGCTGTGGTGAAAAATGCTGCTCCTATTATAGAGCACATTATTGAACATACAGTTTTCCATTTATGTTGGCTGACTGCTGTATTCTTATTTTTTTCGGGTTCCGCTTCTAAAAGCTCACCATTTTCCTTTAAATTGATTTTATCAATGAAATTTGAAATAGGCTCCCAGAGTAAATACAAAGGAAGAATGCAAAAAGCATAAAACATCACGCCAACCACAAAATATTCCTCAAACTTTCCAAATTTCGATTTATAATAGACCCCCATCATTAGGACTAAGAACGGGAAAACTCCTGCCAACAGCATACCAATAATATGGACAATCTTCGCATCTTCTATGAAATTTAATATCTTCTTCAGACAAATATTGTTATTAATTTTATTATTAATAATGTCTCGGATAAATGTAACTTTACATGTATCATAAATCTTTGTGATAAATGTCCGCAGTGGCAAATTGAAGCCCTCAGCTATTTTGAAGGCGTTGTAAAAACAAACGACTGTGAATGCTATGATTATTGCGTATGCGACTATTATTATAGTTGTAAGAAATAAAATAATTCCGATGCTGAAATTGGCAGTTTCCGTGACATTTAAAGTAATCTTGACTCCCATATTTTCCCACCATACTACATTCATAAAATAAATAATCACATTGGCTATCATTGCAAAGAGGGTTATGGCAAATGCTACTATGGGAGATAGGTTAATTATAAAGGCACGCATTTGATCCAACCTCATTCGGTGCTCCTTAATAGTTGGAATGAAGGTAACTCAATATTTTCTGTACTGCTCGGTTATAGCACACTCCATGCTTATAAAACAACAGTGCTTTCTCTCTAAATGCTTCCCAGTTCTATTATAGATAAATACGGCACCGTAGTTATGGCACTCTCAAAAATGGCTCACGCGCCAGCCGCTGCCCGCTGTCTAATATCTTAAGGGAGTGATGGTCATCACCCATTCAAAAAATGCAGTGGCAGTAAAAAGTTAAAAAAGCTATCAGATAGGGTACGATTATTTGTCGAATATCTACAATATCTTCGGGAACTCCTCAAAGCCATCACTTAAAGACCTTTTTGTTGTTTTACCGGCCTCATATTTTTCAAGCGCACTCAGGGCCCAGTTGATGGCAATGGGCCATCCGATGCCTGTCATCTGCAACAACATGCAGATGATTCCCCCTACACCTATGGTGAAAAACATTAGCCAGGGCCATGTTCCGTGTAGGCGAGCAATTTGCTACAATATTTCGCGATGCCATTTCTGTTCAGGTATAGATAAGACTGCGGGATTGGAATGTTGGGGAATAATTTACGCAGATTTTGTAACGACAGAGGGGTTTTTAGGGCTCTAAAGTCATATAAATGAATTGCTGTAGCGCTGGGCTTGGCCTTTAAATAAAGCTCATATTCTTCAATTGAAATGCCAATTTTTTTCCTGTGCTTTGTCCAGAGTTCATCTTTCGGCAATCTCTCTACAAGTGCAACCTTGACACTTCCAATTATGAAAGCCTGGGGTTTTGACGCATATATGAGGATAACATCTCCAATATCCAAGTTAAGATTTGACCGACGCACTTCTACCGCCTTTTTGCCTGCCGCAATTTTCTTAGCATACTCGGGTTTAATAGACATCAGAATATAGTTCATGCTGATTTAATGACTCCGATTGTTTTCAATATTTCCAGATAAACATCAAATGGCATCATTGCGGGACCTTGGGGAGCAATAAAATTGCGGCTTTTCCTCCGATATATTTGCTTCAACTGGTCCAATGAAACTGGATGATTAAAAGCCATCGTCCAATGAAATCTAATAGCCATAACCTTTCCTGTATTTCGGCGAGCTACGGTTTCTATCTCTTTGATATTGAAGGCACCAAGGTTCTGATATCTCCTTGCAACAGTGTCAGGGGTGTCAATTATTGCTTCAATTACTTTTGCCGTCGCGATTGCCTTCTTCTCAGGCGAGGAACAGTAGAACACGATAGGCGTACCGGGCTTCGCCATTTTTAAAGCATTTGAACCGGAGAAATAAACATTATCAAAACGCAAAAGTTTTCCGCATTCCGGCTCAAATAAAGTTGGGGTTTGCTTAGCAGGTATAAGTTCGTTGGCGAACAGAGGTTTTATCGGGATAAGAAGCGCGCTTCGCCCTCGTAGTTGGAACAGAAGAGGAAAAAAGATATGCTCTATGTCGGAAAGTGAGTAAGTCGTGTGCTCATCGCCGCCTTTAAGTTCAAGCACACTGGAATTCTCATCACCGTTGTCAGGTAGCGTCACATCGCCATCACTCAGCAGCTTACGACGACAAAATAGCTTTTCATGCTCCAATAATGCCGGGATCACCTTTCTATTAGCAAGAATTCCGAACTTTGCCGGTGTTACAATCTGCTTGAGTAGAAACTTGCTCCATATAACAGAACTCCCATCTTTTGTTTTAAGAAAGCCCATAAAGTTAAGGATAGGCTCGATCATATCGCGTAGCTGATCGGCCACATATACATCAATCTTCTCGATGGCATCACCGATTGCAGCAAAGACCATACTCTGGATGAGATACATTAAGAAAGGGTGGCTATGCACATCTCTGTCTAAAATAACAGGATATGCACTCAGTCTTAAATTGTGTTTATCGTTGTGCAGTAAAATGCGTATTCCGCTGATTCCGGCCAGTCATTCCGCTGTCATTCCGTCCACGTGTTCCGGTCATTCCGGCCACCTCAGAAAGCATAGCGAAGCTGGACGCTTTTATCTTACTTGTGCTGATCGGTCTGCGTCAATTTAGTCCTTGTTTTTCTCATGGACTCTCCCTTTAAGTTAATCTTATGCGCGTTATGTACTATTCTGTCGAGGATGGCGTCGGCCATCGTAGGTTCTCCTATAATGTCATACCATTTTGAAACAGGGTACTGACTGGTTATGATGGTTGAACGCATGCCGTGTCTGTCTTCTATCACCTCCAGGAAGTCTCTTCGCTCTGTATCAGACAGAGGAGCAAGTCCCCAGTCATCCACAATAAGGACATCTATTCTTGCGAGCCTGTTCAGATATTTGATGTGGCTGCCGTCGCCTCTTGCAATTGCGAGTTCTTCAAAAAGCCGTGGGGACCTATAACACAGTGCTGTAAATCCTTCCCTGCACCCCTTATCTGCAAACGCCTCTGCAATATAGGACTTCCCGATGCCGGTCGGCCCGGTGATAATCACATTGTGGTGGCCTTTTATCCACTGGCAGTTTGACAGAGTCAGGACAACAGATTTATCGAGCCCTCTGGGATGTCTGAAGTCTATATCCTCTACGGTGGCCTGATGTTTCAGCTTCGCCGACTTAAGTCTTCTCCCTAAACGTCTATTTTCTCTGAACAGCCATTCACGGTCAACCATCATCGCGATCCTTTCCTCAAAGCTAAGGCTGCCCATTGACGGCTGATCAAGCTGTTCTTTGAAAGCGGCAGCCATTGTGTGAAGTTTCATCTGATAGAGTTTTTCTACGGTTTGATTATTCAATTATTTTCCTCCTGCATTGTTTTAGTTGTAATAACTGTCGCCCCTGATATTTTCATGTTCTATAGGCGTCACCTCCTTCTGTTTGTTTATTGGATGCTTGTCGAGGCCGGTCTTGAGGATGGATTTCACGCTCTTATACGAATAAGCCTTTATATGCACAGCCCTCCTGCAGGCCGCTTCCAGTCTTTCAGGTGTAAACTTTTTGCCCAGGCTTATTACGCCCAGGCAGGACCGGTACGCCTGTTCGGGATGTGGCCTGCTGGAAAGGATGTTTTCAATAAGTGAGGCTGTCTCCGGCCCTGTCTGCGCCGCCCAGGTGATTATCCGTGAAGGTGTCCATTCATAATATTGCTTATGGGCTTCCGGTCTGTGCTCCGGGATGGTCGTGAATTTGCCCTTTTCGTAGCTCCTTGCATGGGTCGCCACTCTGTTGCCCTTATAGAATATTTCCACCCTGCGCGCCGTAAACCATACGTCTACTTCTTTCTTCCTTAACTGATGAGGCGCACTATAGAAGTGACTTTCTATCTCTATGTGATAATCGATATGTACCCGGGCTTTCTTAAACTCTTTATACTCATACCGTTCCGCGGGCAAAGGTTTGAGTGACGGCCTATCCAATGTCTCGAATAGCTCCCTGCGGGTGGTGTTGAGTTTTTTGAACTTCCTGTCATTAAGGCTTGCAAGGAGTTCCTTTATCTTGTTGTTGAGTTCTGACAAACTGAAGAAGGTGTGATGTCTCAATGCCGCTGTTATCCACCTTGTCACCAGTAGAACTGCCGTTTCGACTTTTGCTTTGTCTTTCGGCTTTCTTACTCGGGCAGGGATTATCACCGTCCCATAGTGTTCCGCCATCGCCTGATAAGAGGGGTTGAGGTCCGGCTCATACCTGCATGGTTTTGTGACTGCATCTTTAAGATTGTCCGGGATTGTGATCTCAGCAACCCCGCCAAAATACTCATAGGCATTTGAGTGCAGGTCTATCCAACTCGGCAAATCCTGTCTTTCAACAGCCTCGGCATAGGTGTAGTTGCTGGCACCCAGTATGGCTACGAAGATCTCAGCATCTCTCGCCTCTCCGGTTACCGGATTCGTTATGGCGATGCCTTTGCCTGCAAAATCCACAAACATCTTTTCCCCAGCACGGTATTCCTGCCGTAAGCTCAGATCCAGTGTCTCTGTCCAGTTGCTGTACAATTCGCAATAACGTGAATATTGATAGCCATCGGGATTGCTTTGTTTGTATTCTATCCACAGGAGCTGAAGAGTTACTCCTTTCTTCCGCAGCTCTTTGTGGATTTCTTCCATGAGGGGCATCGGCTTATCTGAGGTTTTTACCTGCTGGTTGGCAAATAACTTTGCATCAAGCGCTGCATCATCGAGACCCTCAGGCAGCGGCCAGCCTATACCAGCTGCCTTGGCTTTCATGATGTAATCTGCCACTGTACTGCGTGCTATATTGCAGGATTGGGATATTTTCCGCCCGGACATCCCTAAGCCAAAATGAAGCCTCAATATCTCTTTTGTTTTTCGCATTGTCAGTCGCTCCGCTGCCATCATTCCTCCTGAATATTTTTTCAAGGGAAAACAATGGCTGTTTTGTTATTGAATTATCCAGCGAAGCTATGCTTTTCAGGTGGGATTAAGACTTAAACCCTGTTTCCGTCAACTGTTCCGAAACCCACTAAAGGGGTGGCCGGGTTGCTCCGGAATCAGTGGCCGGAATAAATCGGAAAGGGTGGCCGCTTTACGTCGGAATAGGTGGCCGACTTGCCCCGGAATATCCAGTAAAAGGCCGCACACGGCCATTTCCCGGAGATAAAGAAGCTGAGTCTTCCAGCGTGGATCGGAGCGATTCGAATATTCTATCCCGCTACTTATGATCTGGTGGAGACTATGATCAAATGAATTAACTACCTGAGGAATAAATTTGTTGTCTATTTTGTCCAGCCTTAAATACTTCCAACTTCCATAAGGGAGGAAATAAGCTTCCTTAAAACCAGATGTCTCACGCACGTCAAGCACTTTGATGGGTATTTCAGGTGAAACAATCTGGATATTTAGACCTATTTTGTTTAAAGCATCAACACCTTTTAAGAGCAGCGCTTTGTCATGAGTAACGAAATAGGTTATTTTCTCTCTGGCGCATGTAACAAGATGGCGACAGTCGGAGACATTTTGATCATATTTCCTGTGACTTGGCATACTATCCGGGAAAAGAATGCCCATGAGCGTCACAACATTGTTCTCATATTTAGCGTCCTTGCCACTCTTTATCACGTCAAGAGTGCGCAAAAATGTGAGCAAAGGACTTTCTCCTCTTTCCGCTCTTCTTGCCTCCGTCTGAAGCTCATCAGAAATCATAAGCCGTATCTTATTTTCAAAAAATGCCTTAAACAACTTCTCAATCATATCTCTGCCGCTTCTATTTTCAAGCAGGGAAATAATCTGGTTGGTATCTACTACCGCAGATAGATAAGGATTAAAACGGGGAGATTCCTCACCCAATAAATTGCGAAGCGATAAGCGATATGATCGAAGGAGTCTGCCCCGCTTGTTATTGCCGGACTTCGAATGTGTGAATGCAAAGCCCATTTTTTGCCAGAAGGTATTCGCCGGCAGATCCTCTCGCACGTTTGCGATGAGGAAGGCAACATTTGCCTCGCGTGCCTTTTGAATTAATCGTTCAACAAGAAGTGTGCCTATGTTTTGATGAAGGTAGTCCTTATGACTGGCCGTAAATCTAATCACCGTTTCACTATCCTTCATAGAGCCATGTATAAGAAAGCCAATGATTCTTGAGCCTCTCTTGACGGTTATTATTTCATCCCTCAAGAAAGCGTCGGCGATCAAGGACGGCGAGAGGTACCCGCCGAGTTCTTTTTTATATTGATCGGCGATTTCTTGGATTTCTTTTACAGAAATCTCATCAGTCATTTGCTTGTAACTGCGATAAGGTGGTCGTCATCAGATTTAGCATTTCTTGTTTTACATTATCGATATCGGCAAAATTCCTTTGAGAACTGTCAATTGTTAGCACCTTCGTCTCATCCGCTGCTTTGCGCGCATGTTGTTCGACCGCTAGATTGAGAGAATCCAAAAACTTAATAGTCATTGAGTTCTCAACATCGCGGCCCCTGGCGCGTATTCTTTTCATTTCTGTTTCGGTATCGCATTTCAAATGGACTACTATAATCGGCGATGACAGTTCCTTTTTAATCTCTTCGTAAACGGTTCGATAAGTATCAAGCTGACTTTCCCTAAGTCCGATCTCAGCATATGCCGAGTCTAGAAAAAAAGAGAAGTCACAAATGCTGAGTTTGTCGGGCAAAAGGTCTTTCTTAATTTGATGATAATGTTGAAGGGTGAAAGTGACTTCGGTTTCAAATATAAATTTTCCGGGATTCGCGTAGAAAGACTCCCAAAATGGATTATTTCTGAAATTCTCAAGTATTGGCGTGATGCCTATATTTCTCATCAGATGGGCAAAGGTCGTTTTCCCGGAAGCTATACCCCCGCATACCTCAATTCTTTTCAGGCAATCATTATTCAATTTATTTCCGGAGAGACTTGCAAATCATTCCTTACGATTTATACTCGAGGTTTTATTTTTACCTTTTTTTATTTGCTCAATTAGTGTGCTTAGCTTCGCAACATCACTTTTCAACTTTTCTATGTCTTTTTGCTCACCTTCCTTAACGATCTTGAACTCTGCAGAAGCACCTCTTAAATAAGCATTAGAGTCATGGATCAGTGATTCCAGTTGCCAAACCAACCCTGCAAAAGCAATTAGAAAGCTAATGACTGCAGTGATTCCGATTGCTCTCACCCTACGTAGTAATTTTTCAGTGGCTTCTGCAGCATTGCTTGCATCGAATATAGCTTCCGGTATTGAACTCCTTATTGGTCCAGGGTAGGCCTTCCTAAGGAAATCCTCTACCCCTGAAAGAGATTTGATCTCTGGGAAGCGTCTCAATTTTCCAAGGCGGTGAATACTTAAATTATTTTTTCCCCATCCAGCGTTGTCACTGAGTTTTGTAAATTCCATCCAGATTAGTCCTTCGCCACCCCTGAAAATATAATCATTAGTTGTCAAATTGTGTAAGGGAATAGATATTTTGCCATTGAATCCAGGGTCTACTAATGGACCCGTCCCTAATAAAATACCCCGATATATATGAGTTATTTTAAGATTAAATCTCAAAGCAATATAGTCGGGGATTCGAAAATCGGGGCTCAAGAGTTGCGAAGACAATTGAATTTCTCCGAAGAACAAATTCCTTTCCTTCACTGATTTCATCGACTACCTTTTCGCCTTTTTCGTTCCAATATACGCACTTGCCCAGCAACCTAATTTCGTATGAAGCGGTCTTCCAATGTTTAACATCCCTATCATCTTTATCGAGCTCAGGATAAAATGGATAGATCATACCTGTTGCGGCAACATAATCCATAATATCTGCTGAATTCAGTAAGGCGGTCTCAATTTTTGGAAAGGGATCTTTTGACCTGAATTCTTTATATTTTTGTTCGGCTTCCTCGTCTGACTTTGCAAATTGGTTTTGTATTTCAGGTGGAGTACTCATTTTATTCTCACCTCCTCAAAAATTCGTTGCCGATTCTCAAGAGAAGCAGGCCCGAATCCCAAATAATCAAAAGTCCTTTCGAGTGCGGATTCAGTTCTCTCGATAAATTCGCGGACATTATTGGACAGTTGGTAATTGGCATCTATATAATCGAGATGATTACATACAATACGAGTTGGATGATTGACGCTGATTGCATGCTTGACAAGTTCAACGTCAAAGCGTGCCACTCTTCTTATTGTCTTTGTGACTGATGTAAATTCAACTATTTGCTGCGGACTATCAGATTCATGTCCGACTGTATCCCATTCGACTTCATGAGGCAGAGGTCCAGAATTGCCTCCAACCCGTATTGGAAATGTCCGAAGCACCATGACGATATCGTCAACATCCAACGGACTCAGTCCGGCTTCCGAGACAAACGCGGCTGCCGTAGTATCACGACTTGTTGCAAAGGGATAATACTGCGAATGAAGCAATGACAAGCCAAAGCCCTGGGTGCCCTCAATTATTATCCTTTGCTCATTAGCCAAGCTATTTCTCAGAAAGACTGATGTTGGTTTAATGAAGCGCCTTAGGCGCTCCTCATCCCTCGCAAGCTTTACAGATGCGCTGCGAGAAATGCGCCGCATCAGCGCCGCGCCAGTGCCGCTGAGAGTGGAGGATATGGTTTTCCTAAGGGAACTGCTTTTTTCATTTTGAATATCCTGTTTTGTAATAATCATTGCGTTAGGATCAATAAACAGACGATCTGTAGTAAGGTTGGTGCGGATTATTTCATCAAGTAAGATATCAACATCTATATAGCTGCCTGCAGCGAGGATACAAATTACGTCCGGCAAAATTGAGGCTGTCGGCAGTTGGCGCAGAATAAGTGCGGCACCGGAGGAATTAACTACGGTGTGCCCAGAATTTGTGCCGCCCACACGTATTGCAATAGGCACCGTCATCTCTTGCGCCAAAAAATGCGCAACTTTCCCCTTACCTTCGCCACCGAACTGTCCGCCAACAACAACAGTTACCGGCATTTCATTTCCTCTTCAAGTCAGGAATAATCAAATATTTTTCATTCGGATTCCCAATTGCTTCATACATCCCGGCGAGATAAAAATAACCAACGAGCGCAGACGTTAGAGCATCCAGTTCATCATGCGTTATGACAGTCTTGTCGGAAAAAGGTTTTATCCCCATATTCATCAAATCTACTTCAAGGGCCTTTAAATCAGTTCTCTTGCGAGGGAACCCCATAATATCTTGTGCTGCGCCCGGATAGCTCTCTATTACCTGCAGCCCTTTGTCTTCGAAAGCTTTAGTCATACGCATGCCTCTCAAGGTCAGTTTTTGCATGCTCGGAATCAAACAGGGATAAACATTAATTCCTCGTCTCTTCAGAATCCTTTCACACTCCCTCATAATTCCAAACTGCCTGCATTTGCACGTATCGTCAGCACAATCACGTCCGGTTGGAAGGCTAAGAGGTGAATCAATTGAAACGCAGGCAGGATTCGCTTCCAAGGTTTTCTCAATAATCTCGTCATCTGTTTTCAGTAGGCTCATGTAAGCCTTGGTGCCATCCAAGATACAGACTCCTGAAGGTCTCGCTTCGGAACCAGTCAAATCAATACCAACAACCAAGGGACTCGTGCCTTTTGTCTTGATCTTTATGATAACGTCCTTCAGTTTAACTTCGGGCTTTTTTATCAGTGCCCTGTCTACTTTTACGAGCGCTTTGCGATTGCTGCGTATGACCAGGGCATCATTGACCTTTCTTACCGTAATCTTCGGAAACTCAAAATTTGTTGGAGGCACTGAAAGGTCGATGCCAATATCGTTGTAATCTCTAAAAAGACTTTGCTGTCGGCGGTCCCGACTAATCCTCTTTATGACATCATTCTTGATCTTTTTCGCATAACAGTAATCCATCAATTTTTTCAGGTCAGTCGTATCGTATGTATTGTAAAGGACCAATTTAGACAACGCCTCATCATCTTCTTTTACAAACCTGCTCCACAAAACAGCAGCTTCTCTGCCGTTCATCTTCTCTATTTCGTCGTTTCTATTTATTCCAAGCTTCTTCTCTATAACCTTTAATGGACCTGTTATTCCAACTGTCTTAAGCAGCCATCTTAGGTCGATGTGTACAGGAGGCAGTGCAATGTTCGGAAATTCCTGCTTGACAAAAGGAAGATCAAATAACGTCCCATTGAATGTAATTACAATATCGAATTTCTTAAGATAAGCACTTATATCGTTAAGATTATTGTCTTTAATAAATAGTTTAATGTCGCTCCCATCAAAGGTGCCGATCAAAGTTATGACATCATAATATCGAGATAGGCCTGTTGTCTCTATATCCAGGAAGACTACCTTGTCGTAGAACTCCTTATATAGCTTCCAATGCTCCCCTTCAGGCAAATGCTCGGCAAAGAATGAAATGTTTTTCTTTCTGAGAGCTTCCTTGGCATTTGAAATATAGTCGATAAACACTTTCTTGTTTGTTTTACCTGCTCCGTTGAGACAAACTTTTCTCTCAAAGTCTTCCCACGTGACGATCCCTTTTTCCCAGTAAGCAGTTTCGGTCTTAGCCCCGATTCCAGGTATGAATGTAAAGGTGTTTCTTATCATCGGTAATTATTATTTAACATCAAGCACTTTCATAAAGTCTGACAAGATAATATAGACATTATAATAGAAAACTGAAATTCTTTCATTAAGAATCGAGGTCTGATTTACTATGGCGAAGAAGGGCGACTCTTTGGTGGAAGCGGCTGCTGTCGCGAACGGTAACGCTCCGTTAATTGACAAAAGGGAACCTGACACTGCGAGCACTGCCTTTGTTGTATTTAAACTACTTATTGTTTTGTTATAATTAATAAGTTGATCGTTTCCGGTCTGCAGAACCTCTGGACTATCAGATATGACCGACATAACGACAACGAGTGATTGCCTTAACCTGCTTCTGATATTGTTAATAGTATTGGCAACAGGGGCCACAATGCTGATAATACATTTTGGAGTGTTATCTGAAATGTATAAATATCTCATGAGATTAATGGAGGTAAGCATGGGGCAGAATTTCGGTAATAGCAATGGTCCAGAGGTGACGAAAATCATGCCCCTTCTATCTGGAAGGGGTTTTTAGTTTTTTTGGGGAACTCCTCGTATGTTTACAGGTGAAGCAAGAGAAGAGCGTTTAAATTAACAGAAAAAAGGTTGGATTCCCCTCTCACCCTGAGAAATTCCGGCGCTGACACTGCTGGCGTTCGCTCGTTTCATTTCCTGACATCCGTGGTGTCCCAGCGAGATAGCCAAATTTCTGGCCATTAGATTTCCTTCATTATTCTATCTATAACGACGGCTGATGTGCTATATTTTATCGGGATATTACAAGAAATAACCAATAAAATCATTGTTGGAGATAGAGACGCAAATCATGGATAATCGATTTTTCGAGAAGCCAATTCTCAACTCCCCTTACCAGTATCCTGCCCGTCACTGGGAGCTTGATGCTCAGGGCCAGCCGACCCAACAGATTATCGAAAACCGCCGCCTCGCCGAGTTCATCACGCCTATTCCAAAACCTAGGAAACACAAGGGGACAGTAGACCAGCAACAGATGGTTTTTGACGAAGGGAAAGGGCTCTCGACCCAGAAGCAGCAGTACGACACTACTTCAGTAATCAATGCGCTCCGCAGTCACGTAGGCAAATGGCGCAGCATTCCGAATCCTAATAACTGGCAGGTAACACCCGAAACTGTCCGTCTTCTACAGCACTGGCGGCATCATCCGTTCAACAGCATCAAGCCATTCTTCTGTCAGGTCGAAGCCGTAGAAACCGCTATCTGGTTGACGGAGGTCGCCCCTAACGATAAGTCCGGAAAAGGCTTTCTTGAACATTTGGCCAATGCCAACAACGACGCCAATCCTGACCTGATGCGCCTGGCGCTGAAACTTGCTACCGGTGCGGGCAAGACCACCGTAATGGCTATGCTTATTGCGTGGCAAACTATCAATGCTGTGCGTCGGCCAAACAGCAAGAAGTTCACACGGGGATTTCTGGTCGCAACGCCAGGACTGACCATCCGCGACCGTCTGCGCGTGCTTCAGCCCAACGACCCTGATAGCTATTACCAGAGCCGGGAACTTGTTCCCGGTGACATGCTCGCCGACCTTGAACGGGCAAAGATCGTTATCACTAACTATCACGCATTTAAGCTCCGCGAGCGTATCGAGTTATCCAAGGGCGGCCGCTCGCTGCTGCAGGGACATGGGGAGGAACTCAATACGCTTGAAACCGAAGGGCAGATGCTCCAGCGGGTGATGCCGGGCCTGATGGGTATGAAAAGCATCATGGTACTGAACGACGAGGCACACCATTGCTACCGCGAAAAGCCTAACCACGACGAAGAAGAAGGTCTGACCGGCGAAGACAAGAAGGAAGCCGAGAAGAACAACGAAGCAGCCCGTCTCTGGATTTCAGGCCTTGAAATAGTCAACAAAAAGCTTGGGATTAATCGTATCTTCGACCTTTCGGCTACACCTTTTTTCCTCCGAGGTTCCGGCTATGCCGAGGGAACGCTGTTCCCATGGACGATGAGCGATTTCTCCCTGATGGATGCCATAGAATGCGGGATCGTCAAGTTGCCCCGCGTACCGGTGGCCGACAATATTCCCGGCGGCGACATGCCGAAGTTTCGCAACCTCTGGGAACATATTCGCAAACGCATGCCTAAGAAGGGTCGGGGCAAAACAAAGAACCTTGATCCGCTCAGTATTCCTGTAGAACTCCAGACCGCGCTGGAAGCACTCTATGGTCATTACGAAAAAACCTATAATCTATGGCAGCAAAGCGGCATCAAGGTACCGCCATGCTTTATCGTCGTCTGCAACAACACTTCCACATCCAAGCTCGTCTACGACTACATCTCAGGCTTCCATCGGGAGAATGAAGACGGCTCTACTTCTTTAGAGAATGGCAGACTGCCACTGTTCCGCAACTTCGACGAACACGGCAACCAGGTTTCCCGTCCGCGCACACTGCTTATCGACAGCGAACAGATCGAATCAGGCGATGCGCTGGACGATAACTTTCGCACTATGGCAGCCGACGAGGTAGACCGCTTCCGCCGCGAGATCATAGAACGGACCGGGGATCTCCGGCAGGCTGAGAATATTACTGATCAGGAACTACTGCGCGAAGTCATGAACACGGTCGGAAAATACGGCCGCCTTGGAGATTCAATTCGATGTGTGGTATCCGTCTCTATGCTCACAGAAGGGTGGGATGCCAAAACCGTTACCCATGTGCTCGGCGTGCGCGCCTTCGGCACCCAACTTCTGTGCGAACAGGTTATTGGCCGCGCCCTGCGTCGCCAATCTTACGATCTGAATGAGGAAGGCTTGTTCAACGTAGAATACGCTGACGTGTTGGGTATTCCCTTTGACTTCACAGCAAAGCCGGTGGTCGCACCACCGCAACCGCCCCGCGAAACTATTCATGTAAAGGCCGTGCGCCCGGACCGTGATTCCCTTGAAATCAGGTTCCCGCGTGTTGCCGGCTATCGTGTCGAACTACCCGAGGAAAGACTGACCGCCGAGTTCAATGACGACTCAGTTCTGGAACTGACGCCGGACCTTGTCGGCCCTTCTATTACTAAAAACGAAGGCATCATCGGTGAAGGAGTGGATCTCAACTTGGTTCACACAGGCGACATGCGCCCTTCAACGCTTCTGTTCCATATCACACAGCGTCTGCTCTACACCAAATGGCGCGACCCCGGTGAAGAACCTAAACTGTACCTCTTCGGTCAACTCAAACGGATCACCAAGCAATGGCTCGATGATTGCCTGGTCTGCAAGGGCACCTATCCGGCACAGCTAATGTATCAGGAACTGGCGGACATGGCCTGCGAGCGTATTACTGCCGGCATTACCCGCGCGGAAATGGGCAAGCGGCCCATCAAGGCTGTGCTTGATGCTTACAACCCTTCCGGCTCCACAATTCACGTAAATTTTAATACCTCTAAAACGAATCGCTGGGAGACTGACTCGCGGCGCTGTCACATCAATTGGGTTATTCTTGATAGCGACTGGGAGGGAGAGTTCTGTCGCGTGGCTGAGTCCCATCCCCGGGTCAAAGCATACGTCAAGAATCATAACCTCGGACTGGAAGTGCCGTACCGCTACGGTTCCGAGACTCGCCGATACATACCTGACTTTATTGTTCTGATAGACGATGGCCACGGTGAGGACAACCTGCTGCATCTGATCGTCGAGATCAAAGGCTACCGGCGCGAGGATGCAAAGGAAAAGAAAGCAACTATGGATACCTACTGGGTGCCTGGTGTAAACCACCTGGGAAGCTATGGGCGATGGGCCTTTGCCGAGTTCACCGAAGTCTACCAGATCGAGTCTGATTTTGGGGCAAAGGTAAGAGAAGAATTCAATGAGATGATCGAGAAGGCAGTGAATAATGAAAATTAAAATATTTATCAGCGGTGTCCAGAAGGAGTTTGCAGCAGAGCGTACGGCTCTTCGCGATTATTTGCATGGGGACCCGCTTTTGCGGCGCTTCTATAATGTTTTTCTCTTTGAAGATGTGCCTGCCGTTGACAGACGGACTGACGAGGTTTATATCCACGAGGTTAAGCAGTGTGATATTTACATTGGGCTGTTTGGCAATGAGTACGGCAAGGAAGACGCTAAAGGGTATTCTCCAACTCATCGGGAATTCGACCTTGCGACCCGGCTCGGGAAACACCGTCTGATATTTGTCCGAGGCTCTGAAGATAGCGGCAAGGCCCCCAAAATGCAGGCCCTTATCAAGGCAGCCGCTCACCAGGTTGTGAGGCGTCGCTTCGTAAGTACAGCAGAGTTGGTAGCCTCGATATACGGCAGCCTCGTTCAATATCTGGATGATCACGAATTAATACGTTCAGCACCTTTCGATGCTTCTTTCTGCAAAAACGCCGCTATGGATGATCTGGACGAAGATAAGATTCATACATTTCTCAGCCTCGCCCGACGGGCCAGGGGCTTCCCTCTGCCTGAAGACTCTACGTCACTGGAGGTGCTTACTCATCTGAATCTTCTTGATAATGAGAGACCGAGCAATGCAGCAGTTTTGCTCTTTGGAAAACAGCCGCAGCGCTTCCTTATATCCTCCGAGATCAAGTGCGCTCATTTTCACGGCGTTGAGATAGTCAAGCCGATTCCCTTCTATCGGACTTACAAAGGAACAGTCTTTGATCTCGTAGATCAGGCCGTTGATTTTGTGCTTTCCAAGATCGATCTTGCTGTCGGAACAAGGGCGCGGAGCGTCCAGGCGCCCGTAGCATACGAGATGCCACCTGAAGTGATTAGCGAGGCCATAGTAAATGCAGTGGCCCATCGGGACTATACAAGCAACGGCAGTGTGCAGGTGATGCTTTTCGCTGACAGGCTGGAGGTCTGGAACCCAGGGGCACTTCCGCCTCCCCTGACCCTTGCCAAACTGAGAAAGCCTCACGGCTCCGTGCCCGGCAATCCTTTATTGGCCGAGTCGCTTTATCTTACCAAGTATATTGAACGCATGGGTACGGGAACAGGTGATATGATCAAGCGCTGCCGCGATGTCGGTCTTGAGGAACCGGAGTTCGCCCTTAGGGACGGTTTTATGGTTACTGTGCGAAGAAAACCTGAGTTGGCCTTTGAAGCTGTGGGTGGAATTACCGGGGAAGTCACTGGGGAAGTTACCGGGGAAGTTAAGAGGCTATTGTCAGTATTGGTCGGAGAGATGAAACGTACCGAAATCCAGGAAGCTTTGTCTCTCCGGCATGAAGATTATTTCAGAGAGGCCTATCTTATACCGGCGTTAAATGCCGATATAATAGAAATGACTATTCCCGGTAAACCCAAAAGCAGCAAACAGAAATATCGTTTGACTGCAAAAGGAAAAAAAATATTGCGGAAGCTGAAGAATAAAGGATAGAAATGGCAAAGAAATCATCGAAAAATAAACTGACAGTTGAAACCCTCAAACACGATGAGGCAACCCGCAAGAACATCCCTACCGCCGAGCACCAATCGGTCATGCACGATGCGGAGAAGAGTCCGATCCGTGTGGCATACGAGCGACGCAATCGCGACCTCGACCCTCAATTAGTCTGGCGCGGCAAGGATGAGCAGGACTGGTCGGACCTTGTGGTCCATGCACCACCGCTCTACATACAGGAGAAGGTGCAGCCAAAAGTGCTGATTGACGACCTGCTGAGTCGCAGCCAGGCTGACGCAAAAGCAGGTGCGCCCCAAGTTGATCTTTTTGCCGATTTCAATGGACTGCCAACCGAAAGCGCAAAGACCGAGTTCTACCAGCACGATGCCCACTGGGCAAACCGCATGATCCTCGGCGACAGTCTGCAGGTGATGGCATCACTGGCTGAGCGCGAAGGGTTGCTTGGTAAAGTGCAGATGATTTATTTCGATCCGCCCTATGGCATTAAATTCAACTCAAACTTTCAGTGGTCAACAACTGATAGGGCAGGGAAGACAGAAGGAACTGAACGAATCACTCGCGAACCGGAACAGGTAAAGGCGTTTCGGGATACTTGGCGGGAAGGCATTCATTCATATTTAACGTATCTGAGGGATCGATTGACGGTTGCAAGGGATTTGCTGACCAACAGCGGTTCAATCTTTGTGCAAATTGGCGATGAGAATGTGCACCGAGTACGTGCTGTAATGGATGAGGTTTTCGGTGAGCAGAATTTTTGTGCGCTTTTGCCATTTCAGAAGACTTCTGGCGGCTCGGTATCGTTCATTAGTGCCGACCTTGATTATCTGCTTTGGTATGGCAAAAATCGTGATGTTGTTAAGTACAGACCTGTTAAAGTTCCGAAAGATTTTTCTAACCTAAAGAGCTATAAATACGCAACCACTGATCTTCTTTCAGAAGTGCGCGCACTTACGGCTGAGGAGAAAAATGATCATACACTTGTGCCGTCAGACGAGACTGTTCTGCAGATCAGTTTTATAGGATCGCAAGATCCCGGGCGAGACGAGGATCGAATATATATGTTTCAAAACAAAAAATATGATATTGGCGCTAACCGCCACTGGAAGACTTCCAATCCTGAAGGCATGGATCGACTGGCAAAAGCATCTCGAATCTATCCACTAGGAGCACAACTTAACTATAAGAGACTGGCCGACGATATGAGCCATGTTGACATAGGCGTTTTGTGGAATGACGTTGGAAGTGCTGGGTTTAGCAATTCTGACCCAAAGGTCTACGTGGTTCAGACGGATACAAATGTTATTGCTAGATGCGCCAGAATGACAACTGACCCAGGCGACCTTGTTCTCGATCCTACCTGCGGTTCAGGAACCACTGCTTACGTTGCCGAACAGTGGGGCCGTCGCTGGATCACTATTGACACTTCGCGCGTGGCCCTTGCACTCGCCCGTGCCCGCATCATGGGTGCGCGCTACCAATATTATCTGCTGGCTGACTCGCCGGAAGGTCAACTCAAGGAAGCTGAAGTCACTCGTATCGCTCCGTCAAGCAAACCTACTCACGGCGACGTACGTCAAGGGTTTGTCTATGAGAGAGTTCCGCATATCACCCTGAAATCCATCGCCAACAATGCCGAGATTGACGTGATCTGGGAAAAGTTCCAGAAAACATTGGAACCCTTGCGCGATCAGATTAACAAAGCACTGAGCAAGAAATGGGAAGAATGGGAAATTCCCCGCAATGCAGATGAGAAATGGCCGGACAAGGCGAAGAAACTGCATGCCCAGTGGTGGGAGCAGCGCATTGCAAGGCAGAAGGAAATGGACGCTTCCATTGCCGCTAAAGCTGAATTTGAATACCTTTACGACAAACCGT
This sequence comes from Nitrospirota bacterium, assembly GCA_963784135.1. Classification (GTDB taxonomy): domain Bacteria; phylum Nitrospirota; class Thermodesulfovibrionia; order Thermodesulfovibrionales; family Dissulfurispiraceae; genus JADFXI01. The sequence continues at coordinate 806 of CAWAQG010000019.1, read as the reverse complement.
ATGACGACAAAAAGAAGGTCCGGGTGGCCGGGCCTTTTACGGTAGAGAGCTTGTCGCCTCACCGCGTGCTGGCAGTGGGTGCTGACGACGAATTAATCGATATGGTGTCGGAATCAAAAGACGGCTACGGCAAGGAAAGGGATTTTGTCCAGATGATCCTGGAAAATCTCAAGACAGCCGGTGTGCAGCAGGCGCATAAGGAAGATAAAATCACCTTTACCTCCCTCACCCCCTGGCCGGGCGATCTGGTCTGCGCCGAAGGTCGCTATATAAAAAGTGACGATGGTTCGGGGTCTGAAAAACGGGCAGCTATTTTCATCGGCCCCGAGTTTGGTACGGTATCCCGTACTGACTTGGTGACTGCAGCCCGTGAGTCGGGAGATGCCGGGTTCGATGTGCTTATCGCCTGCGCCTTCAACTATGACGCCCACTCATCAGAATTCGACAAGCTCGGTCGCATCCCGGTGCTCAAGGCACGCATGAACGCCGACCTGCACATGGCCGATGATCTCAAAAACACCGGCAAGGGGAACCTATTCGTTATCTTCGGAGAGCCGGATATCGATATCCTGGATGCAGAGGACGGCCAGATTAAAGTCAAGGTTAACGGCGTTGATGTGTTCCACCCTAATACCGGCGAGGTTCGCAGCGACGGCGCCGAGGGTATCGCCTGCTGGTTTATTGACACCGACTACAACGAAGAAAGCTTCTTCGTCCGCCATGCTTACTTCCTTGGTGCCAATGACCCTTACAAAGCACTCAAGACCACCCTCAAGGCCGAGATAAACGAAGATGCCTGGGCGACA
>CAWAQG010000018.1:0-23839 GCA_963784135.1 Nitrospirota bacterium | reverse complement strand
AAGCAGGCGAAAAGGCTTGTCGAGCATGAACAGCCTGAAGTGTGGGACGCCCTTGAGGACGTCATAAGTGAGCACCCTGTGCTGTTGAACCGTGCCCCGACGCTGCACCGCCTGGGGATACAGGCTTTTGATCCGGTACTGGTAGAAGGCAAAGCCATCAAGCTGCACCCGCTCGTGTGTACAGCGTTCAACGCCGACTTTGACGGTGACCAGATGGCAGTGCATGTCCCCTTGTCGGTTGAAGCACAAATAGAGGCCCGGGTATTGATGCTCTCAGTAAATAACCTCCTTTCTCCGGCCAACGGGAAGCCTGTAGTCGTACCTACGCAGGACATGGTGCTCGGCCTCTACTATCTGACAAAGCAGAGGAAGGGGGCCAAGGGTGAAGGGAAGCTGTTTGCCGATACGGAAGATGTGCGCATTGCTTATGATTCCGGGGTGGTTGATGAGCACGCTGCCGTTAAGGTCAGGATGAATGGCGGTTTTGTCGAAACAACGGTGGGAAGGATTATATTCAGCGAGATACTCCCCAAGAACATCCCCTTTGAAGCGGCCAACAGGGAGCTGACAAAGAAGGAATTAGGAAAGCTGATTGAGTACATCCATAAAGTCTCGGGGAAACGGGACACTGTTGTGTTTCTGAATGAACTCGAAAGGCTGGGATTCAAATACGCTACCAACTCCGGCATTTCGATATGCATCGATGATATGCATGTGCCCTCTAAAAAAGTGGAGCTTATCAAAGAGGCGGAACAGGAAGTGATGGAGGTCCAGCGGCAGTATGCCGACGGTCTGATTACCCAGGGTGAACGGTACAACAAGGTAATAGATATCTGGGCCAACGTGACCGAGAAGGTCGCCGATGAGATGATGAAGGAACTGGGCGCTGAGGAGGGCAAGCCGCTCTCCGAGGAAGAAATTAAAGAGAGCCGTTCCTTTAACAGTATATTTATGATGGCGGACTCCGGAGCAAGAGGCAGCGCGGCCCAGATACGCCAGCTTGCGGGTATGAGGGGACTGATGGCCAAACCTTCGGGGGAGATCATAGAGACACCTATCACCGCCAATTTCAGGGAAGGACTTACTCCGCTTCAGTACTTTATTTCGACTCACGGAGCACGCAAGGGCCTTGCCGATACCGCATTGAAAACCGCCAATGCGGGGTACCTTACCAGGAGGCTGGTCGATGTTGCGCAGGACGTTATCCTCATAGAAGAGGACTGCGGCACAAGGGAAGGGATTACGGTCATCCCGCTCATAGAGGGGGGAGAAATTATCCAGTCCCTTGAGGAGCGCATATTCGGAAGGACGCTTGCCGAAACTCTCAAAGACCCCGTGACCAATGAGATTATTGCAAACAGAAACGTCGAAATCGACGACGAATTGGCAAGGAGGGTCGCGGATGCGGGCATCGACAGAGTTAAGATACGCTCTGTGCTCACCTGTCATTCAAAGATAGGCGTATGCGGCAAGTGCTACGGAAGAGACCTTGCGAGGGGCGGCAAGATTGAGATCGGAGAGTCGATAGGCATTATCGCTGCCCAGTCTATCGGAGAGCCCGGCACGCAGCTCACCATGAGGACCTTCCATATAGGTGGAGCTGCTACAAAGATCATCGAGCAGGCGACGCTGGCCCCGAAGAATTCCGGGTTTGTAAAGTTCATAGACGTTAGCGCGGTCAAGAACAAGGAAGGCGTCCTGATAGTGCTCAACCGGAACGCCATGCTCGCCATTGTCGATAAGACAGGCCGCGAAAAGGAAAAATACAGTCTTGTCTACGGGGCAAGGATATTTGTGGGAGACGGACAGAAGGTGGATGCCGCCCAGCGTCTGGTCGAGTGGGACCCTTACTCTACTCCTATCCTGACTGAAATCGGCGGCAGGATAGCGCTCGGCGACCTCGTTGAAGGCGTGACTTTTAAGGAAGAGGTCGACGAAACCACCGGTCTCGCACATAAGGTCGTTATAGATTATCCTGCTCATATGAGACCCAGGATTTCGATAAAGGATGAACACGGCAAGACCGTTAAGAGCCCGGGCACGAATAACCCTGCGAGGTATCTGCTGCCCGCAGGCGCGCATATGCTTGTTGAGAAGGGAGATCTGCTGGCGCCGGGCGATATCCTTGCCAAGATACCGAGGGAGACCACGAAAACAAAGGACATTACCGGAGGTCTCCCGAGGGTCGCGGAGCTTTTTGAGGCCAGGAAGCCCAAGGAGCAGACGATTGTCAGTGAAATCGACGGCATTGTCGAGTTCAGGGGCGCTCATAAAGGCATGAGAGTTGTTGTAGTCAAAGGCGGCAGCGAGTCCAGAGAATACCTGATTCCGAAAGGCAAGCACGTTACTGTACATGAAGGCGACTGGGTCAAGGCTGGAGAACCGCTGATGGATGGAGCGGTAAATCCCCACAGCATACTCGATATACTTGGCCCGAAGGAATTGCAGAGCTATCTTGTCGACGAGGTGCAGAAGGTCTATCGGCTGCAGGGCGTCTCGATCAACGATAAGCATATCGAAGTTATTGTGCGGCAGATGATGCGGAAAATACGGATTGAGGACCCAGGCGACACGATATTTCTTATTGGTGATGAAGTGGACAGGATGGTATTCGCCGAAGAGAATGAGCGTGTAAGAGGTGAAGGCGAAAGACCTGCCCAGGGCAGACCGTTACTGCTCGGCATAACAAAAGCCTCATTGTCGACGGAAAGCTGGGTCTCCGCTGCATCGTTCCAGGAAACCACGAGGGTCCTGACCGAAGCGGCGTTGAGCGGGCTTGTTGACGAACTCAGGGGCCTGAAAGAAAACGTTATTATGGGAAGGGTAATCCCGGCTGGTTCCGGGATGAAGATATACAGGGACACCTTCATCAAAGGCGATTTCTATTCCATGCAGCTTGAGCATGAAGAGGCTGAAGTAGAGTAGTCTAAAAAATCTCCAGTGGGGTATGCCCCCACTGGAGATTTTTTACATATTTATGTCTGACAATCCCCGTTTTATCTCTGACGTTATGCTCGGAAGTCTTGCGAGATGGCTCAGGATCCTGGGTTACGATACGATCTATTTCAGGGCAATCGATGACAATGAACTTATAAAGATAGCCCGTCAGCAGGAAAGAATACTCTTAACGAGAGACACCGGTATCGCGCGTCGGAAACATATTCAACAATTCATTCTCATACACTCCAACGCAACTCTTGAACAGTTGAAAGAGGTGCTCTCTGCTCTCAAAAAAATGGACCTCACATTCTCCCAACTTCCTCCCCGGTGTGCTTTGTGCAACGGAGAACTTGCTGCAACGGAAAGGGAAGCTGTTGCCGGCCGTATCCCCGAATATGTCTTTCTGAACGCGACTTCTTTTTTTAGTTGCAGGGAATGTGGTAAAGTTTACTGGTGCGGTTCGCACAAAAAATCCATTGATTCCCAGTTGCAAAATATTTTGGGGGCCGATTATTGGAAGCACTCAGAAAAAGACTGATACTCTCCGGCCTGCTGATATTCCTGATGGTCGCTCTCGGCACGGCAGGCTTTATCATCATAGAGCGATGGAATTTTCTCGATGCCCTTTATATGACTATTATCACCCTTACCACTGTCGGCTATGGGGAAGTCCATAACCTCTCGTCGGAAGGAAGGATATTTAATATTTTCCTTATTATCGGCGGTGTGGGCACGGTTTTCTATGCGCTAAGCACGGGGGCCAAGCTGGTGCTGGAAGGAGAACTTCAAGAAATGTTCGGGAGGAAGAGATTGGAAAAGAAAATAAAAGAGCTGCATCACCACTATATTATTTGCGGGTATGGAAGGATGGGCAGAATCATATGCAGAGAATTAAATGCAAAGGGTGAAGAGTTCGTTGTTATTGAGAAGAACCACGATAAAGCACATGAGAAAGAGGATATTCTTATTATGGAGGGTGATGCAACACAGGATGCGGTGCTTATAGAGGCGGGCATTGAAAAGGCGAAGGGGCTGATATCGGTGCTGCCGACCGATGCGGAAAACCTTTTTGTTGTCCTGAGTGCACGCGGCCTCAACCCGCAACTTTTAATCGTCGCCCGCGCAGGGGAGGAGGGTTCTGGACAGAAACTGCTCCGGGCCGGCGCGGACAGGGTAACATCACCATATCATATCGGCGGTCTCCATATCGCTCATACAATACTAAGGCCCGCTGTAGTGGATTTTATAGAATTCGCTACAAAAAGCGGGAACATCGATCTTCAAATGGAAGAGGTCACTATTTCGGACAGGTCCAGGCTCGTCGGGGTCACGCTTGACGAAGGCGGCATAGGGCGGGACCTCGGCATCATAATAGTCGCGATCAGAAAAAGTTCGGGGGAGATGAAGTTCAATCCCACCTCGCGCAATATTATCGAAGCCGGTGATACGTTGATTGCCCTTGGAGAGATCCCCAAATTAAGAGTGCTGGAAAATATATCCGAGAGCGGGAAATGATTCCGGCGGTATATTAATAAAACAGCTTATATGAAAAGACACAGGAAAATTGACGAGTTGGTTGAAAAGGTGCTGGAGCATGTCAAAGGATTTGTTCTGGCCGCATTCGTTACTGTTGCCATCCTAAGTGCGCTGGTCGGTTACCGGTACTATCGCTATACACAGGACGATCCTCAGTTCTGTGTCTCCTGCCATCTTATGAAGGACGCTTTTAACGAATGGCAAAAAAGCAAGCACAGGGACGTGGTCTGCCAGAAGTGCCACCAGTTGAGCATCCTGGAGAAAAACCGGCTCCTTGTTGCGTATGTTGTAAGAGGCACCCAGCCTCTTGCCCAGACCCATGGCCGTGAAAAACCGTGGAGGGCGTGCAGGGGCTGCCATATGGAAAATATTGCCCAGGGCTCGGTGACTATGAATAAGTCATACGGACATGCCCGGCATGTCTATATGCAGGGACTGGAATGCAAGGTATGCCATAACAGCGCGTTGCATAATTTTAAACCTAATGAAACAGCATGTCAGAATTGCCATAAGGACAAGAGCGTTCACGGTGTCGGCATGGAGACTTTTTCGTGCCTCAAGTGCCATTCTTTTACAGAAAAAACACCCTCGATGATTCCCAAAGACCGGTGCATCAAGTGCCATACTAAAATCCCTAAAACTGGTCCCATGTCAGGACTTCTCTGCTACCAGTGCCACAAGCCTCATGGCAATATCAATCCTGCTGCGGCAACATGCGTGAACGAGTGCCACCGCAACAAAACCTCTGCAGGCCAACACGGCTTGCACTTTCAGCAAGGGATCGATTGTATGTACTGCCACAAAGCGCATACCTGGCTTGTAGGAAAGAACTTGGCAAAGACGCTATGCAGCAAGTGTCACCAGCCTAAAGATCCGTTGCTGTTTATCTATTAAGAGACAGGCAATAGGCTATAGGCAATAGGAAAAGAAAAAATCTCTTGATAATCTTTTCTCGCCTGTCTCTTTGTTTTTGCCCATTGTCTATAGCCTGTTTCTTTACCTATAGCCTATTGCCTATCGCCACTCGCCTATGTTCTCTTTTCGCAATTACGCAAATAAAGTCACCTGTTTTGCAACCATGCAAAATATTTCAAAGTAAAAACCATTAAAAATCATTGCATTCTCAACTGGCATGAGAACTGCATTACTAAAGACCAAGACAGCGAAGAGCAAAAAGAAGGAGGTACAAAGTGATGTTAAAAAGCAGCGGCACAGGAGACATGGCAAAAAAAGGCTTATATACCGGAATAGGCGCAGGGCTGGTTTTGTTTGCACTTGTCGGGATGGTCCCCGGGTCCTTTATCGGAGGAGTGGTCGGACTTAACATAGCGGGCAGTATTTTCGGACTGCCATTAAATGCATCCGTGCTGCCGAGACTTATCGTTGGGGTATCGATGGCATTGGGAATCATGTTGGCAGGCCTGGCATTTGTAGTGGGCAGTGCACTGATCGGCTGGCTTACCGGACATGTCATTGATGCTGTCAGAGCGAGCAAGATATCTACCATAGCACATACAGTAAGAATCAACTAATACATAAAAAAGGAGGCAACTACAATGAAAGCGAGAAAAGAGTTGGTAAGGATGGGGACGAAAATAGGGGCGGCACTTGGATTCCTGGTGTTCCTGGCCTTTGGATTACTGCCGGGCTTTTACTTTGGCAGCTACGGTTCTCTGGTGGTATTGAAGCATCTTATGGGTGGGCCGGTTGAGCCTACGGTGCTGGTGCGGATGATCATAGCAGTGGGTATTATGCTTGGGATAGTGTGCATAGCATCCGTAAGCATAGTGATAGGGTCTATCCTCGGAACAGTGCTCGGTTATGTAATGGAAGCCCTCACAGCGCCCGCTGGAGCTAAAGAAGCGGCAGGAGAGGCAGTAAAGGCGGGATAAAAAAGAATGCATATGTGCTATTGCAATAAAAGGGGGGCTCCCACCCCCTTTTTTTATAATCTCATGCATTATATAGTCCATAGCTAATAAGTTGTCTGATGTTGCTTTATTAGTAAATATATTTACAAAATATTATTTTTTGTGTATTATTCGGGCTATAACAACATAAATTGTTTTTAATCCAATAGGCATATTTATGGAGGTATGATGAGAAGGCTTTTAATAATCGCTTTTCTGTGGTTCCCACTGCTCAGTTTTGCCGGTCCGGCAAGCGCCGACATCTTTACCTGTCTTGCCTGTCACAGTGCCATGAAAGGCAAAATCCGTACGGAAAAAAACGTATTGATTGACGTAAACGTTGATTCAGACAAGTATGAAGACTCTGTGCATGGAGGATTTGATTGCATAATATGCCACAAGCAGTTCCAGTCGAATCCCCATGAAGCAGCGAAAATGGGTAATGTGCCGCAAAATATTGCCGCACTTGCCGGCCAGTTGTCGCCTAAGGCAAAAGTCGACCCTGTGGCCCTTGCCGCATGCTCGGAATGCCACAGTGAAGTGTATAAGGCACTGGCAGGACAGCGTGCATGGCAGGAATATCATCGATAAACGACAGGCCGACGGAGCGAGTTGCCTGGACTGCCACGGTTCACCTCATTATATTACACCCAAAAATACCTCATCCTCGATGGTCAACAGAAAGAATATTGTCAAAACTTGCGGGGAGTGCCATGAAAACAAATCCCTGCCATGGAAAATATAACCTTGGCACGTCTGTAATCGAACGATATGATGAGAGCTTCCATGGCAAAAAATATGCGCTCGGCCATCCGAATGCCCCGACCTGTGTCACTTGCCATAATTCCCATGCTATAAAGAAATGGGATGACCCTGCCTCTCCGGTAGCATGGGAGAACAGGACCGCTAACATGCGGCAAATGTCATCCCGGCGCAACCAAAAAATTTGTTGCCGCCATTACGCATAAACCATACGGTAAAGACAACCCCATACCGTACTACTTTGAAAAAGACTCTTATAGTGCTCCTCTTCGGAGTATTCGCCTTTGTCGTCGGCCATGTAATCCTGGAGGCGTTTTCGGAAATCAGGGACAAAGTCTTTAGAAAAGAAAAGGAGGAACACCATGAATAAATAATATCCCGGCCGAATATCAGCGGTTTAACGTTACCGAACGTATACAGCATGTAATAATGTTTGTTACTTTTCTTGTGCTGTCTTTTACCGGATGGGCGCTGAAATATCCTGAGGTCGAGAACTCCAAATGGCTGGTAAATTTGTGGGGAGGCCCAAGGACTGCCGGCATCATTCACCGCGCTGCAGGCATAACCATGCTGCTGGATTTTGTCTGGCATGTGCTTTATCTTGGATATATGCTCGGAACAGGGAAAATGAAACTCCGCATGAACACCACGATTATCCCTCTGCCCAAAGATGTACTCGACATGATAAAGAACATACTTTATTTCATCGGCCTGAGCAAGACAAAGCCGGAATTCGGCAGGTTCAGTTATATCCACAAGTTTGACTATTGGGCGGTTTTCTGGGGAATGGGAATCATCGGGCTGTCGGGATTATTTCTCGCTTTTCCGGTACAGGCCTCGTATCTCTTCCCATCATGGAGCGTTAACTGGGTATGGGAAGTCCTGTTCGTCATGCACAGCGATGAGGCCCTCCTTGCCATAGTGTTTATTCTGTTCTGGCATTTCTACAATGAGCACCTTCGGTATAACAAGTTCCCCATGAGCATGACATGGATTACCGGCAAAATCTCGATTGCGGACATGAAACATGAACATCCCCTTGAGTATAAGCTTGAATTCGAAGATAAAGGGGTCGACAAATGAAATGGCTCCCTCGTCTGATAATTCCAGTAATTCTGATAATCACAAGCGCTTTCCTGACAGGATGCACTTCCGGGAAAGCGGAAAAAGCCGGGACTGAAAAGCCTGCCGGGAAGATTATCTCACGTGATCAGGCGATTGGAGAGCTTCCCTGCTTCAGTTGCCACTCCTTTGAGAAATTCTCGGCGCAGCCTGAGAAAGGCGTATTCTCTCACAGGCTGCATATTAACACCGGCTTTCACTGCAACCAGTGCCATGACTTTCATGGGCACAAGCCTATTAGCATTAACAAAGACGCATGCGGCAATTGCCATAACATCAAAAACATAGCATTCAACAAAACCTCCATGCCGTCACGGTTCGACCATGAAGCCCATACAAAACGGTTCGGCTGCAAAGAATGCCATCCGCAAATCTTTTTGATGAAGGCGGGGACTGCGCATATCACCATGCAGGACATTGACAGCGGCGTTTATTGCGGGGCCTGCCATAACGGCAGGAAGGCATTCTCCTCCAGCGAGTGTGCGAGGTGCCATAATACGACCAGGGGTTTTAACAAAGAGCTTGTGTATAAGGTCGACGGCATGGGGCCGGTCACGTTCAGCCACACGTTCCACACCGGCTTGTTCCCCTGCGAAAAGTGCCATCCGCAAATATTTGCCCTGAAAAAGACGCAGGGCAAAATGACTATGGATGCGATGAACAAGGGTAAACAGTGCGGAGCTTGCCACAACGGAACAGTTGCGACGGCTGTAACAGAGTGCGGCAAGTGCCATAAATAAAGCATTAGGGTTGGAACCAAGGGGAGCAAAAAAGTCTGCGATTTTTGCTCCCCTTGGTTTATCTTTAAAAAAAAAATTGCAATATTGCCACTAAAGAGAGCATTTGTCCAATCCATAAAAGGAACATCCCAGCAGCAAGCTACGGGGGTATCTAAAATACTTCTTGTCATTCCCGCTTGTCGGGAATCGCCGTGATTTGTCCGAAAAACGATTCCGGTCAAGCCGGAATGACAGGGTCCCCGGAAGGTCGAAGACTTTCTGGGGTGCAATGACAGGCATCCGGCAACCCTGCAAATAAAAAGGGCGGGTCTTTCGACCCGCCCTTTTTACATATACGACCAGGCGTCATGCATTATGCATAACGTTTTACGGTCTCTTAGAAGTTGAGCTGGATTCCGTTTCTTAATGAGTAAGCATCAGCAACGGCAGCTGTGCCGGTAACTGCGTGCCAGAAGTCTCCTGCCCAGAGGTAACCACCCTCTACCCAATACTGCAGGTTCTTGTCAATTTTGTAGGTTATTTTTCCGTCAAGTTCCGTACCTATGTCGTGGCTGTTGGTGGTGTGTGTGAAGCCACCAAAAAAAGCACCGCTAAAGTCGTTAGTATTCCCCGCGCCTGTATAGAACGGAGAGTTAGTTCCTATCGTGTCTACAGCCTGCAGGTAATAAAGGTTTGCAAGAACATTCAGGTCCTTCGTTACATCGGCAGTTGCGCCAAGCTTCAGATACCAGGTGTTGGTGAGGCCGGCGTACTGCGAGCCTGCAGCGCTAACGGTGCGGTATTCATACACATATGTGTAGTGCTGGTCCGCGCCGAGGCTGGTTACAAAGAAATTTGTTTTAGGAGAGGTGGCACTGGCGCTATGCCCATTATCACCGCTGCCCATAGCAAAGTCCAGGCTCAAGGTCACAGGATCAATTTTATAGCCCAAAGCTGCCTTAAGAGCATACCCGCTCATTTTCAGGTTACTAACACCTGCGCCGGCATAATTACTTAAATGCTCAGTCTGAGCGGTCTGCAATTCTCCATCAACCATCATGGTTAAGCCTGAAAAAGCGGTATTGCCCCTTAACCCGAAGTTCCAGAAATGGAGCACAGGACGGGCTAAGCTCGGAGCTATAGCATTGAAGTTGACGCCCGCAAGAGTATTCAGAACATCCTGGTCATCAACATAGGTTGCGTCAAAGCCGATGCTCGTATCCTTATCCGCCTTATAAGTAGCGATAAACGCATATGCATTGTTTTCGGTGCTCGTGTTGTTGGCGCTGGTAACACTATCTCCCTCTCTGAACTTGATCGCTACAGCATCAAGTTCAAGCTCCTTGACAGGGAACAAAAAGGCCACAACAGCATCGTCGCCGAATTTCGTATGGTCAAAGAAGAGACTGTTGCCGAGCGCAAGCGGCATATGACCGATCTTAAATCCTGCAGGGACGCCGAGCAGGCCGGTACCCTGATTCATCAGCCACGCCTGTATAATGTTAAGCGCAGGTCTTGGCTCGTTGCCAACCTGATACGTTCCAGTCGCGGAAGTAGTAGTGTAGGTGCCTGTACCGTAGCCGGTACCCCATGCATACCAGTCCTGAGACTTAGTGGTCAGATTCTCGTTGCTGGACTCCAGCTGGATCATGCCGGTCGTGTTAGGCGTTACCTCGGCTTTCAGGCCGAGCCTTACACGCTCATCCCATATAGCCACTTCAGGTTTGCCGCTTATGAAACCGGTGTTGGCCTGCCAATCGAATCTCGTCCTGATCTCGCCGCTAAGTGTGATCTGAGTGCCGCCGGTTGCTACCGTTGCCGTTGTGTCCGACGGGATGTCGGCGTGGATAGCGAAAGCATTCGCGGCAAAGCCGAATACAAGCATAATGCCAAGAATAATTGATAAATACTTTTTCACTTCCTAACCTCCTAAGGTTAGTTCAGTTTTGTCCGCCAAAGGCGGATTTTGAAATCCTCCGACTTCTATAACTTTCCGTTTTTTATCTTGTGATATCATCCCCCCTTCTGATATGGATTTTGTTTCCGCGAACGGGAAACAAGCCTTATGAAAAAATAAACGGTTTAAAAAAAACTGCCGACAGTTTAACCGTTTCAGATCAAATAGTCAAGAAAATTACGGTCAAAATTCAAAGAACGCAAAAATACCAAGAATGTAAAAAGCAAAAACTATGCCGAGCGTAACTAATTGAATATACAATTATAATAAAACATTGCCCGGAAAGGAATGTAGCAATTTTACTACATATTTGTGAAAAAAAGCACCAGGCAAATGTAGTGCTTCCCCCGCTTCTTAAGCTTGATTGCTGCTTTGATCTGCTCTGTGAGACCCATTCTTTCTGCCATTGCTGACAAAAATACTGAGCCTGCTGATGCCGATATCTTCTCGTAGGAAGGAGTGATTGCAAAAACGACGTAAATAATATTAAATAAAATGAGGAGCACAAATATGAAATTATCAAAGCATGGCAAAGGCATTTTAGCAAGCGTTGAAAAACTGATAAAGAAGCATCGAACAAGTCACTCCAGCAGACGGGCAGTTACCCATAGCTGATTTCCGATGTTTAGCATCTTTTATCTATAATCTTCATATGACTACGCTGGATTTTTTGAGGGATATCAAAATTCACCAAAATAAGAAAGGTTACCGTTTTTCCGTTGATGCCTTGCTGCTCGCTTCTTTTTCCGAAAGGCCGACGGCAAAGAACATAGCTGACTTCGGCACAGGTTCAGGAATTATAGGCTTGCTCCTTGCGATGAAATGCCCCGGAGCAAAGGTCAAGCTGATCGAACTGCAGGAGGGCCTTGCCAGGCTTGCAGAGAAAAATATTGCATTGAACCGGCTTGAGGAGCGGGTCGGGGTGATCAGGACGGATATAAGATCGCTGTCCTCTGATAACGGATTTGGCCCCTCCGCGCTCCGTCCCTTGTCCTTCGATCTTATTGTCTCAAACCCGCCATACAGAAGGATAAACTCAGGGCTTATCAATCCCGATGATGAAAAGGCAATCGCCAGGCATGAAATACTGCTTTCTCTGGAGGATTTGGTAAAGGCAGGCGCGGCCCTGTTGAAACATCACGGAAGGTTGTGCGTTATCCATTTGCCGGAGCGGCTGGCAGAGATAATAAGTGTTATGAGGGTCAACGGGCTGGAAGTTAAACGGGTCAGGTGCGTTCATTCCACTGCATCCTCTGATGCAAAGATGCTTCTTATTGATGCGGCCAAGGGAGCCAGGGCCGGAATGAAAATAGAAAAACCCCTTATCATCTATAATGAAGACAGCAGTTATACAGATGAGATGCAAGGATACTACCGCTGCGGCAGCTTGTGACTGATATAGTCATTGGTAATGCAGGGCAAACGCACTATGTGTTTTTCGAGTAAAAACTAACTGCTATATTGCCATAAACTCCAAAATTTCGGCTTATAAGTCGTCATTCCCGCAGTCCGTTAGCGGGAATCCAGGTTATTTGTGTCTGGATGCCCGATTAAGAACTTCGGGCATGACGAAAATTTCGGCTTTCCGGCGCATAGTGCGTTTGCCCTGATTGGTAATGTTGACTTTGCTTCTGTATTCCATTAAGTTAGTTATATGTCTTTGTATATCCTTAAACGCCTTGTGTCTATGGTCCCCCTTATTTTCGGGATTACGCTCATCACCTTTATCGTCATACATCTTGCACCGGGAGGCCCTGTGGAGGTTGAAGCCCAAATGTCCCTCAAGTCATCTGCAGAGGCAAGAGAGAATCTCAAGAGGCTTTACGGTCTCGATAAGCCTCTGCATGTCCAGTATATTGAATGGCTCAGGAGGTTTGTGAAACTGGACTTCGGGACATCTTTCGTCGACGGCAAAAAGGTCGCTGATAAAATAGGCGAACGGATTCCGGTCACGTTGAAAATCAATATTCTTTCCTTGCTTCTTATCATTATCATAGCAATTCCCGTGGGTATACTGTCCGCTGTGAAACAATACTCTCTTTTTGATAAATTGACCACATTATTTGTATTTGTGGGTTTCTCAACGCCGGCTTTCTGGCTTGCTTTGGTCATGATGATCATTTTCGGGGTCACCCTTGGATTGCTCCCTATCTCAGGGATACAGAGTATCGATGTGTCAGGTATGAGTTTCCTTGAGAGAGCAATGGACCAGGCAAGGCACCTGGTACTTCCGGTGTTGTTGAGCGCATTCGGGGGTATTGCGGGGTTCAGCAGATACAGCCGGTCGAGCATGCTTGAGGTAATCAGGCAGGATTATATAAGGACCGCTCGTGCAAAGGGCCTGAAGGAGTCGGAAATTATTTTTACCCATGCTCTCCGAAATGCCCTTATGCCTATTGTGACGATCCTTGGGCTGGCCGTGCCGGGGCTTATAGGAGGTTCGGTAATCTTTGAAAGCATCTTTGCTATTCCGGGAATGGGGCAGTTATTCTGGATGTCTACCATGTCCAGGGATTACCCCACGATAATGGGCATACTGGTCATTGGCGCCATATTGACGCTGATCGGCAATCTGATTGCCGATATATCTTATGCTGTCGTGGACCCGAGGATCAGGGTGAAGGAATGATACGGACCATCTGGAGACGCTTCAGTGAAAACCCTTTGTCCGTTACAGGACTTATTATTATACTGATACTGGCAACTGTTGCTCTGTTTGCGCCTCTTATCGCGCCCTACGGACCAGCGACGATTAATGTATATAATGTTCTCTCACCCCCGAATAGCGCTCATCCTTTAGGTACTGACGATCTGGGAAGGGATGTTTTATCGCGCATTATATGGGGGAGCCGGGCTTCCCTTAAGGTAGGATTTATTGCCGTCGGCATAGCTATAACGATAGGGACGGCCCTCGGCGCTATAGCGGGGTTCTACGGCGGCACGATAGATTCTCTGCTGATGCGTTTTGTCGACATAATGCTTGCCTTTCCCACATTCTTTCTGATCCTTGCGGTCATTGCGATTGTCGAGCCGAGTATTTCCACTATAATGATTATTATAGGGCTTACAGGCTGGATGGATGTTGCTCGTCTTGTCAGGGCCGAATTTCTGACACTCAAAGAGCGCGACTTTGTCTGGGCCGCCAGGGCCATCGGCGCGAGCGATTCCCGTATTATCTTCAGGCATATTATGCCGAATGCCCTTTCTCCAGTGTTTGTTGCAGCTACGTTCGGCATAGCAGGGGCGATCCTGACGGAATCCGGCCTCTCCTTCCTCGGCCTTGGCGTGCAGCCGCCTGAACCGAGCTGGGGAAATATCCTTACGTCCGGCAAGGACTATATCACTGTTGCGTGGTGGCTTTCGCTCTTCCCCGGCCTTGCCATTCTCATTACCGTGCTCAGTTATAATCTTGTCGGCGAGGGGCTGCGCGATGCACTCGATCCGCGCCTGTGGCAAAATGAGAAGTGAAAAGCTACTCAGTACTTCATTTCATAAATACGGTGTCGCACCGAGAGCGTCGATGCGCCGCGCCAGCGAGGCGCACGACTGAGGAGTACCGTTGTGTACGGCGAAGAAGTGCAACGAGGCTGGAGCGGATGCAGCGGCGGTCGAATGCAACCGTATTTATGAAATGAAGTACTTAACATCCTGTCCTGATCCCGAACGCGCCGGCAATAATATAGAAGCCTTCCTCTCGCAAAACCCCGGGCATGAGGGGAAACTTAAACATAATTTGTCCCGGGCATCCATGCTGTTTTCATACAGCCAGTTCCTTGCAAATTACTCTATACAATACCCGGACGTATTGTTCCACGCACTCGATAATCTGGACGAATCTTTCGAAAAGTCATATCTCCGGGATGAACTAAGAAGCATATTCAGCGCCTGTGCGTCGTTAGCTGACGGCATGAGCGCAGTGCGGCGCTTCCGAAAGCAGAAGCTTCTTACTATTACACTTAAGGATATTCTTAAGCTGGCTGATCTCCAATCATTGATGTTCGATATGAGCAATCTTGCTGATGTGGTATTGGATGAGTCCCTGCTTTTTATAGGGCCTTTTATTGCACAGCGGTACGGAAGTCCGGGGAGCAACACATTAGTTGTAATAGGACTTGGGAAACTGGGCGCACAAGAGCTCAATTATAGTTCAGATGTTGACATCATCTTCGTTTACAGGGAAGAAGGAGAGACGGCCGGGACGGCTACGATTCAGGGCGTCACCGTAAATAAGATTACCGCGCTTGAATATTACTCAAAACTCGTGGAAGAGTATACGCGCTTTCTGTCCGCCAATACGGGCGACGGTTTTGCGTACCGCATCGATTTGCGGCTTAGGCCGCAGGGGCAGCGCGGCAGCCTTGCGCTGTCGTTGAGGGGGCACGAGGAGTATTACGAGTCCTGGGGGCAGCTATGGGAGAGGGCGGCGCTTCTCAGGGCCCGTGTTGTGGCTGGAGATTCGGCCCTGGGGCAGGAGTTCCTGGAGATGATACGCCCTTTTGTCTACAGGAAATACCTCGGTTTTGACGCAATCGACGAAATAAGACGCATGAAGTCCCAGGTGGAACAGATAAAATCCGGAACAAGGCCCCGGAAAAGTCATGAGACTTTTTTGGGGCCCACGCTTAGCAGGGACATAAAGAGGGGCTACGGCGGCATACGGGAAATAGAGTTTTTCATACAAATATTCCAACTTATTTACGGGGGAAAAGAAGTGCTGATCAGGGACAGGAGCACTTTCCGCACCCTTCACCGTCTTTTGCAGAAGGGACTCATAGGTTACGAGGATTTTCACCATCTGTTTGAGAACTATATTTTTTTGAGGACGCTCGAACACCGTCTCCAGCAGATGAACGATATACAGACCCATACTGTCCCCGCCGGTGAACACGAGATTGACAGCCTCGGCAAACGGATGGGCTTCGGCAACGCAGCAGCTTTCCTCGATGAGTTGACAAAGAGAAGGCATAAGGTGCGCTCAATATACGATTCACTGCTTTTCGTGGGAAACGGTACCGGCGCACCGTATCCCGGCATCCTGAGCGCTGAGTTCTGGGATATGGATATGCCTGATGAGGAGCTTCTGGCGGAAGAGCTTTCAAAAAGCCGGGTAAAGGATACCAGGAGAGCAATACATTATTTAATGAAAATAAGGAATACGGTCAATTCTTTTCAGACGATACGGGGGAGAAGTCTTCTCGAATATCTTTTGCCCCGCTTCATAGAAGGTGCGCTGCGAAGCACTGACGCAGACCTGGCACTGCTTCATCTGGTCGATTTCGCGGCGCTCATGGCGACAAAAGAATCATACCTGGAAACAATAGCTCAGCGGATGGAATTAATTTCCAACCTCACTTTCATCTTCTCGCATAGCGAGTACCTCTCAAAAATACTTATGAGCAATACGGCATACCTGGACTCTCTTGCAGAAGGCGAGGTAAGGGAAAAGAGGCTTGCGGGTCTGAAAAAAGGACTAACGGCGCTTGCCGGACTGCACGGGACATCCACGGCTGTCCGTCTTTTTAAAAGGTTTGAAGAGGTCGGTCTGGGAATTCTTTTTTTGGACAGGCGTTTGGATATACTGGAGCTTATGAAAGCGCTGACCAAGGTTGCAGAGGCCATTGTAGAACTGCTTGTGCTGGAGCAGGACCATTCGGGGCCGGCACTCTCTGTAGTCAGCTACGGGAAGCTGGGCGGTCGTGAAATTACCTTTAATTCCGATCTGGATATAATATTTTTGACACGCGATGAGCCGGAGGTCGATGACGTAAAGGCAGCAGAGCGTGTACTGAAAATTGCCATGTCTTACACTAAGGACGGGATGGCCTACAAGATGGACACCCGGCTGCGTCCCGACGGCAGTAAGGGGCCGCTCGTAAGCTCGCTTGAAGGCCTCTCTGATTACTATATGCGCCATGCCCGGCTGTGGGAACTGCAGGCCCTGCTGAAAGCCCGCCCTATTACAGGCGACAGCTATATTAACAGGTCTTTTATGAGTATGAGAAGGAAAGCCTTGCTTGCCAGGGGCGGCGGCATCACGATTCTGGAAATAAGAAAAATGTGTGAAAGGATCGTCAAGGAACTCTCCAGGGAATCGTCGGCTTCTGGGGCATATGATATAAAGCGGGGGACAGGAGGGCTTGGCGAACTTGAATTTATCGTCCAGTATCTCCAGATGAAGCACTGCGCGAGTCATCCTGAACTTCTGGTGCAGAATACTATTGATGCCATACGACGCATCAATAGAGCAGGCATTTTGAGAGATTGCGATGCGGGCATGCTCAGCGGAACGTATGTCTTTTACCGGAATATTGAAACAATGCTGCGGCTGAGAAATGAAGATACCTTGAAAAGGGACGGCTCCGCACTGCAGGGTTTGGCCGACATTATTGATATAAGCAGCGATGACATCCTGGACACATTGGAGCGGAGAAAGGCGCAGGTCAGCAGCATGTGGGATACCTTTAGCTAATGAAAAAAACGATACAATTCGGTATAATGGAAACAACATAAAAATGCTGCGTTATAATTCAAGATCGCTTTTTTAGGTGGAGGTGTCATATGGGCGCAATGGTGGAGACAAAAGGTCCCGCAGATGCAATAAAGTCAGCAGGGGGCGATGAGCTTCTACAACTGGTTACATTTAATTTGGGCAGCGAGGAATATGCTGTGGCTATCCTCAAGGTGCAGGAGATTAACAGGATGAAGGAAATTACGCGAGTACCGAACTCCCCGCCTTATGTGGAGGGCGTTATTAACCTGAGAGGCAAGGTCATACCTGTTGTGAACCTCAGAAGCAAGTTCGGGCTTGCCGCCAAGGAGAATAACGAGCAGACACGGATAATGATCATGGATATACAGGGGATTACTATGGGTCTTGTTGTTGATTCGGTTTCGGAAGTGCTGAGAATTCCTTCTACGACTGTTGAGCCTACTCCCCCGATGGCATCCAATATTAGCGCCGAGTTCATAAAAGGCATTGCCAAAGTGGATGAGCGTCTTATAATATTGCTGGATATGGACAGCCTGCTCGGCAAAGCTGAAGGGGAGGAAATGATAGAGGTCACGACAAAAGCTATTGAAAACAAATAACCCGATCAATTAACGGAACAATAAAAAGGGGGACTCGATGGGGTCCCCCTTTTTTGACTGCTGAAACTCTGCTCTATATATCGTAGTACATGAAGAACTCATAAGGATGCGGCCTCAATCTTAGGGCATCCACTTCTTTCGACCTCTTGTAGCTTATCCATGTTTCAAGGGCATCGTCGGTGAATACGTTCCCTTTCATCAGGTACTCATGGTCTTCCTCAAGATGGTTGAGGGCCTCTTCGAGACTTGAGGGCATGGTCGGCACTGCGGCAAGCTCCTCAGGGCCGAGCTCGTAAATGTCCTTATCAAGCGGCTCGCCGGGATGTATCTTGTTTTCGATGCCGTCAAGGCCTGCCATGAGCATCGCAGCAAAGGCCAGATAAGGATTGCACGATGGATCAGGGAACCGTATTTCTGCTCTCTTTGCCTTCGGGCTGGCAGAGTATGTAGGTATCCTTACGCATGCCGAGCGGTTTCTGGCAGAATAAGCAAGGTTTACCGGAGCTTCAAAGCCCGGCGTCAGTCTCTTGTATGAATTAGTTGTTGGGTTGGTAAGGGCCGCCAGGGATTTAGCGTGCTTCAGAATGCCGCCGATATAATAAATAGCGGTCTCGCTAAGGCCTGCATAACCGTTGCCGGCAAATATAGGCTTGCCGTTTTTCCATATGCTCTGATGTGTGTGCATCCCGGAACCGTTGTCTCCGAATATCGGCTTCGGCATGAAGGTTGCCGTCTTGCCGTGCCTTTTAGCAACATTCTTGATTATATATTTAAAGAGCATCAGGTAGTCTGCCATCTTGACCATCGACTCAAATCTCATATCTATTTCAGCCTGTCCTGCTGTGGCGACCTCGTGGTGTTCCTTTTCGACATAGATGCCGCAGTTCTGCATCTCCAGCACCATCTCCGTTCTTATGTCCTCCTGGCTGTCTGTCGGAGGCACGGGGAAATACCCCTCTTTGTGCCTCGGCTTGTAGCCGAGGTTAGGCTTCTCGTCGCGGCCTGAATTCCAGATACCCTCAACCGAATCAAGGAAATAATAACCGCTGTGCGAATTCTGGTCGAACATGATGTCGTCAAAAATGAAAAATTCCGCCTCCGGGCCGAAATAAGCCGTATCGCCTATCCCTGTTGACTTCAGATACGCTTCCGCTTTCTGTGCTATGTACCTTGGGTCCCTTGTGTATGATTCTTTCGTGATGGGGTCTACAATGTTGCAGATAAGGCTCAGCATGGGGCGCTGTGTAAAGGGGTCCATAATGGCGGTTGAGGGATCGGGAATGACCAGCATGTCAGAACAGTGGATAGCCTGCCACCCTCTGATTGATGAGCCGTCAAATCCAAGACCCTCATCGAATACTTCCTCTTTTAATTCGCAGACCGGCGCTGCAAAGTGCTGCCAGATTCCGGGAAAATCAAGGAACTTGAAATCGACCATTACTGCCTTGTTTTCCTGGGCCATCTTGATTACGTCCTTCGGTGTCATACTTCCTCCTTATATTTGATTTAATGAGTTTTGAGTTGATGAGTATAAGCTTTAACGCATAAACCCATACACCCATATACCGATTTACTCATATACTTTTTATACTGCGGTCTCTCCGCGCTCTCCTGTTCTGATTCTGATAACGTCCTCTATCGAGTAGATGAATATCTTGCCGTCCCCGATCTTTCCTGTTTTAGCAGATTTTTCTATTGCATCCACAACTTTGGTTGCGAGTTCGTCCGAGATGACGATTTCTATTTTTATTTTGGGTATGAAATCGACGACATATTCCGCACCTCTGTATAATTCCGTGTGCCCCTTTTGCCGGCCGAACCCCTTTACCTCAGTTACCGTCATACCATGGATGCCGATTTCATTCAGGGCATCCTTTACCTCGTCAAGCTTAAAAGGTTTAATTATTGCCTCGATCTTCTTCATATCTCACCTCCTGCCATTACTTGACTAAAAAAACTTCGTAAAATTTGTATGCCCGGGCTGAATATAGGTCATAAAAATGTTCCGTTTCAGCTTTTATTTTTTCAAGATCTACGGGCTCGCTTTTCAGCCATTCATAAACCATAGCTTTTTGCACTTCGATATGAAACTGAAATGCATAAGCATTTTCGCCGTACCTGAATGCCTGGTTGGGATAAAGGGCCGAACTTGCAAGCCGGACAGCACCGTTTGGAATATCGAAGGTCTCACCGTGCCAATGAAAGACCTTGAATGTTTTCCCAATATCCGCAGTCTGAGGATGGGTCGCAAGGCGCATTATGCGCTTATCCAAAAGGCCATCCTCCGTAATGTCGATATCATACCAGCCTATCTCTTTTTCAGCGCCCTTATATACGCCGGCCCCAAGTGCCTTTGCCATTATCTGCGCTCCCAGGCATACCCCGAGGACCCGTTTGTCCTGGCCGATGAAATCCCTGACAAGTTTTTCTTCTTTCTTAATATAGGGATAGATATCATCCTCGTTCACGCTCATAGGGCCACCCATCATCAGGAGGGTATCAAAATCAGCAGGGTCGGGTATATGTGCGGTCTTTGACAACTCCAGAACAGTATAGGTAATATTTTTTTCATTGAGGAAATCCTCAATGGTGCCGGCGCCTTCGGTCTCTATATTTTTGCAGATTAGTACAGACATATGGGCCTTATGATAACAAGTGATGTAGCAGAATTGCAATGACTATAAATCAGTGAGTTAGGCAACAAAAAAGTACCTCCATCCTATAGTCATACAATCGCTTACAGTAGAAGGAAAAAGCTTTTTAGACAGCTGCATCGCCTGTTTCACCTGTCCTGATTCTGAATGCCTGTTCAAGGCCTGAAATAAAAATCTTGCCGTCACCTATCTTGCCGCTGCTGGCCGTTGTCCGTATAGTTGAAATTACCTTGTCGAGCATGTCATCAGTGATCACCAGTTCTATTTTTACTTTCGGTACAAACGTAATTTCATATTCGGCGCCGCGGTAGAGTTCAACATGGCCCTTCTGCCTGCCGAACCCTTTCACCTCGGTAACAGTCATGCCCTGTATGCCGATGCCATGCAAGGCATCTTTCACTTCATCAAGCTTGAACGGTTTAATAATCGCTTCTATTTTTTTCACGGTTCATCTCCTCTGTATAACTGTCAGTGATAATTTTAGTAAGCAGCATCAGTCATCAGTGTCGGATAATAAAATTTGCCGACACTACGTTAAATGGTATATGCCCTTTCACCATGCAGGCTTTCGTCAAGACCCGTAATCTCTTGCTCCACATCGACCCTGATACCTATAACTGCTTTGATAATCATGAAAATAATGAAGGTTGTGACCGCTGTATAGGCGATGGTTACGCCTACTGCTAATAGCTGCGTTATGAACTGGCCCGGATTCCCGTAAAGAAGACCCTTGCCTGCATCATTAATAGCAGGATCGGCAAAAATACCTGTAAGAAGCGCTCCAATTGTACCGCCGACTGCATGAACTCCAAAAGCATCGAGTGCATCATCGTAGCCGAGTTTAGGTTTGAGGAATGCAACGGTACAGTATGGGACCACTCCTGCCGCTATGCCTATGACAAGTGATCCCGATATATTCACAAAACCTGCAGCCGGGGTTATAGTGACAAGTCCCGCAACCGCGCCGGAGGCCAGACCGAGGACAGTAGGCTTCCCGGCATGTATCCACTCAGTCACCATCCACGCAATTGTCGCCATGGCTGTGGCAGTATTGGTATTCATAAAGGCGGCTCCCGCAAGGCCGTTTGCCGCCAGGGCTGACCCTGCGTTAAACCCGAACCATCCGAACCAAAGAAGTCCTGCTCCGATTACTACAAATGGAAGATTGTTTGGCTTATATGTCGGGTCTTTTCTTTTCCCCAGCATAAGCGCACCAACAAGCCCTGCAACGCCGGCATTGATATGAACGACAGTCCCCCCTGCAAAATCAAGGGCGCCCCACTTGGCCAGGAAGCCGTTCCCCCACACCCAATGGGCTATGGGCAGATAGGTAAAGGTGAGCCAGAGTATTGAAAAGAGCACCCAGGCAGAGAACTTCATCCTTTCCACATATGAACCGCTTGCCAGAGCAACAGTAATAGCGGCGAACGTGAGTTGGTAGGCCACGAATACAAACTCGGGTATTGTCTTGGCAAGGTCACTGATACTATTAACGCCGACGTGCGAAAGAAACAGTTTCTCCGAGCTGCCGATAATACCTTTTATGTCTGTGCCGAACGCAAAGGTGTAACCGTAAAGGACCCATAAAACGCTGACTATAGCGAATGCGGCAAAAGACATGGCCAGTGTGTTCAGGACATTTTTCCCTTTTGCCATGCCCCCATAGAACAGGGCCAGTCCGGGCAGCGTCATAAGCATAACGAATGCAGTTGCAACTATCATCCATGCTGTATCTCCAGTGTCAATTTTGGGCGCTGGTGCAGGTGCAGCAGCTTGTACCGGTGCAACAGTTTGTGTTGCCGGCGCTTCTACTCCGGGCAGTTTCTGATCTTCGGCATAAAGCAGACCCGCTGATAAAACGAGCAGAGCCATTACTGCCAGTACCGCAAGTGTTACGCTCCTGATTTCTTTCATTAACTTCCTCCAACTCCTGGTATTTCGCAGACTGAAGTCTGCTGTTACTAAAATATTCGCCATAATTAATGTAGCTAAAACCATACCAGGCAGTTAACTATATGATTTTATTAGGAAGCCATCACTTATCTAAACTACATATTTGTAGCTACTACTTTTTTGTAGCAACAATATTGTCTGAATATTCCAGAAGAAAGCGCCCGAGTGCCGGGAGGCTTTCCAAGGCCTCCCGGCTGGGTCTTTTTCGAAGCTAACGGTGAACTTTTTTAAGAGGCCGGAGAACGCTCATTGTTCGGAGTATACGGCCTAATTCTAATAGCGGTCATGTTCGTGGCCTGACCTTTCCTCTTTCACCTCATGCTTGCCCTTCTCTTTCACCTCATGCCCGCGTTCCTTTTTCACCTCATGTCTGCCTTCGCTTTTCCACTGTCCGTACGGGATGTGCCGCTCCCTCACGTAGCGCTCCCGGTAATCCCTTGGGACGGCGATTACCGGGGCTGGGACATAGCGGCGCTTAACTACCGACCATGGCCCGTTGTACTCAATTGCGCGGTACCAGCGGTCCCCGCGTGGAGACCACCAGTAGCCTCCGAAGAAGAATACATCGACCCCCGGCTGGGGCACGAAGTAGACCTGGGAACCAGGGACTGCGACCACTTCCGGCGGCGCAGCTACAACTATAGGCGGGGGGCCGATGTTGACGTTGACCTGCACTCCCGCCAACGTCTCTTTAGTCCCCACCAGGGCAAACAGCGACCACATAAGAGCGGTCAATACAAAGACTCCGTACATGCTTCTTCTCATTTTTACCTCCATAGGATTTTTAACACTATAGGTTGTGACAGATCCTTAACATGATATAGCGCTTCTGTTATTCTAACAACTTTGTATAAATTTGCAAACACACAATTACCGTTATGCTCATCTGTCCCCTCTGATAGGTCCGTTTTTTGTATTCATCGGCACTATCGGATTAATAGTGACCCGTAAAACGGCGAAGGCTATAATAAGGACAGAAGAAATAGACTATAATAATTTGGTCATGGAAGAAAACTATTTTGATAATCTCACGGAACAGAACATGCTTTATGTGTATTTTCATCTTGTCCGTGGAGAGGTTATAAGCTTCACAGTTAAGCTTATATGCGACATATACGGCCAGAGGTATGAGGTTGTACGGCACGACAGCGGCCATGATTGCCCTCATAAAGACATCCTGGATACGGAAGGGCATGT
>CAWAQG010000017.1:0-40650 GCA_963784135.1 Nitrospirota bacterium | reverse complement strand
AAGGAAGGTAAGAGAAATGAAAGGACGAATCCTGAAGATCAAGACCGGCTATAACCCGAACTCCAGCAGTATCGGCGTGGATATGGTAGCCTTCCTCACCGCCGGAGCGGCGGTAACGGTCCTCTTCAACACTATTGCTGCAATCCTTAGCGCGGCGAAGGCCCAGAAGCTCCAGCGCGAAAGAGTCGAAAGAACTGCCGGGACTCAGTCACAGGGAGCAGCAGGGATGAGTTATGAAGCATCGGTTGGAGTCGTTCGGAGGGATCCTGGCCCTGGAAAATCCTCCGATGCTGGTGCACGTGGACAGGGACTTCATGCGCGGGCTGGGCTACGAGCATAGCCCGCTGTGGGAAAAGCCGGAAGCCGGTCTTCTCTCCGCTCCGCTTGAGGTCCATTTTTCGGTGACCAACGCCTGTTCCCTGCGGTGCGGCCACTGCTACATGGATTCGGGGGAAAAGGATGCCGGCGAGATGCCGGCTGAAGATTTCCGCAAGGCCATCGACCTGCTCGCAGAAATGGGTGTGTTCCATATAGCTCTGGGGGGTGGAGAGGCGCTGGAGCGGCCCGACTTCTTTGAATTGGCCTCCTATGTGCGCTCCTGCGGCATCGTCCCCAACCTGACCACCAACGGGCTCCTGATGACCAGAGAGACTGCTGCAAAGTGCAGTATTTTCGGCCAGGTCAACGTCAGCGTCGACTGGACCGGAAAGTCTCAAAGGAAGCCGGCCAGGGGACCCATGCGCTCGCGGAGAGTATGCGGGCGGTCGATTTGCTGCTGGAGGCAGGCGTCAGCGTCGGCCTGAACTATGTCGTGACCCGGCAGAATTTCGATCAACTGGCCGAAGTGCTCGCCTATGCCGGGGAGCGGGGGCTTACCGATGTGGAGTTCCTGCGGCTGAAGCCCTCAGGACGGGGAAAGCTGGACTATTTCGAAAGGCGCTTAACGCCGGCGCAGAACCGGGAATTCTATCCGGTGATCAGAGCGCCTTTCCGGAGAATACGGTGTCCCGGCCAAGATCGACTGCTCGTTCGTCCCGATGTTCTGCTGGCACCGGCCGGACAAAATGCATGATGGAGCAGTTCTCGGTCTACGGCTGCGAGGCCGGCAATGTCCTATTGGGGGTCCGCTCTGACGGGAGGTTTGCCGGCTGCTCCTTCTTATCGGGCGAGGAGAACATTTTCGAACTGCCCCGGCTGTGGAGCGGCTCGGAATATCTCTCGCGCCTGCGCAAGTGGACCGACCAGGCCCCCGAGCCCTGCCGGTCATGTGACTATCTGGACATCTGTAAAGGGGGTTGCCGTGCCGTGGCCGCAGTTCGTCGCCGGCGACAGCGACGCTCCCGATCCGGAATGCCCGTTCGTGGACGGGTGGAGTAAACTATCGTGCATCTGTCCAGAAAATATTTCATTGGTGTCTGTCATAAATAATTTCTGTCATCCCGGCAGGCGGAATCCAGAACTCTTGAAAAAATGATTCCCGTTTTCACGGGAATGACGCTTCGACCGTAGTTTATAAACAGACTCTCATTCGTTATAACAGTTTTATTCCTTTTAATAACTGTTCCTGTTTCTGCTCACGACCTGCCGATGGGGGGCTCCAGGTGGTGTTTTGGTAAAAACAATCTTGTCGGCAACATAGATCTTAAACCGTCCTTATTTGCGGAAATAAAAGGAATAAAGGAAGGACATTATGACCTTGATTCAATTTCCGACAAGCAACTGCAGCAGATTGCAACTGATATACTTCAGCCTTATATAAACAAGAAACTTTCCATAACAGTCAACGACAAGACGTGTCCTGTAAAGGTAAACAAGGTAGTCAGAAATCCAAACAACTTATTTACAATATGGCTGTCGGTAGATAATGTCAGCTTTAAAAACCCTGTAAACCCTGTCAGGATAGATTACTCCTTATTGTTTGAAGAAACAAACAATGCGCATATGAACCTCGCCTACGGATATTTGTCTGACGCTACAGGAGATGCACTGCAAAAGGTTTTTGATTTTTCCCCGGCGATATTGCAAACCACTTTTGATTATAAAGCTCCGGTATGGGCATTCTCAATTAATGGTGCCGCACCTGCGCCTGCTCCAGTGGATAAAACCGCGAGTCCTGTTGTAAGCGGCAGCTCAGACGGCATTAAAGATACGGCAGCACACAAAAGTGCGTCCAAGCTAATTCTACGGCGTCTGTCCGGCCCACCGAAGACGCCAGGGCCGCGAAAAACTTCAGGCACTGCATCTGCCAGTTCCACCCGTACATTCTTCCGTACTCGCGTCCTCTGCCCTGGGCAAAGAGAACAGGTCTATTTCTTATACCCCTGAGAAAAGCGTCTATATGGGCTACCATAGGTCAATTCCTGGTGCTCGGCATCAAGCATATTTTGACCGGGTATGACCACATAGCATTTCTGCTTGCATTGATTGTGATCGGACTCTCAATCAGGGAAGTTCTGAAGATAATCACGGCCTTTACCATAGCGCATAGTATCACGTTGCTTTTGGCCGCTCTCGAAATTGTCAGATTAAATTCACGGTTCGTTGAATCGGTGATAGCTTTTTCCATTTGCTATGTTGCTCTTGAAAACCTGTTTAAGAAAAAAGTGAATTATCGTTGGCTTATAGCTTTTGGATTCGGGCTGGTTCACGGATTCGGATTTGCAAGTGCTCTGCAGGAATTAATAGTGGGAAAATCAAATTTGCTTCTTTCGGTGGTCTCCTTCAACCTGGGGGTGGAAATCGGACAATTGATGATATTCTTCGTTATGCTTCCTATCTTATACCTGCTCAAGAAACAGTTTGACGCCAGAATAGTAACCGCCGGGGCATCTGTAGCTGTTTTTCTAATAGGTTTTGCCTGGCTTATTGAGCGGGTGTTCACTGTGCAGCTGTTATGGTTTTAGAGTAGTGCCTCCAACGCTGCTTTTCATAAATGCAGGAACGACCAAAGTCCCCGCAAAGGGATAAATGGCCGTCATTGCGGCTTGTCCGCTATCTTTCGGAAAGATTCCAGACAAGCTGGAATGACAATTATAAGGAAAGAGATTTAAGAAACACTATGCTAGGACATTATATATATGTTTAGCATTGTTTCCCTCATAGTCGGCCTCATAATAATAGCCGTTCATCATCGCGATGATGATTGTGCCGGCTGCGCAGCCGCACCAAAGATGTATTCAGTAATTCACGATTACTTTCCTTTCGACTTAAAGGAATTATTATTCGGGTCGCTTAGCCGGTCCGAGCTTGACAACCGCGCTCCTCCTGTCTGATCCCCGCTTCCGCCGAACATATGCTTGACCATGGATGGTCGCGCAAAAATTCATGCCCGCCCCCGATAACGGCCTTCGAGGGCAGGCTCCGGCGGGTATCCATGGCGTAAGCAACTACCTGAAAAGAGTGGATTCCCGTTTTCACCAACAGTAGGTGCTCTTAAGCACGGGAATGACGGAATGCTTTTTCAGAGTGTTTTGAATATCGTCACTATTGCGAATGTTAAAATTTTTCACATCAGGAGAAGCGCATGAAAATCATCACCACGCTTATCATGCTATTTATATTACTGTCTTTTTCAGCGGGTGCGTTTGCGCAGGCGCGGGAAGAACGGGCAGGCTCTGGGGATGAGCAGCGAAAGTTAAATGCCCTCCCTGGAGCTACTGACCAAATCCAGGGAATTATCAAGGACGTCCTCGGAAAGCCGGTATCCGGGGCAAGCCTGATACTGAAATGCCACGATGAAACTCTTATATGTCAGGACTCAGAGCGACGCCGACGGCCACTTCGTGTTCGCGGGTGTAAAGCCGGGCATCTATGCGGTACTGGCGGACAAGCCCGGCTTTCAGTCCGGCGCCTCAATAGTGACTGTAGAGGCCGGAACAATAGCCACTACGACGCTTACCATGGCCGCGCAGGAAGCACGGGAACTGTCAGTCGAGGCAGACCTTGTCCGCGCGAGGAATGGCTTATCGCCGACCACCGGGGGAAGTGTTTATCACTTTGATCAGGACGATATTCAGGACCTGCCGGAAGGGGCCGATACCACTTTTAATCAGCTGCTATTGCAGGCTCCGGGCGTGGTCAATGATTCTTACAAAGCATTTCATATACGCGGAGACGAAGGCAATGTTCAATACCGTATCAACGGCATCATGATTCCCGAAGGTATAACTACAGGTTTTGGCCCTATATTCGACACCCGCTTTTTCAACCGGGTCGATCTGGAGACAGGTGGTTTGCCGGCGCAATTCGGCTTTCACACAGCCGGGATAGTCGACATAGAAACCAAATCCGGCGAACAAGGGGGGAGCGTCGAAGTCTATGGAGGCAGCCATGACACGGTGAAACCGAGCTTCGAGTTAGGCGGCACAAAAGGGGACTGTCCTACTATCTGACCGGATCCTTCCTTTCGGACGATCTTGGAATCGAAAACCCCGGACTCCAAACGCCAATGCAATTCACGACCATACGAACCAGGATAATGCCTTCGGGTATGTATCATACCTTCTGAATTCCACAACCAAGTTTAGCCTGATGTTCGGCAGCTACGACGGTTCTTTCCAGATACCTGACCTGGGCGGACAAACCCCGGACCCCTTTGGACAGGGATTTTTGTCCGCATTAGGCATTAAGGGCTATGACTCTGCTTCAGTAAACAACCGGCAGTATGAGACCAACCGCTTCGGCATAGCAGCGCTGCAAAGCTCAATTGGTCAGGACTTCGACTACCAGGTGGCGTTTGTCAGCCGCCTGAATACCGCCCATTTTGCTCCTGACACTATAGGTGATCTGGCTTTCTACGGGGTAGCCTCCGACATCTATCGCAGTTCCCTCAGTAATGCGTTGCAGGCTGACGGCAGCTACCGTCTGAACGATGCTCACACAGTCCGGCTGGGTTTTTTCGGTCAGGACGAAAACATCAGCAGTGAAAACACTTCCACGGTTTTTCCGTTAGATCCTTCCACCGGCATATGTCAACGGCCCGCCTTACCAGATTGTGGACAACAACCCCAGGAACGGCAACGTACTGTGGGGCGCGTATCTCCAGGACGAATGGAAGCCGACAGACAAGCTGACGGTGAACTATGGCCTCAGATATGACGAGTTGCATTCCTTTACCAAAGGCTGACCAGTTGAGTCCACGCATCGGTCTGATATATAATTTCACGTCGGAAGACTACGCTGCATGCTGCCTATGCGCGATATTTCACGCCGCCTCAGACAGAGTCGGTTTCGACTAAAACCATAGCTCTGTTTGCAAACACTCCCGAACGAGCCGGAGGTCACGCAGTCTTCGCCTGTAACGCCTGAACGGTCTCATTATTTTGATTTGGGAGTAATGCAAAAGGTCACGCCGGAAATGAACATCGGCCTGGACAGCTATTACAAAATAGTCAGAAATATGCTCGACGAGGCCCAGTTCGGTCCTGCACTTACTCTTTTCGGACCTCAGTTATGATAAGGGTTATATTTATGGTGTCGAGCTGACCGGTAACTACAAGTCGGGCAATTTTGGCACATATGCAAATTTTGCATATAACATTTGCAGGGCCACCAATATTGTCTCCGGGCAGTGGAGCTGGCCGCAGGACCAGTTGACATACATATCCAATCACTGGGTATATCTGGACCATGACCAGATATATACCGCTTCAGCCGGCATCTCTTACAACCTGTCAGGAACATTGCTCAGCGCCGATACAAGATTTGGAAGCGGCTTGCGCACGGGGTTTGCAAATGAGCAGAAGATGCCGAATAATGTGCAGGTCAATCTGGGGGCAAAGCGCAAATTTCAGCTGTTGGATTTGGGCCCCTTTGTGGCGCGGCATTGCGGTCATCAATGTCACCGACAATATTAATGCGATTCGTGACAGCGGTGGCGGCGTATTTGCGCCCCAGTACGGGCCGCGGATCGGGTTCTTTGGCGGCATCAGCAAATTATTTTGATAATAGTTGACCCCCACCCTGCCCCTCCCCTATCAAGGTGGAGGGAAGTCTTTAAAGCCCCTCTCCCCTGGTGGGAGAGGGACGGGAGAGGGACAGGGACAGGGACAGGGCAGGTTTGTCGACTATTACTTGTTTTGAAATCCATTTGATAGAGAGGGTTAGTATGCAAGAAATACACATAGCTTTGGAAGAGTTGAGATTCGGCGGCGCGATGATCTACCCGCTGTTGGTTTTAGGGGTGATGGCCCTCGCAATTGTTCTTGATAAGGCATTCATATACCGGCGGTATGTTATGCTGCCCGCCCCCCTATTGAGCCTGGTGGAGACCTATGGGTTTGCCTGGGCAGACCTGGAGCAGCAAACAACGCTCTCTTGTCCCCGGGAACTATTTCGGTCGTTTCTTCCAGGTGTCATTTCCGATAACCGCAGCAATCCCGCATGGTGGGTTGAATCCCGCGCCGCCGACGAAGCGCAATTAATCGAGAAGGCATTAAGCAGAGGGTTGTGGGTATTGGAGACCATTGTTACAGCAGCGCCGCTGCTTGGGCTGGTGGGTACAATTGTCGGCATGATGGAGTCATTCAGATTGATAGGAGGCAGCGGGCTGGTCAATCCAACCGGCATCACAGGCGGCGTGGCCCAGGCGCTGATAGCCACGACCCTTGGCCTCATCATCGCCCTCATCGCCTTATTTTCTTTTAACTTCTTCGCGCATCTGCAATCCAGGACCATGGATGAAATGGAACGCCTCGGCACGCGCCTCGTCGATCATATCCGCATGGACCAGGAAAAGAACGGGAGTGTTATATGAAACTGCGCAGGTCCCGGCAGTCCAGGCGGGGGCGGATAGAAATTATCCCTATGATAGATGTTATGTTTTTTCTGCTGGCAACCTTCATGCTCGCATCGCTATCTTTGCAGAACCTGCATTCCCTGCCGGTCAACCTGCCCCAGGGCAAGGCAGCGCCGATGCAGGCTAAAACTCCGATAACTTTGACCATCACGAAGGGAAGCTCAATTCTGATAGACAGCACCCCGGTAACTCTCGACAATCTGGCAGGAACGTTGAAACCCCTGCTGAAGGGTATGAATGATCAGGTCATTGTTGCGGCAGACAGCGCCGCCCCGCAGGGCACAGTAGTACAGGCCATGCTGAGAGCGCGCAGTGCCGGAGCTGAACATTTTCTGATTGCGGTTAAGTACAATGAGTAGAGGTTTTTCATTGACACAGACCGCCGGTATTGACAACCCCTGGCGCCGCCTGCCCTGGACGCTGCCGACAGCCCTGCTGATTTGGATAGCGGCGTTATGCGGGTTAGCGTATTTTATGGACAGATCCGCCCGGCAGCCGGCGGAGCCGCCTCCTGTCGATGTCCAGTTGGTTGAGCAGTCTGCTCCGGCTGCTGCGCATAACATCCAGCCGAAACGACCTGCCGCCGTGCCCAAGCCTAACCCACTGCCCCCGGTCAAGCCACAGCCGGCTCAGGTGGTCCCTCGCACAGAGCAGAGTCCGGAGACAACTAACACCGCTGTAGTGTTACCTGCCGCTGCCGCCCCAGCTGGCGCCAGGACCACAGCTGGTGAGGGGCAGCCCAACATCTCCGCGAACAGCGGCGCCCAGTCCGGACCATATGACGGAAAGGGCCCGTCCAGGGGTAATATGTACGCGAGCAGCGGAGCCAGGGCAATCGTCCGGCCAATGCCGCAAATTCCGGATGACCTGCGGGAGGGAGCGTTCAATTCCGCCGCGCTGGCGCGCTTCCATATTGCCGTCGATGGCAGCGCAACGGTCGAACTCGCCAGGCCGACTCAGAATCCGCGTCTTAACAGGATACTGCTGGACAGTCTCAGGAAGTGGCGGTTTATTCCGGCGATAAAGAACGGCAAGCCCGTGGCCTCTACAGAAGATATCGTTGTCA
This sequence comes from Nitrospirota bacterium, assembly GCA_963784135.1. Lineage (GTDB taxonomy): Bacteria > Nitrospirota > Thermodesulfovibrionia > Thermodesulfovibrionales > Dissulfurispiraceae > JADFXI01. Next base: position 32,788 of record CAWAQG010000017.1, on the reverse strand, counting down.
GGGTAGAGGTCAAATGACTTTAAAATTTTCGTTAATATGGAGAACGCGCATGAGGGTAAAAACTTTTGCCTTGGGAATGCGCATCATCTTTATGATGTTTTTTATAGCTGTTCTTGCACGCCCGGCCTTGGCCGGAGGCATCCAGACATTGGATGTTGTGGATGTAACTGACACTACGGAAAACCTGGTCGGCACTGCAGATTCAGCAAATGAAGGTACCGTCCAGAGGGAGGAAATACAATCCATACCCTACAACCGGACCGGAGAACTGTTGGAAGTAACACCGGGATTGATCGTGACCCAGCACAGTGGAGAAGGAAAGGCCAACCAATATTTCCTCAGGGGCGTTAATCTTGATCACGGGACAGACCTGAGGATTACCGTTGACGGCATGGATGTCAATGAACGCACTAATGCGCACGGCCAGGGATATTCGGATCTCAACTTTATGATACCCGAACTTATCAGCAGCATACAGTACAAAAAGGGGCCTTATTACGCTGATGAGGGAGATTTTTCCTCTGTAGGCGCTATTGACATCCATTATGTGGATACACTTGAGCAGGGTATGTCCAAGACAACCGTGGGATTTGATGGTTATGAGCGCCAGCTTTTTGCCGGCTCGGTAAAATTGGGAGGAGGAAATCTTCTCGGCGCACTGGAATACATGCATAACGACGGTCCGTGGGGCAATACCGCAGATTTCCGGAAAGTCAACGGAATATCGCGCTACACGATAGGCGAGTTCACCTTCGCCGGAATGGCGTATGCAAGTCAGGGAGTGGCCACCAACCAGATTCCCGAACGCGCAGTGAACGCCGGCTTTATATCGCGTTTCGGCGATATTGACCCAAGTGATTTCACTTTCACTCGCCGCTACAGCCTCTCAGGGGCCTGGCAGCACGCTACCGGCGATTCCGTTACCAAAGCGAATATCTATGTCATAGACAAGACTATGGAGTTATTTTCAGACTTCACGTATTTTCTTGATGACCCTGTCCATGGGGACCAATTTGAACAGTGGGACAGGAGAATAACGGGCGCATTCAACGTCAGCCATACCTTGACCGGCAACTGGTTTGGACATGAGGTGGAAAACGAAGCAGGCATACAACTGCAAAATGACAATATTTATAACGGTCTGGACCACACCGAGGACCGGCGCCTTCTGACTGTTTGGAGGAAGGACCATGTGGTTGAATCCGGCGAAGCAGCGTATTTTCAGAACACTATCCACTGGTGCGACAAGTTTCGTTCCGAAGCCGGTATCCGCGGTGACCTTTTGCAGATAAGCGATCAAGCCGAGACCGCCAATTCGGGGAGGACATCCGGCAGCATGGTAAATCCCAAGTTAAATCTGATATGGGGTCCCTGGGCCAAAACAGAGTTCTACATCAATGCCGGACAGGGCTTTCACAGTAATGACGCCCGCAGTGCCATCGACACCTCGGTCCCTTTGAGCGACCCATCGGCTGGGCCGAACCAACCGGTAAAGCCGCTGGTACGTTCCACGGGAGAGGAGATAGGCGCACGCACTGCTATCATCCCGGGGCTTGAGAGTTCACTGACATTTTTTCAGTTGCATTTCGACTCGGAACTTGAGTGGGACGGAGATAAAGGTGAGACTTCGCCGGGCCGTCCCAGCCGGCGGATTGGATTTGAATTCACCAACTTTTATAACGCCACTCCCTGGATGACGATAGACCTCGATTATGCCCAAACCAGGGCGCGCTCTCTGGGCCAGGAAACTCCTGTACAATACGGAAATCTCATAGTGCATGGAAATTATATTCCAGGCGCAGTTGAGGGTGTGGGTTCCCTGGGCGTATCAATACATGATCTGGGCCGGTATTTCGGGTCCTTGAGGGTGCGCTATCTTGGAGGATACCCGCTTGTAGAGGACAACAGTCAACATGAAGGTCCCTCAACCGTGGTGGACGCGCAAATAGGGTATAAGTTTTCCAAACACATGACGATGACGCTGGATGGCCTTAACTTGAACAATAGCAGGGCAAGCGACATTGCGTATTATTATGCCTCCAGGCTGCCGGGGGGGCCCTTGCAGGGCGTGAATGATATACACTTTAAACCGTTGGAGCCCATTGGCGCTCGCCTGAGCCTTATATATAATTTTTAAGCGGTGCATTATAAAACTTCCATGAATAAATATATCTCCCAGCCTGCAGACATAGACAATCCCTGGAGGAGACTGACATGGGTCCTTCCTTCAAGCTTTCTCATATGGGGAGCACTGCTGTGGGGTTTCGGCCTCCTGCTCGGACGAATGGACAGGCAACCCGGGACGCCGGTTGCCATAGATGCCCGGGTAATTGAGCTGGCTGCGCCGATCAAACCTGCTATAGCTTCTAAACAGCCGGTGAGGAAGGTCATTCCCCAAGCGGAGCCTCCTCAACTGCCGGCTCCCGTACAGCAGCCGAAAGCTCAATCAGCGCAATCATCCGGCCAGACACCGTTTGCGACTCGTCCTGTTGTTTCAGTGCCTGAGACGAGTTCTTCGCCAGGGGGGACCAAGCCCGGTGTAAAAATCAGCGCTCCCGCGCCCTCGCTCCAGGGTCCAGGGGAGGCGGTCACTCCTCCACAGTTTGGAACTGCATATTTAAACAACCCGAAACCCGTGTACCCGGCATTTGCCAAAAGAATGGGAATGGAAGGAATGGTGATGTTGAAAGTGCTCGTGGGCCGCCAGGGGGCTGCACTTAAAGTTGAGGTGGCCCATTCTTCGGGGTACGAAATCCTGGATAAAGCTGCCGTTGAGTCGGTAAAAAACTGGCGCTTTGTTCCCGCGAGGCAGGGGGATTCCCCGGTGGAAGAGTGGGTGCAGGTGCCGTTGGCATTTCATTTGAAAAAATGAAGAACGTGAAACGGAAAAGACCGTGAATCGTGAGACGTGAATCGTGAAACGTAAAAAAATAAAGACCAAAAAGACAGACGCAAAGAACGTAAATGGAAAAACGGTAGTGAACGATGTTGACTCTTCACGTTTAACGACTCACGATTCACGATTCACGTTTCACGGCCTTTCACGGTTCACTTTTTTTACCGATTCATGGTTTCATATTGCCTGCCTGGTTGTGCTTGTCCTCATCATCTATTCCAATACCCTCAACGCACCGTTTCAGTGGGACGAGGATGAGTTTCTTGTCAACAATCCCATCGTAAGCAACCTCCATTATTTTGCGAGTCCCGCTGATGCAAAAGGGTTCCAATATTACGGTCATCTCATGGAACGCTATATCGGTTATCTCACCTTTGCGCTTAATTACAGGATTCATGGCTTTTCAGTAACGGGCTATCATATTGTTAATATCGCCATTCATATTGCAAATACGATATTGGTCTATTTTCTTGTTTTGCTGACCTTCAGAACTCCGTTCTTTTTGATAAAGCCAGATTCCGGACAAGCCGGAATCGATTCACCAACAGTAGGTGCTTTGGAAGCACTTCTCACGATTCACGATTCACGGTCGTTAATCGCCTTTTTCTCCGCCGTCCTGTTTGCGGTTCATCCTCTTCAGACAGAGGCGGTGACCTACGTGTTCCAGCGGTTCGTGCCTCTTGCTGCAATGTTCTCTCTTATATCCATAACAGCGTATGTGCGGTCAAGATTGGCTGAAGGCAAACAACAGCGCATCTTATTTTATTGTATCGCTTTTATTTCAGCGGTGCTGGCCATGAAAACAAAAGAGATCGCCTTTACACTGCCTATTGTGATTGTGTTATACGAGTTTTGTTTCTTTTCTCGGTTCACCTCTCGCGTTTCACGTTTTTTATATCTTGCCCCTATACTTCTTACCATGAGCATCATACCGCTGACGCTTATATACATGAAGGTGACTATGAGCGCAGGGAAACACGATCTGCCCGGTGTTAGTTACGCAATGCTCCCTCGGGGGGAGTATATGCTCACCCAGTTCAGGGTCATTGTCACATATTTGAGACTGCTGTTCATGCCGGTAAATCAGAACCTCGATTATGACTATCCGGTGTTTAAATCTTTCTTCGACCCCCAGGTAATAGCGTCGTTTCTGTTTCTCTCAGCGCTCTTTGGACTCGGAGTTTATTTTATTCGTTCTGCACGATTCACGATTCACGATTCACGGCCTTTTAGCGATTCACGGCCTTTGCGTCTTATCGGTTTCGGCATATTGTGGTTTTTCATCACGCTTTCCGTCGAGTCAAGCATTGTCCCACTGGACAGGCTTATCGATGAGTACAGGGTGTATCTGCCCTCAGCAGGAATTAGTATCGCTGTGGTTACAGGAATGTTTCTGGTATTTTCACCAAAAGTAGGTGCTTTGGAAGCACGTTTCACTTCGAACGCTGCACGCTTCACGGTAGTATTGTTCGTCCTTGCCACAATAGTTCTGGCAATTGCTGCATATGATCGCAACGGGGTGTGGGGAGACAAGATCGGATTGTGGGAAGATACTGTTAAAAAATCCCCCGGCAGTGCGGAGGCACACTACAGCCTGGGAGTCGCATATCAGAATCTCGACATGCCTGACAAAGCCATGGAGCAGTATCTGATCGCCGTCAACCTGAGGCCTGATCACGTGGAGGCGCATAATAATCTTGGGAACATTTATAAAGCCTTCAACATGCCTGACAAAGCCATGGAGCAGTATCTGACTGTCATAAAGCTGAAGCCCGATTACGCGGAGGGGCATTTCAATCTTGGATCTTTTCTCTACTTCAGGATGGGGCAAAAGGAGAACGCGCGCAGGGAATTAATAGCAGGATTAAAGATAAAGCCGGACGACCGGGAGGCGCAGCAGTTGCTGGATGAGATATCACGATGAACATGCATGAACCCATTAAAATGTCACTGAACTGTCACTGAACTGTAACTTTCATTTAACAGTCGGCTGTTATCATAATTGCCTGTAAGCAATAGGCATTAAAACAACTGTCTAATACTATTAAACCAAGGTAAATGCAAGACAATCTAAATCATGGCCTTTTTCTGTGCCCCTGCGCCTCCTGTGGTTAAATCCTGATATGAAAACGCTATCGAAAATCATCGATATTATTAATGCTCTCATGGACAACAAATTCACGGGATACATCAAGATTAATTTCACCCGGGGGACTATCCGGAGCGTGGAGAAGTTTGAAGAAATACTAAAAAAATAATTTTGGGAAACCCGGGGTTGATAATGGACAGGATGAAAAGGCTCATCGAAACGATCAGGACACTTTTAGAAGGGGAATTCAGCGGTTACATCAAGATCAATTTCAGCCAGGGAAGTCTTGGAAGGATCGAAAAGTCCGAGGAATTAGAGGATGCCGTAATCATTAATCAACATGAGAGAATAGAGGCGTGGCAAGAACACAGTACGCAGTAAGCATTACGGTTTCGACAGCTTATCAGCCGCTGCTACCCATCCTCCTCCCATCGCCTTGTACACGTTTATCAATGACTGGAAAAGTATCCCCTGGGTTTGTGTGTAGTTCAGCTCGGCGCTGAAGAGGCCCCGCTCGGCGTCCAGAACCTCGATGTAGCTCGTATATCCATTGTCGTAACGCAGCCTTGCCACCCGCCCATAGGTACGCAGTGCCTCCACCTGCCGTCTCAGGGCTTCAAGCTGCTCCCGGGTGCGGTGTTGGTCCACGAGGGAGTCCTCCACATCCCGGAATGCGTTCTGAATCGTCTGTTGGTATTGCAGGAGGGTTTCCTTCTGTACCGCCTCTGCCTCTTTGACCTCACCCGCAATGGCGCCTCCTGTAAAGATCGGAGCGGTGAGAGGAACGAACCAGTTCCATGTGCGCGCCGGGCCGGAGAAAAGAGACGATAATCTTGTGCTCTCATAGCCGAACAAGCCGGTCAGGGAGATATCCGGAAAATACCGGGCCCGGACGACCCCGATTTGTGCATTGGCGGCGATGAGGTTTTGCTCTGCCTGGCGTATATCAGGGCGCTGTTCGAGCAAGTCTGACGGGAGTCCTGCAGGGATGTCCGGCATTCCAAGTTCATATATCGGTTTGCCCCTCTGAATGGGACCGGGGTTGCGGCCAAGGAGCACGCACAGGGCGTTTTCCTGCTGCGCAATGCTCTTCTCCAGGGGAGGGATGGCCGCAAGTACCTGTTCGAGATCGGACTTGGCCTGGCTCAGTTCCAGTTCTGAAACGTATCCTGCCTTAAAACGGACACTGAAGATATTGTATGATTCTTCGCGGATTTTTGCGGTCTGCCGGGCAATATCCAGTTGCCGGTCAAGGTCGCGAAGGTCCACATATGAGTTGGCAACAGATGCCACGAGGGACAGGATGACGCTCCTCCTCGCCTCCTCAGTGCTCAGGAGAGCGGCGTGGGCCGCCTCTGTTGCATAACGCAGTTTGCCCCATAGGTCGATTTCCCACCCGGCTGATAAGGACACCTGGTACTGATAGAATGGATTCGGGGTCCCGGCGGGAAGGGGTTCCTGGCCAAGTTCGGTGGTGCGTTCTCTTTCCAGGCCGGCATTTGCTACAACCTGCGGAAAAAGTGACGCGCGTGTGACGGCATATTTCCCAATAAACTCTTCCAGGCGTGCCGCGGCGATTTTGAGGTCCTTGTTCTCGTGAAGGGCCATTCCGATCAGTTCATTTAGCACTGGGTCGTTGAACTGTTGCCACCATGCAGTGTTGATTATGTCTTTTGCCGCTTGCTCCCCGAAACGCCATGATTGCGGCGTCTCAACCGTAGGGCGTTTATACTCGACGCCGGCCATGCAGCCGCTTAGAGTCAGGGCAAAGAGTATTATTACCGCGATTCTGCGCATGTCACTCTTTCTCCCGCACGGCAGGAGGCGCATCCCCGGACTGTTCCCCGCCGCCATGTCCTGCCATGGGTCTATTCCTGCCTCTGCCGAGCTTCGCTATAACATAGTACATCATCGGGATCAGGAATATGGCAATACAAGTAGCCGCGAGCATGCCGCCGATAACGCCGGTGCCCATTACCATGCGGGCCTTGGCGCCGGAACCGCTTGCGATTGCGAGCGGCAGGCAGCCAAGAATAAACGCGAAGGAAGTCATAAGGATCGGGCGCAACCGCAACCGGGCGCCGGTAAGCGCCGCGTCTTTAAGGTCCATGCCTTTTTCGTATTTATCTTTGGCAAATTCGACAATAAGAATGGCGTTTTTCGCAGCGAGGCCGATGAGTACGATGAGGCCGACCTGCGCATATATATTGAATTCCATCCCCCGGACCCATAGTGCTGCAAACGCGCCACAGACGGCGATGGGGGTGCTGAGCAGAACGCTGAAGGGCAGCGACCAGCTTTCGTAAAGCGCCGCGAGGATCAGGAAGACAAAAAGCAGCGAGAGCGCGAATACGGCTGCCGGGGAAACACCCTGCTGTGCCAGTTTCTCCTGGAACGACATCCCGAGGTAATCGAATCCCATATCGTAAGGCATGGTCTGGTGAAAGACCTCTTCCAAGGCTTTCATCGCCTGTGCCGAACTGTAGCCTGGGGCAGCAGTTGCATTGATTTGGGCCGACCTGTAGAGGTTGTACCGCATTGTGAACTCAGGACCCTCGTGAGGCTCGACATGTGTCACAGCTGCCAGCGGCACACTGTCACCGTTGGAGTTGCGCACGTAGAACTGGCCCAACTGTTTAACGTCTCTACGGAAGTCTCCCTCTGCCTCTACATACACCTGCCACTGCCTGCCAAAACGGTTGAAGTAGTTTACGAATTGTCCGCCCATGAACGCCTGAAGCGTGCCGTATACCTGGCCAAGGTCCACGCCCTCGCTCAACGCTTTATCGCGGTCCACCCTCACAAAAAACTGCGGCACTCTTGGTAAAATGCTTGTACTTACCCGCGCCAGTTCCGGCCGCTTTTGTGCAGCGGCAATGAACTTCTGTGTGTTGTCAGCCAGGAAAGCGATGTCCTTGCCGGCCCGGTCCTCCAAAATGAATGTGACACCACCTGCGGTACCTACACCCTGGATAGCCGGCGGGGAGAATGCGAAGGCATTCCCCTGCGGCAGTTGGCCCAGGCCGCGGTTAATGCGGGCCATAATGGCCGGCGCCGTCTCCTGCGGACCTTTCCGCTGGTCCCATTCCTTAAGAATAACGAAGAAGAAGCCGCTGTATGTGTTCCGCACATAGCTTAATAGACTGAAGCCGTTGACCGTGACACAGCCCTCTACGCCGGGGGTGTTCAATATAATCCGCTCCGCCTCGCGGGTAGCAGCGGCAGTGCGCTGGAGCGATGCGGTATTGGGTAGTTGAGTTACGGCATAAAGATAGCCCTGGTCCTCTTCCGGCAGAAAACCGCCCGGCACCATCCTGCCAAACAAGCCGATACCCAGAGCCGCCACAAGGATGAAGGCAAATCCTATCACTGCCTTGCGGATCACAATACCGGACAAGCTTACGTACCCATCGGTAGTACGTTTGAACATGCGGTTGAACCATCTGTAAAACCAGCCTAACGGGCCGCGTGTTTCTTTTTTCGGGCGCAGCAGGATGGAGCAAAGTGCGGGACTGAGAGTCAGGGCGTTGAAGGCAGACAGCAGCATCGATATAGCTATAGTGACGGCGAACTGCTGGTAAAGCCGCCCTGTGATGCCGGGAAGAAAAATTGTCGGGAGAAATACGGACGCGAGGACGAGCGCGATGGCGGTTACCGGTCCGGCAACCTCCTCCATTGCCTTGATGGCCGATTCCCTTGGTGTCAGTCCTTCTTCTATGTGGCGCTCTACAGACTCAACCACTACAATGGCATCGTCCACAACGAGTCCTATTGCCACAACCATGCCCATGAGGGCAATCGGGTTGATAGAGAAGCCAAGGATGGGAAAAAAGGCAAAGGTCCCGATAAGTGAGACGGGCACGGCAATGGCTGGAATGAGTGTGGCCCGCCAACCCTGGAGAAAAACGAACACCACTATAATAACCAGCACCATTGCAATAAAGAGGGTCTCGACGATTTCCCTTATCCCTGCGGTAACGGGGCGGGTAGTGTCGAGGGCTATGTTATATTGCAGGTCTGCCGGAAAAGACTCGCTCAGCCCGGCCATTACTTTCTTTACGCCTTCTGCCGCCTCTAATGCGTTTGTGCCGGGCAGTTGGTAAAGCGCCAGTATCCCGCACGGTTTGCCGCTGAAGCGCCCCTGAATGTTGTAGTCCTGTGCGCCCAACTCTATGCGGGCGACGTCCTTGAGGCGCACCATGGAACCGTCAGGGTTAGCGCGCACGACGATCCGTCCGAACTCTTCAGGGTTTACAAGCCGCCCCTGCGCCCTGATCGCATATGTGAATTCCTGGCCGGGAGGTATGGGCTCGCCGCCGACCTGTCCCGCAGGGTTCACCGTGTTTTGCTTCTGCAGCGCGTCGACGATCTCCGGAATCGTGATATTGAGCTTGGCCAGCAAGTCAGGGCGTACCCAGCAGCGGATGGCGTACTGGCCGGCCCCGAAGACAGTGACACTGGCTATCCCCCGCACTCTCGTCAGTGCGTCATTTAAGTGTATATAGGCGTAGTTCGCCAGGAATGTGGCGTCATAGGTTCCTTTTGGCGAACTAAGGGCAATCAGCATGAACGGCGCAGAAAGAGCTTTCTGGACCGTCACTCCGTAGTTTCTTACGTCGAGCGGAAGCTGCGATTCTGCCTGGGACTCGCGCAGTTGGGCAAGCACCTGGTCGGTGTTCGGGTCGGTCTTTACATCGAAGTTCACAATCATCCGCATCAACCCGTTGTTGGGACTCAGGGAATACATATAGTTCATGTTGTCCACGCCGCTCATCTGCTGCTCTATAGGGGTGGCCACAGATTGCTCAATCGTCAGGGCATCGGCCCCCACATAGGTGCCCTGCACGATTATCTCGGGGGGTACAATATTGGGATACTGTGCCACCGGCAGCCCCGACATTGCGACAAGGCCGACAATGACTATTATGATCGCGATGACCATCGCCACGATGGGACGTCTGATGAAGAAGCGGTACATAGGGGTCTACTGACCTGCAGCCGGGGGCCGGCGCGCAGGCGAGGTCCCCTGATTGGGGGGGACTTCGGGGACGAATGGCTTTGCGGTGACGGTAATGCCCTGTTTCACCTTCTGTACCCCTTCGACCACGATCCTCTCTCCGGGGTTCAATCCCTCGTCGATGATCCAGAGGGGGCCTATGGTGTCCCCTGCCTTGACCGTCCGTATATCTATACGGTTGTCAGCTCCCAGGACTGCCACCTGGTAGCTCCCCTGCAGTTCTGCCACAGCCCGCTGGGGCACGAGCAGCGCCCCCTTTTTAGTTCCGGCCAATACACGGACATTTACGAACTGTCCGGGACGGAGCAGATTGCCCGGGTTCGGAAAGAGTCCGGCAACCCGCAGCGTCCCGGTTCTTACGTTCACCTCACGGTCAAAAGCGTAGACTGTGCCTGTGTATGGATAGAGAGACCCGTCCGCCAGGACAAGCTCCAACTTCAACTTTCTCACTTGTTCGAGAAAGGCGGCCTGTGATGAGAACCGTTTCATGAAATCTATATATGCCGGTTCGCTGATAGTGTAATACACCTTGATCGGGTTGATCGTGGAAACTGTTGTCAGTTCGCCGGCCTGGGCCGGTCCAATCAGGTCTCCCACCTGGGCCCTGGCGAGCCCGGCCATGCCATCTATGAGGGAGGTGACTTTTGTGAAGCTGAGATCGAGCCGGGCCTTATCAACCGCAGCCCTGGCCGCTGTAACTGCTGCCAGGTATGACTGCTCTGCTCCTATAGCGTCGTCCAGGTCCTTCTTGCTCAGTGCGTTCTGTTCAGCGAGAGGTCTGATCCGGTCAAGGTTCGCCCTCGCATTCTTATACTGGGCTTCCTGCCGTGCCAGGTCTCCCATTGCCTGGTCCAGCGCAGCCTGGAAAGGCCGCGGGTCGATCTCGAACAGTACCTGGCCCTTCGTTACCATATCACCTTCCTTATAGTCCTGCCTGATCAGGTAGCCTGTAACTTGCGCTCTTATTGTGGCATTAACAAAGCCGTCGACGGTGCCAACCCACTCGTGTACGATAGGGACATCTTTTTGCATGACCTCCATTACTTCCACGACCGGAGGCGGAGGCGATTGTTTCTGCTCTTTTTTGCACCCTGTAAGGAAGATGGAAACAGAACAAAAGATAATGATGGTCCTAAAAAGAGCACGACTCATTTTATTGTCCCCTTTTAAAACGGTTTTTTTATAACAATTATAGCAGACCCACTACCCAACATTATAGGGAAGACAGGAGAAGGGGCAGGGCAAACGCACTATGCGCCGGAAAGCCGAAATTTTCGTCATGCCCGAAGTTCTTAATCGGGCATCCAGACACAAATAACCTGGATTCCCGCTAACGGACTGCGGGAATGACGACTTATAAGCCGTAATTTTGGAGTTTATGGCAATATTGCAGTTAGTTTTTACTCGAAAAACACATAGTGCTCCCCTTCTCCTGCTGTTTATTTTATAGAATCAAATTATTGGAGCGGCAGGGGCAGGCTGTTTATCGGAGCGATGCACGGGTGGTCTATCAGGGGCGAGTAACGCCGAGCCCAGGCTGAGAATGTGAACCTGACATGTCTACTGTGATGGATTGTCTCTTGGCAATGAAAGTAGTTTCAGCGCTCCGATAAACAGCCTGCCCCTGCCGCTCCTTTCCTTGGTTACAAATTTGCTGCAGTCTCATGTTACAATAAATGCAGACCATTTATGCGCCTGTAGCTCAGTGGATTAGAGCATCGGCCTCCGAAGCCGAGGGTCAGAGGTTCGAATCCTCCCAGGCGCACCAGCAAATCCAATGAGTTACATAGTTGCATGTTGCAAGTCTCCGGCCTTTTCTATCGGGGTTCTAACGGATTGCAAAATCTCAACCTGTTTTCTGTTAAAGTCCATGTCATTAAATAGGTGTCCGTAAACATCCATCGTCATGTTTATGGTGTAGTTGCTGAAACTTGATCTGACAGACAGTGTAAGGGAAAGTCCCGTTCTCGCATTTACACCTGTGACATTTTCTGTGGGAAAAACTCATAATTGAGATGATTCGCCATGTCTTTGATTCACCTGACTACCATGACTACAGCCATCTCAGCGACAGTGTTGATTTCCAAGAAAATATGTCACAAGTGGCTTGCGATGCCCGGGACGTAATCTTCATTGGGCAGTTCATTTAAGGAAACATGACTTAGCCCACCACATCGCAAAAAAGAAAACCTTCATAAACATCATGTTTCAAACCCTGATAGTTTTTCTTCGGTGACTTCGTCGGTCTTGCGCTCAAGTTCTGCAATAACCTGAGCGCCTAACAAAAGGATTAATGCAGCCGCCTCTGTACTGAGAAGAGCCACCACGACAGTGGCCAGGGAACCATAAATTAAATTTACCATGGATAGGATCGAGTAATACCAGACAAGAATACGGCGGCTGATCTCCCATAAAACTGTTGCGGTTACCCCGCCGAACAGTGCGTGACGAAAGGTGATACGTACGACGGGCATCACCAAATATATGGAAGTAAGCATAAGCACCTCCCCAAGTATTCCTAGTATATACAGCACAACCCTGGAAGTGCTCCCAAAGCCCAAACTCCAACCTAATATTATCAATTGCCTGTTTTCAAGTGTCTCTATTGCTCCAGCAATAAACGACACCAGAGCTATGCCCAGAGCCATTATGATGATATACACATAAGGGATAACAGCGGAAATAAGAAAGTTGCGGCGTTGAATTCTGACACGTTGAAAAAAGATCACCGACATGGCGTTTTCAAGCATCGAAAAGGCTATTGAGCTGAAAAACAACATGACGAGGAAGCCGACAATGCCAACCACCTTGCGGTGCTCAAGAAATACCCGCACCTGTTCATTCAAAGTCGCTGCATAGCCTGGTATCAGCATTTCTATGTAAGTTGATAAGGTATGAAACAACTGTTCCTCTCCTATAAAATGCGACAACACAATGAGGGCGAGGATTGACATGGGAACAATTGACAAAAGGGTATAATAAGCTACAGCGCCGGATAACAGCAGCCCCTGATTGCGTTTAAAGCCGCGCAATACCCTCAGCAGGAAGCTGAAAAGCCGGCCCAGTAAGAACATTATACTTTGTTGTTTGTTCATCATAAGGATAAGAAATTGCACTAATACAGAAAGATTACGAAATTTCCAATCGACTAACCATAAGATATTCATAAGCAAATTATATCATCTTAAGACTATATCAGATTCCAACATGGTACCGATTCAACTTGGCCCATAATTTATCGACCCTTCGGTACATTCCCTGAGGATAAGGTAGAATGAATGGGAACTCCTGCTAACAAACAGATTAAAAAATTGATATAATTGTACATACTATAACCGCAAATCATCGAACAATAAGGAGGTTGATATGCCCGCTTATGATTATGTCTGCAAAGACTGTAACCATGAGATTACTGTCTTCCTTTCTATTAAGGAATTTGAAGCTAAACCAAAAGTCAAATGCCCTAACTGTCAAAGTGACAATGTGCAGAGAAAAATCTCGGTATTCACAGCACAAACAAGAAAAAAATCATAGTTTATGGGGACAGCATGGGATACCGCAAAGCATTCTACAAAGCAAACGAGATAGAAAATGGCAATAAAGGAAGATGAGATCTATAAGAAATGTGTTGGTGAAACAGAAAATCTAGATCCAACTTTAGCAGAATACTTTTGCAGTATGGGCATGTCTGCGGAGATAGTCAAGCATACAATCCGAGTTATTCAATTTATGATGGCTGTAATGGCAAAACTTAACCGTTCTTCAGCCTTAACTGCTAACGAAATAGAACGCACAATAACGCACTTCGAGAATTTTGAGAAAGATTTTGATAAAAATGTTGACGATGCTGTGGCTGAAATAAATAATTTACCCTACAGGTCTGACCCTCGAATGTAAGAACACCCCGGAGTGGAATGGCTACCCTCGTGTAGGACTGGTAGCATTCTTTAGAATATGGTGTCTTCCCGGTGAGCCATGTGTAATCCTTGCATGTATGTTGTGGGGATCCACTTCTCTAATACATGGCCGAAAATAACATTTTAAAATCGATCCGAGTGGCGCGATTTTCTAGATGAAGTCGCGACAGGAGGACTTATCATTTCGAAGAGAAAGTTAGAATGCTATAGATGAGGACGTAGCCGTTTGTTAGGAGGGCGATGTAAACGCCCTTAGAAATTCTCTAATATGTGTGTGCCGCCCCAGCTTGATATGCCAAAATGGCACATCAAGTCATCGAATTCCGCTTTTGTAAGCTGAAACATAAAGTCCTCTGGAAACCTCTCAATATTTCTTCTAACTTGCCTGTTAAGCTGGCCCGTTTCTACCTGGTAAAGAACGGCGAGGTCTTTATCAAGCATCACCTTTTTCCCTCTGATAAGAAATATTTTGTTTTCTATAATCTCCTGCGGTATTACCTCCTGACTCATGATGGTTACCTGTTATTTAAGATAAGGCAGAATATAGAATATAATGCCAAATAAGCCCAGGCGCACCAGTTTCATAAACCCAGCCCTGGGTTCACCCATGCAGGCCCTTATACGTTTTCCAGTATGTGGCCCATTTTTTTCTTTTTGGTCTGCAGGTAAATGATATTTCTATCGTGCGGCTGGACTTCAGCGGGTACCCGTTCAACGATTTTAATCCCATAGCCCTCGAGTCCGACAATCTTCTTCGGGTTGTTCGTTATCAGCCGCATCTTCCTGATCCCAAGGTCTACCAGTATCTGGGCGCCAACGCCATAGTCTCTCAGGTCGGCCTTAAATCCGAGCTTGAGGTTGGCCTCGACCGTATCAAGGCCCTTGTCCTGGAGTTCGTATGCCATGAGCTTGTTTGCAAGCCCTATTCCCCTGCCTTCCTGGCGCATGTAAAGGACAACTCCCTTGCCCTCTTTCTTTATGATTTCCATCGCCTTCTGCAACTGGTCGCCGCAATCGCACCTTTTTGAACCGAAAACATCGCCGGTAAGGCACTCGGAATGCACTCTCACCAGCACTTTGTCCTCAGGGGAAAACTCTCCCTTGACCAGCGCGATATGAATATTGCTGTCAACGTCATTGGCATAGGCAATAGCGGTAAAATCCCCGCCGTGCTTCGTCGGCATCTGGACAGAAGCTATCTTTCTCACAAAACGCTCGGCACGCATGCGGTAATGTATAAGGTCTTTTACCGTGATCAGCTTTAATTTATGCTCTTTTGCGAATTCCATCAGTTGCGGCATTCTTGCCATGCTGCCGTCATCGTTCATGATTTCGCATATGACGCCTGAAGGATTAAGGCCTGCAAGCCTTGCGAGGTCAACCGATCCCTCTGTTTGTCCGGCCCTTTGCAGTACACCCCCCGGCTTTGCTCTTAATGGAAAGACATGGCCGGGCCTTGCTATATCTTCTGCCCTGGTCTTCGGCCCAATAGCGGTCAGGATAGTAACAGCACGGTCGTGGGCGGAGATTCCGGTAGTAACACCTTTTTTGGCCTCTATGGATACGGTAAACGCCGTGCCGAAGGAAGAAGTATTGTTGTCGGTCATCATGGGGAGTTTAAGGTCCTCGACTTTCTGAGGGGTCAGTGAGAGGCAAATAAGCCCTCTGCCGTGCTTTGCCATAAAATTAATGGCTTCGGGAGTTACCTTTTCAGCAGCCATGCAAAGGTCCCCCTCGTTTTCGCGGTCCTCATCATCCACCAGGATGACCATCCTGCCTTTTGCTATATCCTCAAGGGCTTCTTCTATAGTGTTGATTTTGCTCTTCTCCACTGACAGACCTCCGCGTATGCATTATATATACAGAAACTATTTTGAGTATAACAAATAAATAAATAAACTGTCTTTCCAAACCGTCCACTTCCTTCTCATTGACGGGGACATGGGCAGAATAGTTTTTCTTTGAGAGCACCTGAGTTCTCAGCAGTGGGCTGGTAACGTCCAGCCCACATACGCTCAATTTGGGAACCGGATAGTGTTCAATAAATGTCTGGAAGAAGGCACAAACGACTAATTGCTCGCAAAGAAAAACTATTCTGCCCATGTCCCTCCCTCCGCACAAAAAAACCGGGCTTTTTGATATAATGACCCTTATGGAGCAGCTGGCGTTAAGCACCGAAAGATTCTTCAGCATACTTGATACCATCCTTTCCACTCTGGATATTGATACATTGCTGACCTCGGTCGTAAAGGAGATACAGGCAATTATCGGCGCCGACCGTTGCACGCTGTATCTGATCAACGCTGAGACCCATGAATTGTATTCCAAAGTCCTGCAGGCGGACGACCTTGTCGAAATACGGGTCCCTATCACCAAAACCAGTCTTGCGGGTTTTTCCGCGGCCACCGGCAGGATCATCAACATTCAGGACGCCTATGATGATTCCGAACTCAAAGGGGTTGATGCCGAACTGTCATTCGACAAGACATGGGACAAGAAAAGCGGTTACAGGACAATGAGCGTGCTTGTCGTGCCCATTCCCATAAAGTCAGTGCACAATGTCGGTGTTTTCCAGGCTTTGAATAAGGCCGGGGGGTTTGTCGACCATGATGTTGAGATTGTGAACCAGCTTGCCTATTTGCTCGGCATTGCCGTGAACAATGCGCTCCTTTACCAGACCATCGAGGATGAGAGGCGGCTCAGGGAATATATTATCGATGACATTGATGAGGGCATCTGCATCCTGGACACTAAAAAACGTATTATTTCGGCCAGCAAGTTTCTTGAAGTAATGAGCGGCATGAGGTACACGGCTGCTGCCATGCAGGGCGAGAATTTTTTTGATCTCTTCCCCAGTTTTTCCGGGACCGAACTGGAAGAAAAAATGGGCGATGTGTTCAGGGACGGCTTCAAAAAAATAGCCCAGCTTGAGGTGCTTGAAATAAAGATCATTCCCTATGTAGATGATAAAGGCGCAATGACAAAATTAATACTCATATTTACGAGAATATAATGGCTGAACCTATCAAGACGGCGGACATAAAGAAACCCCAGGATGTTAAGAAAGTCCCGAAGAAGAGCTTTGAGGAACTGGTTCTTGAAAAAGGGTTCGCTACAAAAGAGCAGTTGCAGGAATTGCTCGTAAGAGTTGCAAAAGAACGCAGGGGACTTGATCAGATACTTCTTGAGAGCGGTCTGGCTGAGGAGAAAATAGCCGCCGTTCTGGCTGAATCGCTGGGCCATGAGTTTGTCGACGTCACGTCGTTCCCCCTGCAATCCGACCTTCTTAAACACGTCAAACCTGCTTATGCAAAGAATTACAAGGTGTTGCCCCTCAAGTATCTGAACTCCGAACTGACGGTCGCCATGGTAGAGCCGCGTGACCTTATGGCCCTTGATGAGGTGGCCCGTTTTTATAAGGACGCCCGTTATGTCCTGAAGAACGTAAAGGTCGTTGTTACTACCTCAAAACAACTGTTCACAGCCATAGAGAAGTTCTACGGCCTTTCAAAGGAAAAGGGAAAGGACAAGGACGCCCTGGGGCTCGGGAGCCTGCTGGACAATGTCGCTGAAACCATGCGCGCTGAAGTTGAGATCGCAGAGGTGGCCAAGGAAGAAGCAAAAGAAGATAGCGCGCCTGTTGTCATGCTGGCCAACAGGATCGTGGAAGAAGGATATAACAAGAGGGCGAGCGATATCCATCTGGAGCCGTCCCTGTATAACCTGCGTGTCCGCTACCGCATTGACGGAGAGTTGACAGAGGTAATGAGAGTGCCGAAATACGTGCAAGATGCTCTTATCGCCCGCTACAAAATAATGTCTGATCTGAGGATTGACGAACGGAGAGTGCCCCAGGACGGAAGGATCGATTTCTCGAAGCACAATCCCAGCGTTGAAATAGACCTCCGCGTATCCACGGTGCCGACTACCCACGGCGAGGACATAGTAATGAGGATACTGGACAAGACAAGTTCGCTGCTGACACTCGACATGCTGGGCTTTAACGACCACTGCATGAAGCTTTACAAAGAGGCCATCCAGGCCCCTTACGGAATACTGCTTCATGTAGGCCCGACCGGAAGCGGAAAATCAACTGCCCTCTTTGCAGCGCTGAAGACGCTCGATACGCCTGATATAAAAATAGTGACTGCTGAAGACCCTGTTGAATACACCCTTGGCGGACAAGTCATTCAGAGCAATGTCAATCCTGCAGCGGGATACACGTTTGCAAAAGCTATAAGGGCGTTTATGCGCCATGACCCGGACATCATCCTTATCGGTGAAATCAGGGACCTCGAAACGGCAAAGACCGCTGTTGAAGCATCACTGACCGGGCACATGGTCTTCTCCACTCTTCATACCAACGACGCGGTCGGAACCATAACCAGACTGATTGAAATGGGCATAGAGTCCTATCTGATTGCTGATTCCATTGTCCTGGTCTGCGCGCAGCGGCTTGCCCGGAAAATCTGCCCCAAGTGCAAAGAGGCTTACCAGTGCACAGAGGCAGAGGAAGAACTGTCCAAGGGAGATGTGAAGGCAGGCACGACGCTATACAGGGGAAAGGGATGCGATGCCTGCGACGGATCAGGTGAAAAAGGCCGTACCGGGATATACGAAGTCCTTTTGGTCAACAAGGACTTCAGAAATCTCCTTATCAAGGGGGCCACGACGGAAGAATTAAGAAGGGTGGCAATCGAAACCGGCATGATGACACTCAGGCAGGAGGCGATTGACAAGGCGCTAAAAGGCATAATTACCCTTGCACAAGTCCTCGAAAATACGCTCGCGGATGTATAAATATAAAAGTTTTGATTAAACTTTCTATCTTTTTTCAACGAGCGTGCCCAAACGCAGATGGAAACACCATTTAAAAAGGGTACCCTTTACTACCTGGTAGGAGGGCTTTCATCGCTCTTCACCGAGCGTGCCGGAAAGCACGCGGCTGCCGGCCTGATCGGTTTTCTTATCACTCTTCTGATGTGCGGCATCATGCTTCTTAAACTGCCTGCGCTCGAAACTCTTGAGGCAAAATTGCTCGATTACCGCTTCAAGTTCAGGGGCGTCTTAAGGCCTCCGGATTCCGTGGTCATTGCCGCCATCGATGAAAAGAGCATTGAACGCCTCGGCAGATGGCCCTGGAGCCGCGACAAGCTTGCCGGCCTTGTGAAAAAACTGAACGATGCCGGGGCCGAGATAATTGTCTTTGATATAATCCTCAGCGAGCCGGAAAAAAATGACCCGCTTCTGAGCGCCGCCATGAAAGAAGCGGGCAATGTTGTCCTGCCCATTGTTTTTGATTTTGAGAAAAAGTCCGCCCCGCTGCAAAATGATCTGCTCTTTAACTGCTCGTTCGCTGCGGTAATCAATCCCGAACGTTTCAGCAAATACGCTCCGATCACTTCAGAGCGGGTACTTGTCCCTGTCCCCGCCTTCCTTGAACAGGCCATGTCATTCGGACATATCAATATGTTTCCCGACAATGACGGCACGCTTAGATGGGAACCGCTTGTTATAGGTTATTCCGGCCATCTCTTCCCCTCAGATCACGCTCCAGGCCGCAGCCGTCTATCTGGGTATTCCTCGCGACAAAATTGTGCTGTATGCAGCAGAGGGCGTGAAGCTCGGAAAGAGGTTTGTCCCGACCGACCACTGGGGCCGGACCCTCATTAACTATTACGGGCCGGAACAGACATTCAAATATTTGTCCATATCGCTGATATCCTGGACGGCACGATAAAAGCGGAACAATTGCAGGACAAAATAGTGATTGTCGGCGCCACTGCCATCGGCATCTATGATTTGCGGGTAACCCCTTTTTCGGCGGCGATGCCGGGCGTGGAAAAGCATGCAAGCGTTATTGCATCCATACTGGACAACAGATTTCTTAAAAGAGTGCCATGGTACGGCAATTTGGCCCTCCTGCTCATATCAGGCATACTCGCTGCGTTCACAATACCACGATTCAAGGTGCTCGGCTCCTCCGGAGTGACCGGTCTGTTTCTCCTCCTGATATCTGTTTCCGGATATTTATTGTTTACGCAGAAAGGCCTGTGGATAAACATTACCTATCCGCTGCTTAATATCCTGCTTATTTTCATAAGTGTCACCGGCTATAATTATGCCATGCGAGGAAAAATATGCGAGGAAGATAAAGGCCATGTTCTCAAGTTATGTTACGGAGCGGATCGTTAACGAACTTATCAAAAACCCCGACATGGCAAAACTCGGAGGAGAGCGAAGGGAAATAACCCTTCTTTTCTCCGACGTAAGGGGTTTCACCAGTTTTTCCGAAAAGCATACGCCTGAGGAAGTCGTCTCCATTCTGAATGAATACCTGGGCGCAATGACCGGTATAGTGTTCAAATGGGAGGGCACGCTTGACAAGTTTATCGGCGACGCCATACTCGCTTTCTGGGGCGCGCCGATGCATCAGGAAAACCATGCTGAACTCGCCGTCAAATGCGCCCTCGAAATGGTCTCCACGCTGCGGCAGCTCCAGCAGAAATGGCCTTCCGAAGGAAAACCCGCTCTTGACTGCGGCATCGGCATTAACACCGGAGAAGTCATCGTCGGCAATATCGGCGCTGAAGGGAAGAAAATGGACTATACCATCATAGGCGACCACGTAAACCTGGGCTCGCGCATTGAATCCCTCACCAGAAAATATAACGTGCATATCCTGATGACGGATTCACGCTCGAAAAAACCAGGGACAAAATAGAAGCCCGCGTAATCGGTCATGTCGCAGTAAGAGGACTTGGAAGAGTCGCGGTAAAAGGGAAAGAAAATCCTGTAAGCATATACGAACTGACCTCTCTCGACCATGGGACCGCCCCGGTCATTACTGAGACTGACAAGGAAACAGTAGTTGTGATGAAAGAAAAATAACGCCTGCGCTATTGCGTTGACAACGAATTTGGCAATAGTCGTAATGTCTTTGACAAATCAGGAAATTATATGTTTAACTTTCTCGTTGGTATTGCTTAACAATTTTCAGCCGGGCAAGGCTGAGTGAGGCTTCCCCTTTCAGGGGCTTTATCTTTAATCCTTAAAAACGGGACCAATGATGCGCTGTGCCATATACGGGCCTTATATTCTAATCATCTTTCTTTATGCCCTCTTTTCATTTCCCTCGTCAGGTCAAGCCGGGGATATTATTGAAAAGCCGGGGACCTTGCCTGAAGGCAACAACGAAAGGCCGGCAGTTGTTGAGCAGCCAGCCACTTTAGAGCAGGGAATTATTGAGTACAGGGCTGAGAATTACGAAGAAGCTATCAGTATATTTCAGAAAATAAAAGAAGAGCATCCGGACTCTGCCGTGGCTTCCTTTTATCTCGGGCTTACATATAAGCAGACAGGCGACTACAGGGAGGGAGCGAAGCAGTTCAAGGATGCGGTCAATCTTACCCCTCCTGTCCTCGACGCATATCCTGAACTCATCCAGATGCTTTATAACCTCGATGAACTCGGGGAAGCTGATAAGTGGATAGCAAAAGCGGAAGCGCTGAAGATAATGCCTGCATATATAGCTTATCTGAAAGGGCTTGTACTGGTAAAAGAAGGGAAAAACAGTGAAGCACTAAATGCCTTTAAAAAGGCGAAGGAGATTGACCCTTCTCTCGCCCAGTCATGCGATTTTCAGATTGCCGTGTTGCAGGCCAGGCTCGGGAGAATGAAAGGGGCACGGGAAAGTTTAAAGGCGCTGATCAATATTAACCCTGCGTCAGAACTGGCGTTCTTTGCAAGAGAATATGATAAAGCCATTTCAGCGACGCTTGCCGCATATAAGCCGCTGCGCTTAAACATGGGCGTGGCAATTCAGTATGACACCAACGTGGTTTCACAGCCTTCTTCAATAATCGGCATTGAGTCCATAGATAAGATTTCAGGCAAAAAGGACAGTTCCATTGTCGGCACATTCAGGATGGATTATACTCCGCTTATGGACGCGCCATGGTCTTTTGACGCGCAGTACAATTATTACACAAATGACTATTTCAATGCCGCGGCGTCCAAATTTGATGTTATGTCTCACACCTTGTCCTTAATCCCCGGCTACAGCATTAATAACGGGGCAATAACACTGCCGGTCTCTGAAAACATGGTATATTTAAACAACAATTCTTATATGAATCTGTTTTCACTGAAGCCTTCTCTCAACATAATGCTGTTCCCGGGACATATAGGACAGCTTTCGGCCGGCTACGCCAAAAGAGAGATGTTCCAGGAAAAAACTCCGGGATTCTCCCCTGATGAGCGCAGGGACGGTGATCTTTATAGTATCTCAGCCGGTTATCTGTATCCATTTTCCGGAGGCAGGGGGATGTTTAACTTGAGGTATGAGTATTCAGTAGAAGATACGGAGGGAAAGAACTGGGTCAATACCGGAAACAGAATATCGATGTCTCTTCTTGTTCCCGTAGTGACAAAACTGAACATGATGATTTCAGGGGACGCATTTTTTCAGCATTACCTGAATATTAATACTACTTCCGGCACAGGGACGCCGGGATATCCGGACACACCTTCAAAGAGGCATGACACCGTATATTTGGGATCTGCAGGACTTGCATATGAACTTAATAAAGAAATGAATTTAAATCTCACATATTCTCATACTAAGGACAATTGCAATTTCAAAATCTATGACTACAGGCGGGACCTCTATTCAGCAGGGGTTGAGTTTAACTATTAACAGACAGGCAATGGGCGATAGGTAATACAAGAACAAAGATAATGAAATGCAGGAGATGACTATGCGTCATAAACAGATGCAGGAACAGGATAGAAGCAAGACAATAAGCATGCGCAAAGGTTTAAGTTTGGCCTATCGCATATTATCTGTCTTTTTTATGTATGCTGCTCTGCAATTCGTCTTCTTTTGTTGTATTTCGGGATGGTACTTTGATTCTAATGCGGAGGCGGCCGGGGCAATCGGCAAATTCACGTTTGTTGAAGGGAGCGTTGATGTCTTAAGGGGGGGCAGACTGCCTGGCGTACCTGTCAGGGAAGGCGACCCTGTATTTGCCGGGGACATAATACGGGCAAAAAGCAATTCAAAGGCCGGGATCGCATTCAAGGATGGAAACTCCCTGAAAATCGCCCAGAGAACGAGAATTGATATCAGCGAATACCTCTCTGACGGAACAACAAAAAGTGTGATAAACCTGCCGAGGGGCGAAGTTCAAGCTGCCGTTGATAAAAAAATAACCGCCCGCATTGCAGGCTCTCCACAGGCAAACAAATTTGAGATAAGGACGCCTACAGCGGTAGCTGGAGTCAGAGGAACGGATTTTTTTGTTTCTCACGTCAATAATATAACGGGGATACTCGTAACAACCGGAGTTGTCGAATCGTTCAATAAGAAGTTTCCTGACGTAAAGGTCAATGTTACTGCCGGACAAATAACCACTATTGCGGAAAACAAGCCGCCTGCTGCTCCAAGGCCGGCAACCAATTCAGAGAAGAAAGGGCTTGAAAATAATGTGGCCCCATCAGCGAAGCCCAAGGCGGCAGCCGGCGCCCCAACTTCAACAGCCCAGACATCATCTGCGACAGGGACGGGATCTACTGCAACGACAACTGCGGCACAGCCAACTGCTGCGTCTG
The DNA here is from genome assembly GCA_963784135.1 of Nitrospirota bacterium. Classification (GTDB taxonomy): domain Bacteria; phylum Nitrospirota; class Thermodesulfovibrionia; order Thermodesulfovibrionales; family Dissulfurispiraceae; genus JADFXI01. The sequence continues at coordinate 9,257 of CAWAQG010000017.1, read as the reverse complement.
GCGCGTCAACTCAGCCCACTGATACTTCTCAGCCTGCAACACAGTCAAGCGCCGCAACGACAACGGCGGCGCAGCCAACTGATACTACTCAACCTGCGACGCAGCCAACTGCTGCAACGCCGACAGCGACATCTCCAGCCGCCGATACTTCTCAACCTGTGCCGTTGACAACAGTCGCAACGCCGACAGCGACATCTCCTGCGGCGATTCAGCCCACTGATACTTCTCAACCTGCAGCGTTGACTGCAGCTGCAACGCCGACTCTTGCACAGACAGTGGGTACTTTGCCGGCAATAACGCAGTTAAATACTCCGACTGTCACAACGACAGCTCCGGTTGTTCAAACGCCGATAGTCGTAACGCCGGTTATTCCCGTTACGCCTCCAATTAATCAGGTGGTCCCTATACCGACGCCAACACCGACGCCAACACCGACGCCAACACCGACGCCAACACCGACGCCAACGCCAACGCCGACGCCAACGCCGACGCCAACGCCAACACCGACGCCAACACCGACGCCGACGCCGACACCGACGCCGACACCAACGCCAACGCCAACACCAACACCAACGCCAACACCAACGCCAACGCCAACGCCAACACCAACACCAACGCCAACACCAACACCAACACCAACACCAACGCCAACACCAACACCAACGCCAACACCAACACCAACACCAACACCAACACCGACACCAACACCAACGCCAACACCAACGCCAACACCAACGCCCAGCGCTGTGATTAATGCGCCGCTTAAGACATGGAATGGCACGAGCTATACATCTGAAGGAACTCTTTCTGCAGTTACAAATTGGGCACTATACTGGAATTCTGTTGGGTGGAGTCTGACCGGCTGGCCGGTCACAACATCATCGGGGACTTTTGCCTCGGACTACCACATCTGGTATCAAAACTTTTATCCTAATATCTCCGGGGCCGGGCCATATAACACAGGCGACGGCGGATCATATTGGGGATATATGGGGGGCGCCCAAACGCCAAATGCCGATATCAACGGCAACAACTTGCAGGCAATGACTTACCTTCTTTACGCAGACCCTTCAGGAAACTCAGGAATCATAAGGGGCGACAACACAAGCACAGGAAATATAAATGGCATCAATGTTATTAATAGCGCAAATGACACCTGGAACATGTCACTGGGTCTTACCTCAGCTCAAATTGCTCCTGCCGGTCAGTATGGGACTATTGTTCCTTCAAACTTTCCCGCTTCCATAACCACAACAACGATGCCTGTTTATTTGTTGCAGACCGGAGGGTTCTGGAACAATAACAGTTACTCTTCAGCGACGTATCCGATTGCCGACCCGGGATACAGTATCAGTTTATCAAATACAAACTCCAGTTTTGAGTCTGCAAACATTACGGGAGCGCCATGGGGAATATGGAGTATGACCAATGCAGGCAGTTATAATACAGGCACGTCGCCATTCAGTTATCCTACCAACTACTGGACGATCTCCTTCCGCCTGAGTTCCGGGACGGATTTGGCTTCCGGTACGACATTTCCGACAATGGCGGAAATATACACATTTGGGACCCAGTGGTCACAATCAAACGGTGCGGGCACTGAAACCCTGGCTGCCACTCATGCCGGGTACTACGCTGATACAACATCCGCGCCTTCAACAGGCATCTATGTCGGAGAACTTAAAGGCACTTTTAACCCTAATAATTTTACGTGGCAGGCATTATCCATGGGTGTCTGGATGGAGACCAATACTCTGTTAAATGCGGCATGTCCCGGAGGGACCTGCCAAACGACTGTCGCAGGCCTTTCTGCTGCGCAGCAGAATATGCTGAAGCTCGGCATTCCTGTCGTGGAGGTTGGAAACGCCACTTTCACGCAGGCCGGCGGCCCCGTGAACGGCATTTCAGGACTGACCATGAGCAATGTCATCTTCCTTTCCACCAATTCAGGCGCAGCGCCTGTAATATGGGGGACGGGAAATGTCAGCGGGACATACTCAGGGACTCCCAACTCATTAACTTCCGTCCCCTTAACAAGCAATGTCGGACTCACCGGCAACTTTATACCTGCACAGTGGAACAATAATAAATGGCTGGCAGGCATAACCGGCGGCGGCATATATACCGGAACAGGCGGATGGCCCGGCAGTTCCACCACCACAATCAATTTGAGAGGCGCCGGCGCCGGTACTTATACAGGTACAACATCAGGCAGCTTCACCGGAAGTGCGGCAGGCATTTTCCCGCCAAGATAAAAGGAGGATACTATAATGAGTAAGTTTATCAAGTTTTCGATAGCGGCCCTGATACTAATGGGGCTTATGGCAGGCCCTGCATCCGCAGGGACAGTTACGGTCAGCGGCGGAGGGTTTAATATCCCCCTGCCGGTAGCGCCCGCCCAGCCGCCGATGTCAATTGCTCCCTTGCAATACGTCCCTTCTCAGTACCTCACGAGCGGCAACCTGCTGAATGTAACGTTCACCGGAGCTTATTTTAGCGGCGACCCTATCTATGTATGCTCCGGCGCCGATAATAGTACTATCGCTCAGTCCACTCCTTCCGTGACTTCTCCAAACTTCAACTTCCAGATGTTTGAAAGTATTAATGCCGGTACTCCCATTCTATTCTCTAACAACGCATGCAACTCAGGCGTAGCAAGCAATTTTCCTCTTATAATTACTCCCACTGTTGTGCCCGGCTATGTAACGGTAAAGATCTCAGCTACCACTTCGGGAGGGATTATTATTGACTCCGGTGCTGCCAATGTGGCGCAGATCATCGGCAATCTTCCGAACCTTATCTCTATAGGCGCTTCCAACCATACCGTAGATTTTAGCTCTGCAGCGTCTAACGGGACAGAGCTTCTGGGGCCGTATCCGGGACCGCAGCCATATGCGGCGAGTTCCGACTTCTTTTTTGGCGGCGGGACTGGCGGCGGAATGGGGAAAAGTGCAGGTGCGCCAAGCGTTAACTTAAACGGGATCGCGGGTCTCAACGCTTCTCTTGTTGTGCAGCTTAATGACACCGCGAACTGGAAAGGTGTAACCAAGGTCTTTCTTTCCGCCAATACTGCCGGTGGATTTAATGGCGTATGCAGCGACACTGCTGCCGGAAACACGGTGGGGCAGGGCGGAGCGCTGAACGGCGCCGGCACTATAACACTGAACGTCCCCACCACCGGTTTTGGCGCTTTCAACGGCAGCCAGAGTGTTGATTATGCCCTATGCGTAGTGGTAGACGGCGCCTCGGGTTTGAGCCCCGGGAGGACCATCTCTGAAAGCGCACAGCTTAATGTTGCAAACCAGGGGTGGATTGCCCCGCCGGCCACCTCTTTTGTCCCGGTTGACACATGGAACTCGAACTCCTACGCGGCAATTATTCCGTGGCTGGTTACTTCTAATTCAGTGCCGACCTACTGTCTGGTGGGCAATAATTCAGCAAATCCGGCTGACATGATACTGGTCGTGTTGAACACGGACGGCGGGGCTGTCACCGTATCGAGCGGTACTTCGCTTGGGGTTATAAACGCAAAGACGTCAGAGTTGCTCATCTTCAATGGCAGCGGAGTTACTGACGCAAACGGCAATCCGCTGAATTCCCTGACAGGGATTGCTCCTAATTCCAGGTATACCGCCAAGTTTGTCGTTCATGCTGCATCATCCTCGGTTACTGTTTCGTGTGCGCAGACTGATCCCTTGACAGGCGGCAAGAGAAATCTCAATCTCGATAATATGAATTCAAACTCAACATCAGAATGAACCTTGATTGTCCGGGCCTGTCTTTGAGGACGGCCCGGATGAAATGGTTTTTAAAAAATTGGAACATCTATGATATAATTCCGAAACTAATGAGAGGTGATGATGAAGATCAATGTTCTCGGCTGTTCAGGCGCTGAGTTCCCCGGACACAATCCGCCCGGTTTCCTGCTGGATGAGACTATACTGTTCGATGCAGGGAGCCTGACCAATGTGCTTGACAGGAAGGGGCAATCAAAGATAAAGGATATTTTCATCACCCATGCTCACCTCGACCATATCAGGGGCATCTCTTTTCTTGCGGACAATATCATTGTGGAGAGGAGAAAGCAGAGGGTAATTATTAGAAGCATCCCATCCGTTATAAAAACTATCCAAAAAAACCTGCTCAATGATTCCTTATGGCCCGATTTTACAATGATCCCGGATTATGAGAATGCTGTTCTGCGGTACGAAGCCTTAAAAGAGGGGCAGGCAATAGATGTTAACGGGTATTATATTACCGCTTACAAAGTGAACCATTCTGTCCCGGCAGTGGGATACTTTGTGGAAGACGGAAACAAAAAAAGGTTCTTTTATACTGGCGATACCGGGCCCGCTGACGCAACATGGAAAAAAATAGGGGACAGGAAACTTGACTGTCTGATCATCGAAGTCTCATTCCCCAACAGGATGAGCGAGATGGCGGCGATTACCGGGCATCTGACTTCCAGGCTGCTCAAAGAGGAGTTGCGGAAGATAAAACAGATGCCGGACAGGATATATATAACACATCCAAAACCCCAGCACCTCAAAGCTATCAGGGCTGAACTTGCAAAACTCAGAATGAAGAACCTCAAGCTGTTGAAAGAGGGAGACGTAATAAGGATAGGTTAAGGTTTAGGCTGAGGTAAAGGCAAAGCTTGTTTCCGTTGGCTGTTTCTCAACCTTAACCTTAGCCTTAACCTGTCTTTTAGACGAACCCTGATTGTTTCAGGGCTGAGAGAAGAGAGTGGCCGCTGTCCGGCCGGACAAATTTCTCTACATATTTTGCGAGAATGTCGGGCTCCAGATTGACCGTATTGCCTGCTGCTTTAAATCCCAGTGTGGTCAGCTTTGCCGTATGGGGTATTATTACCACGCCGAAGGCATCCTTAAATACATCGACAACGGTAAGGCTTATGCCGTCCACCGCAACCGAGCCTTTTTCGACCAGATATTTTAAGATATCCGCCGGGGCTTCTATTTCTATTCTTACCGCATTTCCGGAAACCGTTTTTGAGCGTATTTTGCCGGTACCGTCGATATGGCCGGTAACGAAGTGCCCGCCCATTTTCGAGCCCGGCTTTAACGACGGCTCCAGGTTTACACGTTCACCGTTTTTCAGACTTTCAAGGTTGGTGCTCTTTAACGTCTCATAGGAAACATCGAACAAAAGAATGTTTTTATCGATGGCGGTGACGGTAAGACATATACCGTTGACCGAAATACTATCGCCGATGGCGGCATCAGTGACGACCTCGCCGGCCCTGACTGAAAGTCTTGCGCTCCCGGCCCTTTTTTCGAGGGCCTCAATCTCACCCAGTTCTATGATCAATCCGGTAAACATAATTCAATTTATAATGCGGCCCATTCTGCCGAACCTCGGGAAGTTTTTTGTGCCGTCCCATGACCAGTAGATAATCATTGCTTTGCCTCTGACCAGCGTGAGATCAACGTAGCCCCAGTACCTGCTGTCGTAGCTCTGGTCCCTGTTGTCACCCATTACGAAAAGCTTGCCGCTCGGCACAAGATAAGGGCCGAAATTGTCCCTCGGTTCCATGCCGTTTATGGAATTGTCCGTATGCTGTATGTATGGTTCGGTTGCAGGCTTCCCGTTGACAAAAAGCACTTTGTTTTTTTCCTGGACGATATCGCCTCCGACGCCTATGACCCTTTTGATGAAGTCTTTAGTGGTATCTTCGGGATATTTAAAGACGATAACATCACCTCTCCTGGGCTGTGTAATGACCAGGACCTTTTTATCGCTAAAAGGGACCGGTGTTCCGTATATAAATTTGTTTACAAGGATATGATCACCTATGAGCAGCGTCGGGATCATGGACCCCGAAGGTATTTTGAATGCCTGCACGATATATGTCCTGATGATGAGCGCAAAAATCAGAGCGGTACCGACGGCTTTTGCATATTCCCAAACTTTATTCTGCTTTCTTTCCAAAATCCTTGCCTCCCTTATCGTTATTCCGTATAGTCAAAATTGACCACAGAGAACACAGAGACAACCTAACAACAGAGGTCACAGAGAAATACTCTGTGCACTCTGAAAGACTTTATGGCTTTTTTTAAATATAAGGGTCCCTCTGTGTCCTCTGTGGTCAATTTTTTTATCCCTTTTTTCATTCTTTAACTTTTAGAACAGACAGGAAGGCTTCCTGCGGGATTTCGACCCTTCCGATCTGCTTCATTTTCTTTTTGCCCTCTTTCTGCTTTTCGAGCAGTTTTCTTTTTCTTGTTATGTCGCCGCCATAGCATTTGGCAAGGACATTTTTTCTCATTGCCTTGACACTTTCCCGTGCAATTATCTTGCCGCCGATGGCAGCCTGTATGGCGATTTCAAACATCTGCCGCGGAATGACCTCTCTCAGCTTTTCGACAATTTGCCTGCCCTTATAATAAGATTTATCGCTGTGGACAATCAAGGAGAGGGCATCCACAGGCTCTCCGTTAAGAAGCACATCCAGCTTTACAAGTTTGGACAGACGGTAGCCTATGAATTCGTAGTCCATGGATGCGTAACCGCGCGAAACAGACTTGAGGCGGTCATAAAAATCCCAGAGGATCTCATTGAGCGGTATCTCGTAGGCCACCATTATGCGGTCTTTGCTGATGAAAGTGAATTCCGTCTGCGTGCCGCGTTTTTCCTGGCAGAGTTCGAGTATCTGGCCTATATATTCCTGCGGCACAAATACCGATACTTTTACATACGGTTCTTCTATCTTTTCAAAAGAGTTCGGAAGACTGCTCGGGTTGTCGATAAAAAATTCATCGCCATTATTGCCAGTTACTCTATAGATGACTGTGGGGGCGGTGGTTATCAGCGAAAGCTCAAATTCTCTTTCGAGCCTCTCCTTTATGATCTCCATGTGCAGGAGACCCAGAAACCCGCACCGGAAACCGAAGCCCAGCGCCGACGAGGTCTCAGGCTCAAAGCTGAAGGACGAATCGTTCAGCCGCAGTTTTTCGAGCGCGTTTTTCAACTCCTCATACTGGATATTTTCGACCGGATAGAGGCCGGAAAATACCATGGGCTTGATTTCTTTGTACCCGGACAGGGGGGCTTCAGCGGGACGGGCGGCATCGGTAATTGTATCTCCTATCTTCGTGTCCCCGACCGTCTTGATGCCGGCAATAATATAACCTACATCACCTGCCGAAAGCAGGGGCACAGTCTCCATTTTAGGCCGGAAAACACCGACCTTGTCTATCTCATATTCTTTGCCCGCAGCCATCAATCTCATCTTCATGCCGGGCCGCACGGTCCCGTCGAAGACCCTGACAAGGACGATTACCCCCTGATAGTTGTCAAACCATGAGTCGAAAATAAGGGCTTTCAGCGGCGCTTCATCGGTGCCTTTCGGGGGAGGCACCTTCCTCACGATGGCCTCGAGTATCTCTTTTGTGCCGATGCCCTCCTTTGCGCTCGCGAGGATTGCCTCGGAGCAATCTATTCCTATCGCATTCTCTATCTGTTCCCTGACTCTCTGCGGTTCAGCGCCCGGCAGGTCTATTTTGTTAATCACGGGAATGATTTCATGATCGTGTTCGAGGGCGAGATAGGTATTGGCAAGGGTTTGGGCCTCAACTCCCTGGGTGGCATCAACGATCAGGAGGCTTCCCTCGCATGAGGCGAGGCTTCTGGATACCTCATATGAAAAATCAACATGTCCCGGGGTATCGATAAGGTTGAGCACATAATCATTGCCGTCATCGGCTTTATAGGCGAGTCTTACTGCATGTGCCTTGATCGTAATGCCCCGCTCCCGCTCAAGGTCCATTGAATCGAGCACCTGCTCCATCATCTCTCTGGAGCTTAAGGCCCCCGTAAACTCGAGCAGCCTGTCGGCAAGGGTGGATTTTCCGTGGTCAATATGTGCAATTATAGTAAAATTACGGATGTTGTTTGGCATGGTATGGGTTAGTTATGGTTTGATACGAGGTGAGCGGCGCCGATAAGCCCGGCATCATCTCCCAGCGTGGAAGCAATAATCTGCACCTTACCGTAAAGTTCCTTTAAAGCCCTTTTCGAAGCCTCCTTTATCGCTGATTCTATGTAAATATTCCATGCGCCCATGAGACCTCCGGTAAGAATAATTGCATCAGGGCTTATGATGTTAATGATATTGGCAATGCCGATACCGAGGCCTTTGCCGGCCTCCCGCAAAACATTCCTCGCAAGCGGATCTCCCTCAAGCGCGGCATTATAAATATCTTTGGCCTTGACTTTGTAAAAATTACCGTTATTGAAATCTTTGAGAATACTGCTGTTCCCCTTTTCAAGTTCGGCAATGGTATTGCCGATAATGGCTGTTGCCGAGGCATACAGTTCAAGGCAGCCCACATTTCCGCATGGGCATTGCGGGCCGTCTGCATTGATGCTTATATGGCCGATTTCAGCAGCCACCGGCAGGAGCTTGTCATGAAAAACTATTCCGGTGCCGATACCGGTGCCCAGGGTGAACATGACAAAGTTTCCGACATCTTTCCCAGCCCCTGAAGCTTTTTCACCGTAAGCGGCGGCATTGGCATCGTTTTCTATAACAGTGTGTGTCTTGTAGCGGTCCGCTATTTCCGATTTCAGGCTTACGCCGTCCAGTTTCGGAATATTCGGCGACCGCATGACAACTCCATTTTCCCTGTCGATCAGCCCTGCGACCGCGATGCCTATACCGGAAACTTCCTGTGCATTGCCGGCATACACTGAATCCAGCAACTTGAAGAGGACCTGCAAAGGGTCTTTACCGGTGGACACCTTTGATTTTGTCACCACTTTACCCTCGAAATCTATGAGGGCCGCCCTGATGTTAGTGCCGCCCAAATCAACACCTATGACATATTTATTATTTGCCATTGTCCTCTCTTGTAAAAATATTTGAAATTAACAACGCTGACACGCTGACCAGCCGACAAGCATAAGGGTTATTCTTCTGTGGAACACTAATGTAATATCATTAATGTGTATATTACCATATTCAACTGCTTTCAGCAATTTTAACAAAGACAGGCAATAGGGAAGAGGCAATAGGCAAAACCCAATTGACTTCCATATTTTCAAATTCTTTTTAATGGCTATGCATTTGACACCACCATGGCAAGCCATAAGCGTAATTTGTCATTCCCGTGGAGACGGGAATCCATTTTTTAAAAAGCTAATGGATACCCGCCTTCGCGGGTATGACGGCTGCTGGCGTCAAATGCATAGCCATTTTTTTTCTTTTTATCTTTTGACTTTCCTCTTGCCTATGT
>CAWAQG010000016.1:0-163374 GCA_963784135.1 Nitrospirota bacterium | reverse complement strand
GAATGACCCCCAGGTCGATGAAGGCGGTTACGAACATAAAAGAGATATGTGAGCGACATCTGAGTGGACGCTATGAACTGGAGATCGTCGACATCTTTCAGCAGCCTGTTCTGGCAAAGGGCGAACAGATCATAGCCGCGCCGACACTCATAAAAAATCTGCCCTTGCCGCTTCGAAGGTTCATAGGTGACATGTCCGATACCGAAAAGATTCTTGTCGGGCTTGATCTGAGACCTAAAAAATAAAATAAGGTGCGGATCATGGCTGGGAATAAAGAAAAAAACGAAAAAGACGAACCCGCGGAAATTACCGACAGTCTTCGCTCTGCGTCTCGACGAGGCCGAAGAGACGCTAATGGCGATCAGGCAGGGTGAAGTAGACGCACTGGTCGTTTCCGGCCCTAACCGGGACCAGATTTATGCCCTGCAAGGGGCGGAACATCCGTACCGGGTGCTTGTCGAGTCGATAAACGAAGGAGCGCTCACTCTCACAGAGCGCGGCACCATCATTTACTGCAACGAGGCTTTTGCCGGAGTTGTCGGGTACCCCTTCTAGGAAACTGGTGGGCAGTTCGTTTAGGGCACTGGTCTCCGAAAGAGATTTTGAGAGGTTCGACATCCTGTGGAAGAATGCCCTTCTGGGGACCGCAACTGAGGAGATCGATCTGAAATTGAAAGGCGGCAGGCTTCCGGTTTACCTGTCATGCAGCAGGCGTGTGCAACAAGATGAAGTGTTAATTGTTTTTGCCATAGCCAGCGATATTACAGAGCGTAAAAAAGCGCAGGAAGCGCTAAAGAAAGCCCATGATGAATTGGAAATCCGGGTAGAACAACGTACCGTAGAATTATCGAACTTGAATGATGCATTGAAAAAAGAGATAGAGATTCGCAAGAGGGCGGAGGAGAAATTCGACGACATGTGGAGGAACTGCGCATCAGCAACGAGGAACTGGAAGACTTCAACAGCGCCGCAGTGGGGCGTGAGTTTCGCATGGTCGAATTGAAAAGAGAAGTAAACGAACTTAGCGTCCAATTGGGGCAGCCCCTGCGCTATGAACTCGATTTCGTGGATGATGAGTCATAAGCATCATTTGCCGGAGGCCTGATGGGACCTGATAAGACGCCGGGGGACAATAATACTGACACCCGTTTTGATATTGTCGCATAGGCGCGTCGGCAGGCGGACTTCGCGCCCTTGACGGCTTTCTTGAGGCGCTGCCGAAAGATTTCAATTTTGCGGTCGTCTTCATACAACACCTTTCCCCGAATCACAAGAGTCTTTTGCCTGAAGTCCTCCGCTCGAAGTGGCACGATTATGAGTTTATAGAAATTGAGGACGGGCTTCAACTGCTTCCCGGCAGGCTTTATCTGTGCCCGCCGGCAGCAGAGGTGAGGGTCCATGAAGGGGCATTTAGCTTAGCCGCCGGGCTTGATGAGCACATCCGGTTTCCTATCGACAAGTTCCTCGTATCGCTTTCACAGGACGCCGCCGATCATGCCATTGCAGTCATCTTCTCCGGCGCCGGTACTGATGGTGTAAGCGGAATCCAAACAATCAGGACCGAGGGAGCCGTCTTTGTCCAGGACCCTGCCACCGCCGAATTCCCCGAGTTGCCGCAAGCGGCAATCAGGACAGGGCAGGTGGACAGCGTGCTTCCTCCGCCTGGTATCGCCAGGGAGATAGTAAAGCTCATCGGCTCGGCCGACGTGACCGGGGCCCCTGACAAAGTTATAAGTCCTGCAACTCGAGGCCTTTTACCTGCTGGTCCGTGAAAGGAGCGGACACAGCTTCAATCATTACAAAAAGAGCGTGATCTCCCGCAGGATCAGACGCAGGATGTACCTGAAAGGGATTTCCTTCACCGAATACCTGAAGGCGGCTGCCGATAAACCGGACGAAGCGGCAATGCTTGCTTCCGACCTGATGATCGGGGTCACCTCCTTTTTCCGGGACCCACAGGCATGGGAGACCCTGCGCACAGGAGTGATAAGGGACCTTATCGTCGAGGATGGAGCTGCGCCCATACGTGTCTGGACCCCTGCCTGCGCAACCGGAGAAGAGTCTTATTCCATAGCCATGATGCTGCGACACGAGTTGGACCTGGCCGGTAAAAAGCGGGAAGTGCAGGTCTTTGCCAGCGACGTCAACGACAGTTCGATTGAGAAGGCAAGGGAGGGAAAATATCCGGCAAGCATCTCAGCCGACGTCCCCCAGGAGTTCATCCGGAAGTTCTTCTCGTATTCAGACGACGGCAGTTCGGTGACCGTCAGCAAAGAGCTGCGGCAGCAAGTCATCTTCGCGAAGCAGGATATTCTCAGCGATCCCCCTTTTTCACGCCTCGATCTGGTCATCTGCCGGAATCTTCTCATTTACCTTGAACCGGATGCGCAGGAGAAATGCATCACTCTCTTCCATTATGCTCTCCGGCCGGGAGGATATCTTTTTCTGGGGAATGCCGAGTCTACCGGCAGGAAGAGTGGACTCTTTAAATCCCTGGCCCACGAGAAGTGCCGGGTTTATCAGAAGATCGAAATAGAACCATCTTCAAGGCTGTCTCTGACCGTCCCCTTCACCGCTGAAGACTTCCTGCGAGGCAGCAGCCTGCCTGGATCAACAACTTTCGGTCATCCAGCTCAGCCAGGATGCCTTGCTTGAAGGGTATGGGCCGGCTGCCGTCGCGATCAATCAGAATTACGACATCCTTTACAATAACGGTCCCACCAAAAGATATTTGACCCAACCCCGTGGCGCCCTCACCAGAAACCTGCTCGGACTCGTGCCGGAAAACCTGCGAAACAGGATAGGGCCGCGATTTACAAGGTCACACATGAAACGAAACCCGTTTCCCTCCGCACAAGTATCACCGGCGAAGAAGGGAAAAAACAACAAGTGTCGATAGTCGTTTCGAAGATCAAGGACAACCTTTTCCTGATTATTTTCAGGGATAAGGCAGGCCTGCCATCCGATGCCATGTCCGAAACCTGTGAAACTGCATGCATTGCAGAACCGGTGGTGCGGCAGCTCGAAATCGAGCTGTCCGCAACCCGGCAGGAACTGCAAACCAATATAGAACAACTCAAAAGCCTGAATGAAGAATTTCAATCTTCAAATGAGGAACTCCAGGCCTCCAACGAGGAACTGGAAACTTCACGGGAAGAGCTCCAGTCGCTGAACGAAGAGCTGATCACCGTCAACACACAGCTCCAGGCAAAGGTCGAGGAGCAGGAAGGAACGAACAACGACCTGAACAACTTCCTCGCGAGCACGAACGTGCCAACCATCTTCCTTGACCATCGTTTCAGGGTAAAACGATACACACCCGCAATTACGAAGCTTATAAAGCTTATACCGTCGGATGTGGGACGCCAGATCATTGATATGTCCCAGGAGGCCCTCGGCCCTGATATTATAGCCGACGCTCAATCGGTACTGGACAGTCTGGTCCCGGTAAAGAAAGAGATTAGGATCAATGGCGACTGGTATGTTCGCACCACGCTGCCCTACAGAACGTCCGACAACCACATCGAGGGCGTAGTCGTCATCTATAACCATGTTACAGAGATGAAGCGGGTCGAAGAGGTGCTGCAGGCTGCAAATAAAAAGTTACGTGCCTCGCGAGTGGCCGCACTTAATCTCATGAAAGACGCGTCGCAGCCAGAAAGCAATCCGAGGAGAAGAGCAAGGAGTTGCGGCACGAAGTTGATGAGCGCAAGCATGCCGAAGAAGAAATCGAAAGACTGAACGATGACCTGCTCAAAAGGAACAAGGAGATGGAGTTCGCCAATAAAGAGCTCGAATCATTTATCTACTCCGTTTCCCATGACCTGCGTGGTCCGCTGCGTTCCATCGCTGGGTTCTCCGAAGTCGTTATGAAGGACGTCGCAGACAAACTCGACGAGAAAGGGAAAAAATATCTTTCTCGTATCCATAATAGCACAGAAAAGATGAGTCGACTTATTGACGACCTTTTAAACCTTTCCAGGATCACAAGGCAGGAAATCAAACGTAAGTCGATTGATTTGAGCGAAATGGCGTCATCCATTATGGCTGACCTGCGCGAGGCCCACCCCGGCAGGAGCGTCGAGGTAGACATCGAGGGTGGTATTACAGCTATGGCGGACCAGGGTCAGATTGAGATCGTCCTTTCGAACCTGCTTAGAATGCCTGGAAGTTCACCGCTAAAACCGAACGCGCTCGCATAGAATTGGGGCCGTCGAGCACGATGGTAAGATCACTTATTATGTTAGGGACAATGGGGCAGGGTTGGACCAGGAATATGCTGGAAAGATGTTTTGGCCCTTCCACAGGCTTCATTCGGAGTCAGCGTTTGGTGGGACCGGTATAGGCCTTGCCATTGTCGATCGTATCATCACCCGTCATGGAGGAAAAGTCTGGGCAGAGGGCATGGAGGGGAAAGGGGCGACTATCTATTTCAGTTTGACCTGAATATGAAAATTTCTATAGTGGGGTGTGACAAACAGAGTGATTCTTATTATTGATGCAGTTGGGACGATATAGAGCTTACGACAATCGCGCTGGAAGCGACAGGGCGGGAAATAAGTATCCGCTCCGCCACGGACGGGCAATCTGCCCTTGCAATGCTCAGGAATGGACATGGGTTGACCGACCTGATACTACTCGACATGAAGATGCCGGGCATGGACGGCATAGAAGTACTCCGTGAAATACGTGCCGACGATCGGCTTAGATATCTCCCCGTAGTGGTGGTAACTTCTTCATCACTCCAATCGGACAGGACAGAGGCATTTGCTGCCGGTGCCAGCGATTATCTTCTGAAGCCCTTGACTTTGGACCGATTTAGTAAAGCTTTAGAGTCTATTCTGCAACGCTGGCTGTCGAATTAGTGCTGGATCATGGCTAGAAAAAAAGAAAGAACTAAAGACGAACTTCTTGCCGAATCGCAGAGCTTCGTCAGCGTCTCGACGAAGCCGAGGAAACGCTCCAGGCCATCAGGCAGGGGGAAGTAGACGCACTTGTAGTGTCCGGCCCCCGCGGCGATCAGGTTTATTCCCTGCAAGGGGTAGAGCATACATACCGGGTACTCGTCGAGTCGATGAACGAAGGGGCTATTACCCTCACGGAAGGCGGCAACATCATATACTGCAACAAAGCCTTTGCCACAATGGCAGGTACCCCTTGCGGCAAGATGGTAGGTGTCCCGTTCAGGGACCTTGTATCAGGAAAAGACAAAGAGAGGTTCGACATTCTATGGGAAAACACACTTAAAGGGACCGGCACCGCCGAGATCGAGCTGAAACTAAACGGAGGCAGGCTTCCTGTTTACTTATCATGCAGTACGCGAGTGCAAGATGAAATAGTAACGGTCTTTGCCATCGCCACCGACATCTCCGAAAAAAGGAGAGCGGAAGATGAACTCAGGAAGGCCCACGACGAACTTGAAGTCAGGGTTGCCGAACGCACGGCTGATCTTGAAGCTGACAACAAGAACTTGAATCTTTCAGCTATTCAGTGTCCCACGATCTTCGGGCGCCTTTAAGGCATATGTCGGGCTTCGTGGAATTATTGATAAAAAGAGTAAAAGACCATCCCGATGAAAAAACGTACAGTTACGCTGGTTCAATATACGAATCCTCAAAAAAAATGGGTATGCTCATAGATAAGCTGCTGAACTTTTCGCGTCTGGGGCGTTCGGCGATGAGTAAAAACAAAGTAAATTTAAATGCTCTTGTAAAAGAAGTGGTGCGGGAAATTCAGGGAGAGCTGAAGGAGCGAAAGATTAGATGGGAGATCGATGAATGGCCTGACGTAGTTGGCGACAAGTCACTATTAAGACTCGTGCTCGTCAATCTTGTCTCCAATGCAGTCAAGTTCACAAGCACCCGGCCTGAGGCTGAAATCAGGATCGGATGCAAAGATGAGGAAGATAGGTTCACTTGCTCCGTCCGGACAATGGAGTGGGATTCAATATGAAGTATGTAGAGAAACTTTTCGGAATTTTTCAGCGTCTCCATACCCAAGACGAATTTGAAGGCACAGGTATTGGACTCTCAATTGTGCAACGTATAATTGCCCGCCATGGCGGGAGAGTCTGGGCCGAAGGTGCAGTGGGCCAAGGTGCCACATTTTACTTTACTCTGCCAAAAATAAAGGAGATATAAAATTCTCTAATCTCTTTGTTATTGGAAGAACATGACATCCAAGAGGGCTATATTTACGGAAGTAACCTGCATACAGTTGCACGAATTCTAAACAATTGAGTATAAGTAGGAGCTGGGCTGCGCAGAGCGATTTTTATAGCTGGAAGTACACCACAGATTGAATAGCAGCTTGGCGCGAGAGAGTAGAAACGGTAATTATTACTGTCGCGGAATGTCCACAGTGTGATGTAGTCGGTGCTATCGAGCTCCTCGCCCCGCCCAAAAATTCGTCATTTTGAGACCCTACAAATTGTGCAGTACGGATAGAAAGCATAAATTTTCGGAAGAATATTTTTTTGCGCATTTTGGGGAGAAGGTGTGAACCGTTGCTCCTTCCAAAATGCATTGACTACGATCGGTATTCCTCAGATATCAAAAAGTTAAACTCCCGTTGATTGCAGAACATCTCCGTGCAGAGTTCGGCCGGAAGTCCGATGTAAAGGTGTGGGTTTGTTCAAAAAAAATGGGTGTCCGAACTAAATCGGAACAGGTGCCCGAACTGAGCGGAATATCCAACATCGGTAGTTGGTGAGCTTGCTCGCTGATCCTGTCGAGGGAACGGACTACCACATCATCTGCATAAGGCCCCCAGAGATTCCTTGACTTAAATTATTTTTGTTAAGTTTTCTTGGGCTGTGGGCATTCAATAGTTTCCGTCTCCAATAAGCACCCAGGGAGTATCATATATACTCTACAAGAGTTAATTTAGCACTCTCCAAATCAGTATTCCGAAGGCAGCTATAATTATTGTCTAATAATATCAGTTGGTTTGCCTTTATAAAAACATGGCATCTGAATTGCTATGTTTTAATGGGTGAATTTACACCCCATGATCAGGCATATCCCACAAAAGGAGGGAATTTCACATGTTTAACTTGTTCAACAAATCATCGAAAAACCATACTTCTGCCCCTACATCGGTAAAAAAAGAAAATCCATTAGATAACCTTCCGGAAGACGTTAAGGCCGAATACGACAAGCGGATCACTTTGCTAAAAAATATGCTCCTCGATGTGAGGGCTGACGCATTGGCTCTCAGCATGATCAAGAGATTTCTTGCTTTTGTTTGGGATCTGCCGGCATCAGCGGAACATCATCATTCACGCCCATTCGGTCTCTTTATCCATTCACTTGAAACGGGGCTGAATAATTTAAGAGAATTCGACGGCAAACTGTTCTTCCAGTTCAAGGACGGATCGATCGATTCCCACGCAACAAGGGTTGCCAGGCCGCGCCAACAGTACGCCCGGTTCCTGACGGGCCTGCTTGCTGACATCGGCAAGGCTGCTAATTATGCTGTCATAACTGATAAGCGTGGAGAGCATGAAAACCGTAAAGTAGGGTTAATGATTAAATACCTTAGGGAATCGATGAATTGCGAGATTCGAGATTCCGAAACGCAAGAAAAGTCTTATGCTACGATTGCTCATGCGATGGATGTCCTGATTAAATGTAATGCCGCTGAAAACGAGGCAGTGCTTGATGGTGAGCATACAAGAGAGATGTACGCTCATTGGGTAGCCGGTCTTCTGCATGACATCGGTAAGGCTTCGGAATATGTTGTCACGACGAGTGACAGCTCGCAGTGGAACCCTCTTAGGGAAGGGTTATTTTCATTTGTTATTAACCATAACGGTGACATAAAAAAGGAATACATTGCCGACAAGACATACTCTCTCCACAAAATGATGTATCCCTTTTTTGCCTCCTGCATTCTCTCGCCTAACGACTATACGTTTATAGGCGTACATAATTGTGCAGAGCTTGTTTCAGGAGAAAAATTTAAATCAACAGTAGAAGCTGATATGCAAAGTGCTGCCAGCGACATAAACGAGACTGCCACAAAACAGGATCTTTCATTACTACTGATAGATACAATAAGAACCCTACTAACCAGCGGCAAGTATTACACGAACGCACTGTTGCCCGGCTGTTGGGTAATGGATGATTATACTGCTGTGGCTTTCACCGTCCTCGATGAGGCAAGGATCATTCTTCAGAACAGCGGCCATACAATCGATCCCAGATTCGGAGTTTTACGAATACTGACAGCAAAAAGTTACCTCAAGACCGCAGAAGACGGCTGGAAAGCCATATGCGATTTGACCATCGAGTCAACGGGCAACCCTTTTTCTCTCACGATCGTCCAGATAAAAAACGACATTCTGTGGAAAGATATAGTAAAGCCTGGTCTCTGCCAACTTAAACTCAAAATAACAAATAAACCCCGGTGAAAGAGTGTGATTCCAATGACCCGACCCACACGTTAACGCCTTGGATCTAACATGGAACGAGCACTTTTTACCATCAGAATATTTTCAGTAATGGGCACTGCCTTTTTTATGTCCTCTCACTCGGTCAAATTTATAATGTACATTGAGCCTAACGGGTCGCTCGCATGGCTCGCCGCTGTTCTGATTGAAATCGGGCTTATATCGTTGGCCATGATGAGGTCATTCATGTCCCGTGTTCTGCTTGTTCTGCTGTTCATCATGTCAGTTTTAATTGCATCCATGCCTTCCGTACTGAAAAATGAAGAGGTTATCCATGCGTTTTTCCAGAATAAGCAAATCATTCAGCAACTTCAAACCGATCTGAAAGAAACCGAGAAGGACTTCGAGCGAGGTGATAAATACACTACTAAAACACTCATAAGGTCACGGCAGCTTAAAGATCAGGTTGTTCAAGTGTTGAAAAGTCAGACAGGAGACATGGCTTTGTTCAATGCCGGTGCGTTCCTCCTTTTAGTGTTGATACTGCAAGGAGTTTCTGTCTATACCGCAATGGGCTTGAAAAAGAATCTGTCTCAGAGTCTCTCAACTGTCTCACTGTCACAGCTTCAAAAAGACAGACCCGAGACTCAGCATCTCTCACTTGAGACAAGTGAGACAGCACCTGAAACATCTGAGACAAATCGTGAGACAGATGAAATGAAGAATATCTCATCTGCCATAAAGAGCCATAACGGGAACGGCAAAGAGGACGGAATCGTGGCGGCAGCGACAGATATGATCAAAGAAGAGGTTTTGAGGTTGTATTCAGAGGGACATAAACCTGCGGCTATAATCGAACGGACCGGCATATCAAGGGCAACATGTTACAGAATAATCAAGATGATCCGCACGACTGGAACATAAAACCTGGAGGAAACATGGGAACTGCATCAAAACTCTCTCAAAGTGCAGAGACCGGTTCTTGTACTCCGGAATGTTTAATTATACCAAGAACCGGCTAAGTGATGAACTTATTGATAATAAGCCGAAATAAAAGAATTGTCGCTCCATGATAAGAACAGGGGGTTCTTGGTATTAACAAGCATTATGTTCACAGAGAGGATTCCCACAAAAAAAATATCTACAGGAAGTGAAATGAGAGTTTTTGGAGGGGTAAGATGGAAAACGCTTTAAAAGCTGTCCAGAGGGAAATCGACCGGCTAAATCATGAGATGGATAAGGTGGTGAAACTGTTTTTGCAAACCTTTTTTAATTATCGTGAGGTAAGAGTCAGCGAGTATGAATATCAGACTCGGTTGAATATCCATGATGGCGACATCATATTGAAATGGAATACTCATATGGAGAAGAGGAGCAATGGTGAGACTGTAATAAAGAAATACGGGCCGTATTGGTGCTGGTGCATTTATCAAAAGTTTGATAAGCCGAGGGCAGATGGTAAAAAAGGGAGGTTTGGGTATCCTTGTATCGGTACTACAATAAATAAGGATGCTCTTATCAAGTTTTTGGACAAAAAGAAGGAGAAAGAGGGGAGATTAGGGTCAGACAAGTTAAACAGAGAGGAAAAGGCTTATTACCTAAAACATATGACAAATATGCCAAGGTACGAGATTTTTGACAAGCAGTTAGCAAATTACCGCAAGGAGCGGAATGCCTTGACAAAAGTGAAGCTGAGCCTGATGGGTAAAATACGTGAGGCAAACAAGAAAAAGGTTGCGGCGAAGTAACCCAGTGTGGAGGCTCTTCCTTTGCGGAGCAGCCTCTAATTCTCACTCACTCCTATTGGCCATACTGGGAAAGCAAAAATAATAAAGTGATATCCTAAGCACCAATTCCCATGATTTCGGTTCAGTATGAGGGTGACCGTTCGTTTACACAATGCGGGACGAGGCAATCAGGGTTATTTCTTTTAGGAGGGCACGTCATGAAGAAAGAGACACATATCAAAAGCTATACGGCAGCCGAGCTTAAAACCAGGCGCAAGATCAGCGGCACCGATCTTAAGAAGGTCGATGCTATGACGGACGCCAAACTAAACCGGGCCATTGCCGAAGATGAAGACGAGCGGGGCTTGCAACCCGACTGGACGCGGGCAAAGCTGGTTCTTTCGGAACCCAAGCAATCCGTGCACCTTCGCCTTGAACAGGAAATTATCGCCTTTTTTAAGGCGCGAGGCAAAGGGCATATCTCCCGCATGCAGGCGGTTCTGAAGGCCTATGTAACCGCCCACAAGCCACGCTAAATGCTGACTGAACCCAAAAAACCGATCTCAAGAGACAATCAATTGGTCAGACAGTGTCTGACCAATTGGCAATTTCACCCAGACTCTTCACCTAAGAGATTTTGTTAGGAATGTTGAAAGCTGCTCGACACATTAACTCGTTGCTGTTTTGAGACGAAGAGAAAAGCAAACATTATAGACCAGTCTATTATATCGGCATTTAACTCCGGTATAAGATAGGCCTCTCTGAAATAATCTTCATGCCGGAGAGACAAAGCTTCCTGGATTTCGGTACGTTTTATCTCTCCAACCAATGCTGACAATAGCCTCTTGACTTCCCCAGTGACTTCCCCGGCAACTTCCCCGGCAATTCCACCCACAGCTTCAAAGGCCAACTCAGGTTTTCTTCGGATAGTAACCATAAACCCGTCCCTAAGGGCTAACTCCGGTTCCTCAAGACCGACATCGCGGCAGCGCTTGATTATATCACCTGTTCCCGTACCCATGCGTTCAATATACTTGGTAAGATAAAGCGACTCGGCCAATAAAGGATTACCGGGCACGGAGCCGTGAGGCTTTCTCAGTTTAGGAGATTAAGGCATGATTATGTCTGTGGAACTCCATCGCATTGCCGAAGAAAAGGGTCTGCGTTTCGATCAGGCCGAAAAAGATTACGTTATCCTGAAAGCCAGGACTCGAACTAAGTATTGTGTCCCCGGAATTCACAAACGGGTTTTTCTTTTTTAAATCTTTTGTGATATAGCTCCTCAATAAATTCCGACAATGGGACTTTCCATTTTTCCTGCTTATGATTGGCAATACTGCCGAACTTTTTAGGATTCATTCCAAGCTCTCTTGCCATCTGTACCTGAACGTCAGACAGATGAAACTTTCTTTTTGCGTCTATCCATTCTTGGTTATTGTTTTTCATCTTGGTCTTTTGTCCCACTGAGTTTCTTGCCATCCTCTTATATACCCATTGTCTCCACATAAATGACAAGCCCACGCAATAGTTGCGGCATCCTGCTCATAAAAATCAGCAATTATTATACCTTCACAAGGTTTATGTCCCGGACGGCGCCGACACGGGACGCCTGTGTTCCGGTCTTGTCGATGAATCGGCCGTCCAGTAACAGCTTCTATGATTAAACAAAAATATTGAGCAAGAAGCCGAGCGGGGCGAGGTTCCTTAATCACATTGCCCTCGCTGTCTAAAAAATGGCGGATGTCAGTAACCCATGTATTCCCCATTGTCCCAAACATGATAACATAATAGAGCTCAACATAATGTGCGTTGCATGTTCTGGGCAGTCTTAGGGATCGCTGATGGCCATCACCCCCTTAAGATATTAGACAGCGGCAGCGGCTTGCATATCATCCACTTTTGAGATCATCATAGCTACGGTGATTTAAGTTATAAATAAATCTTCTCCACATCGCAACCGGCTCTCACTGTGATTAAGAGGCATTATTTTTTTCTAAAGGACTGAAGAATATGCTATCATCCAAAGTAAAATCAAAGGAAGAATAAGCTGAAGTGGACCAGGCAACTCACAATAAAATAGTGTCCTTCATCTGGGGCATTGCTGACGATGTTCTCCGCGACCTGTTTAAGCGTGGTAAATATCCCGATGTTATTTTGCCGATGTGCGTATTGCGCCGGCTCGATGCAGTGCTGGAGCCAACGAAGAAAGCCGTGCTTGAAACGAAGGATATCCTTGACAAGGCGGGTATTACCGAGCAACGCGCCGCGCTTTGTCAGGCCGCTGGACAGGCGTTTTACAACACTTCAAACTTCACACTTCGCGATCTGAAATCCCGTGGCAGCCAACAGCAGCTCAGAGCCGACTTTGAAGCCTATCTCGATGGCTTCTCGCCCAACATTCATGACATTCTGGAAAACTTCAAGTTTCGTAACCAGATTCCCACACTCTCAAAGTCCGACTCTCTCGGCACTCTGATCGAAAAGTTTCTCGATTCCGACATCAACCTCAGCCCTAATCCTGTGCTCAATAGCGACGGTTCGGTGAAACACCCGGCCATGGATAACCACTCCATGGGCACCGTGTTCGAGGAACTTGTTCGCAAGTTTAATGAGGAGAATAACGAGGAGGCCGGCGAGCACTGGACCCCGCGTGATGCCGTGAAGCTGATGGCCAACCTCATCTTCTTGCCTATTGTCGACGTTATACAGTCCGGCTCCTATCTGCTCTACGATGGTGCCCTTGGTACTGGTGGCATGCTCACTGTAGCGGAAGAAACACTGAAAGGTCTTGCTTCCAAAAGAGACAAGCAGGTAACCACACATCTCTATGGCCAGGAGATCAATCCCGAGACCTATGCAATCTGCAAGGCCGACATTATTTTGAAAGGCGAAGGTGAAAACGCCGACCACATCGTTGGCGGAGCCGAATGGTCCACACTTTCGCATGATGCCTTTCCGGCCCGAGAGTTCGACTTTATGCTCTCGAACCCGCCTTACGGCAAGAGCTGGAAGAAAGATTTGGAATCCATGGGCGGCAAGGACGGCATGCGTGATCCGCGATTTAAGATCACTCATGCAGACGAACCCGACTACTCCCTCGTTACCCGCTCCAGTGATGGCCAGCTGTTGTTCCTGGTCAACATGGCCGCTAAAATGAATCACAAAACGCCGATAGGCAGCCGCATTGCAGAAGTCCACAACGGTTCCTCTCTTTTTACCGGTGATGCAGGGCAGGGAGAGAGCAATATTAGGCGCTGGCTCATAGAGAATGATTGGCTGGAGGCTATAGTCGCCCTTCCGCTCAACCTTTTTTATAACACCGGCATTGCCACCTATATCTGGGTTCTGACCAATCGGAAACCCGAGCATCGCAAGGGCAAGGTGCAACTCATCGATGCCACCCAATTGTTCAAGCCACTACGCAAGAATCTTGGCAAAAAAAATTGTGAACTCTCCGAGGAAGACATCCGCCGCATCTGCGACACATATCTTACTTTCAAGGCGACCGAGCAGTCAAAAATATTCTCCAACGAGCACTTTGGCTACTGGAAGGTCATAGTTGAACGTCCGCTTCGCCTGCATAGCCAACTTACAGTAAAATCCATCGAATTGCTACGCTTCGCCTCTGGTGACGAAGATATCCGCTCACAGCTCTATGATGAATTTGGTGAGGCCCTGTTCGATAACTTCTCCAGTATTGAGAAGTCGTTGGGAAAACGGCTGGCCGATTGGGGCGCGGGCGACGAAGAGGACGATGCCGAAGATGGCGCGATCGCTAAGAAGGGACTTCCGGAAAAGAAAAAGAAGAGACTCCTCGATTCCAGGACTTGGGAGAGGGATGACCGGCTCATGGAAACTGCTACCATCCTGCGGCAGGAAATCGGAGGTGATCTCTTCGAGGACCACAACATCTTTCGCAAGGTGGTTGAAGCCGCACTTGAAAAACGCGGGCGCAAAGTTTCCGGTGCTGACCTGAAGCTTGTCCTCCGCGCTGTAAGCTGGAGGGTTGAAACCGCGCCGCCTGTTATCGCCAAAGTGCACAAACCAAGCAAGACCGCATCTGACCCATTGCACGGACGATATGAGGCCAAATTAGACGGGAAAAAATGCATGGTTGAATACGAGCCTGACAGCGACTTGCGCGACACTGAACAGATACCACTCCTTGAACCTGGCGGGATCGAAGCATTTATCCGCCGCGAAGTGTTGCCATGCACACCCGATGCATGGATAAAGGAAGACGTCACCAAAATCGGTTACGAGATCAGCTTCACCCGGCACTTCTACAAGCCCCAGCCGCTGCGTACTCTGGAAGAAATCCGAGCCGATATCCTAGCTGTGGAAGAGGAAGCCGAAGGCTTGCTTGATGAACTGCTCAAGGGCGGGACGAAGTGATCGCCGATCTCAAACCATACGCGGAATACAAGAAGACGGAGCCGTCTTGGCTTGGTGAAGTTCCAAAACATTGGGATGTGAGGCGAATGAAGTACATTTTAAAAGAACAGGACTCTCGCTCTGGTGATGGCAAGGAACAATTGCTCCGTGTCTCACAATATACAGGTGTTACCCAACGGGTGTCGGCGGAAGGCACGGATGTGCCTGATACACGGGCCGATACTCTCATTGGCTATAAGCGTGTTGCGCTAAATGACTTGGTGATAAATATAATGCTGGCGTGGAACGGAAGTCTTGGGGTCTCTCACTACAACGGGATTACGAGTCCGGCGTACTGTGTCTATCGCTTTGGACAGGATGCTCACCCGTGGTATTTCCATCACCTCCTAAGATCGCCAATCTACAAGGGACGTATCAAGGCGGTTTCAACCGGTGTTGTTGAGAGCCGTCTACGGCTTTACTCTGACGATCTTTACCGGCTTGAATCACTGCTACCTCCTCCCGACGAGCAAGCGGCAATCGTGCGCTTTCTCGACTACGCACACCAGCGCGTTGATCGTTTTATACGGTTAAAGAAAAAGATGATCGCGCTGCTGAACGAGCAGAAGCAGGCCATCATCCATCGAGCAGTCACGCGCGGACTCCCCCCCAATGTTCCCCTTAAGCCGTCCGGCACCCCTTGGCTTGGGAATATTCCGGAGCATTGGGAAGTAAAGCGGTTAAAGTGGGTCACGCGCCTGCAACGAGGTTATGATCTGCCATCGGACCAGCGAATAAGGGGATCTATTCCAGTCATTTCTTCCGGTGGAATAATTGATACGCACTGCGAAGCTCGCGCAAAAGGCCCAGGAGTAGTAATGGGGCGATACGGCTCTACCGATGCAGTTTTCTACATTGAGGAAGACTTCTGGCCTCATAACACTGCACTATTTGTGACAAACTTTAACGGAAATTTTCCTAAATGGTGCTTTTATCTTCTTCGTACCATATCGAAGGCTGACTATTCCTCGAAATCTGCTGTGCCTGGGGTTGATAGAAAAGATCTCTACGAGATATATGTCCCGCAACCTCCATTTGATGAACAAGTCAATTTGGTTGAAGGAATAAATCAACAGCTACAGAAATTCGAGTCTGTTATCTTCCGCACCGAGCGCGAAATCGCCCTTCTCCGCGAATACCGCACGCGCTTGATCTCCGACGTGGTAACTGGCAAGCTGGACGTGCGCGAGGCAGCGAAGAGTCTGCCGGATGAGGCCGCTGAGTCAGGTATAATTGATGAAGATGAAATATTGGCTGGGGATGTAGAGGTGGAAGACGGGATAAGCGGTGAGGATGGAGAGTGATGAGCCCAGTACCGACAGACCCCAAAATTTATCATATCACCCACCTCCGCAATTTGCCGGAGATTGTTCAATCCGGCTGCCTCTGGTCCGATGCCAAGCGCATAGAGCTGGGGTTGACCTGTGAGATCGTCGGCATGTCCTCGATCAAACAACGCAGGCTTGAAGAACTTGAGGTCGCTTGTAATCCGGGAACCAAAGTAGGTGAATATGTGCCTTTCTATTTTTGCCCACGCTCGATCATGCTGTACATACTTTATGCGCGTAACCATCCGGAGTTGAGTTACCACGAAGGACAGCGCCCTATCGTGCATCTTCAGGCAGACCTGATTACGACCATTCGCTGGGCGGAGGCTCAGGGTGTCCGCTGGGCCTTTTCTGATCGAAATGCTGGCACGTACTACACCAATTTTTACTGCCGAGTAGCAGATTTGGACAAAGTGAACTGGGATGCTGTTCAGTCCACTGATTTCAGAGATATGCTTGTCAAAGAAGGCAAACAGGCCGAGTTTCTGGTCTATGAATCTTTTCCCTGGCATCTGGTGGAGAAGATTGGAGTTTATGACACGAATATTGTTGATCAAGTCAATACAATTTTGGACAGGTACGACACCCCCCATCGCCCTGTTATTATTAATGAGCGAACATGGTACTATTAAACAGAGGGAGAAAGTTATGATTGAGTTGCATCGCGGAGATATTCTAAAAGCTGATGCCGAGGCTCTGGTCAATACAGTAAACTGTGTTGGTGTCATGGGACGTGGTATTGCGCTGCAATTCCGCAAGAAGTTCCCCGGGAATTACGAGGAATACCGGCAGGTATGCGACAAGGGCAAGCTCAGGATTGGAATGATGATGGTCCACGATCTCCATAGTCTGATGAACCCCCGATTTATTATTAACTTCCCAACAAAACGCCACTGGAAGGGGAAAAGCCGCATTGAGGATATTGAGGCCGGTCTAAAGACTCTCGTCGAGGAAGTGCTCTCCCATGGTATTCGCTCAGTCGCGATCCCTCCCCTCGGATGCGGACTTGGAGGGCTGGAATGGAATGATGTGCATCCGTTAATTGAAAAGGCATTTAGTAAGTTTCCGGAAGTCCAGGTATTTCTCTACGAACCTTCAGGTGCCCCACCTGCCGAGGAGATGCCGAAAGAAAGGCGCATACCTCCGATGACCAGCGGGCGTGCTGCGCTACTGGGTCTGATGCAGCGTTATTTGCAAGCGGTTCTGGATCCATTTGTCTCGCTGTTGGAGATCCACAAACTGATGTATTTCATGCAGGAGAGCGGCGAAAATCTCAAACTGCGCTTTCAGAAGGGTACATACGGTCCTTATGCCGAGAACCTGCGACATGTTTTAAGCGCTATCGAAGGGCATTTTATCAGCGGTTACGGCGATGCTGAAGACCGTCCTGACAAGCAGATCGAGTTAATATCTGATGCCGTCGAGCATGCAGAATCGGTCCTGAGAGATCATCCTCAAACCAGGGTTCGCTTTGATCGAGTAGTTGACCTGATCAAAGGCTTCGAAACTCCTTACGGAATGGAACTCTTATCAACCGTACATTGGGTTATTACACGAGATGACGCCGCGACAAGTGACGAGGCTATTGCTAAGACCTACGCATGGAACGATAGAAAGCGAATGTTTGCAGAGACACATATTCGGCTGGCCTTGGGTGTTTTACAACGAAAGGGTTGGTTGAAGTTAGACGCATGACTTCAGATACCAGTGAAAAAGGCCTTGAATCCCTGATCATGCGTCACATGACTGGCAAAGATGGGCTCGCGCCGGTCGCTATTGAGAGTGTGTCGGAAGAGGCTGAGGTTGTTGGTGGCAGCGGGTGGTTCGCTGGTTATGCAGGCTCCTATGACCAGACACACTCACTGGACTCAATGCAACTCTTTACTTTTATCAAAGCTACCCAGCCGGAAGAGTTCAAGAAACTCGGTATCGGAAATTACAAAGACACCAGGGATATCGCGCGTCTGAAGTTTTTTGCCCGTTTGAGCGGCGAGATCAGCAAGCGCGGTGTGATTGACGTGCTGCGGCATGGCATCAAACATGGGGCTCTTTCTTTCGACATGTTTTATGGCACACCCTCACCTGGCAATGATAAAGCAACGCTATTATTCGCTGCAAACCGGTTCAGCGTTACCCGTCAACTCCGCTACAGCATGGACGAAACGCGCCGGGCGCTTGATCTCTGTCTTTTCATCAACGGTATTCCTATCGCCACCTTTGAGCTGAAAAACAGCCTGACCAAACAAACGGTGGAGGACGCAATAGAGCAATATAAGCGTGACCGAGACCCGCGCGAGCTCTTGTTTCAGTTCGGGCGCTGCATTGTCCATTTTGCAGTAGATGATCATGAAGTGCGCATGTGTACGCACCTAAAGGGTAAAGAGTCATGGTTCCTGCCCCTCAATCAGGGCTGGAACGACGGCGCCGGTAACCCGCCGAATCCTGACGGGCTGAAGACCGACTATCTCTGGAAGCGCATACTCATGCCGCAGGGCATCACCGATATCATTGAAAACTACGCACAGATCGTCGAAGAAAAAAACGAAAAAACAGGGAAGAAGAAACTGACGCAAATATTCCCGCGCTACCACCAGCTTGATGTCGTGCGAAAGTTGCTGGCAGATGTAGCTGCAAATGGGGCTGGAAAACGCTACCTGATCCAGCACTCAGCCGGCAGCGGGAAATCAAACTCCATCGCATGGCTGGCGCATCAGCTGATGGGTTTGCGCAGAGATGGGAAGGATATCTTCAACTCCATAATCGTAGTGACCGACCGGAGGATACTCGACAAGCAAATCCGGGATACTATAAAGCAGTTCGCACAGGTGGGCGCAACGGTAGGACATGCCGAGCACTCCGACGATCTCAGAAAATTTATAGAAAGCGGCAAGAAGATTATAATTTCAACGGTGCAGAAGTTCCCTTTAATCCTCGATGAGATCGGGGACGAGCATCGGGGCAGGAACTTTGCCATCATCATCGATGAAGCGCACTCCAGCCAGGGCGGGAAGACCTCAGCAGCCCTGAGCGAAGCGCTTGCCGACCCGGAAGACACGATCAACGACGCTTTACAAAAGCGCATGGAAGCCCGCAAGATGCTGACCAACGCAAGTTACTTTGCCTTCACCGCCACGCCGAAGAACAGGACGCTGGAGTTATTCGGAGAAGAATATCCCGGTGAAGAAGGTAAGACCAAGCATCGCCCCTTCCATAGCTACACAATGAAACAGGCGATCCAGGAAGGATTTATCCTCGATGTCCTGAAGAGCTATACACCTGTGGACAGCTATTACAAGCTGGTGAAAACGGTTGAGGGCGATCCGGAATTTGACACAAAGAAAGCCCAAAGGAAGCTTCGGAAATATGTCGAGAGCCACGATTACGCCATCAGGCTAAAGGCGGAGATAATGGTGGACCATTTCCACCAACAGGTTATCGGCTTAAACAAGGTCGGCGGCCATGCGCGGGCAATGGTAGTTTGCAGTGGTATCGAGCGGGCGGTCCAGTATTTTCATGCCTTCAAGAGCTATCTTCAAGAACGGAAAAGTCCTTATCAGGCAATAGTCGCCTTCTCCGGCGAACATGAATATGGAGGGGCTAAAGTAACAGAGGCATCACTTAACGGGTTCCCCGGCAACGACATAGCGTACAGGATTCAGGAAGACCCTTACCGTTTCCTCATCTGCGCGGACAAATTCCAGACCGGCTACGATGAGCCGCTCCTACATACAATGTATGTGGACAAGCCGCTCTCCGGCATTAAAGCGGTGCAGACGCTGTCGCGTTTAAATCGTGCACTTGGGAACATTAAGCGCGATGTGTTTGTCTTGGATTTTATGAATAACACGGAAACCATCACGGAGGCGTTTGCCGACTACTATAGGACCACTATACTGAGCGAGGAGACCGACCCAAATAAGCTGCACGATTTGAAAACGTCACTTGATGGCTATCAGGTTTATACGCCCGAACAGGTTGAGAAGCTTGTAGCCCTTTACATGGATGGAGCGGAAAGGGACAAGCTCGATCCAATTCTCGATGCATGCGTGGCTGTTTACAAACAGTGGCTCGATGAAGACGGCCAGGTGGATTTTAAAGGTAAGGCAAAGGTATTTACCCGCACCTACGATTTTCTTGCCTCGATACTGCCATACAACAACGCTGAATGGGAGAAGCTCTCAATTTTTATGACATTCCTCGTGCCTAAGTTGCCTGCGCCACAGGAGGATGATCTTTCCAAGGGCATCCTTGAAACTGTCGATATGGACAGCTATCGGGCCGAAAAAAA
This sequence comes from Nitrospirota bacterium, assembly GCA_963784135.1. Lineage (GTDB taxonomy): Bacteria > Nitrospirota > Thermodesulfovibrionia > Thermodesulfovibrionales > Dissulfurispiraceae > JADFXI01. Next base: position 143,205 of record CAWAQG010000016.1, on the reverse strand, counting down.
GGCTGCACTTAAGATTGCGCTGCCGGATGACGATGCTGAGATAGGCCCGGCGCCTACCAGCGGCGTCAGCAGAAAACCCGAGCAGGAACTTGACCGTCTCAGCAATATCCTCAAGTCTTTCAACGAACAATTCGGAACCCTTTTCACAGACTCCGACCGTGTGGTGAAACGAATCAAAGATGAAATTGCCCCGAAAGTGGCGGCTGACCAGGCCTATCAAAATGCAAAGAAAAACACACCGCATACAGCACGCATCGAACATAACAATGCTTTGGAACGCATCATGGGGGGATTGCTCAAGGACGACACGGAACTGTATAAGCAGTTTGTACAGAATGAATCGTTTCGCCGCTTTGTGACTGATATGGTGTTCACGTTAACGAGTTGACACGGGTTAAAAAATGTCCCTATTGTCCCCTTTATGTCTCCTTTAATATCATGTTGGTCTGAATTGTCTGTCCGGGGTTGTCAAAATCCGAACTCGACTATTGTGAAGGACGAAGGCAAAAGCTGAGTGAAAGAGTCCTTCTCTTTTCTTCGATAATCAGCCTCCATTGCCTCTATCTGTTTCTTATTTATTTCACGCATTTCATCAAGTGTGGCAATAATAAGATGATGAAGCTCCCTTCCCGTCATTTTCTTTGGAGACATGTGGTCATGACCAAACGCCCACTCGTCAAACGATATGCTCTTACCCATTATCGGTTCGCTGCACCAGAACGGTGACTGGTCCGCCTCTGTCTGAAATGCAAGAAAATGCCTTTGATTTGTTGCCCATCCAGCTGGCGACGTTGAAATATCGACGCAACGCAGCATGTTCAAGTTCGGTTCTTCCCAAATGTCTGCAATGTCGAAAAGCATTCCACATGCATATGATACGCTGGCCCCAGCCACCGCATTTAGACGAAGGAGCGTTTCATGCTGCGATATTCCAGTGGTCGGGTTCGGATAGAGGGATAGTTCGGATCGAAAGTATGGGGTAGCATACTGGGCTGGCTTAAGCCTGCTGCTGCGTACCATTCTTTCAACGAGTTTAAATTGCAGAAAAAACCCAAAGTAAAAGTTGCTTGTGGAGGTTGCTTGATTCTGAATAGTGGTTTGAAGCTCAGCAAACAACTGGTCGGTTGTGACGGATGTGCGAACCCATCCTTGATCGAAGCCAACCCATGCCTCTTGTTTGGGGGAGGGCTTAAGGAGCTTCAGAACTCTCGCACCATATTGCTGGCTGAACCGCTCAACAATTGCCCGGTGAAAGTGCATTTCAAGAAGAGCTTCGGTTATGATCTCAGACATCTTGCATGTCTCCTATACAGCGACACATAGTTAAACAGTTTTCTGGATAATATCAGAATGTATAGGCAAGATCAATAAAATAATAAAATCCCAGAGCGCGTGCCCTCCCTCCGTTCATTTTTTTCTCGGCCTTTATCGGGGTAATCGTCGAAAAATGCGTTTTGCCCATTTGCTAATCTAAAAGTATAGGAAAAAACAGGAGGACAAATGAGCTGCAAACCGGTGAATTCAAAAGTATGGAGGTCGGGCATGACAATAAATGAAACAATGAAAGTCGCTGTGAAAAAATTTGACGAACACCCGGGAGCACTGAGAACTTTATTGTTCACAACTCTTTTTGGTTATTTCGGGATGGGCGCTATATTTATGCTTATGAGCAAGGCCGTACGGCATCGGCTTGCCGGATTTTTTATCGAAGCGTGGGGAGTAATTTCAGGATTCTCTCCGGCGGAATTTGCAAAAGGCGCGGCATTCTGGCTCTTTATAAATATCGGCCTGTACGTGGTTATCGGGATCGCGGTGCAGTGGCGGGCCATCTGGGAGTCGAGCAAAAATGGGTTATCAGAACCGGGTGTAGATATCCTGGCATCAAAGGTAAAGTGGTTTTCAGCGGCAATCTTGTACGGGCCTGCCTATGGGAAGGAATGGATAGAAGCCGGTTTCGCCGGCAGTTTTATCTCTCCAACAGGGGATAACTCCACAATAACCGGGAAAGTGCGAAATTTTCGGAAGATATGCATGGTTATTGATACCTATGCCGACATGCGACGCCAGACGGCGACAAATAGATTGACATGGATTGTCTATCTGCTCGGAGCACTTGGAGTGATACTGCCGGGCATATATCCTTTTGTGCATGCACTCAAGGTCAATATTGTTGAAACGGCTGAAGGCTGGATGGAGGCAGGTTTTAGGGAAGAGATTCAAAGTCTGCGGCGGGAAATCGAGAAGCAAAAAGCCCTCTGGCTAAAAGGGTAAACTGAAAAGGAGATAATGAACAATGAATGCACGTTCATATTTATCTGTCCGGAGTCCCTGGCTTATGTTTTTTACCATAGGCCGGCCTTTTTCGGGAATCATCTGTATCTTGTTGCAGATGACAGGGATTGGATGGCCCATTGCCATCAACTGGGCCATGAGTGCGCTTGAAAAATATGAGGCCGGTAACACAACAAATATCGTGTCTGAATAATGCCGGGGTAGTTGCCATTAGCGGCCTACTTTTGTACTGGTAGCCTGCAATTTGACAACAAGTTGCGCGTCAAGCGCATCAGCGATCTTTTTTAAAGTGGAGAGCTTGGGCAAGCCATGAGTTAGGCCCTCGATCCTTGCTATGGTTGACTGAGGCATCCCGGTTTTTATAGCAACCTGTTCCTGTGTCATCTTCTTTCGGTGCCTCTGCTCTATAATGCTCCTTGCGAGTTCGAACTCCGGAAGAAGTTTGTCATATGCTTCCCGGATTCCCTTCTTTTTGAGCAATTCCTTTACATGGTCTTCATAGCTATTCTTCTTCATGTTATCCCTCTCTTAAAATATGGTCCTTCATTCGTTGTTCTGCCGTCTCTATCTCATCTGCAGGAGTTTTTTCTGTTTTCTTGGTAAAGCCGTGCAAGAGCACAAATTTCCTCCCGGTATGGGCGAAGTACAGGATTCTGCTGATACCGTCCTTCTCTTTAATCCTGATCTCGTATAACTTCCTATGTCCCGTGATCGGTCTTACATAAGGTTTTTTAACAAGCGTACCGTATTGCTTCAACAGTCTGGTGATAAAAATATATTTAGCCTGGCCGTCATCAGTGAGAGAATCGATAAACTCTTTCACCGGGCAAGTTCCCCGGGCTGTCTCATAATATTCAATTGTCCATTCCATATATTATGTATTTTTATTTTATAGCATCACTGCTATTAAATCAAGCTTGCTGTTACCATATGTAGGTACACCAAATTATTATTAAAATTATAGAGGTGCAGAGGAGAAATCCTCTGCCGGCCACTTTAAAAGTCAACTATCCCTGTGCCTCCGTCCGCTTAAAGAGCTGCTTAAGCACATCCTGTTGCCTGCTGTTGGTTGTTCGGCATAGCTGATAGCATGAACTTACTCAGCACTGTAGCAAAATCGTAGCAGAATTTTGCTCTTTGCACGGAAAATAGGGGAAAGGACAGAAAATACAGAATGTCACTTTCTCTTTTAGAATCATAAACTTCAGCCCAAATCGTTGCTCACGGCCATTTTGTTAAAATTAACTGCTTCGCCCTTTCACGGCGGTAACAAGGGTTCGAATCCCTTTGGGGACGCTTGAAAATCAGGGGTTGCAGAGATGCAACCCTTTTCTTTTTCTTCACTGTGCCAATTTTGTGCTATTTGTCGGACGGGCGTACCTTTGCAGGCACCGGCTTCTCTAATAATGAAAAAACTTCATCAGTATATTGCACATTTCTCATAACAATCTATAATTGAATATATGAAGCTTGTGTCTTTCCAAGCCTTACCACAACAACGGGGTTTTCAAGCAATGAAGGCAACTCTTAAAACCGGTTTCACTAAAATTCATACAATGATCATGGACACTTTTGGACTGAGTCGCCGGCTGGCTTTCAGTGCCGTTGTACTCGCGCTGTTCGTTATAATCTTTGCCGTTTTCTGGTTCTTCCACTCGGCCCCTCCCGGTACTATCACAATCACCAGCGGTCCCAAAGGGAGTATCTTCGAAATAAATGCCGAAAAATACGCCAGGATACTTGCGCGAAACGGCGTGCGCTTGAAAATACTGCCGTCCGAGGGGTCCTTTGAAAATCTAAAAAGGCTGGTTGATCCTTCATTCGCGGCAGACATAGGCTTCGTTCAAGGCGGCATGGCCGATGGGCTGAATATTAACAATCTCGTCTCGCTCGGCAGCATTTATTATCAACCGCTCCTTGTCTTTTATCAAAGCCGCGCGCCTCTGGACCTGCTGTCTCAAATGAGCGGAAAGCGGCTCGCCATCGGTCCGGAGGGCAGTGGAACAAGGTCACTGGCTTTGACACTGCTCGCAGTCAATGGCATCAAACCGGGGGGCGCCACTGCACTGCTGGACATGGACGCAGAAGACGCCGCCAGGGCGCTGCCCGAGGGAGGTATAGACGCGGCTTTCCTGTCGGGAGATTCCGCCTCTATAGAGAATATTCGCAAGCTCCTGCTGGCGCCGGGAATCCGTCTCTTTGATTTCACACAGGCCGATGGTTATACACGGCGCATCAATTATCTTAACAAGCTTGAATTTCCGAAGGGATGCCTGGATTTCGGCAAAGACATTCCCGATCACGATGTCTATCTGGTTGCGCCCGCGGTCGAACTCATTGCACGCAAAAATCTGCACCCGGCGCTTTCCGATTTGTTGATCGAGGCCGCCCAGGAAGTCCATGGCAGCGCTGGCCTGTTCAGGCGCCGTGGTGAGTTTCCTGCCCCGATGGAACACGAATTTCGCATAAGCCCGGATGCAAGCCGCTACTATAAATCCGGTAAAAGCTTCCTCTATCGTTCTCTCCCGTTCTGGCTCGCAAGTCTTGTTAACAGGTTCATAGTTGTATTCGTGCCCACGGTTGTGATTTTGGTCCCCGGACTGCAAATCATACCAGGAATATATAAATGGCGAATCATGATGCGCATCTATCGCTGGTACAATACGTTACTTATACTTGAAAAGGAGCTGTCCGGACCCTTGACGGCAGATAGGAGAGAAGAATTCCTGGGACGGCTTGTTGATTTAGAAAAATCAGTACATAAAATGAAAGTGCCGCCTTCCTTCGCTAACCAATTCTACGGCCTGCGCACGCATATCAGCTTTGTACGCGAACAGTTAATGGAAAAAATTCAGGCGTGAAACCGGTTATTTATTGATCTCGCTCTCCTGCAGGCATTGCTGTCCGTCAGCAAGATATCTTTCAGGCGTCTCTTTTTTGATAAATTAAGCTTATCACCGCAGTATGCTTTCCATAAAAGTGCGTCCATATGCCATGGTCTCAATTCTCTCGTCACAGATGATGACCCTTCCGCTGTCACTGCTTGACCTTATCAGTCTGCCGAACCCCTGTTTGAATTTAAGCACTGCCCGCGGCAGCGAGTATTCATAGAATGCATTACCGCCTCCCTTTTCTATCTCCTCGGTCCGCGCTTTAACAACCGGCTCCGTAGGTACTTCAAACGGGAGTTTTGCGATAATAAGGCACTTCAGTGAGTCTCCCTTCACATCCACTCCTTCCCAGAACGAATCAAGGCCGAAAAGAACGCTGTTTTCACTCCCCCGCATTTTTTCGAGCATCAACCGGTTCGGCATCTCCCCCTGCACCATGGGATTCAGTCCCATATCCCGCAATGGCCCGTTAGCAATGGCCCATGCCGCCCGCATGCTCTCCCGTGATGTAAAAAGCACCAGGATGCCGCCGTCTTTCCTTGAGGCCTCTTCAATAATGACGCCGGCGAGTTTTCCGGCGCTGCCGGGGTGCTTCAGATTTATTCCCCTTTTAACATGCACTGTAATCTGTTTCCTGAGATCAAATGGAGATGGGACCGACAGTGTTTCAGCTCCCTCAAGTCCGAGCACTTTGGTCACGAACCCGAAATCTCCGGCAACCGAAAGCGTGGCTGAAGCAAGGATGACCGACCGGTACTCAGGCAGGATGTGCCGCATTATGAAATCTCTGGGATAGACCGGCGACATCCTGAGTGCAATTCTTTTTTCTTCTACATCGGCCCACCGGACAAAACCATCCAATCCGTCGGAGAATGCATTCATCCCTTCAGCGAAGGTCTTTAGCTTTACTATCGATGCCTTGATCTCAAGCTCATCATCCTCCTGGAAAAGCCCCGTCGTGCAGCTTACCATGTTCACGATAAGACCCTCTATGGAACCGGCAAGCTTGAGCAAATGGCCTTTCAGCTCAAATGCCCCCTTAATTGTCTCCCTGTGTCTCGCCGCATTTTTCACCTTTATCCAAAAAAGTCCCATTTCGGCCCTAAGGGATTCAACGGCCTGAAACAGATCGGGCGTTTGTGAAAGAAGTCCCCTGTAAGCGCCTTTCTCGTCAAGTTTAAGCAGTCTGTTCATGATTATTTCGAATCCTCTGTTTGATAAAGTAAGGCCCGCTATATCAGAAAGCACGCTGTCGAGCGCATGTGCCTCGTCGATAATGAGCAGATCTGCTTTGGGCAGCAGCCGCGCATCACTATCAAACAAGGCATTAATCCCGACCAGGGCATGGTTCGCCACGATTATCTGCGCCTTGTCCCATAGCCCTCTTGCGGTGAAGTAGCAGCAACGGGGAAAAAAGCCGCACTGGCTGCCCTTGCATGCATCGGGATCACAGCAAATCCTGTCCCATATATGCACCCGTCCGGGCCCGTAATCTTCTATGTCCCCTGTTCCTGTTTTGGAAGCCCACCTTGCCAGCTCAGCGTATTCCTCATTTTCGAGTTCATCCGAAGCCCTGAATGAATCAAGCCTCCTCAGGCAAAGATAATTGCTCCGGCCTTTTGCGATAGCGTAGTCAAACGGTCTCAAGCCGGAAAGGAACCGCAGGTCTTTTGATACAATCTGCTCCTGGAGATTGATTGTCCTGGTAGAAATAACAGCCCTGCCGCCTGAGGCAAGCAGCGGAACAAGATAAGCGAATGTTTTGCCTGTGCCTGTGCCGGCTTCTGCCAGAAGGGCGCCGCCCTTTTCAATCATCCCGGCGCAGGCCCGCAGCATGTCCACCTGGGGCTGCCTGGGCTCATAATCATTCAGGGCCGCAGCCACAATGTCCCCCAGAAACTTTTCAGCCACGTTGGCCAGTCCCTGAAGATTATCCGATTTCAATCCTGTTCCTTCCGTTCTCCTTGGCACTGTAAAGGGCATGGTCCACCCTCTTGATAATGGAATCCGCGTCATCTCCTTCCCGGTAAGTCGTGACCCCCATGCTTACGGTAATCTTTTCTGCAGTGGGGAAGGTATGGGCCTCGATCTCCTTAAGCAGTCTTTCGGCCAGTCCGTATGACGCTTCCAGTGCCGCTTCCGGCGCCAGTATCATGAATTCCTCTCCACCCCACCGGGCCAGGATATCCACCTTTCTGATACTCAACTGCACCACCTTGACCAGGGCCTTCAGCACCTCGTCTCCCACCAGGTGTCCATAGGTGTCGTTGACGTTTTTGAAATGGTCGATGTCGAACATGATGAGAGACATACCTGTTTTGTACCGCTGGGCCCTTTGCAGTTCCGCATCAAGGAAGTCGTTGAAGGCCATCCGGTTGTAAATCTGGGTAAGTATATCCGTGGCGGACAACTGTTTAAGCCGTTCAGTGCGATCGACGAGTTCCGTCACATCGTGGCCTATATAGATAAACTCCATTATCTTTCCATCCGCGCTCAGGATGGGGACGATAGTCACGTCCGCAAAATAACTATGAACGCCATTCTTCGTGTGCTCCAGAATGCCTTTCCATATCCTCCTGGATGCAATAGTCGATTCCAGCTCCAGTAACATTCCCTCGTTAACATGCGGGTGCATAATAACTTTATAAGCTTTGCCGAGGACCTCGTTTCTGTTGTAGCCGTATGCTTTGCAGAATTGGTCGTTTACATAGGTGATCCTTCCCTCAGTATCGGTCTTGCAGACAATATTGCTCTCATCCACCGCTCTTTTGTATTCCTCCAGCAGGATGGTCTTTTCTTTCAGTTCCCGTGCAATACCGATAACATGGGCCATTCCCCTGAGGGTCCGGATCAGAGTGGACACGTCGACCGGTTTCAGCAGGTACCTGTCTACGCCGACTTTGATGGATTCCATAAAGGAGTCAGCTTCGCCATGGGCTGTAGTGAGGATAACGTGAACATCCTTGTTGATGTCCTTTATCCTCTCCACCATCTCAAGTCCATCCATTACCGGCATCTTGATATCCGTTATCACGATATCGGGATGGTGAAGTTCAAAGAGGGCGAGGCCCTCTTTACCGTTTTCCGCGAGGAAAAGGCATCTGATCTCCCGTTTCAGTATCCCGGCTATCTTATCACGGGTCTGCGACTCGTCTTCGACGTACAGGACAGAGATGTCCAGACTACTCTCTTTCATAGTTCTATAATATAACGACGGGGAAAATTTTTTTCAGACTTTTTGCGACGCCGTCAAAAATGGTGCGAGAGAGGGGAGTTGAACCCCTACAGGTTACCCCGCCAGATCCTAAGTCTGGTGCGTCTGCCAGTTCCGCCACCCTCGCTTCGTCAATATGAGCTTACCGGCTCAGGCATTTCGAAAAACTCTTCGGGCAGTGCCGGCTCCCCCTTTTGTGCCGTTCCGGTAATCTCAGGCCGTTCGCATGCCGGTATCTCTCCAGTAGGCCCTTCGTCCGGCATCCCATGATGGACCTCAGCAACAGCCGTTGGTCCCTGCTGTATGATATTCACAAATTCACCCCTGGAATCAATGACGCCTAATTCGACGGCATAATCGCTATCAGGGTTTATATTGACAAAAGATTCTCCTATTCTCCCGGATACAGGCGCATAAAAAAAGCAATTTTCTTTCATATCCTGCAACTTAAGATTAAGGCCCCCTTTGTATTTCACCAGACTCTCTTCGGCGACCTCCCAGTAGACATATATGCGTCCGGGGGTCACCTGCATCGACAAGATCTTGTCCCTGCCGTATTCAGCGGGCAAAGGAGTCAGGACCAACTCGGGAGGAGGCTGCACCGCTGCAGTTGAGAAACCGGTCAGGGGCGTTTTCTTCGGGGTTATTTTACGCGACACACTTTTTTGTTTTGCAGCTTGTGTCTTTTTTACAGATTTTTTTCTTGCCCGGTCCCCTGCCGCTTTATGTGCGCTGCTCTTTTTATCTCCGGTTTTCCTGGATGGGGTCTTCTTTGCCGGCTTTCCCGGCTTTGCTTTTTTTGTCGGCTTTGCGGGTTTCGCCGCAGATTTCTTCTTTGAAGAAAGGACTTTTACCAAATCCTCTTTCTTCCAGTCTCTCTTAACGGCAATGCCTGCCCTCTTTGCCATTGTCCGCAATTCGCGAACAGTCTTTTCTCCAAGGTCCCGCTTTGCCATGTGTCCCCCTGTCCGGCCAGTCCCTTACCCGAGTGCGCCCTGTCGGATACACTATAACAGGAAAAAAACCCTCGCATTTACCGGAATCCAGAGAGCTATTATATAACAAATCATCCAAATCCAGCTATACACCTGCAGGTTGTGAGCGCATTGACTTGGATGCCCCCATAATGGTAGCCTTAAAACATTATCTGATACAATTAAGGGGCAATAGTTATCCACGGTATGCGCACGACTTCGCAAATCAAAAATACAAAAATCCAATGCGCACAATCTTTTGGATAAATCATTAAACTGCAAAAAGTTTTTGGGGAGAAATAAACATGTTCCGTAACCATCGTTTATCAAATGAAAAGGGATTTACGCTTGTAGAATTGCTTGTCGTACTTGTGATTTTGGGGCTTTTGGCAGCACTGGTCGGTCCCCAGCTTTTTCCAAAGCTGGGCAAGGGGAAACAGTCTGCTGCAAAAGCCCAGATTGAGCTGTTTGGACAGGCGCTCGACCAGTTCCGCCTGGATGTTGGGCGATACCCAACCACACAAGAAGGCTTGGCTGCCCTGGTGACCAATTCCGGCATTGATAAATGGGAGGGGCCGTATCTGAAAAAGGGGTTGCCGAACGACCCCTGGGGAAAGCCCTATATTTATACTTGCCCGGGCAATCATGGCGAATACGATATTGTTTCTTATGGCAGCGACGGCCAGCCTGGCGGCGAGGGCGAAGACAAGGATATTGTAAGCTGGGAGTAGGTTTGATTACTTTCGGAGCTTAAAGGTCACTGCCGTGATTAAAGAGATACCCTATTTAAAACTGGAGGACATGCCTAAGGTACCATTTGTCTATAACGGCATCCCCTCCCGTTTTATCCGCGAAAACAAAATAGTGCTGCTCGAATTCAAGAATAATATTCTGAGTGTCGCAATGGCAAATCCCGAAGACCGCTCAACTGTCGATGCGCTCAGGGTAGCAACATCCGCAGATATAAGAGTCTATGGTATTGACCCCGATGTGCTCGAAGAATACTCTTCCAAATTTTACGGGCAGGAATCGCAGAACATAAACAGGCTCATTGAGGAGATCGGAGACAAGAGCGGACTTGAGTTCCTCAAGGAAGATGAGGAAGACGTCGGGCATCTGAAAGACCTCGCCTCCGAGGCCCCTATAATCAAATTGGTCAACATGGTGATCGTAAGGGCTGTTGAAAACAGGGCGAGCGATATCCACATAGAGCCTTTTGAAGATGAACTGAAAGTAAGGTACCGTATCGATGGCATCCTGCATGATATAGAGTCGATACCAAAAAAGCTACAGGCGGCCATTATTTCGAGAATAAAGCTCACCGCAAAGCTTAATATTGCCGAGCGGAGATTGCCGCAGGACGGCCGCATTCGGCTTAAAGTCGCCGAAAAAGAGATAGATCTTCGCATATCCACCATACCGGTCCTCTACGGTGAAAGCGTGGTGATGAGGATCCTTGACAAAGAGAGCATTGTCATCGACCTTGAGCGTCTCGGTTTTTTCCCTGAAACGCTTCACGCTTTTGAGCAGTTGATCACCAAGCCTAACGGCATCATACTGGTGACCGGACCGACCGGGAGCGGCAAGACCACAACACTTTATGGCGCCCTGGACAAAATAAACTCTCCTGACAAGAAGATCATTACGGTTGAGGACCCGGTGGAATACCAACTTAAAGGGATCAACCAGATACAGGTCAAGCCGCAAATAGGCCTGAATTTTTCAAATACGCTGCGGCACATTGTCCGGCAGGACCCTGATGTTATTATGATCGGAGAAACAAGAGACCTTGAAACAGCTCAGATAGCGATCCAGGCCGCCCTCACCGGTCACCTTGTGTTCTCAACATTGCATACCAATGATGCCCCCAGCGCAATCACCAGGCTTCACGACATGGGCGTGGAGAGTTTTTTACTTTCCTCCACCATTCGCGGCATACTCGCCCAGAGACTTGTGCGGGCCATATGTCCCTCGTGCAAAGAGCTTGATACTGCATCACCCCGGGTGGAGCGCGATACGCTCCATGTCGCAGGCGCATACAGAGGCAAGGGATGTGAGCAATGCGCCTTTACCGGCTACCGTGGCAGGGTGGGAATATTTGAACTGATCGTGGTGGATGATGACTTGCGGAATCTTATCATGCAGGACGTTGATTCAAACAAAATCCGGGAACTGGCTGCGGCGCAACGGCATGAAGACGCTGCTTGAAGACGGGACCGAAAAGATAAAGGCCGGGCATGACCACTCTTAACGAACTGCTCAGGGTGACACAGGAAGGCTGATGGCGATTTTCTCCTACAGGGCCACCTCCCGTGAGGGCGTAATGAGCGGGGGGTTTATCGAAGCGATGGATGAAGCCGCAGCGATTGAGCGGCTCAAGTCGTCGGGCGTTATTCCTTTAGAGGTAAAAGCCCCGACAGGGGACAAAAAAAAACGGTTCTCGCTCCGCTCAGCCAGGGCCGATCTGGTGACCTTTACCACCGAACTTTCCTCATTGCTCGGCGCAGGGCTTCCTCTTGACAGGAGCCTGAGCATATTGGCTGAGATAACCGAGAGCGGAGAGATGAAGCAGGTCGTGCAATCTGTCGTCAATGCGCTCCGCGAAGGCAGCTCTTTCTCTGAGGCCCTTCAGCAGCACCCTGAAGTCTTTCCGACGACTTTATATAAATATGGTGCGGGCCGGCGAGGCAGGGGGCGTGGTAAATGTGGTCCTTGAGAAGTTAAATGAATTTCTGGAAGCTTCCAAAGAATTAAAGGACAGCATTGTTTCCGCAATGATCTATCCTGTCATACTCGTAATCACCGGCGGGGTATCGGTCGTAGTTCTCCTCACATATGTACTCCCCAAGTTTACCGCCATATTCAAGGAACTCGGTACCGCCCTGCCCCTCTCTACTCAGATTCTGCTGGATGTCAGTGATATATTAAGGTCATACTGGTGGATTATCGCAGCAGCAGCGGCAGCGGCGTGGCTTGTATTTAAGACTTATATTAAATCCGCTGAGGGCAGATACAAATTCGATGCGCTGAAGCTTGGACTTATGAAGGACATCATCACAAAAATTGAGACCGCCCGTTTTTTCAGGACACTGGGGACACTCCTGCAGAGCGGGGTACCATTGCTTCAGGCGATGTCCAATTCAAAAGACGTAATAAGCAACAGGTCATAGCCTCTGCCATCGATTCGGTCTCCAAAGGCGCCAGGGAAGGCAAGGGCATAGCAGGGCCGCTTGCCGCGGTCCAGGTGTTCCCGCAGCTGGCCCTCTCAATGGTCAAGGTAGGGGAGGAAACCGGGCAAATGGATACGATGCTGCTGAAGGTCGCGGCCGCATATGAGAAAAGTCTGAAGACCTCGATCAAAAGGCTTATCGGTTTTATGGAGCCTGCCATGATCCTCGTGATGGGGCTGGTAATCGGATTTATAGTGATTTCGATGCTGACAGCGATATTCAGCATAACGAACCTTCCTTTTTAACAGGGTGTTCCGGGCAGATGACACAGATTACGCGTTGCTCAGACCCCATCGGGGAACCAGGTCCGCCTGTAAGAAGAGTATTGAGCGCCCGGCAGCACTCCGTGGACAGGCACGGGTTTACTCTCATCGAAATGATGGTCGTGCTTTTTCTCATTACGCTCATGCTGGGGCTGTCCGCGGTTTTTTTTGCCAATACCTTGCCGTCACACAAGCTTAATGCTACAGCCAGGGAGCTGTCTGCAACAATCCGGCGCGCCCGCGCTCTTTCACAGATTGACGGCGCCCGACAGACCTTGACCATAAACCTGGATGCAAAAACATACGGCATAGAAGGCCTCGGATATAAAAGCATCGATCCCGATATTACCATAAAACTGCTCGACCCTTACGCCGGTGAAAGCCGCAAAGGGACATATCATATGATATTTCAGCCGGCAGGGGGGATTCAGGGCGAGACTATCATACTGGGCACCCTGAAAAAGGAAATTAGAATTGAGCTTGATCCGGTTGTGGGGTCAGTGGTCATAAAATGAAACAGATACCTGGAGACGCAAGGGACGGCTTTACGCTTCTTGAAATCCTTGTTGCACTCGCCCTGCTGGGCATTGCGTTACTGGTCATCGTACAGCTCTTCTCCGCTGACCTCCGCGGTATATCGGGCTCGGAAGATTACGTCGTTGCTGTTGCAAAGGCAGAGTCCAGGATGAGGGAACTGCTGGACGATGATAAGCTTGCCGAAGCGGACTGGAGCGAGCCTACCGATGATGGATACCGGATAGACATATCGGTGAAAGAAGCGCTCAAGGACAGGACCGAAAACCTGCAGGTCAGGCTATTTGATATAAGACTTTCCGTCTCTTGGAGAAAAGGGGAACGGGACAGGTTTGTCACCCTGAGTACCCAGAAAGTAATGAACAAGGAAGTGGGACTGTAAATGCACACAGCAAACAGGGAAGATGGCTTTACGCTCCTTGAATTGATGATATCCATAACTATGATCGCCGTTATCCTTCTGATTGTAGGCGCGGCCATGCGGCTTGGTTTGCGGTCTGTAGATGCCGGAGAGAAGAGGATCGCGTCAGTCGAAAGATTCAGGGCCTCGCTGAATATCGTTGAGGCCCAGATACAGTCGGCCCTTTTTCTCCCGCCAAAAGGCCTTGCCGATGCGGCCCCGGTCTTTCAGGGGGACGGGGAATCCATGCAATTTCCAAGCAATTTTTCCCTATGGGGAGACCAGCGGGGATATGTCACCGTGTCCTATAGGGTTGCGACAGACGAATTTGGCAAACAGGACCTGTTTGCCGAAGAAAAAGGCACGGGCCTGGCAAATAGAGGCGAGGTAAAACTCTTTGAGTTCTTCGACCGTATTTATTTCGATTATTTCTATAAAGATCCTGCCGCAGAAAAAGGCAGCTGGATTGAACAATGGGCCACTACAGACACGTCGCCGGAGAAAATCCGTCTGCATCTTGTCACTGGAGATAAAGAAATTTCGATGATTATTCCGGTGAAAGTGTCATATGCTGGGGCCGGATTGGCGGTCACCGGCGCCGGGAGGAATACCGGTACGCCAAGGACGGGGTACCAATAGTCACAAGCAACAGGTGAAGAGCATGGGGGAATACCGGCAGGAAGGCAAAGGGACAGCGGAGATAATGGATAGATATCATAGCGCGCAAAAAGGCATGGCCTTACTTGTGGTCTTGTGGGTCCTGGCCATTCTGATGGTTACGGTCTTCTCTTTTTCTTTCTCGACGCGGACAGAAACACATGCAACCCTCAGGTTCAGGGACACAGCGGAAATGAAGTTCCTGGCCGAGGCAGGTATTGAGCGTGCTATTATCGAGGTCCTTTATCGCAAACAAAATATGGCCAATCCGATAACGCTTGAGGGGTCTGCAGTGTGGAAAGCAGACGGTACTGAATATAGCGACCATCTCGGTGAAGGGTCTTATAGGGTGAGGATAATGGGAGAGGCCGGAAAATTGGATATTAATAAGTCCTCTGAGGTATTATTAAAAAATCTGCTCTTAAACGCCGGAATCAAGGAGGATGCAGCCGATACGATTGTGGACTCCCTAATGGATTGGAAAAACCCCAGTGGTTTAACGCGGCTCCATGGAGCCGGCAACGACTATTATATGTCGCTGCCGATTCCATATGAGGTGAAAGGCGCAGCTTATGATACTGTTGAGGAACTCCTGCTTGTAAAGGGAGTGACTCCTGCGGTACTCTATGGAGACGGGGACCGAAAAGGCATCATTGATTTTCTTACCGTAAATTCCGATAGCGGAATGATTAATCTCAACTACGCTCCTAAAGAGGTCATAATGACTATACCTGGAATGTCTTCGGATATGGCTGATGCTATAATTCAGGCCAGGCAGGACAAGCCCATAATGAATGTCGGGGAGATCGTTGCCGGTAATATACAGGCGATGCTCCCTTTCATTACTTTGGGCGAGGGGAATGTGTTCACCATAGAAGCGACAGGATACAAAGAAAATGAAAAAGCGGGCTATCCTGTCAGGGCAACGGTCATCGTGGACAGCGCCAACAAATTCAAATATCTGTATTACAAAAGCCCGGCATACAAAGTACAATAAAAAAGAATGGATGCCATAAGGAAAATAACCTCAGCTGCCTTTAACACCTCAGCGGCGTTGCGCAAGGTCATTCTCCCTCTAAGGAATGTGCTTGCATTCAACCTTGCCGACGAGCGCATAACCTACAAAAAAGAGCTTTGTGTTGCTATTGAAAGGTCCGGAGTGTCCGTGGCATACGGGACCCGGTTTTTATCATCCGTGTCGGTCAAGGGGGCAAAGCATTACCCTTCGGAAGATCGTGCTTACCCGCAGCCGAAAGAAGCGGCCTCTTCAGTATTATTGGCTATTAACGAGTTCCGCGCTGCCGGCGCCGGTATTACTCTTAGTATTCCTAAAGCCTGGGCTGTCATTAAAATCGCGGAGTTCCCGGTAACGGTCAAAAAGAACTTATCGGATGTCATTGCCTATGAGTTGGACCGCCTCGTCCCCTTCAGCCCCGAGGAGGCGTTCTATGACTTCAGCATCACAGGCGAGACTGCTGAAAAAATCACGATAGTTATTGCTGCGGCAAAAGCTGATATGCTCAACGGTTACCGCGAGGCCCTTGGAGAGGCCGGCCTCACTGTAAACAGGGTCACCTTAAACCTCATGTCCCTCGGTGCGCTATGCCATTCCCTGGCCAAAAAGAAAGATTTCCTTTTTATCGGGACCGATGGCGATGAATATAATGGCGCTCTCTTCCGTGCCGGCTCCATAAGCGGGGTCGCAAATGGAAGGTTTTCTGCTGATGACGATACTTCAAGAGCTGACACTATTGCGGCTGAAATAAAGCCGCTTGTAGCTGCCGCGAAAAAGAGTAATACTGCTCCGCAGCTCTTCGCCCTGCTCACCGGCTGCCGTACCGCTTTAAAGGAAAGACTCCGGACCTCTCTTGCATTTCCTGTTTCGCTGCTTGATGAGATTGATACCGGGCTTAACATCCCTCCAGGTCAAAAAAACCTTCCCTATACGGCATTCGGCGGGGTGATGGAATCGCTGCGGCCCGGTCCGCAAAAGTTTAATTTAATGTCGAGGGGCCGTCATCTGAAAGAAAAAATACCGATAGGGTTGTCCATACTGCTCTCGGCACTCTTGATAGCCTTGTGGATTGTGTACCTTATAGCCCCTATACAGGTTGAAAAGAAACGACTCGGGGATATTGAGCGCCAGATAAGACTCCGCAAAAGCGGCATGAAGGATTTGGAAACGCTCAATAAGGAAATAGATGCCCTGAACAGCGAGATTGAAACAGTCAGCGGTTTCAAGGAAAACGGACCTATGACGCTGACTATTCTCAGGGAGCTTACAACTATTCTCCCAACATCGGTATGGCTGACAAGAGTCAGGATTACTCAATCAACAGTCGAGATCGAGGGCAATTCAAGTTCCGCCTCTGGAATCCTGTCCAAGCTTGAGTCGTCAAAATATTTCAGGAAAGCTGAATTCTCCTCTCCCACCTTCAGAGATGTTCGTCTGGGTGCAGACCACTTTAACGTAAGAATGGAAATCAGGGGAAGCAAAGAGGAAAAAGGAGCGCCGCGCAATAATGAGAAAAAGTAAACTGCTGGTTTTCTCCATACCATTGATGTCCATACTCTTTATTCTTGTTGCGTACCGGTACGGCTACATGGAAGTGAAGGCGGAATTGGCCTCCGTAAAAGAGAACGAGGCGGCAAGGACAAAAACGCTTGCCCAATATATGGCCCTTTTTGCGGGGAAACCGGAGTTGGAGAAACAGCTGGCCGCTTTAAAAGAAATAGCAAAAATGCAAGACTCCAGGATTGTAGAAGGAAAGACGCCCTCAATCGCGGCGGCGGCACTGCAGGAGTCTGTAAAAGGAATGATAACCGCCCGGGGCGGGATTATATCGAGTGAGCGGATAGTAAAGCCCGAGACACTCGGCAAATTCATGGTGGTCACTGTAAGCATGGATATGTCGGTTCCCGATATCAGGGCTCTGGCGGATATCCTCTATAACATCGAGACGCAAACTCCATATCTTGTCGTAAAAGAGCTCGATGCGCGGAGCAAGTCTTTTAAAGACCCTAAAGATCTAATGGTGAAGCTGGATGTATCAGCGCTCACCAGGGGGAAATGACCATGGGCTATTTTTTAAAGAGCATAAACCTGCTCAATTTACTAATAGCGGCAGCTGCAGTTGCTACAGCGCACTATATTGTTCTTCCTCTGGTCAATAAGGAGCCGAAGATTACTCTTCCAGCGATAAAGGCGGCGCCGGCTGCGGCGCCGGCAGAGGCACAGAAAGCCGGGAGCGGACCTGCTGCTTCGCCGCTTGACTTCGCAATTATCGCAAACCAGAATCTTTTTCATCCCGAAAGGAAAATCCCTGTCGAGAAACCACCGGCCCCTCCGCCTCCTCCGAAGCCGGAACTGGTGCTTTACGGCACATTGATAACCGATGATTTGAGCCTCGCCTACGTTGAGGACAAGAAAGCCCCCCTCACAACTCCGGGAAGGGGCAAGCGGCTGAGAGTGCTTAAAATAGGAGATGCTTTGAGCGGTTTTGTGCTTAAGAGCATCGAGCCTGACAAGATTGTTTTGGTAAGGGGAGATGAAGTCATGACGGTAAATCTCGATATTAAATCCAAGAATAGGAACCCGGCAGGAATTCCGCCTCTTCCGGAAGCCGGCAGCCGCGGCGAGATGCGACGACGTTAATCACCACGGCGGTATATTACGGTGCGCTTTTGGAAGGCTCTTTGCTGCCGGTATCACCAACATCATGCGTGTTTTGCCCTTCGGTATTAACAAACTCATTGAGCTTCATATCTTTAGTGTCGCCTTTAAGCCTGTTAAGGTAATCCGTTGTCACCCTGCCCGCCTCCTGCTGGTTCCTGATAACGTGCGGCGTAAGCAGGACAATGATCTCAGTTTTTGTACTTGTGTTATCATTTGATCCAAAGAGGTATCCCAATACAGGAATACTGCTGAGAAACGGTATGCCTGATCTGTTTTTTGCCCTATTATCCTGTATAAGGCCTCCGATTACAATGGTCTGGCCGTCATTCGCCACAACGTTTGTTTCCGCCGCGCGCTTTGTAAAGATAAACTGTTGCGTGCCCAGCACAGTCTGCGAAGAGTAATCAGACACCTCTTGCGATACTTCCAGGGCAACAACTCCGCTCTCGTTGATCTGTGGCTTTACTTTCAGTATAGTGCCGACGTCCTGATACTGGATAGTCGACAATATGCTGCCGTTGGTGGTGCTTGAGGCCACATTCGTCATCTGCGAGGTGGCGATGGGGACCTGATTGCCGATCTGTATCTTTGCCTCAAGGTTATCGGCTGCAATAATATGGGGAGAGGCAAGCACGGTGACGAGATCATTAGAAGCAAGGGTATTAAGCAGTGCCTTCACATTTCCCGCAACGTCGGTAGCTGCATACGAGAAGCCTGAATATCCCGACGCCAAAGGAGTGGCATTCAGCAAATTTGAGTTTTGTCCTGTCTGCCCGTTAAGGTCAATAGGTCTTTTAAAAGGTTTGGCCTGGATCTTTAAACTGTTTGACAAGACCCATTCCAGGCCGAATTGAAATTCCTTTGTGAGTGTCACTTCCGCTATAAGCACTTCTATCATGACCTGGCGTGGAGGCGTGTCGAGTTTTTTAATAGTTTCTTCAATAAATTTATAATCATCGGGCGACGCCAGGACGACCAGCGAGTTGGTAATCTCATCGGCGTAAACTTTGGTCTCTTTAGATACCAAACCACCGGTCCCAGCGGAAAAACCTGTACCCCCTGTTTTAGGCGCTGTGGCCGAAGGCGCAGGAGCAGCGCCAGGACCCGCAGGCGGAGCCTCGGGTATAAACCTGCCGGGCGCTGATGGTGCAGCAGCCCCTGTGAATATTGACTGCAGAAGTGATGCTATATGTTTTGCCTTTGTGTTTTGCAGAGGATAAACAAAAACTTGAGGCGTCGTGCCGGGTATTTCATTGGAGGGAAGAATCCTGTAGAGCCCGTTATCATTGACGAACCCGGCGTCGTTCATTCTCAGCAGTACCCCCATAAGCGGCAGGACTTCATCTTTTGAGACCGGAGTGACTGTTCTGAAATTGACCCTCCCCTTGACCTTAGGGTCGACCATATAGTTCACCTTGAGGATATCGCCAAAAACAGTTTGTATGACTTCGAATATATCGGCATCATCGAAATTGAAACTGACATTAGCTTTTTTTTCACTTGCCGGCCGGGCGCTTGGAGCCGGTATCGCCGGTTGCTGGTTTATCGTCTCCTGTGCATATGGAGGTCCCGATGAAGAAACGACAACTGCTGCGGACAAGACGACAAGAATGAGCCGACTCATATTGTTGATACGTTTGCGCAAAAAAGAAGACCTCCCAGGTTTGCCGTGGCATACCGCCACTTACCTAAAACTAACAATGGCCGTAAACACACCTAACAGAAAGTATATCAAAAAAACAGCAAAAAAGCATAGGCTGTTTGTCCTAATATAAAAACCGGTATGATTATTCCAGCCCGAATTTCTTTATCTGATATCTGAAAGAGTCATAGCTCATCCTGAGCAGTTTTGCTGCAAGCGTTTTATTGTGGCCGGTCTTATCCAGTGCCTGAACAAGCAGGCCTTTTTCAAAATCATCGAGCGATATCCCTTCTTCGGGGAGAACAAACCCCTTGACTGAAACGTCGTTCAGGGAAGACGGTTTGCCGGTCAGCCAGTCCGGCAAGTGGACCGGCAGTATTTTCTCCACATTCTCAAGCACGACAAGCCTCTCAACAAGGTTCTTGATCTCCCGCACATTTCCCGGCCAGTCATATGCCGACATAAGAGCAAGCGCTTCGGGAGAGAAATCCTTGATCATCTTATTATTGTACCTGGAGACAAAATGAGACAGGAAATATCTGGCGAGTAACGGCACATCATCCCTGCGCTCACGCAGCGGAGGCATGTGCAGATAAAAAGTGCTCACCCTGAAAAAAAGGTCCGTCCTGAACTCGCCGTTTTTGACCGCCTCGGAAATGTTTTTGTTCGTCGTGGCAAGCACGGTCACATCTATAGGCATGTCCTCCCTGCCGCCGATGCGCCGTATCGTCCGTTCCTCGAGTACCCTTAACAGCTTGCTTTGGAGACTCGGCTTCATTTCCCCTATCTCATCCAGCAGAATAGTGCCTCCGTTTGCCAGCTCAAACACACCCTTACGGTCGGTTTTGGCATCAGTAAAAGCACCCTTCTCATAGCCGAAGAGTTCGCTCTCAAGTATGCTCTCGGGCAATGCAGCGCAATTGACGCCTATAAAAGGCTCCCTTATCGCTGCGGCCCCGTCACCGAACATCTTTCGGTGTATGTAGCGCGCCACTACTTCCTTGCCGGAGCCGTTCTCCCCTGTAATAAGGATGCTCGAGACATGCGCCTTCGCTATCTTCCCGATTTTTTCTTTAAGGTCTTTAACGGCTGCCGACTCGCCGATCATGTCCTTTTCGAGCATCTCGGAACTGACCCTTCGCAGCTGCTCGACTTCATGCTCAAGCTGTATCTTTTCAAAGAGCTTCTGTATGATTATCTTGACTTCTTCAATATTAAAAGGTTTGGTAAAATAGTCGGCCGCGCCCAACTTCATTGCCTTGACAGCTGTCTCGGCCGTATCGTCGGCGGTGAGCATGACAACCTGGGCGCCCGTTCCCTTGCTCTTCAGGTCCTTTAGTATATCGATGCCGTTCCGTCCCGGCAAATTCACATCAAGCAATACCACATCAGGGAACCACGACCTGATCTTATTGACAATGTCTTCCGTCGATGATTCCGTCTGCACCTCATAGCCGTCTTCCTCAAGTGCCCTTGTAAGTACCATCCTTATAAGTTCATCGTCATCTATGATAAATATCCTTTTCTTCTTCATGCAGTTTTTTCCTCCCCGGTTTCCCTTACCGGGAGGCTCATGATAATAGAGGTGCCTTTTCCGGGACAGCTTTCTACCGCAACGCTCCCTCCATGCTGTTCGACAAGTCTTTTGACAATTGCCAGCCCCAAACCTGTGCCCTTGGGCTTAGTCGTAAAAAAGGGTTCGAAAATTTTAGTCAGCACAGTATCGGCGAAACCCTTGCCTGTATCGGAAACAGTTATCCAGATCGTATTGGACGGCCCTTCATAAACAGTTTGCAGTGTGATCGTGCCTCCTTCAGGCATGGCATCAGCCGCATTGAGCAGAAGGTTCAGAAAAACCTGTTGCAATTTGAGGGGATCAGCCATAGTCTTCGGCATCTGCTCAAAGAGGTTCTTTTTAATCGTGACCGCTTTCCCGTCGCTGGAGAAGGATGGGTGTCTTAGTGAGAAGGCAACAGTCGAATCAATAATGGCATTCACATCCACCATCGTGAATTGCGGAGCGGGCGGCCTCGCAAAATTAAGCATTTCCTTCATGAACGACTCGATGCGTATAGTGTCCTCAATAGCCTTCAACAGGATTGTTCTGTCTGTCTCGCCCACGTTTAAATCCTTAAAAAGCAATTCCATTGAGGCCTTAATGCCTGCAAGAGGGTTCTTGATCTCATGGGCAAGCCCTGCGGCAAGTTCTCCGCACATCTTCATCTGCTCCGTACGCTGCAGCATCCTCTCAGACTGTTTTCTCTCGGAAATGTTCCTGTCAAAGGCAAGAATGTATTTTTTATGGTTCGACAGGTCCAGTAACCCGGCGCTTATTTCAACCGGGAAAATCGTTCCATCCTTTCTAACATGGTCAATCTCGGCCTTGATCCACTCCCCCTTGAGTATCCTGCCTATTCGGCCTGCAACCTCTTTGCCAGCGGCAGGGGTGTCCAAATCTCTAATATTAAGCCTGAGCAGTTCATCAACAGTGTATCCATGCATTTCCGCCGACGCCCTGTTTGCAGCCACTATTTTACCGGCATCGGGGCCTTCGGCCTCCAGTATGAAAATAGCATCGGCAGCGCTCTCAAACAGCATCCGGTAACGTTTTTCGCTCTCCTCTATCCTCTGCATATGCTCTTTAAGCGAATGGGCCATGTCGTTGAATGACTCCGCCACTTCACCGAATTCATGCCTCAATCCCCCTATCTTATAGTCCAGAGCGCCCTCCTTGATCCTCCGTGTCGCCTCCAAAAGAGTATTGACCGGCTTCGTTAAACTCTGCACAAGAACAAAGGCAAACCCTATCACTACAAACGGCCCTGTCCCTACAAGCAAATAGAGTATGAGCTTGGTGCTCTTTATTTTCCAGAGGTTCGCCGTTGTCTTTTCCTCAAGCTTGGCACTGGTGAGCGCTATCATGCCGTTTACTGTGTTGAGCAAATCCTCCCCTATATTGAAGGCGTCGTCCTCTTCTTCCTGTAGTCTTTGCTCATTGGCGCTGAGAGTAATCACTTTGCTCATTGCTTCCTGGTACCGGTTGACCTTGTCCTGCATCTCTTTGAGCCGCTGCAAAATATCCGGTGAATGATGGCACATAGTACATACTGAAGCCACATGCTCCATGTCCCTCACATCGGTCACGATGGTATCGATTCCGCGGGCGTGCCGCGTGTTCTTCAGGCTCAGGTCGGCCTGTACCTTCTTAATTTCTATCAGCAGGTGCTCCCTCAGAATTTCAACCTGATGGAGCTTTATCAGGTTATCCAGGGTAGAGGTTGCGCTTGCAATGGTGATAATTACATAGATGCCGCTGAGGAAAAAAACAGCAGAAAAAACGCTCGAAATTATTATGATTTTTTTCTTCATTAGTCGTTCATATAATCATAGGCTGAAAGCTTAAGATGAATGGTCTCCACGTATTTTAACACAGGCAGGTAATCATCATCTTTTGTCTCAATAAACCGGAGCGCCCCTAAAAGCCTGAGAATAGTCCTGCCTTCGGGGGTAGTATGCATGTTCAGGAGTGTCTCCTTCAGACGGGTCTTTATTTCAGGATTGAGGTCGCGCCTCACCGCAAGGCCATTTTCAGGCACCCTTGGAGAGGTCTCAAGAATGCGTAATTCGTCGTTTATTCTTGCATCGCTGCGAGCCAACCTCTCATAGACAGTGTTTTTTGCCGCTCCAATGTCAGCCCTTTTCTCGAGCACATCATAAATAGCGTCCTCATGGTTGCCCGCAAAATAGGTCTCCTTCATAAATATCTTGTAATTCCTGATGCCATGCTGACTGAAATAGACAAGGGGCAGGAGATAACCCGCTGTCGTGGCCTTATCAACAAAAACAAACCGTTTGCCCAGCATGTCCTGAGATGTTTTGATACCGCTGTCCTTCCTGACAAAGATCATGCCGTAATAGGTAGAGACGCCGTCGAGGCTTTCAGGTCTGGCAAGCACCTCGACGCCCAGTTTCGCATGGGCCAGTACATATGTAAAGCTGCCGAAGAAAGCGCCATCGAATTTTCCGCTATTGAAATTCTTTATCAGGTTCCCATATTGGGGCAGGACTTTAAGATCGACCTTTATACCCATGACCTTTGAGATATAACCGGCCAGGGGCTCATACCTGTCCATCTGTCTGAATATATTTTGCTCTGGAACAAGCCCTATAACGAGGTGTTGTTCATTGTTTGGGTTTGGCGCATTGTGCGGCAAGGCCTTGAAGGGCAGTCTGTCCTGATTACGCCCGCAACCGGCTGAAACAAAAGCCACAAGGGCCAGCACGAGCACTATTTTCTTCATATGTCTCCCCTCCGGTCCTTTACTTCCCACCTTGATAAGGGAGAAGAACGGGGGGGGATTATAAAGCAATTCCTTATCGAATCTCTTTCCCTCAGATAAATCCCTCCGCGCTGTATTTTAACATAAATAAACACCATAAATAGCAAGTATGGGTAGTGGGTCAGTTTGTTTTTGCATGGTGCGTTTTAACGGTGCACGATAGGGTATAATATTCAATCGGGCGTCTTACGCCTCGCCCTGACGCTTTACGCTATAAAGTTTATTACGAGGAGGCCTTATGACTGATACTCTGTATGACGTAATTATAATCGGGGGTGGGCCGGCCGGTCTCAGCGCCGCGCAATATACATCGCGTGCAAAAATGAAGACCGTTGTCCTGGACAAATCGGCGGCCACCGGCGCGTTGGCTTACACAAGCCTGATAGAAAATTATCCGGGCCTGTCGTCGGCTGTTTCCGGCAGAGAGCTGCTCGATCTGTTCCGGAAACAGGCCCTGGCTTTCGGCGCAGAATATATAGAAGCCCAGGTTATAGGTGTCTATCTGGGCGGCGAAGTAAAAGAAGTCTTCACGATGGACAAGACCTATCATGGCAAAACCGTTATAATCGCCACCGGCTCCATGGGCAGGAAGGCGTCCATCCGGGGGGAAGCGGATTTTCTTGGCAAGGGTGTAAGTTACTGCGCGATCTGTGACGCGGCCTTTTACAGGGGGAAGGACGTCTGCGTCATCGGTGATTCTGAAGAAGCGGTAAGGGAAGCGGGACTTTTAACGCGCTTTGCCAAAACAGTGTATCTCGTATCTCCATCACAAAAACTGAGAGTGGCGGGCAACGATCCCGACCTCGCGATCCCGAACCTGAAAGTAATTACCGGGCAGACGGTCACAGCAATTGAGGGCGGCGAGTTTGTAGAGAGAATAAAGCTCAAAGACTTAAACGCGAGGGAAAGCGAGCTCGAACTGTCAGGCGTATTTGTGTATCTCCACGGAAGCAAGCCTGTAATAGACTACCTCCAGGGCTCGGTAGAGATGACCGAAGACGAATGCATAATTACCAATACCATGAAAGAGACCGTCGTACCGGGCGTATTCAGTGCCGGCGACGTCACCTGCACGGAAGTCAGGCAGGTAGTCGTGGCTGCTGCCCAGGGATGCCTTGCAGCGTTATCCGCAGAAAAGTATGTTTTTCATCGCAAGCGGAGGAAATACGACTGGCATAATTAAGAAAAACAGGCAATAGGCAATAGGCAATGGGGAAAAAGACAATAAATTAAAGACAGGCGATAGGCAAATGGACAACAAAAACATGACCGGAAATAATGATGAGCTGAAGGCAATGGTGCTGGATTATATGGAAAAGGGGTTCCTTGAAAACATAATTGACATGCTCAGGCGCGATGAATCTCTCTATCCGCTCGTCATTGATATGATCGGGGATGACAGGATGCGGGTACGGTTGGGCGCAACCGCATTGGTCGAGGAAATGGTGCACAACAATACGGCCGCCCCCGGCCCGATAATACGGCTTATTCCCTCAATAGCAAAACTGTTGCAGGACAAAAGTCCGACGGTGCGCGGCGATGCCGCGAACCTGCTCGATATAATAAGCCACAGGGACGCTCTTCCCTTCCTGCTGGAGGCCCTTGATGATGAGCACGCGAGTGTAAGGGAAATTGTGGAAGAAGCGGTCAGAAATATCCAGGCACGGTGTCCGATATGGCAACTATACTGATAGCAGATGATGAAGAGATCGTAAGATTCGCTCTTTCCGTGAAGCTGAAGGAACACGGCTTTTCAGTGATGGAGGCGTGCAACGGCAGGGACGCAGTTGATATCTGCATGAAAGAGGATATCGATGCAGTTCTGCTTGATTTGAAGATGCCTGAGATGGACGGCATTGAAACCCTGAAGGAACTGAAAGGACGTAATAATGATGTGCCGGTCATCATTATTACTGCATATGGCGATATACCGACGGCCGTACAGGCTATCAAGCTTGGCGCTTATGATTTCGTTGAAAAGCCGCCGCAGGTAAGCAAGCTCATTGTAACGCTTAACCGGGCAATCGAAAAGGCCGAACTTGAAAAAAAGATAAGGAATCTTGACTCGACATTGGAGTCTTCTTTTGAATGGCTGATGGGAAGAAGCAGTGTAATGAAAGGAGTAATAGCCCAGGTAAAACAGGTGTCTGGCAGCGACTTTTCTATAATCCTTCAGGGTGAAACAGGGACCGGAAAGTCATTTCTCGCCAACATAATCCATAACTTGAGCGGAAGGGCCGGAAAGGAGTTCCTGAAAGTCGATATCAGCGTAATACCCGAAAGCCTCGTTGAAAGTGAACTTTTCGGCCATGAAAAAGGCGCCTTCACCGGCGCCGACAGGAAGAAAAAAGGCTATTTCGAGGCTGCCCGCGGAGGGACTCTCTTCATCGACGAACTTCAGAATATGACGCCGTACGTTCAGACCAAATTCCTCAGCGTTGTCGAAGAAAAAAAAATATTCCCGCTCGGCAGCACGAGGCCGGTTGATATTAATGTGCGCATCATTGCTTCTACCAATAAGGACATGAAAAAGTGCGTCAGTAACAAAGAGTTCAGGGAAGACCTCTTTTACCGGCTCGGCGAATTCATTATCACCATGCCGCCTTTGAGGGAACACGTGGAGGACATTCCCTTCCTCGCCCGTAAATTCCTTATAGATGCTGCAACGGAAACCAGGAAGCAGATAAAGGATTTCGACGACGCTGCCATGGCCTGCTTATCCGGGTATCAATGGCCCGGCAATATACGGGAGCTGAAAAATGTCATCAGACGGGCCGTACTCCTAACGGAAGACGGCGTTATCAAACAAAGGGATGTCAGGTTGCTGGTCAGGGATGGCGAAAACCGTGAAGAAAACCATGCCCTCTTTCCCCTCAGGGGAGCTGTTATTGCTGTCGAGAAAAAGGCCATAAAAGAGGCGCTGCATCTGACAAGCGGCAATAAGTCAAAGGCGGCGCTCATGCTGCAAATAGACTATAAAACCCTGCTGACAAAAATAAAAGATTACAATATTAAATAAAATTATGGAATTTTTCCATAGACATTGGAATTAATCCCTATCCATGCTTTGTTACCTTCCTCAGAAATCACAATAAATCAACAAGATAAGACATCGTATCGTCTGGCATATCCCTTGCTTATCTACATTAAGTCTAACTCAATAAGAGTACAATTCATTCAGCCGCGGCAGTGCACAAGGGAGGACCAATGTTATGTAATAAATCTTTTGGGGGAGCGGGAAAGCATATATATTTGCTTTTCATTTTAATTCTCCTTATCGGTGCAAATGCATGTTCAAAAGCGACAAGCGCCAGTGAAGAATCTAAAAATGCAAACTTTCTCATGGACCCTTTCATTTTAAACCTTGCAAATCATGGAGATTCGAAATTCTTGAAAGTATCGATAGCTCTTGAGCTTGCAAATGCCTCTTTTATGGAACCGGCTAAAGCAAAACAAGCTCCATTGAGAGATGCAATTATTGCTCTCATTTCGTCCAAATCAGCAGATGAGTTTCTCAGTCCGGAAGGGAAAATGCAGTTTAAAGACGAAATACTCCTTACAATGAACCAGATATTGAACAAAGAAGGCGCAGTAAAAAATGTTTATTTTACAGAATTGATTATGCAATAATTAGGAGGCTATAGAAATTATATTACACAGGAAAGCTAAACATGACAGAGGATAATTTTCATGTAGGGTTAAAGCTGTCACTTGAGGTCAACAAAAGTTACAACCGTATTGATATGTTTTTGGCTGGATGGGTCCAGGGAGCATTTGTTCTTGCAACGAGTCCCCAATTAAGAAGTTTGGACCTGAGTTCCAATGATGATTGCATTATCAGATTTCTAAAAGAAGGAAGTGCATTTGGTTTTCAGACGGCTATGTTAGTCAAACAACAATATCCCCTCCCTCTGATTTTTTTAAAGTACCCCGAAGAGGTAAAAAGCATGCCGTTCAGAAAAACGAAGAGGGTCAAAACTAATATTCAGGCCAAATTAATGAAACAGAAAGGTGAAAAGGAATTTATTACTGATGATGCAAGAATTGTTGATATAAGCGAAACAGGTTGTTTATTGGAAGTAGCTGCTTCAAAATTTAATGAGACAGAGGTAAACAGTAATTATTTCCTGACCTTTATGATACTGGATAAAAGCCTTGAAATTGATTGTTTAGTGCGAGGCCACAAAATATGGAAAAGCAATTATCTGTTGGGTTCAGAGTTCTTCGATCTCGGCCAGGACACACAAGAACTATTAAAATCTTTTGTAGGCATGTTCACCGAAAAAGAGGACCAGGCCTGACCTCGGAAATCGGTGAATTCAAGTGATCTGAATTGTGAATAAAAAGTCCGGAGATATTAGAAAGCCGTAAGTTTCCCCATCAGCATTTTCTGGACGTTTTCGGCAGCAGCGCGGATAGCGGCGGTTTCCAGCGGAACAGCCTCACGTGTACCGATAATATTGCTGATACCCCTGATCTCGGTGACGGGGATGTTGTTCAGGGCACAGATATGGGCCACGGCAGCGCCCTCCATGTTTTCGCAGATCGCATTGAACCTCATCTCCATCTCAATGGCCCTGGACCGCGTGCCGGTACACGTGGAAACACTGACAAAATTGCCCTTCGACTTGCTGTCTTTAAATGCTTCAGGCACAACAAGCGGGAATTTGTTGTAATATTCGTTCCCGCTGACTGAAACAAGGCTCATCCCAAGCGCGTCAATTGTATGAAAGCCGCTTTCAGTCAGTATGCCTTCATCACCATAAAACTCATTCTCTGCAACAGCCACGTCGCCGATGTTCAAGCCGGAACCCGGATACGCTCCGGCAACCCCTATGCTGTAGACATGGCCGGTCCCGCACCGCTCAATAAGAAGGGTCGTCCCATGGGCTGCATTGGTCTTGCCCACGCCGCATATACAGATAACAACTCGCGCATTTGCATTGATGACACCTGAAAAGAAAGATTTATTCTGATGCGTCAGTGTCCTTTTTGCATCAAGATTCCCGAGCAGCAGATCCGCTTCGCCCGGCGTTGAAACAATGATCCCAACTGTCAATGACATGCCTGCCACCTACTGCGCATCGCTCACCTCATTCAGCAGTCTCTGCTGCAGGCTCTTTGTCCTCAAGAATATACCTCACCTTAACGTCCATGTCTTTTCTGAGTGAGTTATATACAGAGCAATACTTCTCATGAGACAGGGACACCGCCCTGTCGACCTTTTTGGGGTCGAGGTGCTTTCCGGATATATGCAGAGTCATTTCAATTGCCTTGAAGTATTGCGGTGGAGTCGGGTTCCTCTCGCCGACAGTAGTTATTTTAAATTCGGCTATCTCCATTCGCATCTTTTTCAGAAACATTACCACGTCAATCCCCATGCATCCGGCAAGGCTGAGGAGCAATGCGTCGGTGGGTTTACAGCCCCACTGGACGTTGGCATCAAACTCTATCTCGTATCCTTCATTCGTCCTTCCCACAAATATAAGGTCCTTGTCCCATGTAAGCGTGGCCTTGACTACAGGGCTGACCTTCCCCTTGTAATCCGCCAACGATTCCACGAGCGCATCTTTCTCATCACCGCCCATTAACCCATCCTCCCTGATAAAAATTTAAACGTTTATAAATTTTATTGAATCAGACACGCAGGAGTCAATACAATATGGTAAAATTCAGGCACATGAACAGTGTCAACATGAAATTGACTGAAAAGCCGGACCATATACTATGCAAAATATAACGACTGACTTCCTTGTCATCGGCAGCGGTGTTGCGGGTCTCAGGTCGGCCATAGAACTTGCCTCACACGGTAACGTACTTATCGTGACGAAAGATGTCCCCACCGAGAGCAGTACTGAATATGCTCAGGGCGGCGTTGCAGTCGCACTGAGCGATGAGGATGAAGTGGGCATTCACTTTGAAGATACCATGAAAGCAGGCGCCGGTCTCTGCAAAGAAGCTGCGGTGCGCGTGCTTGTCGAGGAGGGTCCCAGAAGGATATCCGAACTCATCGAGTGGGGCGCTGAATTTGACCGCGAGGGGACAAAACTTGCTTTCACCATGGAGGCCGCCCATTCCCGCCGGAGAATCCTGCACTCCCATGGGGATTCAACAGGCAAGGAACTGGAAAGGGTGCTTATCAGCAAAGCCAGGTCTGAAAAAAATATTGAAAGGCTTCCCTTCAGCACCGCCGTTGACCTCATTATTGAGAGTGGAACGTGCAAAGGCGGATGTGCCATAAGCGCGACTGACAGCTACTACATAAATGCCAAATCGACCGTGCTTGCCACCGGAGGGGCCGGACAGATATTTTCGAGGACAACAAACCCTGCTGTGGCAACCGGCGACGGCATGGCCATTGCGTACCGGGCAGGCGCCATACTGCAAGACATGGAATTTGTTCAGTTTCATCCCACCGCGCTTTTTATACCTTCCGCCCCCCAATTTCTGCTCAGCGAGGCCATGCGTGGTGAAGGGGCGCTTTTAAAAAACAAAACTGGAGAACAGTTCATGAAGCGTTACCATCCCGATGCGGAGCTTGCTCCACGGGACGTGGTATCAAGAGCGATCATATCCGAGATGACCGCTGCCGGAACAGACCACGTATACCTTGATCTGAGGCACCTGGACGCCACATTCATAAAAAACCGCTTCCCGAGGATTTATTCCACCTGCCTTCAGTACGCGGTGGACATAACCAGCGACTTGGTCCCGGTCTCCCCGGCCGCGCACTACTTCATGGGCGGGGTAAGGACGGACAACAACGGCTGCACGTCGGTACGGGGGCTGTATGCGGCTGGTGAAGTCTCCTGCACCGGTGTTCACGGCGCCAACCGGCTTGCGAGCAACAGCCTTCTTGAGGGACTCGTATACGGTTACAGGGCGGGCAGGGCCGCAGCTCGGCAGCGCGCGGTTGCCGGCAGGAGGCCGAAGGAATGGACTGCTGCGCCTGACTCCTGGTACGGGGGGTGCCGGAAGCTTCATGGTCCACGGGAAGACACGTTCCCGGACTCAGACAAAATACGAGACCTTCTGAAGGAAATTATGTGGCGGGATGCGGGGATCATAAGGAGCAAAGCTTCGCTCGTAGAAGCACTGGAGCGTCTTTCCGAATGGAGATTTATTCTCGATATGGACTTTACTTCAAGGAGAGATATCGAACTGAAAAACATGCTTACCGTTGCCTTCATCACCGCAGGAGCTGCATTAAGAAGAAAAGAAAGTATAGGCGCCCATTATCGATCTGACTACCCGACAAATGGGGGGCATCGTCTGAAGCATAGCATCAGTCGGAAAAAAGTGGTTAGGGCTTGCGAATAAATAACTTGTGCATTCAGGCGCTCGGATTTGGGTCAGATTTGGCTGATCCGATTGAGCAAAACCGCAGGCGTAGCATAGCTACGTTGAGGATTTTGCGACTGAGGATCGGGCAAAGATGGCCTAAATCCGAGATGCATCAATGTGCAAGTTATTTATTCGCGAGCCCTTAATATTTAACAATGCACGCTGCTGAAAATGGAGTGTTTATGAGAAAAGCAAAAATTGTTTGCACTATCGGGCCCGCAACAAACACGCACAAAATGATTCGTTCCCTCATAATGAACGGCATGGATGTAGCACGGTTAAACTTCTCGCACGGCGACCATAAAACGCACGGCGATGTCATATCCATTGTGCGCAGGGAAGCGCTAAGACAGAAAAAAGGGGTTGCCATACTGCAAGACCTCCAGGGGATAAAAATACGGGTAGGCAATGTCGAAGGCGGCGGGATACTCCTCAAGACATGCCAGGAGGTCTCCATCTTTCCAGGCAAAGACATAAGCACCCCTCAAAAATTATTCATATCATACCCTGCACTGCTTAAGGACATTAAGGTAGGAGAGATGGTGGTCCTCGACGACGGCCTGATCAAGCTTTGCGTGCAGGACAAGTCAGCAAAGGAGCTCAGGGCTAAGGTCGTGGAAGGGGGACTGCTGAAATCAAACAAGGGCGTCAACCTTCCGGCATCAAAAACCTCACTGCGCGCCTTTACCGAAAAAGACCTGAAAGACCTTCAATTCGGATTGGCTGCGGGCGTAGATTATGTGGCTATTTCTTTTGTAAGAACACCGGACGATATCGAACTTGTTTTGAAGTGGGCAAAAAGAAAAGGCATAACTCTCCCCCCCCTTATTGCCAAAATCGAAAAGCCCGAGGCCATAAATAACATAAACGGGATCATTGATATTGTAGACGGGATCATGGTGGCAAGAGGCGATCTCGGCGTTGAGATGCCCGCTGAAAAGGTACCGATGATCCAGAAGATGCTTATCGACCTTGCAAACAAAAGGGGCAAGCTGGTGATCACGGCCACGCAGATGCTTGAGTCAATGACGCAGCATACGCGTCCGACAAGGGCAGAGGCTTCCGATGTGGCCAACGCAGTGCTCGACGGTACCGATGCGCTCATGCTGTCGGCTGAAACTGCGTCAGGGAACTATCCCATTGAAGCATTAAAAATGATGGATACCATAATCAGCTATACCGAAGAACACTTTTTCCACAAGATCCAGTCTCCCTATCAGCCCGGAGACCAGTTCCCGGAGGCCGTTTCAGACGGGGCCTGCAATGCAGCACGCGATATCGGGGCAAAGGCCATCGTTGTCTTCACCAACAAGGGGTTTACCGCCAGACTTTTGGCCAAGATCAAGCCGAACGTCCCTGTCATCGCATTTACACCCGATGCAAAGGTATTGGGGCGAATGCCTCTTTACTGGGGCGTCACAGGGAGAATGATCAAGCGCGGAAACAATAAGATACTGGACACCGATTGCATGGCCGATATAGAAAGATCATTGGTCAAAGACGGCCTCGTAAAAAAGGGAGACAATATCGTTTTTGTTGCAAGTTCACCCTTCCTGGGGAAGACGAATATAATAAGACTCCACAGGCTGTAACCAAAAAGCAGGCAATAGGCTATACAACGACCCATTGCCTATAACCTATTGCCTTTGGTTACCTGCTCTTTGTTTATTGAAAAAACGGAGAATATTCCTGTACTATTATAGACTATGGCTGTGCGAAAAAATAAAACTCCAGGCATTGAGAAGAAGCGGCTGGAAATAGATGCTATCGATTCCGGGATAGTGGAACTATTGAACAGAAGGGCAAACCTCGCCGTCGGGATAGCAACAATAAAAAGAGAGGCCAACCAGAAATTCCACTCCCCCGAACGCGAAACTGAAATAATAAAACGCGTTGCCGCATTGAATACCGGGCCTTTCCCGAATGATGCATTAAAAGTCATTTTTAAAGAAATTATCTCGGCCTCGCTGTCACTTGAGGAACCGCTGAAAGTGGCCTATTTCGGTCCCGAGGGCACATTTGCACACCTTGCCGCTCTCAGGCACTTCGGGCACTCCGCACATTATTTACCGGTAATAGGCATAAAAGGGGTCTTCGATGAAGTGGAAAGCGGCAAAGTAAATTATGGCCTCGTGCCCATTGAGAATTCCAATGAGGGCATTGTCAGTTCCACTCTTGATATGTTTATGGATTGTGACTTAAAGATAACAGCGGAGGCGCTTCTGGAAGTATCGCAAAATATCTTATCTAAAAGCGGTGATAGAAAAAAGGTAAAAAGGATATTCTCCCACCCGCAGCCCTTCGCGCAATGCAAGATGTGGCTTGCCGCAAATATGCCCAATGTCCCCCACTTCGAGGTCACCAGCACCGCAAAGGCCGCAGAGATAGCCTCTAAAAACCCTGATGCTGCCGCAATTGCAAGTGAAATGGCTGCCGGGCTGTATGACCTCAGGTTCATTGAAAAGCATATAGAAGACAGAAAAGACAATTTTACGCGCTTTCTGATAATAGCAAAAACTTTTCCGTCAAGGACCGGCAGGGACAAGACTTCGATTTTGTGCTCGGTAAAAGACAAACCAGGTGCCCTGTTTGAATTGCTCCTTCCTTTCAGAGACGCAGGATTAAACCTCACGAAGATCGAATCCCGGCCATCGAAAAGAAAGGCCTGGGAATATATTTTCTTTGTCGATATGGAAGGACACATAGAAGATAAAAAAGTCAAAAAAGCACTGGACGACGTGCGGGAGAAGTCTCTTTACCTGAAGCATTTAGGGTCTTATCCCGCAGATGAGAGTATGGGGAAAAGGATAATTAATGATAAAGCCGTGTGACTATGTCTCACTCATCAAACCCTATGTCCCGGGCAAACCCATGGAAGAGCTTGAGCGCGAGCTTGGCCTTAAGGAGTGTATCAAACTCGCATCCAATGAAAACCCCCTCGGTCCGTCTCCAAAAGCACTGGATGCCGTCAGAGAATACCTGAAGACCGGCGGGGAACTGCACCGCTACCCCGACGGCAACGGCTATTATCTTAAAAACGCCCTGTCAGAAAAGTTATCTTCGCGGGGAGTGGCCATCAGCTCTGATGAGATAATACTCGGCAACGGCTCGAACGAATTGATCGACATCGCAGTGAGGACATTTATGGGATACGGAGATGAGGCGGTCATGGCAGCGCCTTCGTTTGTTGTCTACTCCATGTCTGTACAGTCTGCAAACGGGATTTCCATTCAGGTGCCGCTTGCAGATTTCCGCCATGAACTCGCAAAAATGGCGGATGCCATTACCGGAAAAACAAAAATAGTATTCATCGCAAACCCCAACAACCCTACCGGCACCATCAACAGAAGGGAAGAGTTCGAAGCGTTCATGAACAGGGTGCCGGCGGGAGTGCTGGTAGTCATTGATGAGGCATACTATGAATATGTCACTGACCCGGCATATCCGGACACCTTCAGGCACCTGCACAGCGACAAAGACATTCTCATACTCAGGACTTTCTCCAAAGCGTACGGGCTGGCAGGATTCAGAATAGGCTACGGTATTGCAAAAAAAGAGCTCCTTGCCGAACTCAACAGGATCAGACTCCCGTTTAATACTACCTCGCTTTCACAAGTAGCCGCGCGGCATGCCCTGGATGACACCGGGCACCTTGAAAGGTCCATAAGCCTTAATGAGGAAGGGAAGCGGTTGCTATACGGAGAACTCTCTTCTCTCAACCTGTCCTTTGTTCCGACTGAAGCAAACTTTATTTACCTGCGCTTGCCTGTCGACTCGGGCACTTTATACAACTCGCTGCTGCGTCAGGGCGTCATAGTCAGGCCCACGGGTGCGAAAGAGGTAAGGGTAACTATAGGACTTCCCGAAGAAAACAGGCGTTTTATAAAAGCACTCAGAATGGCAATAGGCAACAGGCAATAGCCTATTGCCTATTACACAAACAAAGGAGAAAAATCCATGGACATTATCGTTCTGAAGCCTGATACTTCCGGCGAAGATATCAGACACATTCTCAAAAAACTTGAGAGCAAAGGACTGAAGGCAAACGTATCGCAGGGCACAGAGCGGACGATCATCGGTGTTATCGGCGATACCTCCCAGGTCACTGAAGATGAAGAAGACGCGATCAGGGCGATGACCGGCGTTGAAAATATGGTGCGCATATTGAAGCCTTACAAGCTCGCAAGCCGCGACTTCAAAAAAGAAAACACTGAAATAACGGTGAAAGGGACTGTCATCGGCGGGAAAAAAATCCAGGTCATCGCCGGTCCCTGCGCGGTGGAGAACAAGACAATTCTTACGAACATTGCTGAAAAGGTAAAAGATGCCGGCGCCACATTCTTAAGGGGCGGCGCGTACAAGCCGAGGACATCCCCCTATTCCTTCCAGGGTCTGGGTGAGGAAGGACTCAAATATCTTGCCGAGGCGAGCAAAAAAACAGGGCTCCCCGTCGTTACCGAAATTATGGACCCGCGTGATATTGACAAAATTATTGAATACGCCGATATTATCCAGATCGGCGCGAGGAACATGCAGAACTTCAGGCTCCTTCTTGAGGTAGGCGCGGTCAACAAGCCGGTACTGTTGAAACGCGGGCTCTCCTCTACTATTAAAGAATGGCTAATGTCCGCTGAATACATCATGTCCCGCGGCAACCATAATGTCATGCTATGCGAACGGGGTATCAGGACGTTTGAGACTGCCACCAGAAATACACTTGACCTCAGCGCTGTGCCGGTCCTCAAACAACTCACTCACCTCCCTGTTGTTGTAGATCCGAGTCACGGCGTCGGCAAATGGGACCTCGTTGCCCCTATGGCAAAAGCCGCAGTTGCGGCAGGGGCCGATGCGCTTATCATTGAGGTCCATACAAACCCGGAAGAAGCATTTTCCGATGGAGAACAATCTCTGCGGCCGGATTGCTTTGCAAAGCTCATGCAGGAATTGAAACCGGTGGCCCAGGCAGTCGGAAGAGAAATATAGGGAGGCGGATATTGGGACAGGCGGATGTCGTTATAGCTGAAGCCAGAGGGTTCATGAAAAGCCGCGTGATTTTGACTGCGGCAAAACTTGATTTCTTCACCCGCCTCGATGAAAAACCGTGCAGTGCCGGGGAACTCGCCGGGGAGAAGGGGCTTGACACACGTGCAACTACCAGAGTTCTGGACTGCCTCGTCACCTTCGGCCTGCTCGAAAAGCAGGACAGCGTCTATAAGCCAACGGAAAACGGCGCGTTCTATTCATCGCTCCATCCGCAAACTGTCCTGCCGATGGCCCTGCACATGGACCGCCTGTGGGACACATGGAGCAATCTCACGGAAGTTGTGAAGGAAGGCGGACATTCCGGACTGGATCCGGGTATTCACATGGATGACGAGAGCTGGAAGTCTTTCATCGGCGCCATGCATGTCGTGGGCCGGGAACTCGCCCAAAAAATAGCCGAAGATTACGACCTTGGCCGATTTAAACGTTTGCTCGATGTCGGCGGAGCCTCCGGTACTTACACCATCGCCTTCCTGCGCCGCAACCCGGTAATGACGGCGGTGCTTTTCGATCTTGGGAATGTAATTCCCATGGCGCGAGAAAGACTGTTAAAGGAAGGGACCGAAAACCGTGTTGATCTCGTTGCCGGGAACTTTTACGAGGACGAACTTCCCAAAGGATGTGATCTGGCACTCCTGTCGGCGATCATCCATCAAAACAGCGAGGAGAAAAATCTGGATCTATACACCAGGATATTCAGGGCGCTGGAACCCGGCGGAACACTGCTGATCCGGGACCACATCATGGACGAGTCCCGTACGAAACCTCCCGCAGGCGCAATGTTCGCAATCAATATGCTCGTAAACACGCAAGGTGGGGACACCTATACCTTCAAAGAAATCAAAGACGGGCTCGAAAGGGCAGGATTTGCGAATGTGCAGCAGGTGCGGTACGGCGAAGGCATGGACTGTCTTGTGGCAGCACAAAAGCCGGCTTAACTCAAATTATCAGTAACCTTCTCAACAAATCCTTCCGCTTGCTCCATAAAAGCAATCAACTCATTCGTCGGCAAAGGCTGTGAGTATAAATAGCCTTGTATGAACTGGCAGTTAAGATTTTTGAAGGTGTTGAGCTGCTCCTGGTCTTCCACTCCCTCTATGATCATTTTCATTTCGAGGCTGTTTGCCAGCACCAGTATTGATTTCAAGATCTCCTGGGCCTGCTTGTCCACCTGGATGTTCCTCGTAAATGACGGGTCTATTTTCAATGCGTTTACCGGGAATTTATGCAGATAGTTAAGAGAGGAATATCCCGTGCCGAAGTCATCAAGGTATACCTGCACGCCCATTGCTTTTAAACCATGCAAAATAGAAGACGCCATGAAGATGTTTTCCATGATAGTGCCCTCGGTGATCTCAAGCCGCAAATTACCGCTCTCCAAAGATGATTCCGCGAGCGCTGCGGCAACAAGAGTGGGGAGCTTGTTGTTGAACTGTTTTGCCGACAAATTCACGCTTACATAAAGAGGGGGGACATGAGGGAAGTGGGTGTTCATCTGATTGATATGCCTGCAGGCATTTTTCAGCACGAATACGCCTATCGCTTCTATCAGGCCGGCGTTTTCCGCAATCGGGATGAATTTGACAGGCGGGATGAACCCCCGCACGGGATGCTGCCATCTGGCCAGGGCCTCGAACCCGACCACCCGCTTCGTATGAATATCCACAATAGGCTGGTAGTAGACGAGCAGTTCATTGCGGTGAATAGCCTTCCGGAGGTCATTCTCGATGGTCAGGGCATCAATGGCCTCCGCATGCATACTCTTGTCAAAAAGAGAATATCGTGATTTGCCGGCAGTTTTGGCATGGTACATCGCTATGTCGGCGTTGCGCAGCAGGTCCTCCGGTTTGTAAGCAGAACTGTCGGACAGGGCGATGCCGATGCTTGCGGAGATAAAAACTTCATGTCCGTTAAGGTTAAATGCCGAGAACATGGCTTCATGAATTCTTTCGGCCACGCTTACGGCATGCTCCTCATTTACAAGGTCGTCCAGGAGGATGACAAACTCATCGCCTCCAAAACGGGAGGTGGTATCACCGGGTCTTGTGAATTCCAGCAGGCGCTGCGCCACGGAAAGGAGCAGCTCATCCCCTATCATGTGCCCAAGGCTGTCATTAATTTTCTTGAAGTTGTCCAGGTCAATGAAAAGAACAGCGAACAACAAATCTTTCTGTCTCTTCCGGTAGTCATAAAGGTTTTGAATGCGGTCAAGCAGGAGAAACCTGTTGGGCAGATTGGTGAGGGTGTCATAGAGCGCCTGATGAATGAGATCTTTTTCGAGCTTTTTACGTTCGGTATGTCACGTACAACATGGATTACGCCGGTGATATCTCTTTTTGCATCAAAACGCGGGAGTTGCCCGCACCTCGATGAATTTTTTAAGGTGAGGTTCGAACATCTCTGAAACCGTATATTTGCCGGTCATAAGGCATCCGCAGCCCGGCCATTCCTTGTGAGGCTCTTTGTCCCCGTGAAAATGCTCATAACATTTGGCCTTGGCGTCGCCTACAAATCCAGACTGGAGAATCTCTTTGCAGCGGTATTTGCGTGCACGATATTGAATTCACGGTCATGAATGGTAATCATATCGGCAATGGAGTTGAAGGTGTTCTCCCAGTCCTGTTTTGCCTGGCGCAAAACATTTTCAGCCTTCTTCTGTTCGGTCAGGTCTTCGATAAAAATCAGTGCTTTTTTGTTCCGCCCCTCGCAGAAAGGAATGCCCGTGAATTTTCTAACGCTTGTTTTGCCGCCAAAATATGAAGTGTATTCAATTTCTTCACTGGTGAAAGTTACTCCCTTGAAGACATCTTTTATTGAGCGGTCCAGACCTTTTTCCTGGTATGTTGGAAGTTCCAGCAAATTCGTGCTTTTCAACTGCAGCTCGGTCGCTCCGCCGAGGTCAAGCATCGCCTTGTTGACGTAATCGACGTAGCCGTCCTCGTTCATAACAATAATGCCCAGCGGCGCCATCTCAATCATGCTCCTGGTTGTTTCATAGGATTTTTTCAGCTGCTCTTCCGCAATCATCAACTGGCTGGCAAACCCTTCGAGT
Source organism: Nitrospirota bacterium (assembly GCA_963784135.1). GTDB lineage: Bacteria > Nitrospirota > Thermodesulfovibrionia > Thermodesulfovibrionales > Dissulfurispiraceae > JADFXI01. The sequence continues at coordinate 103,653 of CAWAQG010000016.1, read as the reverse complement.
TTCTCAATGTAACTCACACGGTAGGCATCGGTTTCTTTAAGGCGGGTAATATCGGTGCAGGCGGCAACGGCATAAAGAAGCGGGCCTTTTACGTCATAAACAGGATACCCGGTGACTTCAAGATAGACGCTTCTGTCACCTCTGCGTATCTCTATATCATCAACAGTGACGGTTTCACCTGCAAGCGCCCGAACGATGGGCATTTCTTCTACCGGGTATTTACGGTCTGTACCGGCTACGTATGCATTAAAGGTATCGGACAACTGACCGGGCTGGATGTCTTCCGTTACTCCTTTGCCGAGGATTTCCTGTGCTTTTATATTTGCATAGCAGGATTTTCCTTGTGCGTCCAGGACAAAAATCCCCATGGGCAGGGTCTCTAAAAACTGGAAAAGCTTTATTTAGCTTTCACCCAACCTGTTTCGCATTTCTCAATCCTTCAAAAAACTTCAGCTAATCCCCTTGATGGCCATTAAAGAAACAATATCATGGCTAAAGACGAGAATACAAGTGGAATTAATGAGAGATTACGAAATTGCCTTATAATTCTGCTGTTTGGTATAATTATAAGCTGCATTAGAGAAAGGCGGTGTAGCTCAGACGGTTAGAGCATGCGGCTCATATCCGCAGTGTCCGGGGTTCGATTCCCTGCACCGCCATGTTTCTTTGTGTTACTTTACCCATCTTTTGTCGTAAATGACATTGAGAACTTCCAATTTGCTGATGACAAAAGCTGCTTCCAATGTCCATATGTCAAAGCTTGCTTCCAATTTTTCATGAGACATGTTTTTAGTATTTCGTGAACAAATATCGTTTGGGACTATTTTGATGTGAATCGTAAAAAATGTATCGTTGCTACCAGCTAATTTCAGAAGTATAGCCTATGAGGTATTTTGTACAAAAAGGCACACCCAAAGGCCGCTCCATAAAAGGACGCCGGTGAGCATGGGTAGTTCAATGTGATGAGTAAACGGCCACGCAAGAAAAAGTCCACCCATGGCAGCAACCGTTGAGCCGGCAAGAAAGAGCAGCGCAAACCAGATATGGCACGCGTTAACGTAGTGAATAAAGACGTAAGTAAGTCCTATGCCCAGCGCCAATCCCGCAACTGAAGTCGTAATGTCTGACACCATGAGACACCCCTTACAGTTCCCCGCTATCTATAATGTTGTTCGGGAATTGCGATGGGAATGATAGCTTGTCACCTTGAGGAACCCTAATATGTCGCTTCGTGCATGGGCTCATAGACGACGCTCAATCTCCCACTGGTTGAGGAATTCTCCGAATCTCTCTGCATTTACAACAAAAACAGTTCGTTCGTTTGCAGTGTATTCATCTTTAAGTGAAAGAGCATCTTCCGGATATGCAGATTTACTTGAGAAACTTTTTCTAAAACGAATATATGGAACCGTTTCAAAAGTTGCATTGTCATCAAGAGAACCCTCAGCGAGAGACACTGAACTCGCATCAAAAAAAGCGACTCTCAGTTCTGCTGTAGTAACAATTACAGGAACATATATTTTGGTCAAAGAGAATCCAAGAATTCTTCTCTCGTCAAGTGTTTTTCCTTTAAATGCATGTTGTTCCGCTATCTCTTTATCTTGAAAAGCTAAAGCCTCTGTTGCTTGAATCAATTCAGAGGCAGTTTTTTCGAGAATGTTATGCCGTCCATGGTCTTGCCCTGACATTGCACAGAATTTTGACTCATAAGATGCCGGGTCGGTTTGAAAGTTGTTCCAGCCAAAATAATCCCAGTTTGGACTGTTACGGCTGGGATTTGTGTACCATAGGCATGCATGAGATCTTGGTGAAGGACCGCATTTTGGAATCAAAAATACCCATGCGGATTCTCGCATTCTTTTACATTCAATAACCATGTTCTGCGTGCCGGGGTAATCTTCAATAACGAGATCAATGAACCCCTCATTTTGATTACGATTGAGACGCCAAGGATGCTCCTCTACGAAAACTCTCCACTGTGAGGTTCCCTTAGCAACATGGGCAACTCTTATCTGCAAGGGGAAGCCCGAAGCGTTTGCAATAGATCGAGATTGCTTTTCAAACTCGCTGTTCATCTCTGTTGAAATATAACATACCTTATGCAAAGCTGTGTATAGAATTGGCTGACTCCCCATTGGATTAGATCCGGGGGGAAATCGATTGACAGCCCCTCTCGGTATCTTTAAACTAAATCAATGGGAAAAATAGAGAAACGCTCGCCGATAAAAGAAAAACCTCTTCGTCATGCCGGACAGTCTATTGATGAAGAAATAAAAGAAATCATAAGTGAAGAGATTGATCTTTATCTTATATATGGATTCCTATGGATTTTGGTTGCGATTTTTGAGTGGGTTAGATGGTTCACAAAGATGCCCTATCAGCCGATAACGTTTACGATTTGCGCTTTGGTTGTTGTCCTATTTTCGGCATCAAAAGTAATAATTCTAAAACGAAAGATCAATGATCTGAGACTGGCACGAGAAGGTGAGAGGGCCGTTGGGCAATACCTTGAAATGCTCCGGAGAGCATTTCCGCCATTACTGGTTTGTGTTTAAGATTGTTCATTATTCACACCTTCTTTCCTAATGTAAATAAGAATATTTATGACTGTAGCGATTACCAATACAAAAAATAAAAAAGCCACGGCATTTAGCGTTGTGTTTGATGCTATCGCCGCCCGAAAAAGCCAAAGCATGATAATAATAATGAGAGCACAACTCAAGGTGACCTCCATTATTCTTCTTCGTAATTCAGCTTTGACTTTTACTAATAAAAATGTAATTGCCATCAATACGGACCCCGACAACAGCAGGCCAAGTGAAATGGTAAATTTCTTTTCTACGTCAGGAAAGTTATGGAAATTTAAATGACCAAATCTGAGTGCCCAAAAAAACAAAGTCGACCAGATTCCGTAAATAACCGCCCTGTCTTTTAATAGCGAGAATAGAAGAGTCCCGCAGAGAAAAGCAGCAGGGACGGCTGAGGAAATGTCTACAAACGCATTAAATACCACAGTGAAAATAGTTTCCTGAGTGGGACCAGTAGGATGAAAGAAGTCGAAAACAGGTGTAACGTCCCAATGCCAGGCTACAATCTTCACCAGCGAAAAAGCATAATGAAATATTATGCCGATAAAGGAGGCCCATAAAAGCCTGGTAGCTACATTTTTTCTAAGAAAGTCAATTTGCCATGACATAGAAAAAATATTATTACCCATAGTGTATTTAGTGATGTTCAGAAAGAATATAGCATAGTCGAGCAGAAAGAGAAAGCAATAACAAAAAATCTCTGGATTTTTCTTTTCCAATGTTGTAGTACCTGAACTTCCCCCGGAATAGCGGACACACCGAAAGGTTAGGTTAAAATAAATAACCTACGGAGGTGTGAGATGCAAGACAGCAATGGTAGTGGCCGGAAGAAGTATGACAAGGAGTTCAAAGCAGAGGCAGTACGAATGATAACCGAGGGAGGCAGGACAGTAGCAGATGTTGCCCGCAGCCTTGGGATTCACGAGAATCAGTTGCACAGGTGGAAACGTGAGTATGAGGACGATCCTGGCAGCAGCTTTCCGGGAAAAGGTCGCCTAAAGCCTCAGGATGAAGAGATGAGGCGGCTTCAAAAGGAAAACGCAAACCTTAAAGAGGAGCGTGACATACTAAAAAAAGCGTTGGCCATCTTCTCAAGACACCCGAAATGAAATATTGCTTTATGGACCGGTATCGCTCCGAATTCAGGGTGATGAAGATGTGCCGAGCATTGGGAGTATCACGGAGCGGCTATTACGGGTGGAAGAAGCAGCCACAAGGAAAGAGACGAAAGGATGAGGAAAGATTGCTTATGGAGATAAAGGAATCATACCGGAAGAGCAAAGGCAGTTATGGAAGCCCAAGGATTGCCGATGCTCTCCGTGATAAGGGATTGTGTTGTGGCAAGAACCGGGTCGCCAGGATAATGAAAGTTAATGGTATCAAGGCAAAGGCAGCGAAGAAGTTCAAGGCCACAACGAATTCCAAACACAATCTGCCGGTGGCGGAGAACCTGTTGAAACAGGACTTCACAGCAGCGAGTCCCAATGCAGTATGGGTGTCAGACATAACGTATGTTTCAACCAATGAGGGATGGCTGTACCTGGCGGTGATTATTGATTTGTATTCAAGGAAGGTAGTAGGCTGGGCCATGAGCAACCGACTGACAGCAGACTTTGTAATCAGGGCACTGTATCAGGCCATAGGCAGGCGTAGACCTCCTGCTGGCTGCATCTTTCATTCAGACAGGGGAGTGCAGTATGCCTGTAAAGATTTCCGGAAAGTCCTGGAGCATTATAAGTTCCGCCAGAGCATGAGCAAGAAAGGCGATTGCTATGATAATGCTGTAGCAGAGAGTTTCTTTCACACATTAAAAGTGGAGCATGTGTATCAGCACAGGTATGCAACAAGGGCAGAGGCACGGCAGAGTATTTTTGAATATGTCGAAATGTTTTATAATCGTCAGAGGAAGCATTCAGCACTGGGCTATCGTTCTCCGGTATCCTTTGAGCTGGATGCAGTAGCAGCCTAACCTAACTCGGTGTCCACTGAACCGGGGGAAGATCAACCTATATCATAACTTTCAACAGCCCACCCAATCGGTAATCTGATTTCCATAACCTTACATGGCGGACATGAACGCATCAGCAGCGTGTATCTTTATCGTTGTCGTTGACAACGCATATCAATTTTTAGAGAGGTGTAATATGGTTATAGGGAAGGATTTCTTTATGTCGGCATGGGACAGCGGGCGACTACATCACGGCATTTTTTTGAGTGTTGTTGAACGGCTCCTGGTGTGTTATGAGATGATAGAGAAAATCTCAAAGTTAATTTAAGGTTGTTTATTGCCTCCGTCTATATCGCACGGGGGCGTTTTCTCTCAAGTAGTTCTTTCATTTCTATAATGTCTAAATGCTTGTTAAGGTATACTAAAAAAATGAGCCCCATAACAATCTATAATGATATCGCAGGTCGCATTACACGCGAAACTTCAGAGAGCAATTTGATAACTGTGGCTGGCGTAGCAATTGAGACAAGTGTAATCTCTGACATAGAAAAACATAAAAATCAAAGACACCGTAGGGGTCAAGTCTTGAAAAATCAGTTTCTTATTTTTCAAGACTTGACCCCCTATTTTCTCTCCCTCTCCTATTTTCTCTCCTATACGGATATGATATTATCGAAAGATGAGTAAAGTAGAGAAATACTGGGCTCATATAGATGCAAACACTTATCAGAAAATCACTGCTGCCGAAGTTATAGAACGCGAATGTAAAGAGCCCGGAAAATGGAGACGCAGAACGTATTATAGCCAACATCCGCCCGAACAGCGTTTATTAATGCATCATAGAAGAAGCCATACAGGAACCTGTTCTTTTATATACAATCCAGACCAAGATGAACAAATCTCACGACTCGGCGGCGGAGAATCGCTGACACACTATCTTTTTAAGATGGCTATAAGTGAATTAGGCTCAACTCTGTTGAAGGTAAAAGGTTATATTGATGCTCAAATTAATATTAAGAAATCCAGTATAGAGAAACAATTCACCCTTAATGGAGCTAACTATTATGTGGATGTATTTTGCGAATTTGATTCATCGGGGGACTTGCAACTACAATGGGGCGGCAGGCTGGGTATAGAAGTTAATCATAAGCATGCGGTTGACACAGAGAAGATATCCAATCTTAATAAAATGGAAATCCCTGTTGTGGAAATAGATGTAAGCGATAAGCTAATATATCGACACTCAGAAGAAAAGAGCACCCCCGAATTAGAAAGAGAATATATAAATTTTATCAAATCAAAATTAAGCGAATACATGTGGGTAACACTCTTGAGCAATCCATGTACTAAAGAATATTTAGAGAAGAAGGTGCTTATTCTCGAATCAAATATATCGAAGATTAAAAATGACCTTGATGCTGCTAATAAACAAATTTTTGCTCTCAGCAAAGAGTGTGAAATGATTAAAGAGAGTAGAAGATCTCTCAATAGCCGTCTAGACGAGCAGTCAAAAAAAGTTGCAAAGCTGGAATCAACAATACAAAAGAAGAATCAAGAGTTGAACAATATTAAAAGCAAGGGAATCTTTAAATTAATTTATTCAAGAATAGTTTGGAAATATTTTCCTGAATTAGAGAAATAATCATGCTGAAGGCATTGTTGGGAGAGGCTATAAATCTTTTGTGTTATCATAATTGTACTATATGCTGTGAGACGCAGGAAGGAGACAGACTATGAAAACTTTCACCGCCGTAATAGAGAAATGTCCTGATACGGGGCTTTATGTGGGCTTTGTGCCGGGATTCCCGGGAGCACACTCACAAGCCGAAACGCTCGATGAATTAAATGATAATCTTAGAGAGGTCATCGAGATGCTGTTAGAGGATGGCGAACCAAAATTGGAAGGTGAGTTCATAGGCACACAGAATGTGGTAGTTGCCTGATTATGGGCAAAGCCCCGATCCTCAAGCCACGGGAAGTTATCACTATCCTTGAGAGTCTTGGATTTCAAGAGGTCCGGCAAAGAGGCTCTCACAAGCAGTACCGCCATCAAGACGGGCGATGCACAACGGTGCCCTTCCATTCTGGCAGGGACGTTTCCCCGATATTACTTCGTCAAATCGCAAAGGACATCGGGCTCACGCTTGATGAATTTCTTCAGAAACGATAATCGATATGGACAAGGTAGTTATTTACTATCACAAGGATTCAGACACAATGGATATTTGGTTCGGCAACCCCGAAGATGAAGTAATATGCGAAGAGGCCGGAGAGGGCATAATTCTTAAAAAGGATAAGGATAGAAAGACGATAGGGATTGAAAAACTCTATGTCAGCAAGACGGTAGGCATTGACAAGCCCCTGCCTGTGGTATTGGTAGTCGCTTAGGGCGTAGTGTCGCCCCTATCCTTGACAATTTAACCCCTGATGTTTTAGGGTCAAAGTGAGCCACAAATTGGCACACAAATCGTTTTCAGAAAATTAGACTTTGAGACAGTAAACGCTTTATTTACAATTAGTTAGATTGAAATTGGCGAAGATGAAAGCAAGGGGGTAGTATCCCTGCACCGCCATTAACCCCTTTATGACGAGACCATAAATGTCGGCGCTGGTTGAGGCATGGGCATCAGGAATCCGCTCAAAATGGAACCTCAGGAACATAACAGATTTCGATTTTGGGGCGTTATCGATGAACTTGATGGACGTGTTTTAAGGGTAGTTACATTGGACGACAAAATAACAATTCATAATGCTTTTCCCGACAGGGGGTATAAACTATGAAACTCAATTATTATCCTGAGACTGATTCCCTATACATTGATCTCTCCGAGAAAACGAGTGTTGAGAGCAAAGAAATATCAGAAGGTATTGTCCTTGATTATGACGCGGCCGGCAATCTGGTTGGAATCGATATAGATAATGCCAGCAGTAAGGTTCAACTCAAAGAACTCATTCTCAGCAGGCTACCGTCTGCCGTCCAAACTGTGACAGCCCAATAATTAATTAGGGACAACTTCCTTTTTTCTCTTTGCGTTTCAGAAAATTAGACTTTGAGACTGTGAAATCTTGTATTACAATGAGTTAGATTGATCTTGGCGGAGATGAAATCAAAGGGTTAGTTTCCCTGCACCGCCATTTACTCCCTGTGTTTGAGTGTAACGATAACTTGGCCCAAACGCCAATTTATCGTTCCCTTTTGCCGGCGCTTGCTTCCTTCTTTTTATTCACAGGCGCTCTCATAAACCGTTGTTGTGAGAGTTTTCGAATAATAATAAGATTATAGAGAGTATAAAGCTGTATCCCATATGGGAGATGCTTTAATTCACGAAATAGTGTTTAATATATCACGCTGACAAGGAAAAACTATGAAAAAAATGAATCATCGAATCAGGGCCAAAATCAAGACTTCGCTGGCACAGCTGAGTGAGGCAATCGAAAATGATCCAATAATCTACATCGATGCCAAGGGGAGACACTGGCTTAGCGCAAATGCCGAGGAGTTTATCTTCAAAAAAAAGATAACGCATGACGATTTCGTGCAATGGATTAAAATCGGCGCGACTCATCTGCAGAATTTCAGATATGGCGACATAGATATCGTCATGATGAGACTTCCTGAAGAAGGGGCGATAGCGTTCCTGAGAAACAGCCCTAATAAATCAGTGCTTGAGCAGTGTACGCTCACAAATAAGGAAACCGAAGTTCTGCATTATCTTGCAAAAGGTTTTTCCAACAGGCGGATTGCGGAAATCCTGGAGATAAGCCCGGGAACGGTCAACAGCCATCTCGATAGTATTTATCGGAAGCTCGGCTGCTCAAACAGGTCTGCAGCGTGTTTAATGGCGCTTCAGAATGGTCTGGTCTACCCAATGAGCAAAACTACGCCGACGAGAAAGACTTAGCTTCTATAGATTGGGGATGCAAAAAAATGGCGGGAATCGAAGAGGACTGGGAAAAGGCCTTTACTATGATCACCGACATGGTCACTATCCATGACCGGGATTTCAATATCATATATGCCAACAAGAGCGCGGAAAAGATACTCGGACTTCCTTCTCCTGAATCTGCAAGAGCAAAGTGCTATGAATATTACCACGGCAAAGGCTGCCCGCCCGAAGACTGCGTATCCTGTCAGACCCTGAAAACGTTAAAACCGGCCGTTGCTGAAATATTTGAGCCCCATTTAAACAGGTTTCTCGAAATTAGAGTAACGCCCAGATTTGACAGCAACCATGAACTTGCCGGATTAATACACGTTGTTCGCGACGTCACCGATCATAAATACTTTGAAAGTATGAATGAACAGCTCAAAACAGAAATGCTTGAGCGGGAGATGGTTGCAAAAAAGCTGGAGAAGGTCAATCGCACATTAAGAACAATTAGTGATTGCCATGAGGCGCTGTGTCATGCCGCTAACGAACAGATTTTTCTGAATGATATATGCCGGATAATTATAAATGATGGAAAGTACCTTATGGCGTGGATTGGCTATCCTCAAACGGACAAAGAGAAAACTGTGCGGCCGGTGGCATATGCAGGATATGTTGATGGCTATCTCGACGCTGTGAAGGTAACATGGGAAGATAACGAATGGGGCAGGGGCATCACAGGGACAGCTATCAGAACAGGTGAGGCGCATGTCGAAAACAACAGGCTGGACAGTCCAAACATGGCCCCCTGGCGTGAAGAAGCAGCCAGAAGAGGTTATGCATCCGCAATTAGCCTGCCTCTCAGGAATGAAGAAAAATGTTTCGGAGCATTGACCATATTCTCGTCGGCGTCAGATGTATTCATTGAAGCTGAGAGCAAGTTGCTTAAAGAACTTGCCGACGATATAGCGTTCGGCATTTCAGTAGTGCGGATGCGCGCCAAGGAGAGGCTGGTAGGGGAACAACTAAGGATATCAAATGAACACTTGCGTAATCTTGCCGCTCATCTGCAGACTGTCAGAGAAGAGGAAAGAAAAAATATTGCACGGGAGATTCACGACGAGTTCGGTCAGTTTCTGGTCGCTCTGAAGTGTGACCTGAGTTGGTTTTGCGAGAGATACCGGGAACATAAGTTAATCTTCGAAAAATCCGAATATATGTTACATACCCTAAATGCAACAATCCAATCGGTCAAGCGTATCTGCACTGATTTGAGACCTTCGCTATTGGATGATTTCGGCCTTGTTGCCGCAATGCACTGGCAGGCAAATGAATTCCAGAACCGGTCAGGGATTGCATGCACGGTCAAAGTAGAGCCTGATGAGATTGATCCGGACCAGGAACTCACCACAATGCTTTTCAGAATTTTCCAGGAAGCACTGACAAATATCCTTAAACATGCAAAAGCAACAAAGGTGACAGCAGGACTGACTCAAGGCAATGACAGCCTGATATTGGAAGTTGTGGATAATGGTATAGGAATAAAAGATGACCATCTTTCAAAGCCTCAATCCTTTGGCCTCCTGGGGATGCGTGAACGTGTTTATCCCCGGGGAGGTATAGTGAGGATTACAAGCAATAAAAGTGGAGGCACCACAGTAAAGGTAAGTATCCCCTATCCTGCAAAAAAAACTTTTTCAGACTAACGGCTGCCTCCACCCAATACAGACTTTCGCCTTTCATGTTGGGCCGATCCGCGTTATACTAAGTAGATATGAATCAAAAAGATTATTACAAAATTCTGGGAGTGAGTGACAACACGGGTCCTGATGAGATAAAAAAAGCTTATCGGAATCTCGCATTCCGTTATCATCCCGACAAAAGCACCGGGAATGAAGAGATGATGAAGGAAATCAATGAGGCTTACGCCGTCCTGTCAAATCCCGTAAAGAGGAATGAGTATGATGCTTTGAGACAAAGATACGGCTCATTTGCAAGGGACCAATTCAGGCAGACCTACAATGATCAGGACATCTTCCGGGATTCCGATATTGGTCAAGTCTTTGAAGAGCTTAGCAAAGCATTTGGTTTCAGCAGACCCGAAGATATTTTCAGCCGTAATAATTTTTATGGCCCCCGCTATCGAACATTTGAATTCAAGGGGCATTGGGGACCTGGCCGGGGCTTCTTCTTTTACGGCCCGATTAAAGCGGCCTATCAGAAGGGGATGAAGGCATCTCCTGATCAGACGCGGCAGGCAGCGGAAGGTGGGCATCCCTTGCTTTCAACATTTATGGGCAAGGCGGCATCCCTGCTTCAAAAAATTGCGGCAAATAAGTTAGGACTTGAGTTACCGGAAATCGGAAGCGATTTGTATGATGTTCTCCGGATTACTCCGGAAGAGGCCTCAGTCGGCGGCAAAGTTCGGTACCTCTACGATAAACTGGACCATCCCAGGGACCTGCTTATCACGCTTCCGCGGGGAATAAGAGGTGGACAGAAGATAAAACTTAAAGGCCTCGGCGAGGAAGGGAAGCGCGGCGGTGGACCCGGCGATCTCTTTCTGAAGGTCAAAATTCGCACGCCTTTCCTTGAGAGAATAAAATCTTTTCTTAACAAATAACTAATTATCCTGCTCTTACACCCTAAGCCACATTCAACACATACTCAGAATCCGCATTCCCGAAAAAAGACCTCACCTGTGAGAAAAGGTGCTGCCTGAAGCACAGCGGCCCGCGCCACGCGCGGAAGTTCATATAGGTTTCCTCATATTTGTCAATATGCGGGTTTTCATTAGAAATTTTCACAATATCGCATTTTTTTCTGTGCCTCTTGACAACAAAAATGAGCTTAGGGTAAAGTTATATATAAGATTAATTTTATATGTTAAGGTGAAGTACTGAAGGAGTCCAAAACGTACCAGGACGCTCTTAAAAGGAGGCGCGGCAATGAACGATTTGCTTGCTGTTTTTAAGGCCCTCTCTGATGAGACAAGGCTCCGGACATTGAAGCTCCTCGAAGATGGAGAGCTTTGCGTGTGCGATATTGTTGCAGCGCTCGATATGGTCCAGCCGAAGGTCTCTTTTCATCTCAAAATTCTGAAAGACGCAGGGCTGATCAGGGACAGAAGACAGGGGAAGTGGGTCCACTATAGCATCCATGATTCAGATATGTTCAAAAGATTTTTAATCCACTCTGTCCTCGAAAAAATCTCATCTGAATCGGTCGGAGAGGACCGGATGCGATTGAATGAATTCAGAAAAAATCAGAATGGGTTTTGCTGCGCTTAGAAATTAAACCTCTTCCCTCGGGAGGGAAAAATGAAAAAGACCAAGGTTTTATTTGTGTGCGTTCATAACACGGCGCGGAGCCAAATGGCTGAGGCATTTTTGAATGCCATGGCAGGTAACAGATTCATAGCCGAAAGCGCCGGGCTGACCCCCGGCACATTGAATCCCCTGATTGTCGAAGTGATGAAAGAATCGGGTCATGACATATCCGACAATAAGGTAAAGAGCGCTTTCGACTTTTATAAGGCGGGAAAGCTCTATAACTATGTTATATCTGTTTGTGATGAGGCAAACGCCGAACAGTGCCCCATCTTCCCCGGCGTGGTCAAGCGGCTTTACTGGCCCTTTGAAGACCCTGCCGAACTCACCGGGACCCATGAGGAACGATTAGAGGGAGCGCGCAGAATAAGGGACCGCATCAAGTCCCGCATAGAGCAATGGCTTAAAGAGGAAGAAAGACATGGAGAACATGGAAAATAAAAAACTTTCCTTTCTTGACCGCTATCTAACCATCTGGATATTTGCTGCCATGGCGTTGGGCGTGGGTCTCGGTTATTTCATACCCGGAGTGGAGGGCTTGATAAACAGCTTTCAGGTCGGGACCACCAATGTCCCGATTGCCATAGGTCTTATCCTCATGATGTACCCTCCCCTGGCAAAGGTCAAATATGAGGAACTGGGCGAAGTCTTTAAAAACAGGAAAGTGCTGGGGTTGTCTCTTGTTCAGAATTGGATAATCGGCCCTATTCTCATGTTCTTTTTGGCAATTATTTTCTTGCATAATTATCCGGGATATATGGTCGGACTTATAATGATCGGGCTTGCACGCTGCATCGCTATGGTCATCGTATGGAATGACCTTGCCTGCGGAGATCCCGAATATGCTGCAGGGCTCGTGGCATTCAATTCTATCTTTCAGGTGCTCTTTTATTCGGTCTATGCTTACATATTCATAACGGTGTTGCCGGCGTGGTTCGGGCTCAAGGGAGTCATTGTCGAAGTCACGATTGGGCAGATCGCGGAAAGCGTATTCATTTACCTGGGGGTCCCTTTTATAGCGGGAATGATCACCAGATTCAGTCTGCTGAAAATAAAAGGCCGTCAATGGTATGAGCGGGTATTTATACCCAGGATCAGCCCGGCCACGCTTATCTTCCTCCTTTTTACAATCGTTGTTATGTTTTCCCTGAAGGGGAATTATATTGTCAAGCTCCCCCTCGATGTAATTCGCATCGCAGTCCCGCTGCTGATTTATTTCGTGGTCATGTTTCTGGTTTCATTCTTCATGGGCAGGGAAATCGGCGCCGATTATGCAAAAACGGCAACTCTTTCCTTCACCGCCGCAAGCAATAATTTCGAGCTCGCAATCGCCGTCGCCGTAGCAGTATTCGGCATTAACTCCGGCGCGGCCTTTGCAGCCGTTATAGGGCCGCTTGTGGAAGTGCCGGTCCTCATAGGGCTGGTAAATGTCGCGCGACTTTTTCAGAAAAAATATTTTACCGCCGGGTACTGCGCGATAAAAAATACCGGCATTCCATAAAAGAGTATAATATTTCAGAGGAGATATTCGATGAAGATTGCGGTACTTGGAGACATTCACGGAAATATAGAGGCGCTCAAGGTAGCCTATGAAGCCGCTGTTGCAGCTAATGCCGATAAAATATTTCATCTCGGCGACCTCGGCGGATATGCGCCTTTTGTCAACGAGGTGGTTGCCTTCCTGACAGATCATAAAATTGAGGGAGTGCAGGGTAATTACGACGACGCCGTGGCCAACGACAGGGAGCATTGCGGCTGCAAATATGAAACTCCTCTACAGGCTGAAATGGCGGACATCTCATTCGCCTGGACCAAAAAAAATTCTTCCGGGAGAAGCAAAGAATACATGAAAAATCTTCCTTTCGAGCTGTCATTCTCCTGCGGAAGCAGGAAGGTGGCACTTTTCCATGCCACTCCCCAAAAGAACAATCTCTACTGGTTCGAAGAGAGGCCCGATAAATTCTTCATGGAAATGGCCGAAAAGATAAAGGCTGACGTCATGATTTACGGGCATACGCACAAGCCTTACAGGAAGGACATTGGCGGCAGGGTTTTCATAAACGCGGGCAGTGTAGGCAAGCCGAAGGACGGAGATCCTCGAACTTGTACTGCGATTATCGATATTGCGGATGAAGGTGTTAAAAGTGAGTTTGTGAGAATGCCCTATGATATTGAAAAGATGGCCCTGGCGATAACGTCAGGCGGCTTGCCGGCATACTTTGCCGATAAGCTCAGGGAGGCCCGGTAATCGGCAAACTTATGGTTGTGCGGAGCGGCAATGATATGGTCCCGGGCACATTTTGGCCTCCGGCTGCTCAAAGTTTGCCGGATTGTCAATTGTCCGGCGGTTCTGGTATCATTTGAATCATGGGCAGAAAAGTTGTCTGCGCGGGGACATTTGACCATTTTCACATGGGGCACAGAGACTTTCTCAAACAAGCCAAAAAATTGGGTGACGAGTTGACGGTCATAGTCGCGAGGGATGAGACCGTTAAAAGGATCAAAGGCTTTCAACCCACCCATAATGAACAAATGAGAAAGCATGATGTCGAGGAGTCCTGCATCCCCGAACTTGTGATTTTGGGCAATCTTGACACCGACCTTTTTCAGATCCTCCAGGAACTCCAGCCCGATGTTATAGCCCTCGGCTATGACCAGCGCGTATCTGAAGAGGAAATTGCGAAGAGATTTCCATCCTGCACCGTAGTCCGGCTTGCATCATTCCAGCCCGACCGGTACAAGTCATCATTTTACAGGCAAAAAGGTTAGGGGTTGCGAATAAATGGGGACCCCGTATGGGGTCCCCTGTCTTAATAAAATGTGGTATTAAATTTTGAGAGGATTAACAAAGAGAATAATAAGCACTACGACAAGCGCATAAATAGCAAGAGACTCTATCATGGCAAGACCGATAATGAGGGTTGTGGTAATCTTGCCTGATGCACCGGGGTTCCTTGCAACTCCTTCGGCTGCACCCTTTAAACCAAGACCCTGGCCAATGCCTGTCCCGAGAGCGGCAAGACCGATGGCAAGGCCAAGGCCAAGCACTACAATGCCGTTGTATCCAGGTTTTGCACCGGCGGCTGCAGGAGCAGCTTCTTCAGCAAGAGCTAAAGGCGCAAATAATGCGAGTACAACGAGTGCTATAAGACCAAAAGCAATCAGTTTTTTCATATCCTTTCCTCCTTTCCACAAGATAGTTTAATGTGATTCTTCAACCGCGCCGGCCAAGTATAAGCAGGTAAGCAGAACAAACACATATGCCTGTATTACACTGACAAGCACGCCAAGACCAAGAATGACAACAGGCACTATCGCCGGAGCCAGAATGCCCAGAATCACCAGGATCATATGTTTTGCAATCATGTTGCCAAAAAGCCTGACAGAGAGAGTTATCGGACGCACAATATGGCCGATGAGTTCAATAAAAAACATGAGTACCATGAGCGGCAGTGCGTAAATGGACCTGATAGGTCCCAGAAAATGATTTATATATTTAATACCATGAACTTTTACGCCGTAGTAGTGCGTGGCAAGGAATACGGGAATTGCCATAGAGGCAGTCATGTTTATATTGCTCGTGGGTGATTCAAATCCCGGGATAAGACCCATGAAGTTGCAAATTCCGATATAAAGAAGCAGCGTGCCGATAAGCGGATAAAAGTTGTCAGCCCAGTGATGCCCGATGGTGGAATTCGACAGGGTAAGCGTGAACTCGGCAACCGACTCCATTACATTTTGCAGTCCGGAAGGGACAAGACTGAGTTTGTTCCTTAAGGCCAATGAGACACTGATAAGAATGAGCATAGCCAGCCATGAATAGGAGACATAAGGCGGAATAGAGGGCAATAACAATTGTAAAAATGCGGGTGCTTCTGACATATTATTCTCCTTCTGGCCTCCTTCTTGTAATTACCGGAAACCAATATGCAACGGACTGCCGCATGATTAAAGTCAACGTAACAGCTATGATAAAGTTAAGTCTGCTGAAATGTCAATGATTGAGGCAGTTAAGTTTTTTAATTCATATATAAACTTTTATAATTCACTGCCCGGACGATAGCAACAGCATGGAACCCCTTGAAAGTCCCAGCTCTTTGGATATTACATCGCACTTTGACTGAAGGAGAAAGAAGATTTCTTTATGGCCATTTTTGCCGCTGTGGAACTCACTGCAACCGAGGGTCTCAAAATTACCCTGACCTTTGCTGATAATAAAATCGGCTTCGCCGAAGCTCCGGTTAAAATCAGGAGAGGTCATTTCCAGAATGGTGCCGATACAGTCGCACCCGTTGTCGACAACCTCGCATAGTTCCACCAGTCCGGCTTCGGCAGCGTCCTCTCTTGTAGAGTCGTTCAGCACAGGAGAGCCCTTCACTACCGCCTTTACCTTTTTCCCCATGCCCGCCAGCACCTCTATGAGCAGCTTGTCAAAGACTATCTCTCCTGCGTTATCAAGCAGGTAAAGCACGTCGGAATGGCCGGCAACCGCGGTTTTAAATTGGCTGAAATGGTCGACGGTAATGTCGCTGCTCAAGGCACGTTCAACAGTGCCTATAATGTCGACGGAACTGAATATGCCGAAATCAATTATATTGCCGGCTATGGCAAGCCGTGCAGCGGTCCACAGGGGATCACTGCTCTGAAAGACCAGTTCCCTGAGCCGGGGATAGAGGCGCAGCGCCTCCTGGTTGTATTCGGATTTTATGTCCCTGAACGGGTCTTTGCCGAGGAGCTGCCGTATCTTCCGGTGCATAAAGGTCGTCGCATACGCCGGCGGTTTAGACATGTCGGTCGCCTTTATTTCGTCGGTCACGCCCTTCAGCACCGCTGTCTGCAGCGCCTCGTCTTTTGTGCCGAGCCTGACCGCAATTAATGTCTGTCTGAAAAAACATGGGAAGCAATCGAGATGGACTTTCATATTTTGGAATTTGGCCCGTTATTGCCTTCTCAGAGCTCTGTCCGCGATGTCCTTTCTGTAGTGCATGCCCTCAAACTGTATCTCCTCAACCGCTTTATAAGCCTGCTCCTTTGCCGCTTTTATGTTTTTGCCGGTGGCTGTCACTCCCAACACCCTGCCGCCGCTGGTGACAATCCCTCCGTCATTGAATTCGGTGCCTGCATGAAATACGAAAACATTATCCAGGCCGTCCGCTTTTTCGAGTCCTCTTATCACCTTTCCCTTCTCATATTTTCCAGGATACCCTCCTGAGGCGAGGACGACGCAGACCGCCGCATCTTTTTTCCATTCGACTTTTATATCTGAAAGCCTCTCGTCCGCGATTGCCAGGGCAATATCCACAAAGTCGGTATCGAGCCTCGCAAAAACCGGCTGTGTCTCAGGGTCACCCAGGCGGCAATTGAACTCAAGCACGGATGGTTTACCGTCCTTTATCATCAGGCCTGCATAGAGCACGCCCTTGTATTTTGTCCCTTCTTCCCTGAGGCCATTGATTGTCGGCCACATGATCTTCTCCATTACCAGGGATTCCAGTTCTTCGGTAATTACCGGCGCCGGGCTGTATGCCCCCATCCCGCCGGTGTTGGGGCCCTTGTCATCGTCAAAAACCTGTTTATGGTCCTGAGAGCTTACCATCGGCACGATAGTACTGCCGTCAGTAAAGACCATAAATGACGCCTCCTCCCCCTGCAGACATTCCTCCACGATTACCCTGTTGCCCGCGTCACCGAACTCTTTCTCTTTCATAATGCGCTTCAGTGCAACTACAGCTTCATCCGTTGTGGCGGCAACAATAACTCCCTTGCCTGCGGCAAGACCGTCCGCTTTTATTACAATCGGGGCTGTCCTTCATCCTGACATAGTCCTCGGCATGAAGATAGGATGTAAACACCTTGTATTCCGCGGTAGGGATACGGTGTCTTCTCATAAATTCCTTTGAAAAAACTTTGCTCGCTTCGAGCTGGGCCGCAGCCTTTGCAGGCGCAAGTATCTTCCTCCCTCCCCTCTCAAAGGCATCAACAATTCCCATGGAGAGCGGTCCCTCGGGCCCGACTATGGTAAGGTCTATCCATTCGTATCTTACAAAGTTTATCAATTCATCGAAATCCCTGATGTCGATATCAATACACTCGGCTGTTTCCGCAATCCCTGCATTGCCGGGGCAGCAATAAATCTTGTCCACATGCCTTGATTGGGCAAGTTTCCAGACTATCGCATGTTCCCTCCCGCCGCCCCCTATAACAAGCACCTTCATCTTTTTTGCTCCTTTGGCAATTTTTTTAGTGTCTGAAATGCCTCGCCCCAGTCATAATCATTGCCATGTTGAACTTGTCAGCCGTTTCAATAATCTCCGCATCCTTCACAGAGCCCCCCGGCTGCACCACCGCAGTTACTCCCATCTCGTTGAGCACTTCTATTCCGTCACTGAATGGGAAAAAACCGTCAGAAGCAGCCACTGACCCCTTTACCGGCCCCCCGCATTCATGGCGCCTATCCTGGCAGAGTAGACCCTTTTAGTCTGTCCGATGCCGATGCCGGCTGTCCTGTCCCTGAATGCATAAACAACTGGCGTTTGATTTCACATGCTTGCATACCTTCCAGGAAAATGCCAGGGCCTCAAGCTCATCCTTTGTAGCCTGGCGCTTTGTGGCCGCTTTCATCGTCATAATATTCTCATCAGAATAATCCCACCCCTGAAGGAGCAGTCCTCCGGCAATGCGCTTCATGTCCCAGGAGCGGCCTTCCTTTTGTCGGGCACAATATTTCAGGAAGTTCAAGCAGTCTGATATTGGGTTTCCTCGAGAATATCTTCAAGTGCGTCTTCTGCGAATGAGGGAGCTATCACTACCTCGAGGAACAGTTCCGCCATCTCCTTTGCGGCAGCGCCATCAACCTCTATATTAAATGCAACAACGCCTCCGAATGCTGAAACCGGATCAGTCTGCTCAGCCTTTTTATATGCTTCTGCCGCAGTGGGGCCGGTTGCCACGCCGCAAGGGTTATTGTGCTTTATGATTGCGCATATTTTTTCGTCAAACTCCAGAGCGAGCATAAGCGCCGAATGAGTATCCAGGTAATTGTTAAAAGACATCTCCTTGCCCTGAAGCACTTTGCGTCAGGGAGAGACAGGCCGGAAGTGCGTTCTTTGTATATTGCGGCCCTCTGCTGCGGGTTTTCGCCATACCTGAGAACAGCCGACCCTTCTGAGGATGTGTGAAGAATTCCGGCAGCGACAGCTCTTTCTTCTGTGACCTCTGCCAGGTAATCCGCGATGAGCGTATCATAACGGGCAGTATGGGCAAAGACCTTCCTGGCCAGGTCAAGTTTTGTCGCTTTGCTTAAATCTCCTCCCGACACCTTAATTTCATTGGATACCGGCCCGTAATCAGCAGGATCGACAATCACCGCCACATCCTGATAATTCTTCGCAGCGGCCCTCAACATCGTAGGACCGCCTATATCGATATTCTCAATGGCCTCTTCAAATGTTACCGACGGGTTTGCTATGGTCTGCTCGAACGGATAAAGGTTCACCACTACGAGGTCGATCGGCTGGATACCATGTTTTTTTATATCGTCCATGTCCTTCGGGTTGTTCCGTCTCGACAGAAGTCCGCCATGTATCTTCGGATGCAGAGTCTTGAGCCTGCCGTCGAGCATTTCAGGAAACCCTGTGTAATCAGAAACCTCAATGACGGGAACACCGGCGTTGCGCAGGGACTTCGCTGTTCCGCCCGTTGACAGTATCTCGACACCAATGGCAGCCAGTACCCCGGCGAACTCTACAATTCCAGTTTTGTCGGAAACACTTATAAGCGCTCTTTTGATCATTATCATTCCTCCCGGCTATTATTTATAAATACTGATGGCACCCGCATGTTTCACACAACCCCTTGCTCCCTGAGGCTCACATAACTGCCATCACCAATAATTATATGATCAATTACCTGTATGCCGATAATCTCTCCGGCGCTCTTAAGCCGCCCTGTAACAGCGATATCATCGCGGCTCGGCGCAGGATCACCGCTCGGATGGTTATGCACAAAAATAACTGAAGCAGCCGATTCCCTTATCGCCTCTTTAAATGCCTCGCGGGATGGATAAGCGAACCCGTCAACGTCCCCTCAGAAACCTTGTACTCGCGTATAAGCCTGTTTTTCGCATCGAGGAGCACCGCAACAAATAACTCTTTTTTAAAATTTTTGAACCGCGGCGAAAAGTATGCATGGACCGCATGACTTGATGAGAATACAGGCTTGCCGTCAGAGGATTCACCCATAAGTCGCTTGCCCAGCTCAAATGCCGCTTTGATCTGGGCTATTTTGGCGGTGCCGATCCCTTTTATGGAGGACAACTCCGCAGCAGAAGCAGCATCGATGCTTCTCAAAGATTTAAACGCCTCAAGAAGTGACATGGAGAGCTCCAATACCCCTTTCCCGCTGCTGCCGGTCCTCAGGATAATGGCAAGCAATTGGGCATCGGAAAGATGTCCTGCGCCATATTTGATGAGCCGCTCTCTGGGCCGCTCATTCTCGGGCCAGTTTGTGATCTTCAGTTCCGGCATTTATTATTTCACCCGCGCGCCCTGATGCACGTCCCTGTCGAGGCCAAGAATTGAAAGCGTCCCCTCTTCGTCCGTTGCCGCAAGGAGCATCCCCTGCGATTCTATGCCCATGAGCTTTGCCGGCTTCAGGTTTGCCACTACAACGATCTTTCTCCCTACAAGGTAGTCAGGGTCATAGGCCTTTCCAATTCCCGCCACTATCTGCCGCTCTTCACCGGTATCGACTTTCAGTTTTATAAGTTTCTCCGATTTCTCGACCCGCTCTGCGCTGAGCACCTTGCCGACCTTGAGCTGAACTTTACCAAAATCCTCAATGCCGATCAATTCGGCAACTCCCTGTTCGGTCATCTTCGACTTCTCCTTTTTCTTTTCTGCTTCCCGCACCTTCTCTTCGGACTTCTCGATCCGTGGAAATAGCTGCTCACCCTTTGATACCTTTATCTCGTAGCGAGGCATGCCGGCAAACGTGAGATCGGCCGGAGTTCTTCCGCTCTGTTTAACTTCGTCAACAAGCGCTTTCATGCCGAGTTGTTTCCATATTTTTTCCGCTGTCTCGGGCATGAAAGGATACAGAGAAACAGCTGTCAGCCGCAGCGCTTTCCAGAGGCCGGACATCACCTCTTTCAGTTCTTCCGGGCCGCTGCCGGCGAGCTTCCAGGGCTCTTTACGCGCAATATAATTGTTTGCCTCACTGATTATACCCCATATATTTTCTAAAATGACCGAAAACTGCAGGTGAGACCAGTGTCCCTGATGATGCACTGTTTTATATTTTTCGATACAAGTGCGCTCGAAATCATTCGTCTCGTTACTTACTGTCGCAGTGACAGTAATAGCGCCTTTAAAATATTTCTCGGCCATGGTGAGGAACCTGCTCAGCAGGTTGCCGAGGTCATTTGCAAGATCTGTATTAGTTCGCCGTATCAGAGCATCTTCCGAGAAATCCCCGTCAAGACCGAAAGGCACCTCTCTAAAAAGAAAGTATCTGAAGGCATCAACGCCGTATTTATCCACCAGTTCATTAGGATCAACCACGTTGCCGAGGGACTTGGACATCTTCTTTCCATCGATAGTCCACCAGCCATGGGCAAAAATGTTCTCAGGAAGCGGGAGGCCGAGTGCCATGAGAATGGTAGACCAGTAAACGGCATGAGTAGTGAGGATGTCCTTTCCTACCAGATGGTGCGAAGCCGGCCACCAAAAATCCCCGAATTTGGCGCCCGCCGCGCCGGGGGCAAGGTATCGGGTTGCAGAAAAATAATTCACAAGGGCGTCAAACCAGACATAGGTAACGAAATTTTCATCGAAAGGAAGCGGAATGCCCCATGAGAGTCTTTGTTTCGGCCTCGATATGCAGAGGTCTCCCAGCTTATTGTTCCTCAAAAAACCGAGCACCTCGTTCCTGCGGGTCTCAGGCAGGATGTACCCTGCATTGTCTTCTATGTAACGCATAAGCCGTTCCTGGTATTTTGACATGAGGAAGAAATAGTTCTCCTCATGTATCTGTTCCACAGGCCTGCCGCATTCAGGACATTTGCCTTCAATAATATCTTTTTCCGTCCAGAACCGTTCGTCGGGGACGCAATACCATCCTGAGTAGCCCCTCTTTTCTATTTCTCCCTGGTCATACAGCCTCTGCATCAGCCCCTGCACGGTTTTCACATGCTGCTCATCGGTGGTGCGTATAAATGCATCGTTTGCAATATTAAGTTTCTTCCAGAGCTGCCTGAAATTCTGCACCATTACATCTGCATGCTCTTTGGGGGTCTTGCCCCTTTCAGCAGCGGCCTTCTCCACCTTTTGCCCGTGCTCATCAGTGCCGGTCAGAAAAAACACCTCGTCCCCATGCAGCCGCCGGCAGCGCGCCAGTATATCCGCTGCAACAGTGGTATAAGCATGTCCGATGTGCGGAATATCATTTACATAATAAATAGGCGTAGTGACATAAAACCGCCCGCTCTGCAAGCTCATTTTTTGAAGCGCCTCCTTCTGTGCCAGTGGCGGTCCTGCTTTTTCTCCTGCTGTTCAACCTTGCCTTGCGGAACTTGCTGACCGGCCGCTGTATTACTGCCCGCCGGTTGCTGGACCACAGCAGAAGGTTCGCCGCCATGCCTTCTCTCCCGGCGCTGAAGCGTGGGACGCTCGTGCGAGGACGGCTTTCGACGCGCTTCCGCTTTGGGACCAACCGTCGAAATTTTTTCTTCGATAACGGCGATAGGAACATCCTCCACCCCGATGGGTATTTCATCATCCGATGCAATAGTATTCAGGTCACCTTCATATTCATATCTCAAACAGCACATGAGCCTGCTGCATAAGCCTGAGAGCTTGCCGACATTCAGCGCCAGTTCCTGACGTTTGGCCATTTTTATCGATACGGGGTCAAAAGATGACAGGAACGTGTTGCAGCATAATTCACGCCCGCAAATTCCCATCCCTCCGACAAGCTTGGCCTCATCCCGGACGCCGATCTGCCTCATTTCTATCCTGGTCTTGAACCTGGCAGCAAGATCTTTGACCAGTTCTCTGAAATCTATTCTGCCATCGGCAGTGAAATAAAAAACAACCCGCTTTCTGTCAAGAGTTGACTCGGAGCCGACAAGCTTCATGGGGAGGCCCCTCGCCATGATCCTTTCAGAGCAGAAGGCACGCGCTTCCCGCTCAAGCCGCCGGTTTTCCTCCCTGGCCCTGAAATCATCCTCGTTCGCCAGTCTTAGAATTTTTTTCAGTTCCCGGTCCGAAGCGCCTGCATCATGCCTCCCTGTTGCCACTGTTCCTATGCTGAGGCCGAAATCGGATTCAACAACGACCGCATCTCCCTCTTTCACCTCTATATTGACCTCGAAATCGTATACTTTACCGCAACGCTTAAATTTTATTCCGACCGCTTCAGGCATAACTCTTCCTCCACTTACTTTTACCTATTATCTATTGCCAATGACCGTTCTCATCTTAGTCACAGTGATTTTTTTGGTTGCACGGACAAGAAATTAATTGTCTGTCATTTCATTTTTAATGGAAATCTTTCCGGGTGCTCAACGATCTCAACGGTAAGATCAACATCTAAATCCGGCCAGTAAAAATGCCCTTTGTTCGGCTCTTCCACGTTTAAAATTTTCCCGACCGGAGCATCTTTGAACCACGGGAAATCTTCGTAGGACATAAGTAACTCCCGGCCCCCAGCCAGAAGCCATACACCATTGGCGGAGATATTTGTAACTTCAACTGTATCGACGTTCTTTCCAAGCGTTCTTGAACTCATCGTAGTGCTCCTCAATAATATTTTCAACTTCCTTTAATTGCGCACGTGATAGATTATAATTTCTTGCTATTTCTATCTCCGGCTCTAACCAAAACTTTGTTTCGCCATCAGCGCATATAACATGAATGTGCATTCTCGTTTCCTCACGGGAGAAGAAAAAGAAACGGTAACCTTTTTCTTTCAAAATCGTCGGGCTCATACAGTGTTTATTTATATTTTATCGCATAACATGTGTTTTGTGCATATTGTGCACCTGTTAGCCTCTTTGATAGAGTCGCCTGCTTGTTGAAGTCTGTATTGTATCAGTGGTCGTATGTTTTCATTCACACGGCTACTCCCTCATTGTACGCTTGTTTTGCTCGTATGATTAAAAGTTTAACAAAATCATATTGCTATATTTCTCATCATATTTGATACATAATTCCATGTTATTGACTTATTGAGATTAAAATCAAGCAGACCTCTCAGCTTTTGGAGCGACTTATATGTATCAAGTATCTCGTTAATATCCGCTTTTTTACGAAAAGTTCCGTTCACTTTTGCGTAGAGCAAATCCGACTCGTTTCCGGTAATTTTAAATATCACCATGTCCCGTAAAAAAATAAACGCCATATCAAGCCATGTCCTTATCGCCTCTTTGTCCGCCCAGGCTTCTTTTGACTCCTCGTGTATCATGCTCCCCAGCAGGCCCGTAAACCACTCCATATCTTTCTCAAAATCACCGGCCAGCGCAAGACCCGGCCTCCCCATGGACAAATTGCTTACGGAATCCATATGCTCTTGCCCCACGGCGCCCGAAACAGCCTTTCTGAATGATTCAGACGATAGCGGATAGAACCGTATAGCGATGCAGCGGGACCGTATCGTATCAGGCAGGCCGTCCGGATTGGATGATACAAGGACAACAATGCTATCACGCGGAGGCTCTTCAAGTGTTTTTAAAAAGGCATTTGCCGCGTTGATGTTCATTGTATCGGCATCATCTACAATAGCGACCTTCTTCCTGCCCTCAAGCGCCTTCAAAAAAAGTTTTTCCTCCAGTTTTCTGATCGCGTCAATTTTGATTTCGTCCTTTTCGGGAAAGGTGAACGTAACGTCAGGGTGCGTTGCCGCATCAATCTTTTTACATGAGGCACAGGTATCACAGCAATCGAAGTCGGCGGGCCCCAGACAGTTGATTGCCTTTGCAAAATTGACGGCAGCCAGCCGCTTACCGATGCCGGTGTCGCCGGAGAACAACAGGGCCGAAGGCACCCTGTCCCTCTTAAGCATGCCGAACAAAATCCTCAGCGCCCTTTCCTGACCCACTATATCGTTAAGCGCCATAATCGCTCCCTAACTTTTTACTCACTATTTCCCATACGCGTGCCTGGACCTCTGCTGCAGGCAGCGCGGCATCTACGATTTTTACTCTTTCCGGCTCGGCCTTTGCAATAGCCAGGTACCCTTCCCTGACCCTCCTGTGAAATGCAATATCTTCAAGCTCGATCCGGTCCGTCTTGTTTGCGCCCCTGTTCCTCGCCAGCCCGGCCTCAGCATCAAGGTCGAAAAGGATTGTAAGGTCCGGCTTCAAACCACCGGTTGCAAGCCGGTCAAGAGACATGATAAGCGCCATGTCTATTCCCCGCGCGTAGCACTGGTAAGCCGTTGTTGAGTCGCTGAACCGGTCAGTGATGATGATTTTACCCTCTTTAATTGCCGGCACTATCTTTTCAGCCAAATGCTGAGCGCGAGCTGCATTATAGAGTAAAAGCTCTGTAATAGCGGACATCTCCAGGTGATCGGGAAGAAGAAGTATCTCCCGTATCCTGCTGCCGATGACAGTCCCTCCAGGTTCAAAAGTCAGGACAACATCGTGGCCCTCAGCTGCAAGCCGTTCGGAAAGAAGCCGTGCCTGTGTAGTTTTGCCGGTCCCTTCGATCCCCTCAAAGGAGAGAAAAACACCGCTCATGCCATTGCTTCTTTCAGCCGCATAAGCAATTGGCATATCTTTGTAGTTTCCTCAATACTCCTGGAAGCTGCGCCGCACGAGGGGGTAATGAGAATATTCTCCTGCACCAGTCGCGCGGGCAGGTGTTTGCACAGTTCCTCTAAATGTGCGCGCATTAATCCTATCAGCTGACCGTCGTCCACTTTTTCAATAGCATCAGATGTCGGAACAATACCCCAGGCAAGATAACCGCCGCCGCTCAGGAACTTGCCCAGCTGCTCGTGATAGATGGCAAGGGTGTCAAAATAATCGAAGGCGTCGAAATTGATGATTTGCGCGCCGCTCTCCATGACCATCGGCCAGTCCGCCCTGCCGCAGCAATGAACGCCCGATATGCCGCCTGCATCATTGATGGCTGAAACCATGTCCTTGATCAATCTGAACGCCTCGCCGGCATCCACGCCAAGATAGGATGAACTGCCCAGTGCCGAAAGTATCGGTTCATCAATAAAAATAATGACTTCCCCGGCGTGCTGCTTCAACGCATCTATTTGCCACCGCATCTTTGCCCTCAGGAGCATGGCGGCCACTTCGCGCAATTCCTCATCGAAGAATACAAGCCTGCCATAGTGGTCCTTCAGGCCTAATGTGAAAGTTACAGGTCCTGTGACATGCCCTTTAAGCAGAGGGAACCTCCTGCCCTTTACCATCTTCAGGAAGGTATGGAGACCCCGGCCATAATCCTCAGAAATGGCAATTCTGGCGGTTTCGGTACAGGTCTCGTAAAACCGCTCCAGCTCGTCGCTGTCATCTCTCATGACCGATATCACCTCGTCCCGCTCGTTGACCTTTATAAACGGCATACCTTCAGAGTACTGTACAATCATGGACTCTCTGAATGAGATATTAGGCAGCTGCGGCCAGAAAGGGATATCAAAAGTCCTGAACACCAGCTCGCAGGCATCAACAGCATTCCTGTGCGGAAGACTGCCTATGCCTGTTGTGGAAAATGCTTTGATACGGGTAGACATGTTGTATTATAGCAAACAGCAAAACCAAAAATGTAAAATACGATATGTTGAAAAGCTCCAGGCTTGTTAATTGTCTTATTTGCATGCTGCTTCTTTTGTCATCTTCCGGCACCGCCTTAGCGCTCTCCGATAAGGAAGTGCTCAACCTTCAGAATGCGCTGAAAGGCGAATCCACTGGCGAGCGTATCGCTTTTTTTGCGGAGCAGTTCATAGGCGCCCCTTATGATATTGACCCTCTCGGGACTTATGTCAGTAGATCAGTGATTGTGGCAGATGAAAAGGTCGACTGTATGTATCTGGTCTTCAGGGCGGTTGAGCTTGCCTTAAGCTCAACCCCTGCAGAGGCGGTGCAGACAGCATTGCAAAAACGGTTCCACTCAAAAGGCGTAGTAAGCAACGGCAAGGTGATCAACTATGCTGACCGGTTCGTATATGGTGAAGACATGATCAGCAGCGGCAAGTGGGGAAAAGATATAACGTCGGAAATCGGCAAGACAACTTTGATACAAGGCGTTCGATCAGGAGAAAACATCGCTATGCTCCCGGGGGATGAAGTGCTCAAAAGAATGGAACTGCTCAGGAGCGGCGACCTCATTTTCTTCATTAAAGCTCCTCATAAAAGAACTTCAGGCGAACTCGTGGGGCATATCGGGATTATCAGAAAAGCCGAAGCCATTGACGGCGGCATCTATCTGATTCATGCAAGCGGCCGGAAAGGCAAAGGCGGCAGAGTAAAAAAAACAGCATTGAGCGAATATATAAAAAAGATGCCGTTTATAGGAGTTAAAATCACGCGGTTCCCTTAGGGCCTGAGGTTTTTTTCAGCTCTTTATAATCTTCATTCCTGTTAAGAATCCGCCCGATTTTAATTGTTTTTGTCTTTTCGTCTACAGCATAGATTATGCGATATTCCCCTTGATCAACCCTGCAGCCTTTCAAGCCCTCAATGACAAAATTTTTCAGTTCCTTGCAGTCCTGAGGCACCGGATTGCGCCTTAGAGAGATGGCCTTAATGAACACCTGTTTTAAAATCTTAGCATCGGCCCGTGCCAGGTCTTCAAGTTTTGAAAGCGCATCTTTTGAGAACTCAAGTTTATAGCTCAAGCTTTAACCTCTTTGCGGCCTCCTCTAAAGAAACAAACTTCCCCCTTTTCAGGGACTCTTCGAGTAGTTTTGATTCGTATATATCCTCCAAATTCTCAAACTTCCTGTAATCCTCATAAGATATGACTACCGCTGCAGGCTTGTGTCGCTTCTCTATGATTGTGCGCTCTTTTTTATACTCCGCATCAGTGACGACCTCCGAAAGTCTGGCTTTCGCATCTGCTAAACTCAACACCTTCATAACGATTACCTCCTTTTATAGCATAAAACTATTATGACTATTATAGTCTTAATAGTCAAGTTGTGCTTTAACCTGGACAACCAGATTTCTTTCTGCTTCAAACTATTGACATTGCAGGTTAAAGCGTAAAGTGAAATTGCTCCTTAGGGCAGGATTCTCACAGAAGGAGTCGACACCAACAAAATATTCACGGAGGTGAAGAGTTTGTCCCGTACTTTTTGAAGTCTGGCAAATCTGAACTTGCTGCCGAGCTGTATCAGTTCTTAGACAGTTCCAGTTCCCCAGTGTGAAATTCGGGTTGAAACCTTGCTTTGCAAGCTCCAAAAAGTGGCAGAGCTTTTCTATTGAGGCGGTTATGCGGATGTCATCGACGAACCAACGCCGCGGCCATCTCAGCGACAGTTTTGCTTTCCCAATAAACATGTCACAAGTGGCTTGCGTTGTACGGGTCATAATCTTCGTTAGTCAGTTCACTTGTTATCATTGCCCCTACAAATTCTCTAATATGTTTTGTACGCAAGAAATTTGTGAAAATCAGTCTATTATTAACAGGTCGGGATTGTTCCTTTTATATCCAGCGTTCTCAACATGATCAGGCCGACTGCATATATTCCACGATGTCTGATCTTTTCGGGTCAATCTCTGGCTGACAATCTGTCAGTGTGGTCAAAGAAAAATTTGTTGCCATTCCTTCTTATTGACACCTCTCAAATATATGATAATCTACTATCATGATGATAAGTACTGATGACTGCGGACAACTCCCCGTTGCCCACCATTTTCAAAAGAGAGATTTTATTGTAATTGCAGGTATTGCACTGGTCTACTTCTTAGCCCACCAGATTGCTTTTTTCTTTCCGGATTCCGGAAAAGTCATCATGTTGATTTGGCCGGCTGGTGGGGTTGGCTTGGCTGCGTTTCTTTTGACCTCCCGACGATTATGGCCTGCCCTGACCTTGGTTTTTTATATTTCCGGTATCTCAGCGGATGTTTTACTGGCCCACCGTTCCTTTATGACCGGGGTGGGCTACATGACCGGCAATGTGGTCGAATCTATTGGCTGTGCCTGGCTCATACTATACTGGGCGAAAGATTTCAGGAATTTCACCCAAGTCAGGGAAATACTGGCACTAATTTTTTGCACGGTGTTCATTAATGCCGTAAGTTCCTGTATTGGTGCAGGCACTTCCGTACTTACCCGTGGGGCTTTATTTATTGATTCGTGGAAATCGTGGTACATTTCGGACGGTCTCGGCATCCTCGTGGTCGGGCCATTTATTGTCACGTGGCTTAGTATTAAGAATGAACTGTCTGACTTGCCTTCTAAAAAGATAATAGAGGGTGTAGCCTTTACAATTGTCTGGTTGCTTATTAACCTGCTCATATTTCATCCCAATATTATCACTAATCAATTTATAGTTCACCCATATGTTCTCGTTGCCTTGCTGGCGTGGCCAGCTTTACGGTTTGGCCAGCGTGGGGTCACACTGGCTATAATGTCGTTATTCTGCATTGCCGTCTTTAGCCAAGCAATAGTCAGTGGGCCTTCTCCCTGGGCTGGAGATGATATAGATCTAACGCACCGTTTGATGGAATTACAACTGTTCCTGGGATTTATGGCAATAGTTGGGTATCTTTTGTCAGCAGGTTCTACAGAACTCAAGCGCGCTGAGAAGTCACTTAAAGAATCGGAAGAAAAGTTTGCCAAATTTTTCATGCTGGCTCCTGCTGGGATATCTGTCAGCACCATGGGAGAAGGACGTCTTATAGACATCAACAAGGAATACGAAAGGATGTTAGGGTATAGCCGCGATGAGGTGGTAGGCCGTACGTCCGCGGAACTGGGGCTCTGGGTTGACATTAAAGAACGTGAACACTTAATCCGCCTTTTGCGCGCTGAGGGGAAAGTAAAAGATCTGGAGTTACAACTTCGGAGAAAAAACGGGGATGTTGCAACTCTGCGATACTGTGGGGACACGACAGAAATCAATAATATACCCTGCCTTCTTTCATCCTTTGTGGATTTTACCGAAAAGCATAAACTTGAGGACCAGCTTCGACAGTCCCAGAAGATGGAAGCAGTAGGACAACTCGCAGGGGGCATAGCCCATGACTTCAATAACATGCTGACAGCTATAATAGGCTACGGAAGTTTACTGAACACGAAGCTGGGAAAAGACAGCGAATTGAGGCCCTTTGTAGATCACATACTAATGTAGTGTCCCATAATTAGCTTTACATAATAGGTCAGGGTATGTTATCCTTTCTACATGAGGACAACAAAGCCTATACCACACACAGAAGAAGAGCGAAAAAAAGTTGAACGACTTGCCCGTAGTCGAAACACAGCGCAGAAGGTGGTCTTACGGGCAAAGATAGTGCTGAGCAAGATGGAAGGGCTTAAACAGGAAGATATAGCTGAACAATTTGATACGTCGCGGGTATCAGTCGGCCTATGGGTAAAAAGGTATCAGGAAGGAGGTTTAGGGGCACTGCTGAAAGACGCTCCTCGTTCAGGCCGGATTCCAAAGTTGTCAGAAGACAAAGAGAAGGCTATTGTGGAAGCAACGCTTCATACCGTACCCTCTGCCGCTACCCATTGGAGCGTTAGAACAATGGCGGACAACCAACAGGTATCACGAATGGCGGTACAGAGGATATGGAAGAAATACAATCTGAAGCCGCATCTGGTGAAGACATTTAAAATAAGCAACGATTTGCATTTTGTTGAGAAGGTAAAGGACATTGTGGGGTTATATCTCAATCCGCCGGAAAAAGCTTTAGTGCTCAGCGTAGACGAAAAGAGCCAGATACAGGCACTGGATAGAACGCAACCTGGCCTACCGATAAAAAAAGGCCATGCCGGGACGATGACACATGACTATAAGCGACATGGAACGACGACGTTGTTTGCCGCTTTAAATCTTATTGATGGAACGGTCATCAGTGCATGTATGCAGAAGCATCGCCAGGAAGAGTTTTTAAAATTTCTCAATAAAATAGATCAGGAAACACCGCCGTCTCTCGATCTTCACTTGATCGCAGATAATTATGGAGCGCATAAGACGGCACGAGTACAGAGGTGGTTGAAAAAACACCCTCGGTTTACGATGCATTTTACTCCAACGTCATCGTCATGGCTGAATATGGTGGAGAGATTTTTTAGTGAATTGACGACAAAGAGAGTGAGGCGCGGGATTTTTACGAGTGTCAAAGAATTGGAAAAAGCTATCAGAGATTTTATAGAGACACATAATGAGAACCCTAAAATATTTACTTGGACCAAGGACGCAGACACTATTCTTGCCAAAGTTGCTAAATGTAAAGAACTGTTAGGGACAGGACACTAAATTCAGCAGAAAAGTCTGCCAACCTTACTATGCAGCTCCTTGCCTTCAGCAGAAAGCAGGAAATAGCTCCAAAGGAGACTGATCTCAATAAGCTTATCAAAGGCATGGGAAAACTTTTGCTAAGACTCATTGGTGAGGATATAGAGCTTAAGGCACAACCTTCAGAAAAAGACTTGACCGCTATGGTAGATCCAGGGCAGATAGAGCAGGTACTGATGAACCTCGCTGCCAATGCAAGGGATGCCATGCCGGATGGTGGAATGTTGTCTATCTGCACAGATACTGTAGAACTGGATGCCCACTATGTAAAGGGCCATGACATGGAGAAACCAGGAAGGTATGCCCTTATTTCAGTGACAGATACAGGGAGGGGCATGGATGAAAAGACACAGCAGAAGATATTTGAACCTTTTTTTACAACCAAGGAAGTGGGAAAAGGCACCGGACTTGGTCTTTCAATAGTATTCGGGATAATAAAGCAGCATGGCGGCAATATCACAGTATATAGCGAACCAGGCAAAGGCACAACATTTAAAATATATCTGCCTCTGATTGAAGCAAAGATCGAAGTAACAAAAGAGACAGAGATTATACTGCCAAAAGGCGGGCAAGAGACCATATTGCTTGCAGAAGACAACGAAGATGTAAGAGTGCTTCTAAAGAAGGTGCTGGAAGAAAATGGCTATAAGGTAATAGATGCAGTAGACGGAGAGGAAGCCATCAACAAGTTTAAAGAGAATAAGGACAGCATTCAACTTATTATAATTGATGTGATAATGCCGAAGAAGAGCGGCAAAGAAGCTATTGATGAGATAAGGAAGATAAGGCCTGACGTTAAGGTTTTATTTACCAGCGGGTATACATCAGACATAATCAGCAAGAAGGGCATCCTGGAAGAAGGTATGGATTTTATATCAAAGCCGGTCACACCCCATAGCATACTCACAAAGATAAGGGGCATCCTGGATAAATAGGCACACCTCATCCCGTACTCTGGTCAAAAAAGATCCTTCAGAACAGGAAGAACTCAATGAGTGTCCGGGACCACTGAGAAATATGTTGGTTGGAATAAGGTATAAAACAACATGTCGTGTAGAATCAGAATTTACACGCTGGTAATAGATATTCCTCTCGTTTGAGAGTTTTCTTAAATGCTTTTACAGGTTACAGTTACAGTTATTTTTTCTTGTGAGATGCACAGAATTTAGATTTCCCACTTGCTGAATTCTTACATTGCTTTCCTTCTTTCGTCTTTCCAGCACATTTAGCTTTCATTGTTGTTGCCATGTTGCCTCCTCTTAATTTTAGTTTAAATGAATTGTATCACATTGAGAAATTAGATTGGGAAATATTTTAAATTTATTATAAAATCAGCTGTAGGCGATATCTGAAAGTGACCTGAGAATGATACGGCGCAGGCCCATTCCAATCTATCACCTTTACCGGAGCAAACCTGCCAACCCTGGTAACGGAAGCGTCGGCTTCGTCCCAGAACATGCGCGGTGATTTGCTTCCTGCTATACGTAACAAAATGGATTGATTCTTAGAGGCGCTAAGGGTCATCATTAATCCTGCTTTTTCAATGAGAAAAAGGAGGAGCAATGACCCAGGCAGGTACAGTTCTCAGAGCAATCATCAGTGAAATAGCAGCACTAAATTTTCACAGTGCAGCAGTCTCTCCTAAAGAACCAGACACTCCTATCGATCGCGTTCTTAAAAAAATATCCAAATTGGAGCTTCCCGGCAAGGAGCATTTCGAGAGCTACATACGCCACAAGGGAAGAATGAACCTCAAACCAAGCACCCTTCAAGGTAGCTATCACGCCGTTAGTTCGTTTCTTGCTTTGTATGCCAGCTTAGGCAAGAGCCAAATCCAAGATGTTGTCAGCGGAGATATTGAGGCCTTTGTTGAACACGAGCAGGATCGAGGGCTCAAAGTCACAACAGTCAGGACAAGGCTTCATAGTCTGTGGGCTTTTCTGCGGTTTCTGATCGACCAGGATCTCATTGACACACGTATACTCAAGCGCAAAATCAAACTGAGTGTTCCCGAATTCCTGCCGAGGGCAATTGCCCCGGACGATATTAGAACACTTCTTGGCGCCATTAAAGAGACTCGTGACCGTGCGCTAATCCTCGTGCTCTTACGAACAGGCATGCGGATTGGTGAAGTTCTCGGTGTGAAGATGATAGATATTGATGTCCGCGATAGGAAGATAAACATCTATGAGGGCGAAAAGAACTGTCTTGGGCGAGTTGTCTATCTGAGCGACGATGTTCTGATGGCCTTAAAGCTGTGGATGGGCAAGAGAGATAAGACAAAAGAATATCTCTTTCACGGCTTGAGGGGAAGCATATGCTACACTACGGCCCGGAATATCTTTACACGATATTTGGGGGAAACAGGGCTCCAACACAAAGGCTACACAATCCACAGTCTTCGGCATACCTTTGCAAGTGAACTGCTCAATGCCGGCATGCGCATAGAATGTCTGCAAGTGCTGATGGGTCATCACGACATAGAGATGACCCGTCGGTATGCCCGTCTCACTGATAAGAGTCGTGAAGAGGAATACTTCCTAGCTATGGAAATCATCGAGCAAGGAGGCATAGATGGGACTTACTGATCTGATCAGCAAGTATCGGAGATTCTTGAAGAGAAGGAACTGTTCAGCTCACACAGTAAAAAACTATATGAATATGCTCGCTCACTTCAGTGAATGGCTGCAAGTTCCTATAGAAGAGGCGACCATCAAGGAAACAGACGCCTATATGGACCATCTATTGAGACATAGAAAAAAACCAAAGACCATCAACTGTCATTTCAGCTGCATTCATGCTTTTTACGACTATCTGATCGAAGATGAGCGAATGTCTCTTATCAATCCGGTAAGAAAGAATTACAGATTGCGTCTCCCCAGGCCACTGCCCAAACATCTGAGGGACGAACAGGTAGTAACACTCTTCAAAGGAATTAACGACACCAGAGATCGGGCTATGTTCACGCTGATGCTCAGATGCGGTTTGCGTGTTGAGGAGCTTTCACGACTGACAGTAGATGCGATAGAGTATCGCCGCAGGCAGCTTTATGTCTTCAATGGAAAGGGCAGCAAGGACAGGGTTGTCTATCTGAGCGAGGATGCTCTGATTGCCTTACAAACGTATATGCAGAAACGAAAATTCTCTAAAGAGAAAAGAGTGTTCTTAGTACGGAAGGGGCCACTGAGAGGGAAGCCGATATCGGTGCGCGGTATTCAAAAGAGAATAGAATACTATTCCCGGAAGACCGGGATACAGGTATCCTGTCATCACTTGAGGCACACGATGGCAACGCAGTTATTAAATGCAGATGCTGCTCTCGTGACGATTCAGGATCTGCTGGGCCACAGCAAGATTACCACAACCCAGTGCTACTGCAGGGTTTCCAATCTTAAAGTGCAGCGGGATTACTACAAGGCAATTAACTTGGTCTTGCAGAGAACTCTGCCAATAAGCGAAAATGTCTTTGAAAAAGGTAAAATAGGGATAACGGATAGCCATAGTAACTAATTGAAACCATAAGAAAAAGCAGATCATGTTACGTATAGGTGGCTGAAATCAACGGGAGTTTCAATCTTCTGAATATATTTATTGCTGGAAAAAACTATCAAAGTCTAGATTCTCTCTTCCTACTTAAAGTCCGCAGGTTTGGATTCACGTAATCGAATGAAAGGTACTACTGGAAGTCCTCGTCCCGCACTTGCGTAGTCGTAAAAATCTGCACCATTATTTTCTAATTTTTATAGCCCGGACAGATATCCCACAATCCATATCCATCCTGCGACAATTATCAACGAAAGGACCGTAACCGGTACGCCGGTCTTTGCGTGCTCTCTGAAGCCAATGATTACGCCCTGTTCTCGGGCCTGTTCGAAGGTTATCAGGTTAGCAATGCTCCCGATGGTGATAAGGTTCCCGGCAAAGGTGCTTGAAAGGGCGAGGACGTACCATTGGTTAGGCACCGAAGGATGGAGAAAATTCGTCAACAGCATCGTGGCCGGTACGTTGCTGACGATATTGCTAAGAAGAGCAGCCACTCCTGTAAGTACATAAAGATTGCGAAGGTCGATCCCGTTATTACTTAATATTCTGATGAGATCAGCCGGAAGATTTGCGGTCTCAATCCCTTTTATCAGGATAAAGAGGGCGCAGAAAAGAGTGATGAGGTGCCAGTCTACAAGCCCCAAAATCGCGCGGGTGTGAATGCTCCTGCTGCAGAGCAAAAGCCCAGCGATGACAATGGCACTTATCTCTCGAGGTATCGGCGTAAAGAAAGCCGCGAGAAGCAATAGAGTCGCAAATATGCCTTTCAAACTCTGGTGACGGTCAAAATCCGGCCATTCGGTCGATGCAACTACATTATGGGGATGTTCAGAGCTAAAATTCTTGCCATATTTCATTTTTATGATTAAAAAGGCACCGAGAAGCGAAAGAATTGTAGGAGGGGCGCACCATAGGAAGAAATGCCCGAAGTGGAGTCTGCCTAACTGGCCGATAAGCATGTTCTGGGGATTCCCCATAATGGTCGCAGCTGACCCGATGTTGCTCGATACCGCAAGGCCGATAAGGAAGGGTATGGGATTCAATCCGGCCCTGAGGAGGGACATAGTGAGCACTGGCGTAAAGACTAAGCAGACGATGTCATTGACGAATAAGGCAGACAGACCAGCGGTGACGGTCATCATTACAAAGAGGAACCTCTCCGGCCTTTCCATGAATCTTGTGATCCTGAAGACAATCCAGGTATAGAAGCCCCCGAGCCTGAATTGCGAAGAAAGTACCATGAGAGAATAAAGTAAAAGTATGGTTGGGATATCGATGGCCAGAACAGCTTGCTCAGTGGTCAGGATGCCGAATGCGAGCATTGCTATAGCACCCAAAAGAGCGATGCCGGTTCTGTCGAGGGCAAATCCGGGAATATCTCCGATGGCGATACCCGCATAAGTTGCAATAAAAATTGAAGTAGCAAGAAGATGCATGATCTCTAATCTTATAGAACCGGGAGCCAATTGGCAACCCCTCAGACACGTGCAGTAGTATAGCAACTGTTTCAATGTGGTCTTTATTGAAGACAAACAAGCCGTAATGAGTGTTGTGATAAATATTCTCGGAAATCCTCAAAGCTCGCCTTGTAAAGAACTACTCACTTGTCCCCAACCTTAGAAATTCTTGGCGATGATGTCAGCTGAGTGTTAAGGAGCGAAGTCGGGAAAGCGATCTTGACAGTTTCTAACGCTAATTAGAATTCTTCGTGGGCATTAGTTTGTGCGCACTTCTTGGTGCAATGTCGCAGGTATGCCTTTCGAGCAGCATTAATTTCCAGTCGTATTATTGAGTAAATTGCGCCTTCCTGAAACTAACGACTGGTCGGTGGAGATGAGAGGCAATAGTACTTCCCGCAGTCATCACAGTACTTGTCGACAAAAAATGTGTTGCTTATAAGTAAAGAAAAATTTCATGGCCAGGCCACATTTGGATTTTTATCATTCTATTCTGTAATAAATGTAATTGCCTCACCCGCAGATATTCGTGGAGGTGCCTTGGGCACACGTGATGGATAGCCAACAGGCACAAGGACGACGGGCCTCAGATGCCAGGGGAGTCCGAGAACTTTAGTAACCTCATCCTCACTGAATGCGCCTATCCAGACAGTCCCAAGACCGTTTTCACAAGCCACCAGCATCAGGTTCATGATACTGCACGCCACATCCTGTACCGTGTATAAGTTCTTACCCCTATCACCGTACTTATTACCTATTGAACGGTCCGTGCATCCGACTACCACAAGGGGTGCCTCGGATAGGAAGTGCTGTCCGAGCGCTGCAGTAGCAAGTTCTTTTTTTATTGTCTGGTCTGAAACGAAGAAAAATCTACGTGCCTGCAAGTTGCCAGCGCTCGGAGCCCATAGGATCGCATCCATCAGCTTATCGAGAACCACCTTCGGAATCTCCTTTTTCTCAAAAGCCCTAACGCTCCGCCTCGACTTCACTATCTGCAATACTTCATCCATATTATTCTCCTAATTACATTGTTGAATTAAATATCTCATCAATAGACTTCCATCGTCTATCTATTTCTTCTATCAAGTCTGGTAATGCCTTCCTCACGAGCCGCCCTTAGAGCCTCCTCATATTCATCATGGGTAATGATTTTGTCTAAGGATGGGTATTTTTTGGCATTGCCGCAGGGTCGGTATTGGTCCATTATATTTACATAAGTATTTGGCGAAACCTCTTTCGCAATAAAACGCATTATATCTCTTGTCCCTGCTACTCCTTCCGGCATTACCAAATGCCGAAGAAGAATTCCCTTCAAGGCAATACCTTTTTCATCAAGAGTGAGATCACCAACCTGACGATGCATTTCTTTTATCGCCTCTCTGGCCTTTTCGGGATAATCCTCTGCTTTCAAATAGTTACGTGACGTTTCAGCATCCCAGAATTTAAAATCTGGCATGTAGATATCAAATATCCCTTCCAACAATTTCAGGCTTTCAACGGCATCATAGCCACCGGTATTGTAGATGAGGGGCACATTCAAGCCGTCCTCGATTGCATAGGGCAGGGCATCCAGGATTTGAGGGACAACATGGGTTGGTGTAACAAAATTGATGTTATGGCATCCTCTATCCTGGAGTTCAATCATCATGCGGGCAAGGGACTTTGAGTTGACTATGCGTCCTTCGCCTAAATGGCTGGTTTCCCAGTTTTGACAAAATACGCAGAGCAGATTGCAATTGGTTATGAAAATAGTCCCGGAACCATATGTCCCCACCAGGGGAGCCTCTTCTCCAAAATGAGGATTATAGCTTGAGACTATTGCTGACAGCCCGGTACGACAAATACCTTTTTCATCTTTCAATCTGTCGACCTGACACTCTCGCGGGCAAAGACGACAATTTCCCAACATGTTGTATGCTTTTCTGATACTTTCGGCAAGTTTCCCATTTCGATGGGCTTCTATATACGACGGCATATGCAAACACTCCTTCTGCCTGGGCAAACTAATCAGTTCTTGCCCGACCAAGTGTCCGGAATCCTGAATCGTTCATCAAGGATTCTCTGGAATCGAGGGGTATATATCAGGTCATAGACAAATGCCTTGTCAGGGAATAGGCTAAGCACTGCTTTCCTTGTATCGTTCATCAGTTCCAGTGACTCATGAAGCGATAGGTCAGACTGCATAAGAACCGCCTGAGTGAGGTCAACGATCCATCTCAGTCGTCTCAGATTCTTCTCTTCCTCAATAACAAGTTCATCATTCATAAATATAGTATTAACAGGATGAGGGGTAAAAGACAATGCTCGCTGTAGCCGCTTGTTAGCCGCTACTTCCCAAGGGCCATCAAATTATGAGCGCATCATCCACCCAGTAATCTTCCAGGTTTTGCCATACAATTAAATCATGCAGACCCTGGCAAGCGTTCCCAACATACAAGGAGGTGTCAGCATGACTATTCAAGATGCCATAGAGCTCTTCAAGAAGCACCAGAAGAGTACCGTCAAGAAAAACACCCTTAAGAGCTACGGAAAGTTCCTTGATAAGTTTCAGGAAAGTTTTTTGGGACAACAGGTGGTATCTGTTTCAACAGAAGACATCGGCAAGTTCCTTGAGGAATACACCGATAACCTCAACAGATCCACGCGCCACCTTCGCTACGCTCAGATGAAGGCATTTTTCAATTATGTTACGGAGTGCCGCTGGAGATCATCTCCAAAGTCATTCTGAGGCATCAGGACCTGAATACGACCCAAGTCTATCTGGGCAAGATCAGCGACACTGAGGCCATCAGGTGGATGGACATTCTTCATGGCAAATAGGAAAGCAAACTAACCAGTAATAGCCGGGGTCTGCCGCATTGAAGAATAAACTCTGCGAATTGCCGCTTGAAACAAACATGGCCCACCACCGTGTGACTCGCTTTAGGTTGATAACCACTGCCTCCCATTCCAAAATCCTGTGCGGCATGTTTCGGGACGAAGTCTTCAAGATTTGCGCCTTCGTGAAACTGCGGGTTAGGTGCATCAGAAATTTCAGATGATATCGTGCGCATCTCAACCAGGGAGAATTTAACGTCAGTTGTAATTTCCCGATTTCGAGGAGACAGTTGAAACTGGAATATACAGTGTCAGCATGTTGAAGTCCTAACTATTGCATATATTCAGTCTTTCAGTTCTGCAAAAACCATATCTTTACTGAAAGACCATAATATCTTTCACAGCCAACTTCTTTTATCTTCTGCGAGATGCCCTTGTCAGCCTGCGAAGCTTCTTATGTTTGTGTTTACGCATTTTCTTCTTGCGCCATTTTACGACGTTCCCCACACCCTCACCTCCTTATTTTTCCGTTCAATGCTATGACGCCCTTGTTGTGATCGTCTGCATAAATGCCTCAAGCTGAAGCATAGTGGCAAGCGACTCGCTGCCGTCATAGGGAATGCTGATGCACGGTATACCGCATTCTCTGCTTACGGCTTTTAATAGTGCAGTTACTATAGTCCCCGGCATGCAACCGAACGGCATCGCATTAATAATGCCTGCTGCCCCGTTTTCAACAAGGTCGATTACCTTGCCCACACTTAAAACCGCTTCACCCTCAAATGATTCATGGACATAGGGCGAAGCGTTATCCAATATCTCCCTGGTTGCCGGTTCCTCAAGCGTCTTCAAAAAGCCGCTGAAGCAGCGGGCATATCTGTGTTCTATTCGCTTCTGGAAATATCTTTTTAGAGAGATATTCATCATATCAGACCAGCGTCTTTTAATCAAGGCTTTTCTGAACGATATGGCTATTGACATAATAGAGCCATTCTTCAACAGGGGCAAGCCACACTTCTCCGCCGAGTTCCTCGATCTTACGCACCAGGTCCTCGTTGGAGAACTTATGCGTTCTGACAAAAATTTCGCCGATGACACCGATAAGCGGACGTTGCCCGCTATGCCGCGGCAATGAGCTGAAATCATTGCGCATGGCCCTTAAAAGGTCTTCCATATCCCCCTTGCCGTCCCGGCAAAGTTCCAGGTATATCTTCTCCTTGTATGCTTTGTAAAGCTGCCGGGTGTCCCCTGCCTCACGCTCATAGGGCCTCGTCTCATGCAGGCACTTGGTCAGCAACTCATAAGCGATGATGCCTTTCCATGCCGTCATGGAGAAATCGCTTCCGGCCATGCTTAGTTCCCGGTAAAACGTCACATCCTGTGTAGGAGCAAATATCGGGACATCTTTCAACCCGATCTTTTCAAGCACAAGTTTATGTGAGATGTGATACTGGCCAAACCTGCAAGGCCCGGTCCCGGAAGGCATAAAAAAAGCTGACTCATCCGGCATGAAATCATGGGAAAATACCTTCCTGAGCATATCTCCGGTCGTCACGAGATAAGGATAACATTCCTTTCCCGAGACATACTTTCTGCCTATGTCTACAGCTGTCTTATCCGACTCGGGCAGTACCTCGGCCGGCACGCCGCACCGTTCAAATGCAGCCTTGACCGCAAAGGAGTGGTCGGACATGTTCGGTATATAAATAGTGCGCTTCCTGGACCCGGAAGACCGGAAATTTTGATGAAGCAGGTTGGCAGGGGCCGTGTCCCTGTGTCCCTGTGTCGGGGGGACAGGGCTCCCGCGTTGCTGCGCTATGCTGTCCAGGAAAGCCTCGCACCGCGTTATCGCTCCCGCATCCGCACTGTGCTCGTCTATCTCTATGTGCAGAAACGGCTTGTCAGCCATTTCCTCTTTA
This sequence comes from Nitrospirota bacterium, assembly GCA_963784135.1. Classification (GTDB taxonomy): domain Bacteria; phylum Nitrospirota; class Thermodesulfovibrionia; order Thermodesulfovibrionales; family Dissulfurispiraceae; genus JADFXI01. Next base: position 62,701 of record CAWAQG010000016.1, on the reverse strand, counting down.
AAATATTTGAGTATATATGAGTCAGGGCCGCAGGAGAAATTCCCGATATAAATAGCATAAAGATGAGGGGTATTCCTGATAATCCGGGCTGCATTCAGTATTCTTTGTCCGGACCTCCAGTACATGTTCGGCCATGCATCATGCGTCGGGACCTCTTCGAGCGGAAGCATATCCATCGGGATAGAAATGGTGTTGATCGCAGAAAGTTTCTCGGGAATGCCAAGATTGACCTCGGGATCAAACGCATTATAGGCACGTCCGATTATCACTACTGCCGGCTGGGTTCCTGATGCATACTGCGCCAATAATTCCCTGCCTTTCCGGTCCACTGAAGAGGAAAATTCCTCCTGCGCAGTCCTGGCACTGGCCGATGGCCCGGTCAATGTCCTTTCTTCTGATGCCAAATTGCTTCAGGCCGCCAAGCAATTCTCTTTTAAGGTATTCCATGCCCCTGCTGAAATCTACAATCGGCGTGATTGCGCCGTATGCCCCTGATTGCAGCCCTTGAGACATACGGGATGGTCTGCGTATGAGGACATGCAAGACCCGGTCGCGTAGTCTCTTCCGCCCTGATTCATATCAATAAAGCTGGGATAAAGAGCGCATCGATGCCCTCATCCACAAGATATTTTATATGCCCGTGCGCGACCTTTACCGGGAAACAGGCTTCGGAAAGAACATTCTCAACGCCCAGGTGCACTATCTGCTTATTCGTCTTTGGAGAGACAATTACCTCAAAACCGAGTTCCCACAGAAAATCGGTCCAGAAAGGCAGATGATCATGAAAAAAGAAAATGTAAGGAATTCCTATTTTTATCTTTTTTCCGTCTCCCTGTTTCTCCGGTTCCTCCGCGTCCTCTGTGCCGCTCCGGTCGTCATCAGTGCGCCTTCCAGAGCATCTCCTGCCTGTATTCAAAAGGGTCAGGCAGTGACAGGTTCCGGGACCGCCTGACGTCATAGCGTTCGCACCTGCCTCCGTAAAAGAGGTGTCCCTCTTCGCCCTGTATTTTCACCTTGTTTATCTCACATACATTTGAACACCCTTTGCATTCAAACGAGGCAATATCATACGGACGCTTTGAAAGGGAAAATCCTTTGAATCTGGTCACCTGTTCAGCAGCCGGCAGCAGTTTCATGTGCCTCATTGCAATAAGGGCCATCCCGATGGCCCCGGTAACATCGTGATTGGGCGGTACTGTAATTCCTGCGCCGAGGTATTTCTCAAAAGCAGCCACCACAGCCTTGTTAAAAGCCACGCCGCCCTGGAAAAAAATGTTCTTCCCGATAGGTTTTCCTGCAATGACCCTATTCACATAATTCTGCACAATTGAGTAAGCAAGTCCTGCCAGGAGGTCATCTTTTGCAGCCCCCTTCTGGAGATTGGCCATAAGCGAATTTTCCATAAAAACTGTGCACCGCTCGCCAAGCCTGCAGGGCCGCTTTGAATGGAATGCGAGGGCCGCGAATTCATCTTTCACCGGGATGCCGAGTTTTTCAGCCTGTTCCTCCAAAAAAGAGCCTGTTCCAGCTGCGCATGCCTTATTCATTTCAAAGTCAACAATAACGCCGTCTCTAATCGAAATATATTTCGAGTCCTGCCCGCCGATCTCGAAGATTGTGTCAACAGCCGGATTGATAAAAATCGCCGCGGTTGCCTGGGCCGTGATCTCGTTCTTGACAATATCGGCGCCGACATAATCGGCGATCATGTATCTCCCTGAGCCGGTTGTGCCTACTCCAAGAATTTCGACAGCGTTACCCACTTCGGCATAAAGCTCATCGAGACCCTGCCTGACAGCGTCAATAGGCCTTCCGGCAGTCATAAGATACCGCTTGGCAATGAGCGTGCCATGCTCATCGACCAGAGCAAGATTAGTGCTTATAGAGCCTATGTCTATACCCATATAAGCACCTGTCTGCCCGCGCTGTATATGCGGAACTGCCTCCGCCGTTCTTTCCATCACGGCCATGCACGGCTGCCGAGAAAAGAGGCTGGTGTCCCTGATCATCAAACCTGGCTGACGCGAGGAAGGCTTCAAGGGCAGATGGGATCATAATCGTTGATGCGGTGATTCATCCATGTCCTTGAGCGCGGCGCCGAGCGCTCCCATAAAAACATGGTCCTCCGGGATGAACAATTCATCAAGTTCAAAGACCTCTTTAAAGGCACGCGACCATACCCTTGTTTGCTGCTACGCCGCCCTGAAAAGCAACAGGAAATTTCAGGTCTCTTCCTTTAACAATACTGCTCTTGAAATTCCTTGCAACCGCAAAACATAGACCTGAAACAATGTCCTCCATAGGCGTCGCAATCTGCTGGAGATGTATCATGTCCGATTTTGCAAAAACACTGCATCGTCCCGCTATCTTCGAGGGTCTTTCCGAGCGCACAGAAATTTCACTGAACTCTTCTATGCTCATTCTCAACCGTTCAGCCTGCTGCTCAAGAAAGGACCCGGTCCCCGCAGCACAGACGGAGTTCATCGAAAAATCCCTGATTTGTCCGCCCTCCATCAAAATAAGTTTCGAGTCCTCGCCGCCGATCTCTATAATGGTATTAATGTGGGGGAACAATTTCCTGATGGAATAGGATTGTGAGATTATCTCGTTGAGGTGCCTTATTCTCAGTGCAGAGGCGAGCACTTTGGCAGCCGAACCCGTAAGAGAGAGTCCGCTGCCGGGATAAAGTTTCTTCACTTCTTTTAAAAGGGTCGCGGAGGCACCGACGGGGTGGCCGTAATGCCTTACATAATCCCCTCTGAGCTTGTTGCCGCGCGCATCAAGGACAACAAGTTTAATAGCGACCGATCCCGCATCAAGACCGATAAAATACATTGTTCTCCCCGCCTTGGCTTGGTAGTGGGTCAGTTTGTTTTTACTCTGTATCAATTAGTATTTCAATTCAATCACTGACATGTATTAAGAATTATCTACGGTCGCCATTTCCCAATATGTGGGCTGGACGTTACCAGCCCACTACTGAGGACCCAGGTGATACAGAGTAAAAACAAACTGACCCACTACCATCTATTTACAATAAGATCACACTATTAATATACTATAGCATGCCAAAACAAAAGTTTTTCATCTTCGATACAAGTGTTTTCATCCATGATCCCCACGCATTACACGAATTCGAGGACAACCATATCGTGATCCCCATAACAGTCATTGAAGAACTCGATAAGCTCAAAAAAGGAAACTATACCGCGCGCGAAACTCTCCGGCTCATCGACAAATATTGCGGCATGGGAGATATAAACAAAGGCGTCACGTTGCCGGGAGGGGGTACCCTTAGAATTGACATAAATTCAAAGACGGGCCGTCCGGCAGGCTTTCAGCTGACGACAGGATCATAGAGACTGCCCTTCGAATCAGACAGGATACCACTCCTGAAATACCGGTGATCCTTGTCTCGAAAGACACGTCGGTCAGGATCAAGGCCATAGCGCAGGGCGTGATGGCCCAGGATTACAGAAGTGATAAAACCACTCTCTTCCAGGAGTACGGAAAACTTCTGCACGATGAAACGGAGGACCATAACGGCATTGAATCGGTGCGCTACCTGGCCGAGGGCGATAAGCTATTCAGGCTTTCCGGCAAAAATAATAGGACCGCTGTTACGCGAAGGGAACGGCTTCTCGGCCTTTCTTTCAAAAATATCGAACAGGAATGCGCTGCCGACGCGCTTATTTCCGACAATATTTCCGTTGTGGCCCTCACCGGCACCGCAGGCGCCGGGAAAACGCTGCTTGCCCTGGCAGCGGGGCTTCACTTATATGAAAAGAAAAAGATCGAACAGGTAATAGTGGCCAGGCCGGTAATCCCGATGGGTAAGGACCTCGGTTTTCTGCCTGGGGACATAGAAGCAAAACTGCAGCCGTGGATGCAACCGATTTTCGACAATCTGGAAGTGCTGGTCTATACGCCGCGCCAGGGGAAAGAAAGCAAAAGAGTGAAATACAACAATGCAAAATATTTGATCGATACAGGCATAGTCCATATCGAACCGCTTACTTATATTCGAGGCAGGAGTCTGCCGAAACGCTATATGATAATAGATGAAGCGCAAAATTTAAGGCCTATTGACACCCTCACTATAGCAACGCGGGCGGGTGAAGGCACAAGGATTGTCTTCACTGGAGACCTTACCCAGATCGACTCCCCGTATCTTGATGCAGGCAGTAACGGGCTCGCATTTTTGATTAGCCGCTATATAAATGAACCCGACTTTTGTTATTTGAATCTTACGAAGAGCGCGCGCTCACGGCTCGCCGAAAGGGCCGCTGAATTACTTAAGCTGCGGTAACGACTAAGCTGTTTTTCCTCCGGGAAGACCGAGTGCCTGCACTATCTCACGCATGTGATCAATGTGAAACCCGATGTGATAAGTGGAAAGTCCCACCGCCAACTGGGCCAGAGTCGGATACTCTCCGAGTGACGAGTCCTTGAACATGGGGATATGGGCCCTCCGCGAAAGCTGTTCTTCTGACAAACCCTCGATAAAAGATGCGATACGCGTATATTCCTGGGCAAATTCAGTTAGAAGTTCGGCAAGGCCCATTCTGCTTCGCTTCCCGGACCAATAGGAATTTTCGGGCTGTATGTCTATCTCCGGTGTGTCCCGGTCAAGAAAAGACTTCAGCATCGGTAAATGGCCGGTCCCCTCTGGGCCACATAAGTGCGAAATGATCTGTTTGGGGGACCATCGCCCCGTCGCCGTCGGAGCCCGGGACGAGCTCTCCTCGTCAAGCACCTCACAAGACTTCCTGAATTCTGCCATTTTCGTGAGTACTCCTTGCGCGATCTCCTTGCCATTCTGATTTGGCATGTATTTTTTCTCCTCCCCCGACCTTGCTTGCCGCTTTTCTTATGTCAAGCATTTACACAGAAGTTTTTACGCTTTTTTCAACCAAATGATTTAAGCGGATTGCGGTAATGTTGTTATGCTTTTTGAGCGCTTCACAAACCATTATAGCGATCCGATTAATGTTGAAATGCTATTTTGGTAAACGTCCAACATACCTTGATGGTTTTGCATGCTTTCTTCGCAGCTCTTAGGTGAATGCTTGAATTCAACACCCAATAAATAATGGCCCCCTCTTTTTCTTATATTTCTGACCGTACAGTCTAATTCAATGCTCTCATCCAGTATTGTGAAGGTCAGGTAGAAATTCTTGTCCGGTCCAATTTCTGATAATTCTGCGGATGGCAACTCCAACAAACAACCGGTTTCACTTAAATCGGCAATTATTGCGTTACTGCTGATTATGTCGCCGTCCCGTCTAATTCCCATCATTTTTGCAGGAATACTTGTTTTTACCCTCTGCGATTTCCGGAGCGCGAGACTGTTGATATGTTCCGGATACTGCAAAAAGATAAGAGGAACAGGTGAGTATAGCGAGGTTACCATGTGCGTATGAAAACCATATGCCACGCCGTCTTTCAAAAATCTAATGACACAATGGTCCTCTGACGTCAACTTGTTTGCCTCCAGCAAATAGGGGACTGTTGCAATGATTATGTCCCTTTTTATCCAACCGACTAAAGACATTTCTAACCTTTCATAAGATTTGTTGGTCTGAAGCAACAGTTTCAACCCCACATGAAATTTATCTTCCAACTCTTCATTCCCTCTGTTGTTCATCGCAACACTGTTCCTTTGCTGAAATTTACCATTAGTCTTATGTTTCTTTTTCATGCTGCGTAAGCCCGTTATTGGACCGGCATCCGCGAGCATTCTATGCAAATCTTGTAAGCACTATAAACATTTTACCGTTTCGGATTACTTATGTAATAAGATTGAGGATGATATTTTTGTAGGAACTCCGGTAAAAACACATCAGTTATTTTCTGACAACATTTGAAAAAAACCTGGATTCCCGCTAAAAGCCTGCGGGAATGACGTAGTTGGTGTTGCCAAGTGAAATATTTCGAATACATTCTTAAATGAGGCAACGAATCACTTTCGAATACTTTTCTGATGATGCAATTAGGGGTATGTTGTCAACAAATAGAGTTGTCCGGTTTTAGAGCAAATAAACTGTCCGGTTCTGCAGGGTGGCTGCGCATGGAACATGGCAGTCCACCGATTTCAGTTTTATTAAGGCTTATGCCGCTGCATGTGAGCAAATTGCAATCTCCTTTCCTTTAGAGTTATAGGCAGCCAGTTTTCTCGGTCCATGAAAGATAGCAAGTCTACCGTCGGGATAACGATGAACGCTTACCTGGACCCTGACGTAATGGCAACGATATTGATTTGGCGGGATCTGAAGTTTTAGTCCATCGAACTTTACACAGTTGTCATTGCCGACGGTGCGGTCATACTGTTCGCATAGGATGTCTTCCAAGGCAGTGCCTGCCCAAGTCACGAACACGCTCTCTGGTTCTTGAGGGATAACGGCGAACTCGGCATTATGGGCCGGCATATATGTACTGGCAAGATAATCATTGGCCTGCTTCATCCCAGTGATGCCCGCCATCGCAAGCTCCTTGACCAGCCGATCTTGATGGGTACTGAAGGCTCGCTCAGAACGGCCCCTGGCTTCAGGAGAATACGCAGGGATCATCTTAATCCCCAGTTGGCTCATTGCACGACCAAACTGGGTAAGACTTGATTTGTCCACTTTCCCTCCAGCCTCCGGTGTATGCCAATAGTGACTTCCGCGATCCGTATACAACGAAGCAAACAACCCGTGTTGCTCTATAACCTCTTTTACACCCAGAAAGCTGCTTTGTGTGCCTTCTTCCTTAACAAAAAACATCGAGTAGTGTTCACTGCTGGCATCATCCATCGTCACGATCAAATCCCATAATTTGCCGGGAACCCACTGGTGCCGGGAACCATCCTGATGAAGCATCATGCCGATATAGGGAGCCCTGACCCTTCTTTTCCTGTGTGCCCCTTTCAGTGCCCCTTTCGGTACCAATCCCTTTTCCTGGAGGGTGTTTTTGACCCATGTGTAGCTCCTGTTTCCTTGATGAACTCGGCGATACCAGCTAAAAAAATGCTTGACGTTGAAACCATAATAACGTCCTCTATAAAGATCCGATAGCGCCATCACTTCGTCAACTGGTGCTCGCAGATGCGATATTTGTCCTAAACGCTTATCTATAAGTCCCTCCATCCCTTTATCCGCATACCTCAGCAGATATCGCCGAAATGTCCTGTCACAGACACCAAGGAGCATCGCCGCTTCCTCCTGCGTTAGCCGTCCACTCTTCCAGCCCTCATAACCTTCTTCAAATCTCATTTTCCGTACCTCCTGCAACACCGCCGAACGTTTCATGGATAGCCCCCCTTGCTATCCATATACCACCCGGACAGTTTATGTGCTACAGATACGGACAGTTTATCAACTCGCTACAGATACGGAAGGGCATGTGATACGGCCCCTCAAGTCGTGGTATAATTGGCTTAACAACAACCAGGCGCTTACTCTTGCGATTGCTGATATAAAAGAGAATCACGAATTTTACAGAGAGAGGTTTATAAAATGGCTAAGATCAGACCAACAGCAAAAGAGATAGAGGCTTTCCTAAAAAAAGAAGGTCTCAAGAAAGTGACCGAAGAAGACAAAAAGACTGACTGGTACAAGTTTGCAAGTAAAAAGCCGTCCTGTTTTAAAAGCAAGATGGTACATAAAAGAGCAGTATAACCACCTCCGGTAGATCACGTAACATCTCGCTCTCATTATCGGCACGCTGCGCCATAATAAAAAATTCTTGTGACATTTTCCCTCAAAAACTTAATATAAACCTATCACGGATACCCTGAACACTTTTGCCCACTTGGTTATAAGGAGGTTTCCATTTTCACGTCCTGAGACACACCTTTGCCAGCCAGTTGGTCATGGCTGGCGTGGACTTGACAACAATAAAGGATCTCTGCGGAAAACCCGCTTTCAGGGGCTGGAAGACCTTTCAATTAACACAAATTTAGCACAGTGGGCGAAAACAGTTTGACAGGCAATGTAAAAAATGTTTAAATTATAGCACGTTGGGGCTGTAGCTCAGTTGGGAGAGCGCTTGAATGGCATTCAAGAGGTCGACGGTTCGATCCCGTTCAGCTCCACTTTGAATTTCAATAGGTTATGACATTCCATTTCTACCATGAAACTCCGACTGTAGCAGAATTGTAGCAGTCATCGTGTTAATTGAGTACAACATCTTTTTAAAAGCCGAGTTTCTGGAGAATTTGACCATCTTGAGACCGATTTGGATAAAGCATGGATTCCCGCTTACTACCTCGGGAATGACGACAAATGGATTTTTTCAAGAACTCCATTGAAAAGGAATATGCCGCACTACACTATCCTTTCGCCCTTTAGCCTTTAGCAACCTTTGCCATTATCTCTTTAAAACACACAGTTCTGCGGATATTGTCATATGTGTTGGAGGTTTTAATGTATACCCAATTATTATATCCCCTATCAATAGCCTTTCTGAGCCATTTGCACGCCTCGGGGGCATTGCCGGTAACGGCATAAAATTCGGCCATACTGTTCAAGGCGTATATGTTGTTCGGATTGAGTTCTATAGATTTCTTAATGTCCCTCTCCGCCTCATTGCTCTTTTGCATTAACATGTACACAAAGCCCCTGTTGTTATAGGCCATGCTGTTTTCCGGATTCAGCTCAATCGCTTTATCATAGTCTGAGATGGCATGCTCATAGTTGCCTGTCTTTTGATATGTGTTGCCCCTGTTGATGTAGCAAAGGTCGAATGACGGGTTCAGTTCGAGGGCGTTATCGTAATCAGCGATGGAGAGGTCATAGTCTCCCAACTGCTGGTATGCATTGCCGCGGTTATTATAGGCCCTGTAGTCTTTCGGGTTAGCCTCGATAAGCTTGCTGTAATGAGCGATTACATGATCGCACTTTTCTTTTTTGCTCACAACATCACCCTCCGACCGTGCCTTTGGACAGACGAGATTTTATTAGAATGGTAGGCGATGTAGGGATTGAACCTACGACCTCTTCCGTGTGAAGGAAGCGCTCTCCCACTGAGCTAATCGCCCGCAGACATTGAAAAGATAACACTTTTTAACTCACACAGTCAAAGTTGACGATGGCGCAAAAAGTCTGGGAAAGCGCATCTTCGTCATTCCCGTGCTTAAGAGCACCTACTGTTGGTGAAAACGGGAATCCACTCTTTTCAGGTAGCTGTATACGCCATGGATACCCGCCTTCGCGGGTATGACAACTTTTTGCGAGACCATCAAAGTCAGCTTGCGGCGCATATATCCGGTCTCTCCCCGGCACTAAGGCTGCTGCGGTCAATGCTTCTGTGAATCAAGGAGTTGCTGAATTTGTTTAGTTCCCTCACTCGAAAGATTGAGGAATTTCACGGCAATCTTCACGTCCTCGGCATCGATATACGCTTCTGCAGCCTGTATTCTGATAATAAACCCCGCAATCCCGTCCACCTTCTTCTGCTGGTCATCAAGTTTTATGTCAACCCGCACTTCTTCAAAAATCGACGGCAGCGGGTTCTTCCTGCTAATCACTGCGAAGAGTCCTCCTATGCTGATATCAACAATAGTTCCCCTGGCTACCTGGTCCCTGAATTGCAGATTGATAGAACCGTGCGCTTCAAAGCGCTCCATTTCTCTCCTGTCGGCCTTATCAACAAGCATCATGACCTTCTGTGCCAGGCCATCAGCAGTAAAGGGCTTTACCATGTAGGAGTCCACCCCACCCTGCATGGCCTTTAATACGCTCGGCTTGTCACTTCTTGACGTTACCATTATAAAAGGCATTTTGGAGAGTGTCGGATGGTTCCGCATCCAGGCCAAGAGTTCTTCGCCGGTTACGTAAGGCATTTCCCAGTCGCAGAGCACCAGGTCATACTCCCCTTTTTCTAATTTTCCCTGGGCCTCTTTCCCGTGGGCAGCCTCGTCCACGAATATGTCGGGGAAGCTCTTTTCGAGCCCGAACTTCAGGAATTTGCGCATGGATGCAACATCATCAACAATAAGCACCCTGAGTTTTCTCATAGCAGACGCATTATAAAAGAAAGTTCCGTTAATTGACAAGACCTATATTATGTGATAAAAACAGGCATGTGGGAGTATACAAAGAAGGTAAAAGACCTTTTTCTTCACCCGAAGAATGTCGGAGAGATAGAACACCCCGATGCAGTGGGAGAAGTCGGCAGTATAATCTGCGGCGACGCCCTCAAACTCACGCTTAGAATAGACAAAGATACCGGCAGGATTGTCGATGCAAAATTCCAGACCTTTGGCTGCGCCTCCGCGATAGCCAGCTCCTCAGCGCTGACAGAACTGGTGAAAGGCAAGACTCTCGACGAGGCGCTCAAGATATCCAACAAGGACATAGCGGATTATCTCGGCGGCTTGCCCGAAGAAAAGATGCACTGTTCTGTAATGGGTCAGGAAGCGCTCGATGCCGCCATTGCCGACTACAGGGGCGAAGCCCCTGCCCCGGTGCCGGGAGAGCGTGTGGTATGCCAGTGTTTTGAGGTGACCGAGGAAAAGATACGAAAAGTTATAATAGAGAACCGTCTTACCACGGTTGATGAGGTCACCAATTTTACAAAAGCGGGAGGCGGGTGCGGCACTTGCATCCCCGATATCGAAGCAATCCTTAAAAGCATCTGGTCATTGAAACCTCTGCCTGAGAAACCTAAAGCACCGAGGAGACTTACCAATCTCCAGAAGATTGCGCTTATACAGGATGTTATCGAACGGGAAATACGGCCTCGGCTGCAGGCCGACAACGGGGACATTGAACTCATCGATGTTGTGGGGCCACAGGTAATTGTTGCACTGCGGGCAATGTGCGTCGGATGCCCAATGGGCAGCGTTACCATTAAGGGGATAGAGGAAAAATTAAGGGAACTCGTCAGCGGCGATATAGTAGTGGAGGCAGAAACAGAATGATAAGCCCGATTTACCTGGACAATAATGCAACGACATCAGTTGCAGCTGAAGTGTTGGAAGCCATGCTCCCTTACCTTAAAGAGCTATACGGCAATGCATCAAGCATGCATACGTTTGGCGGACAGCTCGGCCCCCACTTAAGAGCGGCCCGGGAGAAAGTCGCCGCGCTTATCGGTGCGGAGCCGGGTGAAATTATTTTCACAAGCTGCGGCTCCGAAAGCGATAATACAGCGGTAATGAGCGCTCTTGAAGTAAACCCTCAAAAAAAACATATAATCACCACAAGGGTCGAACATCCCGCAGTATACAATTTCTGCAAGCATCTTGCGCGCAAGGGGTGCCGCGTTACCTTTCTTCCTGTAGATAATATGGGCAGGCTCTCGCTGGATGCCTTCTACAAGGCGCTTGATGACGAGACTGCCATAGTGTCGATTATGTACGCCAACAATGAGACAGGCGTGCTCTTCCCGATAGAGGAGATCGGGGCAGTGCTTAAAGAGCGGGGGGTACTCTTTCACACCGATGCAGTCCAGGCAGTCGGGAAGGTCCCCCTCGACATGAAAACTCTCCCTGTCGACATGCTCTCACTTTCAGGACACAAGCTGCACGCTCCCAAAGGCATCGGTGCGCTTTATATACGAAAAGGCACCCGTTTTTATCCATATATCATTGGGGGCCATCAGGAGCACAGCAGGAGGGCCGGGACAGAAAATGTCGCCTCGATTATCGGCCTGGGCGAGGCCTGCAGGCTTTCAATGGAAAGACTTGGAACAGAATATACCTCGCTGAGCATGCTGAGGGACAAGCTCGAAAACTCGCTACTTGCAAACTGTCCCGATGCGAGGGTCAACGGCGACCGCGGCAGCCGCCTGCCGAATACAACGAATATCAGCTTTGAATACGTTGAAGGAGAAGCGATCCTTCTCAGGCTTGATGAGTACGGCATTTGTGCCTCCTCGGGATCTGCCTGCACTTCAGGAGCTCTTGAACCCAGCCATGTGTTGCGTGCAATGGGCGTGCCTTTTACCGCAATGCACGGGTCAATCAGGTTCTCGCTCAGCCGTTACAATAACGAAGCGGAAATCGATAAAGTTATCGAAGTGCTTCCTCCCATTATAAAAGACCTACGGATGCTCTCACCTTACGGCAGGGAGAATTTGAACACATCCTCATAAAAGGCGGCATCGGCATGCCACTCCATCTCCAGGCTGAAAACCGTATCCGGAATTTTTAATTCTTTGAGCTTGACCATGTCCTTTTCAGTTGTCAGCAGGACATCACACTGAAGCCCCCTGCTTTGCCGTTCAAGATTATGCATGTCCTCCGGTGTATAAAAATAATGGTCTCTATACGCCTTGAATCCGGCAGGGAGCAAGGACAGGGAAGCAAGTGTCTGCCTGAAAGATTCCGGATTTGCTATAGCGCAAAAAGCAAACGCCCGTTTGTTCCTGAGAGCTTCCAGCGGCAGTTCGGCTGCCGCCTTGTTTCTGGCCCTGACCGCCCTGTATTCCGAAAAATAGACAGGCTTTCCGGGCCATGCAGCCCTGAGGTCATCAGCCAGCCGTTCATCACGGCATCTGGTTATTACAAAAATGTCGGCCCGCCTCAGTTCTTCCAGCGGCTCCCTCAATGTCCCGAGCGGGAGCAGCTTCCTGTTGCCGAAAGGGTCAAGACCGTCCACAAGAACAATATTGATATCACGGTGAAGGCCCCAGTGCTGGAAACCGTCGTCAAGAATAAATATAAAAGGAGCTGCGGCAATGGAGGCAAAAGATTGAAGGGCAAAAATTCCCCCTTCGTATCTGCTTGCCGATTTTATAACAGGCACGCTCTTCAGCCTTTCCGCCATAAGCACCGGCTCATCACCAGCGTCTTTGACCGTATGGATGACCGCAAGCGAATTTCCCTTGAACCTTTCAGCAAGCAGCTTATCAGGGGAGACAACACACGGCCCTTTCACCCTTCCCCTGTACCCTCTCGTCAGTATTACAGGACTGAAGCCCCTCTTTATAGACTCTTCGGCAACTGCTATGGCCGCGGGCGTCTTTCCAGTCCCGCCGACAGTAATGTTGCCTATGCTGATTACAGCAAAGGGGAGGCTTCTCTGACGCTTGAAGCTGCGCCGCCTTTTAAATAAATAACCGATGTAATAGAGAAACTCAAGCGGTGTCAGGATGCCCCCTCACTTGTTTAAGAAACAAGATACTCGTCTATGAGTTCCATCGCCCTCTCCGCGGCGCCGGAGTTTTTCTCGTAGAGCTTCTTTGCAATGCTCCCCATGCGCCGCATCTGTTCGGGTGACTCAAGCATATCTTTCAGAACTTCATAAAGCAGCGTCGCCTCTGTCCTGGCCGCTCCCCCGCCAGAATAAAATTCCTCTATAAAGGGAAAATTTTCCATATGGGGGCCGCAGACAATAGCTTTTCCCCAGAATGCAGGTTCCAGGGGATTTTGACCGCCGTGTTCGATAAAACTGCCGCCTATGACCGCAATATCGGCAGCTCCATACACTGCAGACAACTCTCCGATAACATCGAGAATAACGACAAGCCCGGAAGCCGGAGAGTCCTGACTATTTGCGAGTTCCGATCTCTTCATATATTCCAGGCCTTTTTTCCTGACCAGTTCCTCCACGGTCCTGAAACGCGCGGGATGCCTTGGAGCAATAATAAGATTAAGCTCGGGCAAGAAAGCCTTTAACCGCGTATAGGCATCGAGCACCAGTTCCTCTTCGGTTTCGTGCGTGCTTCCCGCAATTATAACAGGACCGCAGAGTGTTTCAGTCCATTCCGGCACAGATGAAGAGGGCAGTGTATCAAATTTGAAACTGCCGATGATCTTTATCCGCTCAGGTGCTGCGCCGAGGTCCCTGAATCTCCCGGCATAGATATTATCCTGCACACAGAGAAGACTGATGTTCCGGAGGACTTTTGCGATAAAGAAACCCAGTTTCTTATACCTCTTATACGAACGTTCGGATAATCTGCCGTTCATCAGGACCACAGGAACATCATTTTCTTTCAGGGCCCTGATAACATGGGGCCACAACTCTGTCTCCATTATGATAAAAGCAGACGGCCGGATATGATGCAGGGCATTCTTAATAGCAAAAGGCAGGTCAAAAGGCACATAAATAATTCCGGCATAAGCCCCGGCCCGCTCCAGGGCAACCTTCTGCCCGGTATCGGTGACCGTTGAAATAACAATTTCGAGTGATGGATGCCTCTGTTTAATTTTTTTGATTAGCGGGACCGATGCAATGACCTCACCGACTGAAACTGCGTGGATCCAGATAGGCCTGCCGGTAAACCGCTTTCCGGCATAAAAGCCGAAGCGTTCCCGCAGCCATCGCTTCCGAAATTCAGCTGATCGCTTTAAATATTCGAATGGGAGCAGAAAGGCCAGTGCCGCAGTATAAAGAACAGTATATAACGGGTAAAAGATCGATGTCATAGGTAATAGGTAATAGGTTATAGGTAATGGGTTATAGGGCGTAGGTCGAAAAATGGAAAGACACCTTTTTCTTTTCCTATAACCCATGACCTATAACCTGATTACCTATTTGTAGCTATTTGTTCGACCATTTCGGCAACTCTCAGCGACGCATTCCTGTTAAGGAAAAACGCCCTCACTTTTTTCATTTGTGAAATCATGGCATTCTTATATTCCTCATTATCCGACAGACGGGCAAGCTCGTCCATGATGTTTTTTTTATTTGCCGCTCCCTGCAATAATTCCCTGATTCTAAGCCCTGAGTCATCCCGGACCGATTTGTCGAGAAGAATATTTACCAGGGAAACATGGCTTACTTTGACGACAAGTTTGCCCACAAAGTAGGTAAAAGGCGACAACTTGTACAGGACCACCATGGGCACGCCCAAAAGCGCCGCCTGCAACGTGGCTGTGCCGGATGCGATCAGGGCGATGTCCGCGGCACGAAGCGCTTTGATGGCGTTGTCCGTGATAACTAATGAGTGAAGGGCAAATTCCTTTAATTCGTTGCTCATCACAGATAAGACTTCACTGCTTAGATTCGGAGCGACCGGCATAACGAACTGATATCCCGGGAAGCGCTCTTTCATTGCAGCGGCAGCTTCTGCCATGACCGGCAGCAGTTTTTGCACCTCGTGCGGCCTGCTGCCCGGCATCAATACCATGACCGGCCGGTCAGGATGCAGTCCGAGTTCCGCCTTGATTGAATCTGAATTTCCCTCCACCCCGGCAATCTCATCCATTACCGGGTGGCCTACGAATTCGCAGGGTATGCCGGTACTCCGGTATAGCTCGGCCTCGAAAGGGAGTATTACCGCCATCGCATCAACCAATCTGCCGATGGTCGCGACCCTCTTAATTCTCCAGGCCCATACCTGGGGGCTCACATAATAAAGCACTTTTATCCCACGTTTTTTGGCTTCACGGGCAACAGGGATATTGAAATCCGGATAATCTATCAGCACGACCGCCTGAGGGGCAAAGGACGTTAACGCGGCAACAATCTTATTAAACGTCTTTTTAATTTTACCGAATGTTTTGATCGCTTCAATAAGGCCGAAAGAACTCGCTATTGCCGATATGATTTCCACGCCTGCGGACTCCATTCTCTCTCCGCCGACACCGGCAATGCGCAGCCCCGGATTGCGCGACCGGAGCGTCTTCGCAAGCAGGGCCCCGTATAATTCTCCGGAACTCTCGCCTGCGATTATCATTATTCTTTCAAGCATGAGAGGATTACGTCCGCCGTATAGCGTATATCAGCTGCATCAAGCTCCGGATACATAGGCAGCGAGAGCACTTCCTTTGAAACCTGCTCCGTCACAGGGAAACTTCCTTCACCGTGGCCCAGAAATTCCAGGGCCTTCTGCATATGGAGAGGTATGGGGTAATAGACGACAGATGCGGTCCCCTGCTCCTTCAACCGCTGCTGGATATAATCCCGCCGCCCGCTCCTGATCGTATACTGGTGGTAGACATGTACTGCGCCTGGCCGCTCTATAGGGCAGACAACGCTGCCGGCAAGCAGCCGGTCATAGAGATGGGCGTTCTCGCGCCTCCTGCTGTTGTACTCGTCGATCTTCCTGAACTTGATAAGAAGAATTCCAGCCTGTATTTCGTCAAGCCTGCTGTTGTATCCGAGACACTCATGCCGGTAGCCGCCCCGGGAGCCGTGGTTCCTCAATATTTTTATTGTACCAGCGGCTTCGGCGTTGTTAAGGACAATCATCCCTCCGTCCCCGCAAGCGCCAAGATTTTTGCTCGGATAGAAGCTGAAACAGCCGGCGTCACCGAAGCTTCCTGTTCTTCTGCCGTGCAATGAAGCTCCGAAAGCCTGCGCGCAATCTTCCACCACCTTCAGGCCGCTGCCTGCAGCAATCTCCATAATTTTTCCCATGGCGGCAGGATGTCCGAAGATATGCACCGGCAGAATCGCCTTCGTATGTTTCGTTATCTTTTTCTCTATAAGCGAGGGATCAATATTGCAGGTATCGGGCTCGATATCGGCGAAAACCGGCCTTGCGCCGGTGTATAAAATCGCTTCAACGGTTGCAAAAAAAGTAAAGGGACTTGTGATGACCTCATCTCCGGGCCCTATGCCGAGAGACTTCAATGACAGGTGGAGGGCATCTGTGCCGGAAGCAACGCCGATAGCTTCCTTCACCCCGTGGTAGCTCCTGACATCCCTCTCCAGCTCGGAAACTCTTTTGCCCAGGATGTATTGCGAGCTTTCGAGTATTTCATTTACGGCATGGAGGATTTCATCTTTGACCCCCAGGTACTGTTTTTTTAAATCAATCATAGGTTTCATTAACGTTGCCACCCCTGTTTTATCTGTGCCCCTGCCTGAAGAGCAATCTTTAATGCATTGCGCCCTTTTATGGCGCATACCGCCGGCCTGTTCCTGTTGCCGACGCATTTGACAAAATCTTTCAGCTCCTCCTTGAGCGGCTCCCTCTTCTCAACCAGGATGGAATCGCCTACGAGCATATCTCCCCTCCTGAAAAATTTCGTTATCTCCATATTCTGGTAGTCCATTACAATATATGAATTCTTCTGAAAAATAGTGAGCTTCCTCGATTTGCCGGATGCTATCCTGCTCGCTGCAAGCAGTGCCTGGGCGCCATTGGCAAACTCGAGCCACACCTTTGCAGTGTCGATGGTATCGGTAATATACTTTGAGCCCGCAGCCTTCACATCGCTTACCGTGCTTTCATCCATTATTGAAAGTACCACATCAATATCATGGATCATAAGGTCAAGAGTAATATCCACATCAACCCCTCTCCCCTGAAAGGGAGACAGTCGCTCCGCCTCTATAAATGCCGGAGCATCCAGTAAGGGATATAGTGCCGGCACAACCGGATTAAAACGCTCCAGATGGCCCACCTGGATAAGCGTGCCTGCCTCGCCGGATGCTGCAATGAGGCGGTCTGCTTCCTCTATTGTGGCAGTGATGGGCTTCTCGATGAGGACATCCTTGCCGGCCAGGATACAATCCATTGCCACCGCATAATGAAGTGTGGTAGGGGTGACAATGCTCACCGCATCCACTCCGTCAAGGAGTTTCCGATAATCGGTATATGCTTTGCACCCGTACTTTACCGCAATCTCACCGGCCCGCTCTCCGTCCGTGTCGGCAACAGCAACCATCCTGACATCGTCAAGTTCTGCAAAAATACGGGCATGGTGCTGTCCCAGGTACCCTACTCCTATTACTCCTACTTTAAGCATTGTCTGTTGTTCACTGTTTAGGCGACCGCCTCCGGTCCTTTATTTGTGATTGTTTTACTGCCGCCGCTATTTTCTTCATTACGCTGCTCCTTGTTGCCTTAAACCCTTCTTTTCTGAGCGTTCCGAGCAGCTCAGGCGCGGCGATTTGTTTCATAAGGCGCTTTCTTATACCATCGTCTGCAATATCTGTCAGTGCCTTTTCCCGCTGCTTCCCCAGGAAATCCACGAATAAGCCGAACTCTTCACTGTAGAGCAGTTCCAGCTCCTTTCTGATGCTTTTTGCCAGCGCGGGGCTGGAGCCGGCTGTAGAAACAGCAAGGGCCAGTGGTCCTCTTTTTATAACTGAAGGCACAATAAAATTGGACAGCTCAGGCGCGTCGACTACGTTCAAAAGGCACGGCGCATCAACCGAAACCTCCCGGTTTACCCGCCCGTCCGATGTAGCGGCAATAACAATAAAGGCATCTTCAAGATCACCCTTCCGGTACTTCCTTCTTACATGTTTTATCCGCTTACTTTCGCTATAGTCCGCAAGCACGCCGGTCACAAAAGGACTTATTACGGTGACTATTGCCCCGGAACGAAGCAGAGCGGCAACCTTTCGTTCAGCTACTTTTCCGCCGCCGACAACAATACATTGTTTCCCTCTCAGATCTAAAAAGGCAGGATAGTAATGATGGCCCACCGTGGTGCTAACCCTGGATTACCTTCCTGGCTTCTTTAACAAACCTGCTGGTTGGATACTTTTCGATGAGTGTTTTAAATGCCTCCCGTGCCTTGTCTTCCATTTTAATGGCTTTATATGATTTACCCAAAAACAGAAATGCTTCATCGGCCCCTTCATATTCGGGGAATTGTTTGAGCAGCTGCTCAAACCTGTTTATTGCCGCTTTATATGATTCTTTTTCGTAGTAGAATTTCCCGACCATAAATTCGCCTTCCGCCATGACCTTCCTGCACTTCTGGACTCTGAGTTCTATAATATCCCGGTAAGGGTTCCGCGGATAGAGTTCTTTTAAGCGGGTAAATTCCTGCAGGGCCTGCCGCGCGGCGCTGAGCCCCCTGTCAGCGCCTTCAATCTGTGAGAAATAGGCCATAGCAATCTGGTACTGGGCAAATGATACCTGTGGGTTATCAGGATAGAGCTCAAGAAATTTTCTGTATTCCTCGATGCCGTGGTCGGGGTCGCTGTCTTTTATATATGAATCGGCAATTCTCAACTGCGCGAGCGGAGCATATTTTTTTGTAAGGTCCCTGTTCTTTACCTCAAGCAGCACCTTTCGTGCCTCATCGTAGTCCCTATCATCAATAAGCTTAATGGCCTTGGCAAGAAATTTCTCCGAATCAAAGTCCTCATCTTTTTTAACTTGCGGCCCGCCGCACCCGCCAAGCGCCGCAGTGAGCGCAATGGTAAGCATAAAAACAGCTAACGTCCTGATTTTAACCATAGTATGTATTTAACCCTTTGCCGCCCTTTTTAGTCAAGATTGGGGGATCAGCCCGGTAGTGGCTTTGACTTCTCAATAGCCTATATTTTAAACTGTTTCATACTGAATGCGCGATGAAAAAAATGGCATTTCTTACTGCAATCCATCTAAAATCCGGAGGATTAATTTAATGGCCCAAAAAATAGTGGCGGCCGTGCTCTTCTCATTATCACTTTTGCTTTTTATTGCGCAACCCGGCTTTACACAGCAAGACGCTGTTCAGAACGACGCGGATACCGCGCTGAAACTATTGAAGGACCAGACTCTCTCTTACTTCAACCCTGTTGCAGGAAGGGTCACCTCTGTTGAAGGCAAGTCAGTTAAAATCGAGCCGGGGTCCCGGGAATCAGTAGAAAAAGGCATGCGGCTTACTGCTTTCAAGGAAGGCGCAAACTTTATTCACCCTGTCACCAAAGAGCCGCTCGGGAAGATCGAACTCCCGGTCGGCGCCATTGAAGTCACCTCGGTTGCAGCAGACGACGCTGCCGGAATTATTATAAATGGGGATCCTGCTCATTTTACGGATGCAAAACTCAAGATTCCTGCCACCAAAGTCAAAATGCTGTTTTACCAGGGCGATATCGATTGGTTTCTTGGCGATGCGTACTACCAGATGCTTAAGGAAACAAATCGCTTTGAACTCATTGATACAGGCATTGAGACTGATGACGTCCCTAAAATATTGGCCGAAGCAAAGAAGAAGGGCGCTGATGCAGCATTGGTTTTGACTTCTGAAACCGCCGAAGGCCAGGTGGCTGTCAAACAGAAACTTTACTGGGTTGAAGACGGCAAGGAGTTTGCGGAAAAAGAGGCCACGGCCGACATCAGCAGCGTTAAAGAGCTGAGACTCAGGGCAGGCCTTTTTATACCGAGAGAGGGAGAGATACTGCTGTCTTTTCATTTGCCCTTTACGGCAACCCGCCTCGCTACAGGCGATCTTGCAGGCGATGGGAACATGGAGATAGTGCTCGCTTACGGCAACAAGATACGAATTTACCGGCAGGGAGTGGACCTTAAAGCACTGGAAGAATTTAGTGTTCCCGCCGGCGAGATTCTCTGGCTGGACACTATCGATCTTAACAAGGACGGCAAAGACGAGATACTCATTACCGCCATGCGGGGGGACGAGGTAGTTTCATTTATTTATGAACTAAAGGATTCATCTTATGTGCAGTTGCTTAAGATAAAAGACACCTTTTTAAGGAAAATCGGCAGCCGGACAATCGCACAGGAATTCAGTAAAGGCGACGGCTACAAGGGGCCTGTTTACTTCCTTACCTTTAAAGCTGACACTTTTGAAAAGGGGGACATCCTCAAGCTTCCTGCCGGCGTTAATATTTACGATTTTCAGCTCTTCAACTCGCCTGAAGGCAAGCAGTCGGTCGCTGCATGGGACGACAACGGCTTTTTGCACATATATAATGGCGAAGGCATTCGCTTATGGGTGAGCAAAGAGGATTTCGGAGGCTTCCCGACAACCTTCAGTAAAGAGGGTGGATCAATTATTGTCGATAAGGGGAAATGGTCGGTAAAAGACAGGCTGCTGCTCTCCAACAATGAGCTGATTACGCCGAAACGCCAACCGATATTCGGCATGGCAAAAGGACTCGGATATTGGAAATCGTCGCTAAGGGGCTTATGGTGGAACGGCGCTGCCATTGAGGAGAGGGTTTTTATTGAAAATGCGGGCGGAGATCTACTTGATTATGACGTTGCAGGAGACCGGCTGATAGTTCTGTCGAAGTCGACCCTCAGCAGCGGAGCAATGAATATATTTAAGGGAGAGAGTCCCTTCGGCGCCACGTTGTATATATTTTCGCTGAAGGGGCGTTGATTTCGTGATGTCGCGTCGGGGGGACGTATTGGGGAGAAAGAAATATGCCTAAACACATAGGCGTCATCATGGACGGTAACGGCAGGTGGGCTGAACTGAGAGGATTGCCTCGGTCCGAAGGCCACAAACGGGGCGTGGAAAGGGTGCATGAAATTGTGGAGGCTGTAAAAGAAGTGCGTGTGGAAGTGCTCTCTCTTTATGCCTTTTCCATAGAGAACTGGATGCGGCCGGAGGAAGAGGTTGCTGTCATCATGGCACTCCTTGAATCGACCCTGAAAAAAGAATTCGAAAGTTTCATGAAAGAGGGCGTACGGTTCAGGATTGTCGGGAACCGTGATAAACTGCCTGAAACTATCAGGGCTGTTGTCGAGGTGGTAGAACAAGAAACCAGTAACAACGGCAATCTTATTCTGCAGTGCGCGCTCAGCTACGGCGGAAGGGATGAGATCATAAGGGCCGTAAAAAAAGCGGTCGCATTGGGCGCCGGCCCGGACGATATCACCGAAAACTATATTGCCGGACTACTGGATACAGCCGGAATCCCTGACCCGGATCTCATCATCAGGACCAGCGGGGAACAGCGCTTAAGCAACTTTCTCCTTTGGCAGTCGGCGTATTCGGAATTCTATTTCACCGATACGTTGTGGCCTGACTTCACAAGGGGGGAACTGCTCGATGCAATTCACGAATACCGGACAAGGAGCAGACGCTTCGGCAAGGTAGAGGACTCCAGGAACCTTTTTGCTGAAAGATTTCCGGGAACGCCCGGTGCGTAGGATGTTTGACATCCTGCACTTAAAAAGAGTCGCTGTTGCGGCCATTGCGCTGCCCCTGTTCTACTTTTATATTGCAAAACTCTCCCCGCTTTACTTTCTTTCCCTGCTGGTCATTGTTAGTGTTATTGCTCAGGCCGAATTTTATTCCATGTACAAAACGGACAGATTGCTCTCTCTGAGCGGAATGCTTGGAGGCATTTTAACGCTATGCTCTCCCTGGATTTCGATGCGCTTTTCAGGGGCCGGGTCCTCTCACGCAAGTATGCAGGCGTGTGCCTTTATTCTGACATTTATGCTGATTTCGCTGGTAAGGCTTTTTACGAAAAACGGGCCTATGGCATCGTTAAAAGATATTGCGCCCGCTGTCGTCGGCATCTTTTATATTCCCAATCTGTTAATGGCCCAATGGTATTTGAGATTAAAGGGGTACGAATGGATTTTATTTTTGTACGGGTGCGTTTATGCTGCCGATAGCATGGCTTACTACGTCGGCAAGGGCATAGGGGAAAGAAAACTGTATAGTGCAGTCAGCCCGAACAAAACCATAGCAGGGGCTGTCGGTTCAGTTGCAGGGGGCGTCATGGCTTCGCTTATTCTGGGCGCTCTGCTGTTTGACCATAAGGGAATGTTTGAGCTTTTTGTAATCGGGGGGGTAATCGGCGCGGTTACCATTGCCGGAGACCTTGTAGAATCCATGTTTAAGCGGGACGCAAACATTAAAGATTCCGGCTCCCTCATCCCGGGTCACGGGGGATTCCTTGACAAAATAGATGGGGTACTCTTCGCAGGACCTGTCCTATACTGGATGACTCTCTTCTTATGAAAAAGATAGTAATCCTCGGTTCAACAGGCTCGATAGGGAAAAACTCACTGGATGTCATCGCAAAGTTTCCCGGCCGTTTCAGTGTCATAGGCCTGACTGCCGGCAGAAACGCTGCGCTGCTCATGGAGCAAATCCAGCTATTCCATCCCGAAAGAGTTGCGGTCTCTGATGAGGAAACCTATTGGGCCCTCCGTGAGATGTTGGGGCGGAGCACTGCTCCCGAGATACTCTTCGGGACCGACGGCATAAGCAGTACAGCCTCGATGCCGGAGGCGGACATTGTGATATCCGCCATTGTGGGGGCTGCGGGCCTCCTGCCCACTCTCGCCGCAATAAGATCGGGGAAGACAGTTGCGCTGGCAAACAAGGAAACCCTTGTGATGGCCGGCGACCTTGCCCTTTCAGAGGTCCGTATCCACGGTACCACTCTCCTGCCGGTTGACAGCGAACACAGCGCTATCTTCCAGTGCATGCAAGGATACGAAAAAACCTCTGTCAAAAAAATAATACTCACCGCATCCGGAGGGCCTTTTATAGGCAAGACGAGAGAGGAACTTGAAACTGCTTCGCCCGGCAGCGCGCTGAAACATCCGAACTGGAGCATGGGCCGGAAAATATCCATAGATTCAGCCACGCTCATGAACAAGGGGCTTGAAGTGATAGAGGCCTTTCATCTTTTCGGCCTGCCCCTCGATAAAATAGATGTGCTTATCCATCCACAAAGCATCATACATTCCATTGTTGAGTTTGCTGACGGCAGTTACATGGCCCAGCTTTCGCAGCCGGACATGAGAGGGCCCATTGCCTATGCCCTGTCTTATCCGGAAAGGCTGGACACGGTCATGAAACCCCTCGCGTGGGAGAAACTGCCGGGTCTTACCTTTCAACGACCGGATACTGCGACGTTTTCCTGCCTTACTTTTGCCTATGAAGCTCTGCAGGAAGGCGGTACCCTGCCGGCTGTACTGAATGCCGCCAATGAGATCGCTGTCAGGGCATTCCTGGACGGCATTATTGGTTTTAACAAAATACCTGCTATAATAAAAAAAGTAATGGAAGCGCATACAATACAGCCCGCCGATGACATTGCCGTTATCCTTGAAGCCGACAGATGGGCGAGAGAAGAAAGCAAAACGGCAATAGGGTTATAGAGTTTAGAGTTCCGGAGGCATTAATTGGGCATCATATCAGCCATTCTGTTGTTCGGATTTATCATATTTGTTCATGAAATGGGACATTTTCTGCTGGCAAAGCTGAGCGGCGTGAAAGTGCTCAAGTTCTCGCTCGGTTTCGGGCCCAGGGTCATCGGGAAACAGCTTGGGGAGACGGAATATGTGATCTCGGCTGTCCCTCTCGGCGGTTATGTAAAAATGCTCGGACAGGAGGACATCGGAGAAGTTGAAGATGATGTAGAGGCTTCAGAGGAGGACCGTTCATTCCGTTACAAACCTGCCTATAAGCGGGTGCTGATTATCCTTGCCGGACCGGTGTTCAACCTTCTGACCGCTGTCGTTATTTTCTTTTTTGTTTTTCTTGCAGGGGTCCCTGTACTGTCGCCCACGATAGGCGAGGTGATGCCCGATACACCTGCGGCCAAAGCCCTGCTGCAGAAAGGCGATAAAATCGTGGCGATCAACGGCAGCCCGGTCAAGCAGTGGGCTGAGATGACCGATATCATTCATGGCAGCCCGGGCAAGCCCCTGGCGTTGACAGTGCAAAGAAAAGATGTGCTCCTTCCCATCTCGATAACTCCCGAAAACAAAAAGATGAAAGACCTGTTCGGAGAAGAGCGGAAGGTGGGACTCATAGGAGTTAAACCCTCGGGAGAGACATTTACAGTAAGGGAAAACCTCCCCGGCGCCTTTAAGAATGCATTCCTGAAGACGTGGGACATATCTGCTATAACCGTAGTCAGCATAATAAAACTTATACAGAGAATAGTTCCTGCTGAAACCATCGGCGGCCCTATTCTTATATTTCAACTGGCTGAGAAACAGGCAGCGGCAGGCTACCTGAGCTATTTCTTTTTTGCCGCGGTAATAAGCATTAATCTTGGCATCTTAAACCTGCTTCCTATTCCTGTTCTTGACGGCGGGCACATTTTCTTTATCGCTCTTGAAGCGATACGGAAGAAGCCGTTGAGCGAGAATGCCATTGTTATTGCGCAGCGTGTCGGGCTTGCCTTACTGCTTATGCTTATGATTTTCGCAATGTATAACGATATTTTCAGGATTATCAGCGGGAAACCACTGCCATGAAAGGCGGCACGGCATGAGACCCGCAACAATGAAATACCTGAACTCGGCAGGAGGGGTCATCTTCAGGAAGACAGCGGCAGGCTTTGAGGCGGCCCTGATCGCAACAAAGGGGAAAGCCATATGGACGCTTCCTAAAGGCATAATCGATAAGGGGGAACAACCCGAGGCCGCAGCAATAAGGGAAATACGCGAAGAGACCGGACTTACGGGTAAAATCGTGGGGCCTCTCGATAAGAAATCTTACTGGTTTTACCTGAAAGACGAGAACATAAAGTACAGGAAAACTGTCGCATACTTCCTGGTGGAATATGTCAGCGGGGCCATCGGCAATGCCTGCCCTGAGGTGGACGAGGCACAATGGTTCCCCATGGATGACGCCATGAAAAAATTGTCCTACAAAAGCGACCGGGAAGTACTTAATAAAGCCGCTAAACTGCTGGAGCATTATGTCCAAAGTACGTTTACGGAATGAACTTGAAGAAATTGCGGCAAGGCTCAAATCCGAAGGGAAAAAAATAGTCTTTACCAACGGCTGTTTTGACCTGTTGCACATTGGGCACATCCGATACTTAATAGAGGCCAAAAAACTGGGAGATATTCTCATAGTCGGGATTAATTCCGATGCCTCAGTAAGGCGACTGAAGCCCCAAAGGCCCATCAATGAGGAAACGCAGAGGGCTGAAGTGCTCGCAGCGCTCGAAATGGTGGATTTCGTCACCCTCTTTTCCGAAGATACTCCCTATGAACTTATAAAATCCATCAGACCGGATGTGCTCGTAAAGGGCGGAGACTGGAAGAAAGAGGACATAGTCGGCTCGGATATTGCGGCTGAAACACATAGTCTCCCGTATGTGGCAGGGGTATCTACCAGCGGGATTATCGAGAAGATACTGAAATCAGGCGATAGGCTATAGGCAATGGGTTATAGCCTAAAAATTAAGAATAAAATACAACCGCCTATCGCCTATCGCCTATTGCCCATTGCCTGGTTTTTGCCTATTGCCTGTTGCCTGTTTTTTATCGTCAGCCTTTCCTTTGCGGCTGCTCAAAAAGGTGATGAAGCCTTAATCAAACTCCTGGACGGCAACAAACGGTTTATTTCAGGCAGCCCGGCTGCAAAAGACACCGGCGACGCAAGAAGGAAAGCACTCTTAAAGGCGCAACATCCTTTTGCAATAGTAGTCACAAGTTCAGACTCGCGCGTGGCCCCTGAAATCATCTTTGACCAGGGCCTGGGTGATTTATTCGTTGTCCGGTCCGCAGGCAATGTGCTTGATCCAATTTCAGTGGGCAGCATCGAATATGCTGTCGAGCATCTCCATGTGCCCCTTATAGTGCTGCTGGGAAATGATAAATGCGATGCGGTATCGTATGCTCTCGAAGCAAAAGAGAAAACCGAAGATAATATCTGGACAATACTCAGGAAAATACTGCCTGCTGTAAAAAATGCGACCGCAAGGGGCGGCACTAAAGAGGACATCCTTAATAATGCTATCAGGGAGAACGTGCTGGTCCAGCAGAAATACCTGCTCAGGAAAAGCCCTCTAATTAAAAAGCTTATAGCATCAGGAGATCTTAAGCTTGTTGCCGGCATATACCACATTGAAAGCGGTGAGATTGAACTGTTCAGCGCTCCATGAAAAACCTGACTTTTATCAACTTCCTTTTTGTCCTTTTATTTCTCTTTATTCCCTCGTTGTCCTCTGCCACACCCGAGTTTGCGCAGCAGACAGGACTCACGTGTTCTCAATGCCATGTGGACCCTGCCGGAGGCGGACGGCTTACAGAAAGGGGGGAAAAATATTTAGAAGAACTCCGGGCCAAACAAAACTATAGCCCGCTGACTGCGGCACAGAAAATAGTACGCCTTTTCATCGGCTATTTCCACATCATGGCGGCGATTACCTGGTTCGGAGCTATCATTTATGTCCATCTGCTGCTGAAGCCCGCTTACGCTGCAAAAGGGCTTCCACGAGGGGAGCTCCTGCTGGGCTGGATCTCGATGATTATCATACTCATAACCGGCATCCTGCTGACTATTGCCAGAATACCTTCATGGAGAACTTTTTATACTACACGGTTCGGGATTCTCCTCGGAATTAAAATAGCGCTCTTTGCCATAATGTTCCTGAGCGCGCTCATAGTGACCACATTCATCGGCCCGAGATTGCGCAGGCAACGGAAAGCAGCCGGCGGAAGCATATCGGGGGCCTTTACGCCTGATGAGCTTGCCATATTTGACGGAAAGGAGGGAAGACGCGCCCACATCGCATATAAGGGGGTGGTTTACGATGTTTCCCGCAGCAAGCTCTGGAAGGACGGTTCGCATTTGAGGAAGCATGCCGCGGGGCAGGACATGACCGAGCTGCTGAAAACAGCGCCCCACGGTGAGGAAAAGGTCCTTGCAATGCCGGCGGCAGGAAACCTTTTATTGAGAACCGAAAAACCGCCGACACCCTTTCATGTACAGCTTTTTTACTTTTTTGCCTATATGAACCTGGCGCTGACCTTTGTCATAGTCTTCATCATCGCTCTCTGGCGGTGGCCGGTATAAAATGCAGAAGGGGAGAACCGGAGAAAAGGCTTTTCCCCGATTCCCCGGCTCTCCGATTTATTTATTGCTTCTCTGCCCTCAACTTTGCAGCCTCATCCTTAATCTTCTGCAAGGTCTCTTTCATCGGCGCCCAACCGTACCAGTGCATATAGTCGGGATTCATATGAAACGCGCCCTGGATGGCCCTCATCCTGTATTCAAGGAACATGACATAAAGATCCTGTTCCACCGAGCTCTTTGCCTCATAAAACTGCAGCAGATCTGGGGCAAAGGTCCAGCCTGCCGGCTTCTGCAGTATATCGTCTTTGTATAAATCCTTTACCACTGTGATAGCTTCTGCCATGATCTTGTCGACGTCCTTTACTACCTTGTCCGCTGCATCGAGCTGGCCTTTTGCGTAAGAGGCGCCATGGCATTTTGCGCAGACAGCGGTCATTTTGTTTCTTTGTTCCTGAAACTCTTCTTTGGTCAGCCGCGCCACTTTGCCTGCCTTCACTATGTCAAGTCTGGCAGTAGGATTGCCCTTATCATCTAGCACACCGAGGGCCTGAAGAATGGTCACCCTGTCTTTCATCCATTCTTTGTCGTCCTCCGGCAACCGCAATGCCAGAAAACCCCATGAGGTCATAACATTGTGGTTTCCGTCCTGCATATGGCAGGTCTGACATGTAGGCGCCCTTTTGCTCCATTTGCCTTCTATCTGCCAGATCGTACCGTGCTTGGAGCCGGACCACATTTCCCACTGAGGGTGGTCAAATCCCATATGGCATGTTTGGCATGCCCTGGGGTCCTGCGCTTCCGATTTCTTAAATGAATGCCTGGTATGGCAGGAATCGCACTGGGCATTTCCGTAATGGATTCCCGCGCGCTCAGCATCTGATTTTACCCCGATCTTATGGCAGTTTGAACATCCCTTGTATCCCTCGCCTGCCACGGCAGTGGTCTGGTGCGTTATCATGGGCATGGCGCCCGAGGCTATCCAGGCGAGATTATGCTTGCCGGCTTTAAACTGGTCAACCTGTTTCTTGTGGCATCCCGCACAGGTCTCGGGGGTCGGCATTTTGGCAAGTTTTGCGTCATCCATTTTTTTATGCTCTGAGCCGTGGCATGCGGAGCAATCAACTCCTGCCTTTGCCATCTTGCCCTGAAGGTGCTGCTGTACAATACCCGGCGTCACCTTCCGGTGGCACTCAACACAGTCACTCCTTTGGTTCCTGGCAAATGCCGTGCTGCCAATGAGAAAAACAAATGCAAATACTACTCCCAGTCTCACATAATTCATTGTAATGGTCCTCCTTCTGCTTTTTTTAAATATTGTTAACATTAAGCACAGAGACCACAGAGAAAGGATCAAGATCGAAGTATTGCACAAGAATTTGTTCTGAATCTGTTCCCGTCCCTATGTGTCCTCTCATAGCCGTCATTCCCGCGCAGGCGGGAATCCAATTTACTCACATCATCAAGCCGTCAATATAGAAAAAATGGATTCCCGCCTGCGCGGGAATGACGGCTTATAGTATTCCTCTATGCACTCGCTTAGACGCGCCTGCTTTTGGCTGTGGTTTCATTTTTCCCCTCGCTTTTAAATTAAAGTCACATAAGAGCCAAGCATCTTTAATCATTTCGGATATAGTATAATTAAAAGAATAACAAAGGGTATGATTTAAATCATACAGAACATGCCAATCCTTTACCAGCATTTAATAAATCATATCACGAAGCTACACCAGCAGGTTAAAGCCGGCACGGGCACGAGGATTTATAATCTCTCCGTACCTCATTTTGCATTATTGCTTTTATTCCAGACTAACCCATTTATTGTGATCGAGGATTCCACCGAATCCGCTGATGCGCTTTACAATGACCTTCTCTTTTTCAGGCAACTCGTACCAGGACATGTCGGGACAATCAGTTACTTCCCCCCTGCCTCAAGTCCTGAACTTATCGGAAAAAGGGCATCGGTGCTCCTGGCAGGCGGCGCTCAAAGCAATATCGGGACCATCACCTCACCCGAGGCCTGCAGGACAGGATTCTCTTTTCCCCTGATAAAGGATGCGGTCATCACCGTCAGAAAGGGGCTTTCCATTGAGCGGTACAGATTGAATGAAATGCTCTCCGGACTCGGATATAAAAAGGTAAGCGTCGTGGTCGAAAAAGGGGAATACAGCCAGAGAGAATGGATTTTCGATATTTATCCTACAACCGAAGAGCTGCCGTTGCGGGTCGAATTTTTCGGGGATGAAATAAAAGTGATGCGCAGTTTCGATATAGAAACTCAGCGCTCAATAAGGGATGTCCGGGACCTGACAATTTTCCCTGCGCGAGAGGATGATCTGAGCGGAACCATCATTGACGAACTCGCGCGTATTATAAATCCGGATGTGTTCGTCGTTGAAGGCACAACTGGCTCTTTAAAAACAGGGACACATCCCATATTTTCACGAAATATGGGATGTGTCCCTGTTTTTAAAGAACTTCCCTTTTATTCGGTATCGCACCTGCCTTTTACCGGAGAGGGGACCGATGCGATGGAACATTCAATTAAAGGCATGGGCATTGTTCCGGAAGAGCGCAAGGAACTCGGAGATATCCCTTCTGCTATTAAAAAGGCCGGCTATGATACCCTGATAGTCCTCCCTTCAGAAGCCCAGGCTGAGCGACTGAAGGATATCCTGTTCGACGGGGGGGTAATCGCGCCGATAATCAAATACAAAGATCTGGGACCATATGCCGGCAGTATCTGCATATTGACCGGCACACTGTCATCCGGTATGCTGGTCAATAATGTACTGGTACTGACCGACAGGGAACTATTTGGCGAAAGACCTGCTTACAGACCGCTGAAGCGATCAAAGGCTTCCAGGCTTCTTTTCACTATTGATGATCTGAAGGCCGGCGATCTCGTGGTGCATAAGGACCACGGAATAGGAAGATTCACAGGACTTCAGCGCCAAAAGACCGACAACTGCGAAGAGGACCTGATAACCCTGGAGTATGCGCAGGGCGACAGGCTGTATATCCCTTTTTACAGCGTAGATAAGCTGCAGAAATACAGCGCCGGTGAAGGGCACTCTTCGCCTGTTGACCGGCTCGGAAGCAAAAAATGGCAAAAGACAAAACAGCGGGTAAAAGAAAAAATCAGAGAAATGGCTGACAAGCTCATCAAGCTGTATGCCGAAAGAAGTGTCGCCCGTGGATTTGTCTTCAGCGAGGACTCCCCTATGCACAGGGAGTTCGATGACTTTTTCCCTTATGACGAGACCCCGGACCAGATAAGGGCCTTTGAGGAGATACAAAAACATATGCATTCGGAAACACCCATGGATATGCTGGTTTGCGGCGATGTCGGTTACGGCAAGACAGAGGTTGCGATAAAAGCTGCTTTCAGGGCTGTATTTGACGGCAAGCAGGTGGCTGTCCTCGTGCCTACGACACTGCTTGCCGAACAGCATTTCAGGACATTTAAAATACGCTTTTCAGGATTTCCGGTAAGAATCGATTACCTTAGCAGGTTTAAAAACAAAGAACAGGTCAGGCAGTCAATCAAAGCGCTTAATGACGGTGAAACAGATATAGTCATCGGCACACATATGCTTCTTAACAGGAATGTCCGCTTTCGCGACGTCGGGCTGCTGATCATCGACGAAGAGCACCGTTTTGGTGTTGCCCAGAAGGAGCGGCTCAAAGAGCTCAAAAAGGGCGTCGATATTCTTACTCTTACTGCAACGCCTATTCCACGGACACTGCATATGGCCCTGTCAGGCATCAGGGAGATCGCTACTATTGAGACCCCGCCTGAGGAAAGGCTTGCAGTCAGGAGTATAGTGACCCCCTTTAACGGCAAACCGATAAAGGAAGCTATCGAGAGAGAATTGAGAAGGGATGGCCAGGTATTTTTTGTCCATAACAGGATAGGGGACATAGAAAAAACAGCTGATTATATACAAAAACTGGTGCCGGATGCCCGGCTCGCCATAGGGCATGGACAGATGCCGGAGGTCGGGATGGAAAGAGTAATGCTCCGCTTCCTGAACGGCGATATCAATGTGCTTGTGTGTACGGCAATTATCGGATCAGGCCTCGACATCCCCACCGCCAATACCATTATAGTAGACAGGGCGGATACTTTCGGACTCGCAGATCTCTATCAGCTCAGGGGAAGGGTGGGAAGAGGCAATGTCCAGGCCTATGCATACTTCCTTATCCCTGGAGAAGACAGGCTAACCGATGAGGCCAAAAAACGATTGCAGGCGATACAGGAAATGAGCTATCTGGGGGCAGGATTCAGACTTGCCCTGAAAGACCTCGACATACGGGGCGCCGGCAATCTTCTTGGAGCGGAGCAATCAGGCTGTATTAATGGAGTCGGCTTTGATATGTATATGGAAATGCTCGAAAAAACCGTTGCAGAATTGAAAGGGCACGAGGTAGTGGATGAGATTGAACCGGCCATACTGCTGCGGATCTCGGCATTTATTCCAGATAATTACATCTCCGATATTACTCTCAGGCTCAGCATCTATAGGCGTATATCGTCATTAAAATCTCTGGACGCTCTTGCGGAGTTCAGGGATGAACTCTCGGACCGGTTCGGGGCGTTGCCGGAAGAGGCAATAAACCTGCTTCACGTGATAAAAATAAAGCTGCTTTCCAAACAGCTCTATATAATAAAGGTCACTGATATTGATGGCAGGTACCGCTTTTTCTTTCTTCTCGATGCCGACAATACCTATAAGATTCCGGAAGATTTCTTTGACCGGCTCATGAAAGCCCTTTTTTCAATTTCTTCGGGCAGATCCATCAGATTTCTTCCTGACGGGTTTGAACTCGACACACGCCATATGCCCCTGCATGAAGCTATCGAAGAAGTTGAAGAGACGCTGCAAAGAATAGTCGAAATGATGAGCTGCGGTCAAATCCCGCCTTCCCCCCTTTGCTAAAGGGGGGTGAGGGGGGGATTTTATAATTGCCTATAAGTCGCTGAATGATTTAAACTGAACGGGTGCGAATCATTATTCTACAAAGCGCATTTCTTATACTTTTGCTTGCCCTGAACGGTTGTTCTACTGCAAACGTGAAAGAAGCGGATTTTCACTATAAAATGGGCAGTGCCTCTTTGAGCGAAGGGAATTTACAGTCGGCCTTTGTCGAATTTCAAAAAACCTTGCAGCTTAATCCCGACAACAAGGACGCCCTTCTCAGCCTGGGCTATATCCATTTGCAGTTCGAAGAGTTTGAAAAGGCAAAAGAAGTCTTTCTTAGGGCGATTGCACATCGACCCTCAATTTTCTGATGCCTACACTTATCTCGGTATTACCTATATCAAAATGCGCCAGTGGAAAGAGGCGATAGTACCGCTCAAAAAGGCCTTGTCAAATGTTCTATATAAAACTCCCGGGCAGGCCTTTTACTACCTTGGCATAGCCTATTACAGGCTCGGTCTGTTCGATAACGCCATTGACGCTTTTAAAGATTCTATAAAACGCTCTCCGTCAGCCCCGCAGGCTTATTACGGGCTCTCCCTCACCTATAATAAAACCGGCAGATATGGGGACGCTGCCGCTATAATTGAGCGGGCAATCGAAATAGACCCGGCTTTTAACGGCGATAAAGCTAAATTCATAACGGAGAAGAAACAAAGTCTGCTGACGTCAAAAGGAGAGGACGAGACGGACCTGAGGGATTATCTTGAAATAATGAAGTATTAGAAAAACAGGCGATAGGCTCTGGGCTATAGGCAAAAACAAAGAGACAGATGAGAAAAAATTATAAAGAGATTTTTTCTTTTCCTATTGCCCATAGCCTATTGCCTATCGCCTATTTTCTTATTATTGTACCGTATGGCAATTTCATATGCTATACTCGCATGGTCAGCTTCAAGACCGCCATTCTTTCCTTTACAGGCAAGTTTTCCTTTCAGGGTCTTTTTTTGGCTCTTTACCATCCTCGCTATAATAGGCGTCAAATCAAACCCGCCGTCGACGCAATCCCTTATCATACACTCCATATTAAAATAGGCATATGTGGTAGGCAAAACGTTTACCGTACGCACCATGAGGACAGGATTGATACCTTTCTGATAATAGGTCATATTTATAACGATAGTGTTGACTTTGGGAAAGCGCTCGGATACCAGGCCCGCAGCCAACCTATTTTGCTTGATCAATTCAGCTTTAACTGAATGGTGCTGTTTATTTGCCATCATTTCTTATAAAAAAGCCCCCTGCTCAAATGACAAGAACTCTCTTTCTGTTGCCGTTTATATCTTCACTACATTGATTGCTTTTGGACCTTTGGGCCCTTTCTCTATATCAAAGCTGACCCTGTCACCCTCGGCAAGCGTTTTAAACCCATCGCCCTGAATCGAAGAATAATGAACAAAAACATCACTGCCGTCTTCGCTGGTGACAAAACCGAACCCTTTAGATTCATTGAACCATTTTACTGTGCCTTGAGCCATACAATTTTTCCTCCTTATTTTATCCCATAACAGAAATGCCACAAAACAAAAAGTCTTTGTGGCAAAAAATTGCAAAAACTTCTGTTATTTCAATTAGATGATGGCATATATTAAATAATAAAGTCAAGATGGGATGCTTAATTAAGGCGACGAGCGGATTCGAACCGCTGGATAAAGGTTTTGCAGACCTCTCCCTTGCCACTTGGGTACGTCGCCATAATAACGACAGGTTAAGGTTAAGGCTAAGGTTAAGAAACGTCTTAAAGGAATATTTTCTTTGGCCTAACCTTAACCTCAGCCTTAACCTGTTTTCTCTTTTTGGAGCGGGCGACGGGATTCGGACCCGCGACCCCAACCTTGGCAAGGTTGTGCTCTACCAGCTGAGCTACACCCGCAATTCTTTGACAAAAAAAGGTATCCAAAAATTTATCATATTTTCAACATTTCTGTCAATTAATAAGCACCCTCTTTGTTGAGTACCACCCTGATTGTTTTAAATAATATGACAATATCAAACCATAATGACCAGTTCAATACGTACCACGTATCGAGCTTGACTCTGAAATCATAGTTTATGACATTCCGTCCGCTTGTCTGCCATAGACCCGTCATCCCTGGCTTGACCATAAAATAATAGTCGGCATACTCCTTGTAGTAATAATCTATTTCCTCCTGCAGAACAGGCCGCGGTCCCACCAGGCTCATGTCACCCTTTATTATATTCATGATCTGGGGCAGTTCGTCGAGAGAGGTCTCCCTCAGCCATTTTCCGGTCCTGGTCACGCGGGGATCATTCTTCAGTTTAAAAAAAGTTCCCCACTCCTCTTTGGCTGATTGGTCCTTTTCCAAAAATTCCTTCAGTTTTTCCCTGGCGTCCATGTACATAGTCCTTATTTTATAAACCCTTATGGGTTTCCCTTTCTGACCTATACGGAGGTGCGAATAGAATACGGGGCCTGGAGAGTCAATTTTAACGAGGATTCCGATAACCACCACAAGCAGAAAAAATAATGGAAAGAAAAGAATTGCCACTGTAAGATCAAAACTCCTCTTTACAAACCTGTTGAACAATGATTTTAAGTTATTATTTGTCTTCAGCAGAAAGAGCTGTTGCATGAAAAGATGATATAACTCGGTATTAAGAAGAGCTATGCCTTTAAGGTCGGGGACAAGAAGAACGCTTTTTGTGTATCGTTGGACCGCACTGGTAATCTCGGACATCTTCTGAAGAGAAAGCGAAGGGATTGCAATAATAACGGTCGATATATGCAATAAATTTACAAATTTCCTGAAATGCCTGGCCTTCCCAAAAACTTTATATGTCGTATTATCAATCCGTATCTCCATGCCCTTCTTTTCTTCAGCATCATCCAGGAACCCGATAATCTTATAGCCAAGATGGGCTTCCAGCATTATTCCCCGCGCAATTTCTATTCCTGCCTTGCCGGCGCCGATGATTATAGCGTTTTCCCGCCAGAGACCGATCGCTGAAAGGGCTTTCTTGCCCAATAACCTGAAAGAAGGGAACATGACGAGGCTATAAAGCCATAAAAAAACTATGACGAGACGGGAAATGACATTGCTCAACTTTCCCAGTGATACAATAGCAAAAATTACAATTACCGAGGCGGTAACTGCCTTTATCATTTCTCTCGTTTCATCCCAGAGCGGGAGCCTTTTTATATACAGTTTTTCATATGCAATAGCAACAATAAATATTAGCGGTATCCACCAGAACCGGAAATAGTAATCCAATGAAAAATCAAAAGGTATTAATCCTGCAAAAAATATATTCAGCAGTTTTCTGGTAAGATACGCGGAAGAAAGCGCCCCGTAGAAAGCCAGTGTATCAATAGAGATGAGCGCAGCAACGCATGCTGATTCCTTATTCCTTTTACATGGACGCATATATTTAACAGGTTATAGGTTATAGGTCATAGGTTATAGGGAAACATTTTTCTTTCGGCTTCACCTATCACCCATTGCCCATCACCTGGTACCTGCCTTTTTTTCTACCCAGGACATGTTGTCTGTATACCACTGCAATGTTGCCTTGATCCCCTTTTCAAAAGAGACCCGCTTCTTCAATCCGGGCAGTTTTCCGATCTTCGTCGAATCCAGAGAATAGCGGTAGTCGTGGCCAGGCCTGTCTTTTACAAATTCAATCAGTTTTTCCGGCCTCCCCATCAAGTTCAGGATTTCCTTTACCACTTCTATATTCCTCTTTTCCTCACCGCTTCCAACATTATAAATATCGCCCGGCTTACCATGCTCCAAAACAGAAAAGACTGCGCCGGCGCAATCAGAAACAAACAGCCATTCCCTTATATTCACTCCCTTGCCATAAACAGGGATTTTCTCATTGCGAAGCGCTTTCAGTATAACCACAGGAATAAGCTTTTCGGGATACTGCCACGGGCCGTAATTATTTGAAGGCCTGACTGTTATTACCGGCAAGCCGTATGTCCTGAAATATGCCCTCCCGAGCATATCGGCGGACGCCTTGCTCACTGAATAAGGCGAGTTGGGGTCCAGCGGAGAGTTTTCATAAAAATGGCCCTCTGCCGCAAGCTCTCCGTATACCTCATCCGTCGATATATTTATGAAACGTTTGACCTTGCAATGCCGCGACGCCTCGAGCAAACTATGGGTACCCTTGATATTTGTTCCGAGGAATGGCGTTGCATCAAGAATGCTCCTGTCAACATGGCTTTCCGCTGCCCAGTGGATAACGGCATCAGGCCTCTCGGTCTGAAAAATATGCCGCATAAAATCCACATTCCCTATGTCGGCCTTGTAAAAAGTGAGCTTCTTTTCAACTTTTTCTATGCGAGCCATATCACCGGCATAGCTAAGGGCATCGACCACGCTGACTGCATATCCCAGTCTAACAGCCTGCCTTACAAATTCACTCCCGATAAACCCCGCTCCTCCAGTAACCAAAAGCCGCTTCATAAACTACCCCCCCGTGCTTTCTATAAATCTGTCGATCGCATCAGCCCACTCGGGTATCTGCAGGCCCAGGTCTCTTGACAGTTTTTCATTCGACATCGCCGAAAAATACGGTCGCTTTGCACGCTCGTTAAAAAAATTCGGGTCTGTGGGCAATACTGTTCTCCTGAGTCCAAGCCTTTCGATGTAATAACGTGCAACCTCATACCTGGAGGCATAACCGCCGTTTGTCAAATGGTAGATACCTCTCAGGCCCTTATCACAAGCAGCGATTGTATACCTTACAATATCATTTGTATAAGTCGGCACAGAGACCTGATTGCATACTATCTTCAAAACATCCCTGTCCTTTGCCCATTCCGACAGTTTATAAAGAAAGCTTCCGGTCCCCTGACCGAATACCCAGCTCACCCTGAAAAGCAGAAAATCATCATTTTCCTCTGCCAGCAGCCGCTCTCCTGACAACTTGCTTTCTCCGTATACATTCAATGGATAGGTGCTGTCCGCCTCGGTATAATAATTTTCTTTTGTTCCGTCAAAAACATAATCGGTGCTATAGTGGATTAATAATGCCTTGTTCTTCCTGCATAAAGCCGCAAGATTTTTCACCCCTGTGGCATTCACGCGAAAAGCGGCGTCCCTATCGTCTTCGGCCCTGTCTACAAGGTTGTACGCAGCACAGTTTATGACAACTGAAGGGTTATTGCCCGCCAAGGCTTCGGAGACTGATTCGAAATCGGAAATATCGAGTTCTTTTTTGGTTAATGCAATTATCCGGTGCGTTCCGGCGCGTTCGAAATGCCTCTGGAACTCCTTCGCAAGCTGTCCGTTAGCGCCTGTAATTAATACTTTCATAATGTTACAACCATTTCAATAATGAACCTCCCCGTAGCTTGCTGCGGGCAATCTAAAAGTTGAATCTTTAATTGTTGTCATTCCCGCTTGTCGGGAATCTGTCCGAAAAAACGATTCCGGACAAGCCGGAATGACAGAAATCCGGTAACCCTGCGGCAATCTACAGGGAATTATCAAGTTAAAAATTATTGTCTGCGTCTTTCAGCAAAGGCCACGCTTTGTCTTTTTCAGAAAGTACCGGGTCTCTTACCGGCCAGTCAATATCGATAACAGGATCATTCCATATTATCCCCCTCTCGTGTTCAGGGGAGTATTCCTGTGTACATTTATAGATAATTTCTGCGGCTTCGCTCAGCACTATAAAACCATGGGCAAAGGATGGCGGCATATAGAGCATCCGATTATTTTCTTCGGACAACTCAATGCCGACCCATTTGCCATATGTATTAGACCCTTTTCGTATATCGATTGCTACATCAAAAACCATGCCCTTTATACACCGCACCAGTTTCCCCTGCGCCATAGGTCCCTTTTGGTAATGCAGTCCCCTTAACACATGCTGCGAAGACCTGGAATAGTTGTCCTGAACAAAATATTCCGGCATGCCTGCATTGGAAAATTCAGAATGCTTGTATATCTCACTAAAAAACCCCCTCGCATCAGCAAAAGCTGGAGAAGTAACCAGGACGACTCCTGGAAGGAACAGCTCTTTGAAAATAAAAGGCATACTAACTCCTCATTTATCTTTCAAAATTTTCAAAAGATACTGTCCGTATCCGTTCTTTTTAAGAGGTTTCGCGAGCTTTAAAAGCTGATCGCCATCTATATAGCCCAGCTGGTAAGCAATTTCCTCTATACAGGCTATCTTCAGGCCCTGACGTTTTTCCATAGTAGAGATAAACTCGCTTGCTTCAAGAAGGCTTTCGTGGGTGCCGGTATCAAGCCATGCGTATCCCCTTCCGAGGAACTCGACCCTAAGGTTTCCCTCTTTCAGATACTCCCTGTTAACATCCGTTATCTCCAATTCTCCCCGGCTGGACGGCTTAATCTTCGTGGAAACCTCAATAACATTATTATCATAAAAATAGAGCCCTGTTACAGCATAATTGGATTTAGGCATTTTGGGCTTTTCCTCAATGGAAAGCGCCATGCTTTTTTTGTCAAATTCGATTACTCCGTACCGCTCGGGATCGTTGACATAATAACCAAATACGGTCGCGCCCCTCCGGGCCTTTATATCCTTGACTGCCTTCTTCAGCAAATCGGTAAACCCGTGGCCGTAAAAAATATTATCACCCAATATCAGGCATACGTCATCGCTTCCTATAAACTCTTTTCCCAGCAAAAAAGCCTCGGCAATGCCATTAGGCCGGGGCTGTTCCTTATACGAAAAAACCAGTCCCAATTGTGAGCCTGTATCGAAAACTTCCCTGAATCTCGGCAGGTCCTGGGGTGTTGAGATAATCAGAATCTCTTTTATGCCCGCAAGCATAAGCACCGAAAGCGGGTAATAAATCATCGGCTTGTCATACACAGGCAGTAGTTGCTTGCATACTGATAAAGTTACCGGATAAAGCCTCGTGCCGCTTCCGCCCGCCAGAATGATACCTTTCATTTCTTATGCACCTGACCTATATTTTATCATTTTTTCTTCTACAAAGGCCTTGAATTCCGTTTTAAACCTTTCTTTGCTGAATCTCCCGGCATTCTTCCTTACTTCAGCCACGCTAAAGACATCCTGATTCTTCTCAAAGGTATTTACTGCGCTGATCAAGCTTTCAACATTCTGCTCCCCAAAGAAAATTCCTGTTTCGTTCCCGATAACTGTTTCACGCGCCCCTCCCCTCCCATATGCAATAACGGGAGTTCCACAGGCCTGAGCTTCAACAGGGAGGATGCCGAAATCCTCTTCAGCCGCGAAAACAAAGGCTTTGGCCCGTTGCATGTATCCCCGGAGCATATCAGCAGTTTGATAACCCAAAAATTCAACATTTCCTGCGGCCTTCGATTTTATCTTCCTGAAGTCCGGGCCGGCGCCGCCCACAATAAGTTTTTTCCCCGGCATTTTTGAAAATGCCTCAACAATCAAGTCGATCTTTTTGTATGGGACCATCCTTGAGGCAGTAAAATAAAAGTCCTCCTTTTTTAGCGGGGACAGATGAAAAGCATCAATATCAACCGGCGGATAAATAACAACGGCATCCCTTCCATAAATCCTTTTGATCCTTTCAGCGGTAAAATGAGAGATGGCAACAAAGTAATTCACCCTGCCAGCCGCCGTATAATCCCACATTCGTATATAGTGAAGAGAAAGTTTGGCAAAAAAACCCTTAAGGCCGGCATTCAGGCCGGACTCTTTTAAATATTGATGATAAAGGTCCCACGCATAACGTATCGGCGTATAACAATAGCAAATATGGAGCTGGTCGCTCTTTGTCAATACTCCTTTTGCCACAGCATGACAGGACGAAATAATCATATCGTATCCGGAAAGATCAAACTGCTCCACCGCAAAGGGCATCAAAGGCAGGTAGCTCCGGTATTTATTCTTTGCAAAAGGCAAGTTCTGTATAAAAGACGTGCCGACAGTTTTATTTAAAATAAAGCCTCTTTCTCCGTCAGGCAGGAAATCGACAAGGCTGAATAAATCGGCGGATGGATAAAGCTGAATTATCTGCTCCAGGGCCCTTTCCGAGCCCGCGTAATTGACCAGCCAGTCATGGACTATAGCTATTTTCAATTGCGTATGATCTCCTTAATTATGTCCATAAGTTGATGGGCCGAGTCTTGCCAGTTGAATAGTTTTACTCTATCTGCGCCTTTTCGCAGAAGGTCCATTCTCAATGATTCATCAGTTAGAACATCGTATAACCCTTGGGCAATCGCATTGGCGTCATGGGGGTCCACATAATATGCGGCATCTCCGCAGACCTCTCTGATACTCGCAATATCGGACACTATGGCAGGACAGCCGCACGCCATAGCTTCAAGCGGAGGGAGACCAAACCCCTCATACAGTGAGGGCAATACAAAAACAGAGGCCAAATTATAAATTGCAGGGACATCCTTATCTTCTATATACCCAGTCAAGGTAACTCTTTCTCTCAGATTTCTGCTGTTTGCGATCATTGTATTAATGTCACTATCACCTGATATGAAGCCTTCTTTTTTGCCGACAATGACCAGCCCGCAATCCACCGCCTTTTCATGAATCAGTATATCAAATGCCTTTAAAAGTGTGGTGAGGTTTTTATGCGGCTTGAGATTTCCGACAAAAAGAACAAATTGATCAGGCAAATTGCAGCTGCGCTTTATATGCTGTAAGCTGTCCTTATCATCAATGATTTTGAATGTTTTTTTATCTATCCCGCACGGAACGACTCTTAACTTGCCTGCTTCTATTCCCGTATACCGGATTATTTCCGATTTCGAGAATTCCGAGTCAGTAATTATTTTGTCCGATAATCGTGCGGCAGCATTGAACATCAGTCGCGCATAAGCTTTTTGCGGCAGCGTCAGCATATTAAAAAAAGCCAGATGAAATACGTCGTGAATAGTGACAACCCTCCTCTTTGCCCTTATGGGAAAAAGAGGCGTATTATAATGCGGCGACCAAAACAGATCACATGCCTTTGGAATCTTCATGGCAAGCTCGAACTGCTCTTTAAGAGAATATATTTTTGCGCTGCATTCAACAACACGGATACGGTCAGAATTAAACATTCCATATTTGTTCAAACCATCTTCACTCCCTAACAAGGTAAGCGAAAAACCTTGATCGTCGGCAAGATAAGGAAGCAGTGATCTGATATACCTGCCTATACCGGAGGCGCCTATCATGCGTGCGTCAATTGTCAGGTCATAGTGCATATAATTGGTCAGTGAAGCGCTGCATCGCTAATATGGCCCTGGAAATAAAAAGAGGGCCCGCCACTTCGTTCGAGAGCAAATTTCAGTACCGCACCTAAAGGAAGCAGGGAGATATAACGTACATGTTTAAGGGCGGTCAGCACGCGCTGCCTCTCCCTTCCTATTTCCGAATGCGACCCCACTGTATCAGCTCCGATAATACGTGCTTTCACCTTTTTTGCGGCTTCACCCGCGATGAGAGTTGTAAGATACCCTATAGCAGCATCAAGGTCCATTTTAGGGCGGAAAATTTCTATATCGAAATCATTTAAGTTGAGAAAGTTCAATAAACTTCTTTTGCTCCACCAGAAAAAATGATTGGGCGGCGTATCCTGGCCATCCAATTTTTGCTGGAGGTGCGCAAACATTCTGTCACGATTAGGCGTACTCCCGACAATCCAGCCGCCCGGCTTCAATAATTTTTTAATATTTGCGATGAAAGATGCCGGGTCTTCCTGGTGTTCCAGGACTTCAAAAAAAGAAATGACATCAAACTGCCGGTTTCGGGCCTTGCAGAAAGATACAAAGTCCTCCAGTGAATATGCAAACGCCTTGTGTACGCCTTTTTTCCGGGCAGTTGCAACACTCCTTTCATCGAAATCTATCAAAGAGACGTCGAACCCCATTGCTTGCGCTCTAACGGCAAATAAGCCGTCTCCGCCGCCCACATCGAGAAGGTCACCGCCTTTACTGGGAAAAACCTCAAAGAAAGGTTTTGATTGAAAGGGCAGGGCTTTTCTGAGATTGTAATGATAGTCGACATAAACAGTATTCAATTTATTGCCGGAGTAAAGCTTCGGGTCAAGTGCGCGCGGCTCCCAAAACATCAGGTCGCACCCGTTGCAGCTATAAAGTTGAAAAGCTATGCCGGCTGCGGCACTCTTAAATTTCCGCACAGAATTCGTTGTTACCCGGCACTTGCACGCCGGACATAGCATTATGCCGGAAGATAATCCATTATCCATTTTCCCTGGCCCCCCGCAACGAGAAAGAAAATATATATGCGATGCATCCACTCTGAATGACGGTATTGATTGCCTCGGTCAATACTACCGCAAGCGCAGCGCCTACAAGGCCGAATCCTGGAATAAGGAGCAAATTAAGAATAACGTTAATTATTAGATTATTCAGCGCAATAACTGTAACAAATCTATATTTCCCCCTGGAGTTTATAAATGCAGTAAGCTGGGCATTTATGGCCCTGAAGACTATGGCCCACGCCAATACAGGCAAAACTCCGGCTGATTCCGCATATTGATTAGAGATCAGCTCTATCACCCACTTTGCAGAAAGGGAAAGGAAAACGGCACAGGCGCCGCTTACAATCACAACAGGTGTCATTACCTGCATTATCTTTTGTCTTACCTTTAACAAATCAGCGGGTTTGCTCAAGCCGGAAAAAAACGCATAAACTGATATGGAAAGCGAAGAGAATAAAAGCAAAAAGGGCTCTATCATCCGATACGCAAACGCATACTCACCCAATTTTTTCTGGCCCATAAACCATCCGATCATAAGAATATCCATCCTGGAGTAAAGGATCACAATGATACCGGCGATCCCGACTGGAAGACTGTCCCGGACAATACTCCATA
Source organism: Nitrospirota bacterium (assembly GCA_963784135.1). GTDB lineage: Bacteria > Nitrospirota > Thermodesulfovibrionia > Thermodesulfovibrionales > Dissulfurispiraceae > JADFXI01. Next base: position 19,569 of record CAWAQG010000016.1, on the reverse strand, counting down.
TAATCTTCTTATCGAGAGATAGTCTTATGGGAGACAACCACGAGTAGACTTTTGCTGTAGCAAGGAGATTTATCAGCTCACTTAAGGGAATAATAAGCACAAGGACTACAAGGGGCCAATCGGCATAAAACCCAAAAAGCGTCAGAGCAACATAGATCAGCATACTTATAACATTAGGCGCAATAATATTTGCCGCGTTGAGGTTTGCCTGAAAATAGCTTACAAAAGCATTAACAAGGAGGGTGGTATAAAGCGATGCAGCGATGATTAAAAGAAGTTGAAAAGCCGCAATATTTTTATAAAGCAACCAGCATAAAACATTTGCAATAATGTAAGCAATCGTAGCGCTTAATATTTTAAGCGTTAACGCATTACCCAGAAGCCTCTCCGAAAGCAACTTGTTGATAACAAAGCGCCTGAGAATAACTGTATCGACGCCAAAGTCGGCTACAACTTTGAAAATCTCAACAACGGAAAGAGCAAGCGACAGGGTGCCAAAGTCATTTGGGCCAAATTTTCTTGCGATAAGCAGCAACAGGAAAATCCTTGCAATCCCAAAACAACCTCTTATAATTACAGTAGCGCTTGTGTTCTTAATGACCTTGGGGAAATTACTACCAAATCTGTCAGCAGTTATTATCTTCATGTTCCGGGCATACTACCCTAACCTGCCACTCCTATCTGGTGGTATTCAAAACCGAGCTCCTGCATTTTTTCCTTGTTGTACTGGTTCCTGCCGTCAAAAATAATTTTGTTCCTGAGGCGTTTTGCCATTTCGTCGAAATCAGGGCTTCTGAACTCTTTCCATTCCGTTATAAGCAGCAGGGCATCCGCACCTGAGAGCGCATCATATTTTGAGCTCACATATTCAATATTCCTGTAATCTTTAAGGTAAAATTTGCTTGCCGTTTCTATTGCCTTTGGATCATAGGCTTTTATTCCGGCCCCATGTTTCGTGAGTTCGCTTATGATTGTTATACTTGAGGCATCTCTTGTATCATCGGTCCCGGGCTTAAATGAAAGCCCCCATACCGCAAAGGTGTGAGCGCTTAAGTCTTTGCCGAACCTCTTTATGACCTTGCCTGCCAGCACTTTCTTCTGGCTTTCATTTACCGTCTGTACTGCCTTGAGTATTTCCGGGGCATGGCCGTTTTCGAGTGCCAGTTTTTCGAGTGCCCTGACGTCCTTGGGGAAACAACTCCCCCCAAAACCGCAGCCCGGATAAATAAAGCTGTAGCCGATCCTGCTGTCACTGCCCATGCCGATCCTCACCTTATTGACATCTGCGCCTACTCTTTCGCAGATATTAGCGATCTCGTTCATAAAGGATATCTTTGTCGCCAGCATTGCATTGGCCGCATATTTAGTCATCTCGGCGCTTCTGATGTCCATTGCAATCAGCCGCTCATGGTTTTTAGTAAACGGTCCGTATAGCTCTTTTATTTTTTCGAGCGCCCTCGGGCTGTCTGCGCCTACGATGACCCTGTCGGGCCGCATGAAGTCCTCAATTGCCGAGCCTTCTTTCAGAAATTCGGGATTAGAGACAACATCAAATGGAATTTGTGAACCTCTCCTCCCCAATTCTTCCTGAATAATATCCCTGACCTTATCCGCAGTGCCAACTGGAACAGTGGACTTGTCAACCACAATCATATAATGCGACATGTTTTTTCCTATATCCCGCGCAACCTGCAGCACATACTGCATATCGGCGTTGCCGTCCCCTCCCATAGGGGTGCCGACAGCAATGCAGCATATCTCGCTGCTGTCCAACGCCTCTTTTAATTTAGTCGTAAAACGCAGCGTGCCCAGCGTAAAGTTCTCCAGCACCATTGATGCCAGTCCCGGTTCATATATGGGTATAGCGCCTTTTTTCAGGCTCTCTATCTTCTCCTCATCCACGTCGACACAGATTACGTTGTTCCCCATTTGCGCCATGCAGGCGCCCGTGACTAATCCCACATAGCCGGTGCCTATAATAGAAATTTTCATTCTCCCTCCATAAAAGACAGGTCATAGGTCATGGGTTATAGGTAAAGATAAAAGATTCTAAACCAATGACCCATGACCTATGACCCATCACCTGTCCTTTCATATTTGTCCTCTATTCTTATAATGTCATCTTCTCCCACATATTCACCGTTCTGGACCTCTATAATTTCGAGAGGGACTTTGCCGGGATTTTCAAGTCTGTGCATGGTTGATTTCGGGACATATGCCGATTCATTCTCATGGATATGCATTTCCTTGTCTCCTACCAATACTTTGGCAGTGCCTTTCACCACAACCCAATGCTCGGAACGGTGGTAGTGCATCTGGAGGCTTAATTTTTCATTCGGATTCACCACTATCCTTTTTATCTTGTATCGCAGGCCATCCTCAAGGACTGTATAGCTGCCCCAGGGCCGGTAGATTGTAACGTGGTCCTCCACTTCGGTCCTCGACGCTTTATGCAGCCTGTTTACCGCCTCTTTTACTTTCTGCGCCGACCCTTTTTTCGCTACCAGTATTGCGTCATCTGTTTCAACGATAAGACAATCATTGAGCCCTATGGTGGTAATCTGCCGCTTGTTCCCCAAAACAAGAGTTCCCTTTGTATCTATTGCAAGGACATCGCCCTGCGTTACATTCCTCTCTTCATCTTTATCAAGCACGTCGTAAAGCGAATCCCAGGAGCCTACATCATTCCAATACAGGTCAAGGGGCAGCACAACCACCCTGTCCGATTTCTCCATGACCGCATAATCTATAGAGATGTCAGGCATATGCTCAAAGCCGGACAACAGTTCCTCGAACCCCTGAGCATGCAACCCTTTCATTTCAGGCGAATGCTTGTCCATTTCATCAAGCATCGTCTTTATGCTGAAGGCAAACATCCCCGAGTTCCAATAATAGGAGCCGTCATCCACATATCGCCGGGCTGATTCCATTTCAGGTTTCTCTACAAATTTTTCCACTTCATATAATGGCTTGTCAGCAGGCAGGCCTGCAGGCTTGCCCGCTTTTATATAGCCGTAACCCGGCTCAGGCCTGTCAGGCTTTACACCGAATGTTACAATATAGCCTTTCGCGGCTATTGTACCGGCAAGTTCAATGTACTCTGCAAATTTTTCATCCGGCCGTATCACATGGTCCGAAGGGCACATTAATATGACTTCATCCTCGCTGCAGCCGAGCTTTTCCAGGCAGTATTTAACGCCGAGGGCCGTTGCAGGGGCCGTATTTCTCCCCACAGGCTCAAATATCAAATGTTTTATGTCAGGGAGGTCGGCTTTCACATAAAACTTATATTTCCTGTTTGTCACAACAACAAGGTCATCCAGGGTCATCACTTTAAGCAGCCTTTCGGCGGTCTGCTGCAGAAGCGATTTATCACTGTTTATCTTTAGAAATTGCTTCGGATAGTTCCTTCGGGACAAAGGCCAAAGCCTCGTCCCGCCTCCGCCGGCTAAAATCAGGGCTTTCATAAAACACCCAAGGTAAAGGCAGAGGTAAAGGTATAGATATAGGCACAAATAGAAGTAAAAGTTTTCATTTCTTTACCTCTGCCTTTGCCTCTACCTCTGCCATTGCCTTCTTTAATTCATTTTCCAAAAAACTTGTGTATTGGTGTAAATGCTCCTCATCCTCTGCCTCGGCCCTCATGACGATTACAGGCTGTGTGTTGCTGGTCCGTATCAGTCCCCAACCTTTTTCAAATAAAACCCTGATACCGTCAAGAGTATTGACATCTATAATCCTGTAAGGGGCATTACCGTCTTTTGTATAGGCAAGGAGGCGTGACACCACATTGTCCACAACCTCTTTTTTTATTTCTTCCGGGCATTCACGTCTGATTTCAGGGGTGTATGACATCCTGACTACATCAGAAAGAAGCTCTTTTATGTCCTTTCCTGTTTTCTTCATGATTTCTATTATTCTGAACGTGGTGTAGAGTGCGTCATCGTATCCGAAATAGTTATGCGCTATAAAAATATGCCCGCTGAATTCTCCTGCAATAAGGGCGCCCTCTTCCTTCATCTTCTGTTTTATCAAAGAGTGCCCGGTCTTCCACATAATGGGAATGCCGCCATTCTTTTTCACCTCATCAAACATTACCTGCGAGCACTTTACATCGCCGATAACCACGGCTCCGGGGTTTTCTTTCAGCAGTTCCCTGCTCAGGACAATCATGACCTGGTCTCCCCATATAACGGCGCCCTCACTGTCGACAACGCCGATCCTGTCAGCGTCACCATCATATCCGACGCCGATATCCGCCCCGGACCGCTTCGTTTCCGCAATCAAGTCCTGCATGTATTCAACTACCGTAGGATCAGGGTGGTGGTTAGGGAACCTTCCGTCAGGCTCGCAGTAGAGCGGGACCACATCACAGCCTATGCCGTCCAGGATTTCGGGCACAACAGTGCCCGCAGTGCCGTTGCCGGCATCTATGACTACCTTGATCCGCCTGAACCGGGCATCATTGAGATATGCAAACTGTTCCAGCATATATTTTTTATATTGGGCCAATATATTGCAGTGCCTGATTTCTCCGTCTTTTCCCGGGATTGTCCACTCCTGCCTTTTAATTATCTCTTGCAGCTTTTGAATGTTTCCGCCGTAAATGGTATCTTTCCCTATACTGATCTTGAAGCCGTTGTATTCCGGAGGATTATGGCTGCCGGTGATCATTATCCCGCCGGCCAGATCGAGATGATAGAGCGAGAAATACTGGACGGGTGTCGGGCAGACCCCGAGGTCATATACATCGATGCCGGAAGACACGATTCCTTTGATAAGCCCTGCGGCAAGCTCGTCTGAGCTTAGCCTTACATCTCTGCCTACGCTCACCTGTTTTGCCCCGGGAATAAATGATTTTACCAGTGAGCCGAACGCCTTTCCGATAAGCACCGCAGTATCACGGTCAAGGTCTCTTCCTGCCACGCCCCTTATATCATAATCCCTGAAGATCGCGGATGGTATCACAGTTTTACGTCTTTGAGCCAGCTTCGATTGTCCAGATACCAGTCAACAGTCTTTTTCAGCCCTTCGTCGAGGTCAGTCTCCGGTTTCCAATCGAGAAGTCTTGCAGCCTTTGTGATATCGGCGCCCGTTTCGGTCATGTCTGTTTTCAGAAACGCCCTGTATTCGATGGAAGCCTTTTTCCCTAATAATTCTTCAAGCCTGGCGATAACATAGTTCAGTGTATGCGGACTTTTTCCGCCGCCCAGGTTGATGATTTCATACCCTACCTCTTTGAGCGCTTTTACAGTGCCTGCCGCTATATCGTCAATATAAGTAAAATCCCTGCTCTGAGAGCCGTCGCCGAAAAGCTCCAGCTGCTTTCCTTCATCTATCCACTTAACAAACCTGAATATGCTCATATCGGGTCTTCCCGAAGGTCCGTAAACGGTAAAATACCGCAGCACGGATATGTCGAGACCGAACAGATAATGATAAGAGTAGGCCATTGCCTCGGCGGCCTTTTTGGTTGCAGCATAGGGTGAAATAGGCGTGTTCACCGGCAGGTCTTCGGTAAAAGGCATTTTTTGTCCGGCATACAGGGAAGATGTTGAGGCATGCACCAATTTCTTTACGCCATGTTTTCGCATAAGTTCGAGGAGGTTTAAAACTCCCTGAGCGTTGGTGCTCATATACACGTGAGGATTCTCAATGCTGTACCGCACGCCGGCACGGGCGGCAAGATTGACAACCGCCCCTATTTTGTTGTCCCTGAAAATAGGGTCCATTGCCGCCAGGTTTTCAATGTCAAGCCGGTAAAAGGTAAAGTTGTTGTTCTTTTTAAGTCCTTCCAGCCTGTGGGTTTTCAGCTTCACGTCGTAATAGTCGTTCATATTATCGATGCCTATTACCTGCCTGCCCTCTTCAAGCAATTTTTGAGAAGTCCTCCAGCCTATAAACCCGGCAGCGCCTGTTACCAGAATTTTTTCCATAGTGTATATTTTATCACATATCGCTGTTGTTTGCAGTCATGCTTTGTTAAGGCTGTAGCGAGTTGATAAACTGTCCGTATCTGTAGCACATAAACTGTCCGGGTGGTATATGGATAGCAAGGGGGGCTATCCATGAAACGTTCGGCGGTGTTGCAGGAGGTACGGAAAATGAGATTTGAAGAAGGTTATGAGGGCTGGAAGAGTGGACGGCTAACGCAGGAGGAAGCGGCGATGCTCCTTGGTGTCTGTGACAGGACATTTCGGCGATATCTGCTGAGGTATGCGGATAAAGGGATGGAGGGACTTATAGATAAGCGTTTAGGACAAATATCGCATCTGCGAGCACCAGTTGACGAAGTGATGGCGCTATCGGATCTTTATAGAGGACGTTATTATGGTTTCAACGTCAAGCATTTTTTTAGCTGGTATCGCCGAGTTCATCAAGGAAACAGGAGCTACACATGGGTCAAAAACACCCTCCAGGAAAAGGGATTGGTACCGAAAGGGGCACTGAAAGGGGCACACAGGAAAAGAAGGGTCAGGGCTCCCTATATCGGCATGATGCTTCATCAGGATGGTTCCCGGCACCAGTGGGTTCCCGGCAAATTATGGGATTTGATCGTGACGATGGATGATGCCAGCAGTGAACACTACTCGATGTTTTTTGTTAAGGAAGAAGGCACACAAAGCAGCTTTCTGGGTGTAAAAGAGGTTATAGAGCAACACGGGTTGTTTGCTTCGTTGTATACGGATCGCGGAAGTCACTATTGGCATACACCGGAGGCTGGAGGGAAAGTGGACAAATCAAGTCTTACCCAGTTTGGTCGTGCAATGAGCCAACTGGGGATTAAGATGATCCCTGCGTATTCTCCTGAAGCCAGGGGCCGTTCTGAGCGAGCCTTCAGTACCCATCAAGATCGGCTGGTCAAGGAGCTTGCGATGGCGGGCATCACTGGGATGAAGCAGGCCAATGATTATCTTGCCAGTACATATATGCCGGCCCATAATGCCGAGTTCGCCGTTATCCCTCAAGAACCAGAGAGCGTGTTCGTGACTTGGGCAGGCACTGCCTTGGAAGACATCCTATGCGAACAGTATGACCGCACCGTCGGCAATGACAACTGTGTAAAGTTCGATGGACTAAAACTTCAGATCCCGCCAAATCAATATCGTTGCCATTACGTCAGGGTCCAGGTAAGCGTTCATCGTTATCCCGACGGTAGACTTGCTATCTTTCATGGACCGAGAAAACTGGCTGCCTATAACTCTAAAGGAAAGGAGATTGCAATTTGCTCACATGCAGCGGCATAAGCCTTAATAAAACTGAAATCGGTGGACTGCCATGTTCCATGCGCAGCCACCCTGCAGAACCGGACAGTTTATTTGCTCTAAAACCGGACAACTCTATTTGTTGACAACATCATGCTTTGTTAAGGCAAATTATGCTATGCTAAAAAATGTTATTCCCAGACTTCGATGAATTCAAGTCCCTGACCCGGCAGGGCAACCTTATTCCAGTTTACAAGGAAATACTGGGCGACATCGAGACGCCGGTAAGCGCATTCCTCAAGCTCGGTAAAAAACCGTCCTTTCTTTTGGAGAGTGTTACAGGCGGCGAGAAGTGGGCCCGCTACTCCTTCCTCGGCATAGATCCGGCCATGACCCTCAGCTGCGCGGGCCGAAGGGTAACGATACAGAAGCGCGGAAAAACTTCCCACATGGAAACAGCTGATCCGCTTTCTGTTATAAAAGATATATTGTCGCGGTTTGTCCCTGTCGAAGCAGCGGGAATCCCCCGGTTCTCGGGCGGCTTTGTCGGCTATATAGGTTATGATGTGGTCAAGTTCTTTGAGCGGGTCCCTGATTCCCCTAAACCGGCCCTGGACATACCCGATATTTTTCTGATGCTCACCGATACCATCCTGATATTCGACAATCTCAGGCAAACTATAAAAATCGTATCGAACGTGCACGTAGATAACAAGAATATCGAAAAGACTTACGAGAATGCCGGAAAACGTATAGATAAGATTATAAAAAAACTAATGCAAGGGACAAAAGGCAAGGGGCAAGGTGCGAAGGAACATGCGCCTTTGGCCTTTCGTCATTCGCCTTCAGCATTGTCTGCAAACTTTTCTTCCAATTTCACAAAAGAAGGCTTTATGGACGCTGTTGTAAAGGCCAAAGAATACATCATGTCAGGCGATATACTGCAGGTGGTCCTTTCGCAGCGGTTTGAGACACAGGCCGCCATACACCCCTTTTCTCTCTACCGCGCCCTCAGGGTGATAAACCCCTCGCCGTACATGTACTACCTCGACACCGGCGATGTGCAGCTTGTCGGTTCTTCACCTGAAATACTCGTCAGGCTGGAAGGCGACAAAATAACGCTCAGGCCCATTGCCGGCACCCGGAAAAGGGGCGACACTGAAGAGGCCGACAGAGCGCTTGAGGAAGACCTGAAGAAAGACCCCAAAGAAATAGCGGAACATATCATGCTTGTCGATCTGGGGAGGAACGATGTCGGGAGAGTCGCAGAAATCGGCTCAGTCAAAGTGACTGAAGTGATGAAAGTTGAACGCTACAGCCATGTGATGCACCTTGTGTCCAATGTCGAGGGCATTCTCAGAAAAGGGCTCGATGCCTTTGATGTTTTTAAAGCCTGCTTTCCTGCCGGCACCGTCAGCGGTGCTGCAAAAGTGAGGGCCATGGAAATCATAGAAGAACTGGAACCTACAAAACGGGGCCCCTATGCCGGGTCAGTCGGGTATTTCAGCTATTCGGGCAATATGGACATGTGCATTACCATAAGGACACTGATGATAAAAAATGATAGAATATTTGTACAGGCTGGAGCAGGCCTTGTAGCCGACTCTGTCCCGGAAAACGAATATTCCGAGACAGTCAACAAGGCGATGGCGATGATGAAGACCGTTGACTTCTTCCAAAAAGGGTAGCCTATGCTTTTAATGATCGACAATTACGATTCCTTTACATACAACCTTGTTCAGTACCTGGGTGAACTGGGCGAAACAATCGAGGTCTTTAGAAATGACCGGATAACCATCGGCGAGATCGAGAAAAAACACCCGGAGAGGATCGTCATTTCCCCCGGGCCCTGTACGCCCAACGAGGCCGGGATCTCCATTGAGGTAATCAGGCGCTTTGCCGGAAAAGTCCCGATACTCGGCGTCTGTCTCGGCCATCAGTCGATAGGCGCTGCTTACGGCGGCGACATCATAAGGGCGCCTATGCTCATGCACGGGAAAACCTCTATTATTTATCATGACGGAAAATCATTGTTCGCAGGCCTTCCCAATCCCTTCGAAGCCACCCGTTATCATTCCCTTGTCATAAGGAGAGAAACTCTGCCCGACTGCCTGGAAATCTCCGCATGGACAAAAGACGAGATAATTATGGGGGTGAGGCACAAGGAATTTCTTGTCGAAGGGGTGCAGTTCCATCCCGAATCTATCCTTACCACAGCGGGCAAGGACCTTCTCAGGAATTTCATACAGCTTGGAGTCAGCCAGTGATAAAAGAAGCGATAAACCTTGTAATTCAGAATATCAGCCTCTCCGAGGCCGAGATGGCGGAATGCATGACCGAAATAATGGAGGGCAGGGCCACAGATGCCCAGATCGGCGCATTTCTCACCGCACTAAGGATCAAGGGTGAAACCATCGAAGAAATTACCGGCGCTGCGCGGATAATGCGTGAGAAGGCCACAAAAATAGCGGCCCCCGAAGGCATTATCGATACCTGCGGCACCGGCGGAGACTTGTCCAACACCTTCAATATCTCCACCGCAGCGGCAATCGTGGTGGCGGCCTCGGGCATTCCCGTGGCAAAACACGGCAACCGCTCTGTGTCAAGCCGCTCGGGCAGCGCCGACCTTCTGGAAGCGTTGGGAGTCAAGGTTGAACTTTCTCCCGACCGGGTCGAAAAATGTCTCTTCGATACAAATTTCGGCTTTCTTTTCGCCCCTCTTTTCCACCCTGCCATGAAATTCGCAATAGGACCCCGGCGCGAAATAGGCATAAGGACCATATTCAATATATTGGGGCCCCTTACAAATCCGGCAAACGCAAGGCGTCAGCTGCTTGGAGTGTTTTCAAGCAGGCTGACTGAGCTTCTGGCATCGGTACTCGGCAATTTGGGCGCCGTGGATGCGATGGTAGTTCACGGAGAAGACGGCATGGATGAAATCACTACCTGCAGCGCTACAAAGGTGTCGAGGTATAGAGATAAAGCCGTCGAGAATTTCTACATAATGCCCGAAGATTACGGGATCAAACCGGCGGACATCACCGATCTCGCAGGCGGTGACAAAGAAGAAAATGCCCGCATCATCCATTCCATCCTCAATAACGTGGAAAGTCCCAAACGCGATATTGTGCTTCTGAACGCTGCGGCTGCAATAGTGGTGTCGGGGCATACCGACGATTTTGTTGCCGCAAAGGAAATTGCCGAAGAATCCATCAGCAGCGGAAAAGCCGCCAAAAAACTCGAAGAGATCAAAAAAGTAACAAACACACTGTAACCTAATTAACGGTCACAAAATAATAACGACATCATCTGCAAAATCCCTCCTAACCTCCCTTTGCCAAAGGGAGGATTTCCCCTCTTTGCTAAAGAGGGGTGAGGGGAGATTTTCAGGTCAATGTCTATGTTATTGTTCCTTGTCCTGCTCCTCGACTTCCGTACATTCAAGGGCAATGTGTTCTATGGTTTTCGCTGTCTGGCCTATTTCAGCGGGCGCGACTATGTCCCTGGGGCTTGAAACGCCGAGTTCTTTGAACTTTTTTAATGAAGGGACGAGGCGTGATTCCACCGATCTTGCGCCCTCGTTGTAAGATTCCACTGCTTTACGGATGGCGAGGCCTGTCTTTGCGTAATGCTCAAGCATGACTGAAAAGCGCTCATACAATTCCTTGCCCAGCTTGCCGATCTCCTGAGCGCTCTTGGCGGCCTGTTCCTGCTGCCAGCCATAGGCGATGGCTTTCAACAGTGCGATGCAGGTGGTGGGCGTAGCCAGAATGACCTTCTTGGCGCTGCCGTCCTCGATCAGCTTGTGATCATACTCGATAGCTGCGCTGAAAAAGGACTCGCCCGGGAGATACATGACCACAATCTCGGGAGACCGGTCAAACTGGTCCCAGTATGCCTTCGAACTGAGCATATTCATATGGTTCCTGACACTCCCTATGTAGTTCGCTATGGCCTTCTTCCTCTCGTCTTCAGAAGCTGCGGAGACCATGCCCATATAAGCATCGACCGGTGCTTTGGCGTCAATTACGATCTCCCTCCCGTTTGGAAGCCGCACAATCATGTCCGGCCTGAGACGTCCCGAACCGGTCGAAACCGATTCCTGCTCGTAGAAATCGCAATAAGCCGTCATGCCGGCAAGTTCCACAACTCTCCTGAGCCCCAGTTCGCCCCATGAGCCGCTGGCCTTGGGCCTCCTCAGCGCGGTGACAAGACTGTTTGTCTCACGCTGCAACTGCTCATGCATGCCTGCAAGTGACCTTAGCTGCTCGGTAAGACTGCCGAAGCTTTTGTGTCTGTTTTCCTCTATGTCCCTGAGCTGCTGCTCGTACCTTTTCAGCATTTCATGGAGGGGCTTGATCGTACCGTCCATAGCAGCCTGGTGCTCGCCGAGTTTTCCTTTTGTATCGGCAACAATCTTCCCAAGGTTCTCCGAGGCGAGTCTGAGAAAATCCTCACTGCTGCTTTTCAGCGCAGCACCGGAAAGCACGCTGAAGGTATCGGTTATCTCTTTTTTCATTACCTCGATAAGCTCTTTCTTCTGCTCAAGGTTCCTGTGGGAATCTTCCAGCCGCTTCTGCGCTTCCTCAAGTCGCGTCACAGTCTCTATCCTCTGATGCCGCTCGGAATCAAGCCCGGCCCTTAATTGGCTTGCATCCTGTTCCTTCTGCCGGACCTGCTGCCGGAGCTCGCCCACAATGGCCTCAGCGCTCTTCGCCCTTCCTTCTAACTTGGCGAGTCTCGCCAAAGCATAGGTTAAGGCTAAGGTTAAGGTTAAGATTAAAATGTAAAAGAGAACTGTCATTTAGACACCCGCAGAGAATAGATTAAGATTAAGGTTATGGTGGGAAGCCCACCAGTCATTTGTTTGATCCTCGTAAGGTTAAAATTACTTTATTTATAGCGCTGTGAATATCACAAAAAACTTTTTCCAATTCATCAGCTTTTAGGGAATTAATATAGCCAACTCTTTTACCGTATTCCAAATGGCTTTGAGTCTCCGTTAAAGACCCTCTCGCCATATAATAGAAATTTATTTTGTCCATAGTATGATTTCTTCCAAATGCTTCTGCTATATTCGCTGATATACTAAGAGCAGACCTTCTTATTTGTGAAGTAAATCCGTAATCCTCTTTTCTGGGCAATTTTGTCGTAAGTTCATACACTATTTCAGCAGCTTCAATTGCCTTTTGCCAGACTGGCATCTCTTTAAAAGTTTTATACATGTGTGTATTTTCTGTTTTCTTAGCCTTAACCTTAACCTTAGCCTTAACCTTAACCTGTTTTAATACGCCCCTTCCTTATTGAGAACTACCCTGATAGTCTTGAAAAGGATAACGATGTCGAGCCAGAGGGACCAGTTCAGGACATACCAGGTGTCAAGCTTCACCCTCTCTTCGAAATCGAGTATGTTCCTGCCGGAGACCTGCCATAGCCCGGTGATGCCGGGGCTGGTGAGGAAGATCAGATCGGAGTATCCCCGTATCTCCTCCTCCTCCTCAGGCAGATAAGGCCGCGGGCCGAAAAAACTCATATCGCCGGCAAGCACATTGAATATCTGGGGCAGTTCGTCCAGGGAGGTCCTTCTCAGGAACTTGCCCACCCGTGTCACGCGCGGATCATAATCACGAAGTTTTTTGTACCGGCTCCACTCTGCCCTGGCCTCTTCGTTCTTTTCGAGATAGTTGTCCAATATTTCATCAGCGTTCCCGAACATGGTCCTGAACTTTATGCATTTGAAAACCTTTCCATCCTTGCCGATCCTGTCCTGCCTGAGGAAAACAGGGCCCCTGGAGTCGGCGCGTATCAAAGCCCAGAAGATGACCACCAGAACAAAAAGGAAAGGCAATAAGAGAACGGAGAAAACAACGTCGAAGCTCTTCTTGACAAATTTGTTGAAGTCCGACTTCAGGTTGTTGTTGATCTTCAGCATAAACATCTGCTGCGCAGACAGGTGCTCGAGTTCGGTGTTTACCAGGGCAATGCCTTTCAGGTCAGGCACAAGGAGGACGCTCCCGGCATATTTCTGAACATTCTCAGTCAGCTTCGAGAGCTCCTCCACAGTGTATGAGGGAATTGCAATAATCACCGTTGAAACGCTCATCAACGAGAGGAATTTCCTGAAATTCTTCACCTCGCCGAATACCTTGAGTTCCCTGTTATTAATCACGATTGTCCGGCCGATCTTGTCCGGATCATCGTCAAGGAACCCGAGGATATTGTACCCCAGATGACCCTCGCTGTCCAAACCCCTGGCAATTTCCTTTCCAGCCCTGCCCGCGCCGATGATAATAAGGTTTTCCTTCCAGACGTTCATCCGGAATAGCGCCTTCTTCCCCGCAAGCCGCATAAGAGGGAAGACCGCTATGCTGCACATGTATAGCATGATAAAAGTAAGACGTGATATCTTGTAGGTGAACTTGCCGAGACTCGTGACCGCAAAGATAACAATGACAGCGACGGTGACCGCCTTTACCAGTTCCCGTGCCTCGTCCCAGAAAGACGTCCTCTTCGTGTAAAGCCCTTCGTAGGCGAGGACGAGGATGAAGATGACCGGCATCCACCAGAAATGTACAAAGTAGCGCAGGTCGAATTCGAGAGGCATGAGACCCGTGAAAACAGTATTGAGAAATTTGCGCGCGTAATAAGCAAGAAACAGGGACAGATAAAAAGATGCGATGTCCAGCGAGACAAGCGCCCCGATACCGCCAATTTCTTTATACCCGTTACCGATCCGCATAACAAATTCAGGCTATAGGCTATGGGCTATAGGCAATAGGAAAAGAGAAAATCTCTTCATAATCTTTTGCCAACCGTCTCTTTGTTCGTGCCTATTGCCCATTGCCCATAGCCTATTGCCTGTTTTTTTGCCTATCCTTTAATTTTTGTCCAATAATTTTTGTTCCTGCTGATTTTTCTTATGATTTTCAGGGGGAGCTTTTCATAATGCCGCCCCAGGGCGAAGCCAAGGTATTTTAAACTATTCCGGACAAAAAATTCGGGCAGAAGACCGTATTTGGCCTCGCCAACTATATATTGCAACTCAGACAGTACAAACCTGCTTCCTTCTCCCTCCGCCCTTCCGAAGGTCTCCATAATCCATTTCTCACTGCGGTGAAAGACCCCTATGTCAAAGTAGCGCTGAAATTCCTCCAGAAAAGTATAGTTGTGGGAATGGTACACCATGGCGTCCGCTGCGTAAGCGATCTTATACCCGGCCATAAGCATCCTGGCCCCTGCATATGTGTCCTCCGTTGAGATAAGGCCTTCCTTAAAAAGGCCGATTTCTTTCAGGGCACTCCTCCTGTACGCTGCAAAAGAATTGGACAGAAAGGGGACCTTTACCCCCCGTCCCCCATCCTCCGGTGACTTTACAAAAGAGGTCTCACCATAATTGAATAGTCGCGAGTGTGCGGCAAAAACCGTGGAGCCGGGGTAAGGCAGCTGCCTTCCATAAGCACCACCAACCCGTACATCGGCGCGAAAAGGCGCTGCAAGCCTCTCCAGAGCATGCTTGTCATAAGGCAGAGCGTCCTGGGTGAAGAAAATAATGATTTCTCCCTCCGAACTATTTATGCCGAGGTTCCTGGTGCCCCCATGATCGAAATCCTCCCTCTTTACCGTAAGCACCCTGGCCCCTAAAGACCCGGCAATACGGGCGGTGTCGTCATGGGAGGATGAATCCACCACCACTATTTCAGCGCTGACCGTCTGGGCCTTCAAGGCTTTAATGAGTGGCCCTATAAGACTGCCCGCGTTCAATGCCGGAACAATTACGCTAAGCCGTGACTCGCTCTCTTCCTCGCCCTGATTCACGCGGCGATCACCCGCACACGGACCTGACCAAAAGCCTTATATCCGATACAAAACAAATTCTATGCAATATGCTGTTATGGCGGAAAAAAGGAGCGAGGACCATCCTCCTATCTTTTCCGCTCAAAAAAACACGTTCCGGCCTGTGTGCGGCAAAATCCCGAAACGCTTTAAGCGCGACCCCGACTTTATGGTAAAAGAGGGCCAGGCAAAAACTGATGAAAAGTCTGGACGCCATCAGATATATTGCTATAGGCAATGGATAGTACGTCCATATCAGATACAGGGTATTCCTGAGAGTATAATAAATCCTGCGGGAAGGGTCTCTCGGCAGCCCGACAGACCTATGAACAGCCTGGCATGAGGGATCAAAAAGCACTTTATAGCCCAGCAGTTTTGTCCTTATAGCGACAAATATCTCATTATGGTAAATAAAGAAATGCTCCGGATAATAGCCTATCCTCCGGAACACTTCCCGCCTTATCGCAAAACCGCAGCCGACAAATGCAAAGGATTCCTGCAAGCAATCAGAAGCAGGGATATGCCAGGTATTGAACCGCTTGCCCTGGCTGTCGACAATTCTAAAAGCAACGATGCCGACTTTCGGGTCCCCGGCAAACAATTCCAGGGCCTTATCTATGGCGTCATGTTCAATGTGGGAATCATCATCGAGAACTATAAGTATTTCTCCTCTCGCAGCCTCAAATCCCCTGTTATACCCTTCGATTCCCTGATTATGTTCCAGCAAAATAACACGCAGCTTGTCTTTCAACCCGTCGAGGAATTCGGCAGTGCCGTCAGTCGAGCCATTGTCGACCGCAATAACTTCAATAGCCTTATTCTCAGCACAAACTAACAGTTTCTCTATGGTTATCTTCGTTTCATCCAGCCGGTTATAGTTCAGGAATACAATGCTTACAACGGGGTCATTAACGCAAGCAGCTTTCAACTCTGTTTTCCTCTGATACGCAACTCCTTCTACCATATATACTATAATTAGAATAAAGCGGAACTGTTAGAAAAATCAACAACCCCTGAATGCTAAGCCCGCATTGCCTCATATAAAAATCACGTCCAAATAATTACGTCATTCCCGCAGGTAGTAAGCGGGAATCCATTCTTTTAAAAGTGTGGATACCCGCCTTCGCGGGTATGACGACCGGTCAGTATGAGGCTAAAGACAAAAATTATTTCGACGTGATTTTTATATTATGAGGCAACGATTCAGTTTCGACGTGATCTTAGCTGAGGCAAGTCAAAGCCTTGACAATGCCGCAAAAAATATTATTAAATCATATCAAAGCTGAATGCATCGTTTTATTTCAGACCAATTGTTTTTGGCAGAGGGATATTGCATGGTCAAGATTCGTGGAGTGTTTAACGATACATTTCAAAGCAAATTTGATTATTGGGTAATAGCCGGCTTCTTTGCCATATTATCAATCTTTTGCTTCAATCCAGGCATAGCCTTTTCCGTAACATCATGCACATACAGCGCGAGCCCTGCTGCCTCGGCAGCCACCTTCGGCGCAACAGGCGGCTCAGGCACAATAACCTTTACCCCTTCATCCTCCACCTGCAATCAGGCATGGGGGGCAACATCCGATTCCTCATGGCTGACATTCTCATACACCTGCCCCACAGGCGTCTGTTACAGCAGCACAGCCTCCGGCACAGGGAGCGGCATAATAAGCTACAAAGTGGCTGCCAATACAAGTTCCGGCAGCAAATCAGGTGATATAAACATATCCGTACTCACCTCGCCGTTTGTAATCACCGAGCAGGCAGCCAGTGCATGCACATCGTGCGGCATAAACTTCGGTGACGTAACAGCGTCGGACAGTTTCAGGGACTATATTCATGCAATAGCGTGTGCCGGCATAACACAGGGGTGCGGAAACGGCAACTATTGTCCGGCAAACGATGTGACAAGAGCGCAGATGGCAGCGTTCATAGTGAGGGCAAAAGAGGGTGAGCCACCTTCAGACTATTGCGCGTCGGGCTCGAAGTTCAATGATGTTTCAGCAACTGACGGATTCTGCAACTACATAAAGAGGCTTGGCGATTTACAGATAACGACGGGATGCGGCGGAGGCAATTACTGTCCTGACCAAAACGTAACGAGAGACCAGATGGCTGCCTTTCTGGTGAGGGCGGTATCAGGGGAGCCTCCTTCGGATTATTGCAGCTCAGGGAGTGTTTTTGGTGATGTTGCCAGCAGCAGCCAATTTTGCAAGTACATAAAGAAGCTCGATGAACTGGGGATAACGACAGGATGCGGAAACGGCAACTACTGTCCTTCTGATTATGTGACAAGGGACCAGATGGCTGCGTTTCTGTTCAGGGCGTTTCAGGGCAGTTCATGTCCTACGACGGCGTGTACAACGGCTGTTCTCAGCGTGGCGGTAACGGATTCTGCGACAGGGGCTGCGATACAGGGGGCGGCTGTGACGGCAGGGACACAGACTGCTTCGACAGACACAAATGGTTCAGCCGTGTTTACAGGTCTTTCATCGAACCAGAACCAGACAACCTTGATAACAATTGGCGTGTCAGCGTCAGGATATACGGCCCAGTCGACAACGGCACTGCTTTCATGCGGAGCAACGGCAACAGCGACGGCAGCGCTCGCTGCAACACCAAGTCCGTATGCAACGACAACATCAAACGGCACATCAATTTCAGGTGTGACAATATCTCTCAGCCCGGACAGCAGCGGCAACTATGGCTTCCAAAGCCCGGGCTGCAACTAATTATGAAATATCAATTAGAATGGACGGAGAGTGCATGAAAAAACATTTTATTCTTATTTCCATGGCATTTTTAATGGCGCTCCTGCCGGCTGTCAATGTCAGCGCGCAACTTATCAAAACTTCTGATGTTACTTTGGAAAATTCGGAACAATCCTATTCCAGAAGACTTTACTCTTATGATTTCGATGTAAGTCCGGATGGTACCGTTCATGCGGTATATGCCTTGCCGGTGGTGGGCCAAAACAAAACCCAAATCATTTATACAAGCAAGCAAGTGGGCGGCCAATGGCCTTCCGAAGCAAACAGGATAGTATTGGATGGAAACGGCTTGTTAGGGTCCATCTCCACTTTTTTAATATATGATAAAAATTCAGACACTGTTAATGTCTGTTATATAACTCAGAGCTTTCAGGGGTCCAGTGCGGATGGATCAGGCACAAGCGCCGACGGCACAGGACTTGTGTATCAAACTATAAAGGGCGGCGTTCCAGGCCCAAAGGTTTATGTATCTCCGGGGGGGTTCAATACCCGCATGCAACTTGATGCGAATGGCAATCCTGTTTTTGCACGCGAGTATCAGGTATTCTTAAATCCTGACGGGTCATGCTGTCGTTCGCAGCCTTTTCCAGGGGCACTGAGAATACTCGTTCCGACTGCCGGCAGCACCAATAAATGGACTTCCAACGTTTTAAACCTCCCGGCAAATAGTGCCCAGTATTACAGGCTGGCCGGTTTTGTTTACGATACGGCGCACAAACGCTACCATATTCTTTGGGGGGACCATAACGCTGTTACTTTGAGCAGTGAATACCCGAGCCAAAACAACCCTGTTACGGCGGGTGTGACTGCGGTGTATTTCCCGCCGGGGGCAGGACATAAATTATGGTACGCATACTCCGATGATCTTACCACCTGGACCAGCTCTGAGGTTGACAGTTCCGGCAACATATCTGAAAATGAATTCTGGACCGACATGATCACGGACAGCAGCGGAACGCCATGGGTCGCCAGTTACCGATATGCAACCGATTCCACAGGGAGGCAGGAGGGGACATCCAATATCATCGGCAATCTGACAAGCGGCAATACATGGGCAATGGAGACAGTTGAGGGGAAGACTACAGGGGCTTCTCCTGCACGGGCCGGAGCGTCATCAAAGCTCCTCGTCGACTCGGCAGGCAGATTCCACGGTGTTTGGGATGACTCTCCGGACAAACCGATTGACGCGGACGGAGCAGACGGCAATATAATGTACCGTTTCAGTACTGACGGAAAAAATTGGGCTGCCAGGCAAGCGCTGCTGCCTTATTCAGCCGAGGGTCAATGCAGGGCAAAAATATATAACAACACCCTTTTATTAATGGTCCTCGGCGATTTCCGGAATGCCCGCCTCGCATTTTCGGAGTTCATTATGCCGAGTCCAACAGACAATCTGATAGACGTAACCACGGATAAAATGTTCTATGCGCCCGGAGAAACCATTACCCTGAATACGAGGTATCAGGGTCCATCCGCGGGTGATTACTATTTGGTCGCGTACGGCCCGTTCAATGTCAACTCATCAGCATGCACGACGCAAAGCATCCCGACAACACAGTATTCATATTATGGACCGGATGGAGGCTGGCATGTTGTTTCGGATATCTCTCAGGCCAGACCCTTCAGCGCCGATACATCCCTGTCAAATAGCGGCTCCCAGCCGCCCTCCGCAGTTGCCGGAGCCACCGCTCCTTTTAACTATTCAGGGAGCTATTCTCTCGCCTCTTTCTTTCTCAAACCAGGCACGACACTGAATGCAT
>CAWAQG010000015.1:0-102330 GCA_963784135.1 Nitrospirota bacterium | reverse complement strand
GTCTTAAATTAGCAACCCAGTCAGCCAAAGTTGGGGTCTGGGACTGGGACATTGCCAATAACATCATGGTCTGGGACGATCGGATGCTTGAACTCTATGGCCTGACCAGGGAAACATTTCCGGGACGTGTGGATGCATGGCGGAACGGCCTTCATCCGGATGATTCCGCTAAAGCGATATTGGAATGTGAGGCGGCCCTACGCGGAGAGAAAGAATTCGACGCCGAGTTTCGCGTCATGCATCCCGATGGAACTGTTAAGGTGCTGAAGGGCAACGCTTTAGTGGTCCGGGATGCAGAGGGCAAGGCTGTTCGAATGCTCGGCCTGAATCGTGACATCACCGAACTCAGGGAAGCTGAGGAAAAACTGACAAGGGCTTACGCTGATTTGGAGATAAGGGTCCAGGAGCGTACAGCCGAGTTGTCGGCTGCCAATATAGCATTAATGACCGAGGTAAAGGTGCGCAAGCTGGCCGAAGAGTATCTGCGTAAAAGTGAGAATAAATACAGGACGCTCATGGAAAACCTTCCGCAGAAGATCTTCTATAAAGACAGGAATTCAGTCTTTATTTCCTGCAACAAAAATCTTGCCGATGATTTGAGAATTAAACCTGACGAATTCGCAGGGAAGACGGATTACGACTTTTTCCCAAAAGAACTTGCCGAAAAGTACAGGACAGACGATGAAAGGCTTATGGAACTGGGCAAGTCCGAAGACATAGAGGAGAAATACATACGTGACGGGCAAGAGGTATGGGTAAATACAGTTAAGACCCCAGTCATGGATGACAGCGGCAATGTTACCGGCATATTGGGAATTTTCTGGGACATCACCGAGCGCAAGCTGGCCGAGGAGCGTGTGAAGGCATCACTGAGAGAGAAAGAAATCCTTCTGAGGGAGATACATCACAGAGTCAAGAACAACCTGGCGGTCATATCCAGTCTTCTCCGGCTGCAAGCACTCGGGGCCAATAATGAAAGTCTGAGCCAGGCGCTTGAAGAAAGCCAGCAGCGTATCAAATCGATGGCGCTTGTCCATGAGCACCTGTACCAGGCGCGCGACTTTTCCTCCATCAACTATAAAGACTTCATTAATGATACAGTTAATCAATTAGAAGCAATTCATCACAAACGTAATGGAACAATAGTGACCAAACTCAACATTGAGGACTTGACACTTGATATTGACTCCGCCATTCCATGCAGCTTGATAATCAATGAACTTATTACAAACGCATATAAATATGCCTTCCCCGGCAACAGAAGCGGGGAGCTTAGCATCAGCTTTACAAAGCAGGTCGATACATATATCCTGGCAATCAAAGACAACGGCATCGGCCTGCCGGAAGGTTTTGATTATAGAAAGTCAAACACTATAGGATTGCAGATAGTCAATGTTCTGTGCAAACAACTCGGGGGGACCCTGCAAATGCGGTCGGACAGAGGGACAGAAGCAGTTATTACGTTTAAGACTGCGGGGAATAAATAATAAACATGGAAAAGAAAAAGATACTGATAGTTGAAGATGAAGGGTTAGTGGCCCTGACGATAAAAAAAGACCTGGAGCGCCTCGGATATGATGTTGTTGCCATATTTGCTTCAGGAGAGGAAGCAATTGAGGGCATAGGGGCGGCGGGCCCTGACTTGATATTAATGGACATAAAGCTTCAGGGCAAAATGGACGGCATAGAAACAGCCAATGACATATCCAAACAATATAACATTCCTGTGATATATCTTACCGCACACTCTGAGAAAGAGACGCTGCGGAGAGCGAAGATAGCGGAGCCTTATGGGTATCTTCTGAAGCCGGTCAATGAAAAAGAATTGCATATAGCCGTGGAAATAGCGCTGTACAAACACAATCTCGACAGCAAACTGCGCGAAAGTGAAGAACAATATCGTTTGCTTGCTGAGAATATGGAGGATCTAATTTGGCGATTTAATATAATTACGGGTCGTTTTACCTTTATGAGTACTTCTGTTCAAAGGATGAGAGGCTTTACCCCCTGGCAGGCCATGCACCAATCAATGAAAGATACACTTAGCCCGGAATCCTATAAGATGTTTATGGAGGAGCTGAGACACCGTCTTGCCGCCTTTGCAGCCGGAGATATCTTTTCAACCCGGATACAGACACATTATTTGGATCAACTGCATCAAAATGGTTCTTTAGTGCCTACCGAGGTAGTTACGACACTGATGTCGAATGAGGAGGGCAGGGCGACTGAACTATTGGGAGTAAGCCGCGATATCACCCAGCGCAAGCAGGCGGAGGAATCTCTGCGTAAACAAGAAAAGGCATTGCGTGATATCACATCATCTTTGGCTGAAGGCATTTATGTCATGAATCAAAAAGGGAATGTTATCTTCATGAATCCTGAGGCGGAACGTCTTTTAGGGTGGACAATGTTGGAATTGAGTGATAGAAATATCCATGACACCGTTCACTTCAGAAAAGGAGACGGCTCTCTTTTACCTCTTAAAGAATGCAGGATGCATAAAATAATCGAAAACGCCGTCCGCTTTGTCTCGTCGGACGAGGTTTTTGTGCGAAAAGACGGAACGGTTTTCCCCATATCAATCATTTGCAGTCCTCTTATCGAGAACGGTAAGACAGTTGCTTCGGTCACCGCCTTTAGAGATATTACGGAACAGAAAAATATGGAGAAGGACAGAGAAAAGCTTATTATTGATTTGGGAATCGCAAATGAACAATTGGAACAGGAACTCGCTGTTCGAAGGAAAGCTGAGGAACAGATAAAGGTGCTTAACGGGCAATTGAAGCATAAGGTCGCTAAACTGGACGCTGCCAACAAAGAGCTTGAAGCTTTCAGCTATTCAGTCTCCCACGATCTTCGCACCCCTTTGAGACATATGTCAGGCTTTGTAAAACTGCTGCAACAAAAGCTGGGGGACCACCCTGATGTCGAAGTCGGCCATTATACGGACGCGATATCCCTGTCTTCAAAAAAGATGGGTATGCTTATCGATGATCTGCTCGCCTTCTCGCGCATCGCGCGTGTAGAGATGCGAAAGG
Organism: Nitrospirota bacterium; assembly: GCA_963784135.1. Taxonomy (GTDB): domain Bacteria; phylum Nitrospirota; class Thermodesulfovibrionia; order Thermodesulfovibrionales; family Dissulfurispiraceae; genus JADFXI01. The sequence continues at coordinate 99,292 of CAWAQG010000015.1, read as the reverse complement.
AAAAAGTAAGTTTTAACGCTCTGGTCAAATCGGCTATCGGCGATATTCAACCTGAAACAAAGACCCGGGACATCATATGGGATATTGATGAACTGCCTGACGTATACGGTGATCAATCGCTGCTGAGTCTCGTGCTTACCAATCTCATTTGTAATGCGGTCAAATACACGAGTACTCGTCCCCGCGCTGAAATCAAGATTGGATATGAAGAGGACGAGGACGAAATTATCTTTTTTGTCAAAGACAACGGCGTAGGCTTTGACATGAAGCAAGTGGATAGGCTCTTCGGCGTATTCCAGCGCCTCCATACACAGAACGAATTTGAAGGCACCGGTATCGGCCTTGCGAATGTCAAGCGAATCATCAGCCGCCATGGCGGGAGAGTCTGGGCCGAAGGTGTTGTGGAGAAAGGCGCCACATTTTACTTTTCTATTCCAAAAATAAAGGAGAGATAAGCATTGCCGAACGGAAACTGTTTTACCGGTCGAAGACGATCCATTTAAGCCGCAGCGATGAACATAACTGTGAAACGAACAGTCCGCATTTGCACTTCATGTTACGCCGTCTGATATAATCAAATTACAAAACGCTCTAACCGGGGGCCTGCCAGTAATGAAGATTTGGCGTTTCGTCGGCATATTGTTGATAATATTGAATATAGTACTCTTTATTGGTTGCGACTCAAGTAAGAAAGTAAATAAAATTGACTTAAAAGAACGAATCAGCGACGATCAGTTGCATGAACTGCCGGCAAGAAAAGACACTGACGTTTTTCTGTTCGGATTTGACCTGAGGCGCGGTCCGCAGGAGGACGCACGCCAATACTTGCCCTTTTTGAATTACCTCCAGAGGGCTACCGGTTACCGTTTTGAACTGCGATTTACTTCAAAATACGGCAATATTATTGACGATCTCGGCAACGGGGTTGTTCATTTTGCAGCCATCGGTGCAGGCAGTTATATCCAAGCACGGGAGAAATACGCCATAATCCCCCTGGTGTTTGGAGTTAACGCTGCGGGCAAGTCCGAATACCAATCGGTAATTGTAGTTCAACCGAACAGTCCTGTCAGGAAGATAGAGGACCTTCGCGGAAGGCGATTTGCTTTTGGCAGCTCCTCTTCCACACAAGGATACATAATACCCATGATTGTTCTTTCCGAACATGGCATATCGCTTAAAGATCTGGCGGCTTATGAATTTACCGGATCTCACGAAAATTGCGCCAACGCAGTCATAGCAGGCCGCGCTGATGCATGCGGGATGCAGGATACCCTGGGTCTGGAGTTATCGAAAAAAGGGTTAGTCCGTATTGTCTTTACATCCAGATACTATCCCTCCAGCGGCATTGCCGCCAACAAGTCGGTGCCTCCGGAGGTTGTTTCGAAAGTCAGGCAGGCAATGCTCGACTTTCAACCGAGGGGGCGTGATGCCGCCACCCTCTATAACTGGAACAAGACTGAAATGCCCAATGGTTTTACAGTGGCCCGCGACAAGGATTATGAGGAACTCTACTATTGGATGAAGAAACTGGGATTTTTTCACAAAAATAAAGATGTGAGGTCCCGATGAGATTGCGCACGAAAATTATTCTCCTTGTATCTTTCACTGTCCTGTGCGTTGGTCTTTTGTCAGCGCTTGCGGTCAGCCGCATCATGAGAACTTATATGGAGAGGGAGATAGAACATAAAGGGATACTCGTGGCCGGGGCGCTGTCGGAATTTGTGACTTATTATGTCATCAACGAGGAAATCCTCCCGGCGCGTGACGCGCTGCAAAAGATTGTTCAGCCTGCCCAGGGCGTATCCTTCGCCTATATTACCGGATTTGACGGCAATATATTCGCCCATTCATTTGAAGGAGGGTTCCCGGCCGGTTTGGCTGCAAAGATTCGCTCGGAGGTCAACGCAAAAGACATTGCTTTAGACAGGTACCTTACAAATGAAGGTCCGATTCTGGAAGTGCGATATCCCCTCATAGCCGGCATGCGCGGACATATCTGCATTGCCATGAATATGAACTCTTTACATGCACAGATCAGCGCCATAAGGGACCGCATCATAGGGCTGACTTTCGGCATTACGCTATTGGGAATCATGTTAGGTGTGATCCTGTCCCGGCGCATCTCCGGGCCGCTGGGGAAACTAATGGAATCAATGCAGGCTTTTGGTCAGGGGACGTCGGGGGATGAAATTGTTTTGCCGGGAGGCAATCGTGAAGTAGCAGAACTGACCGGCACATTTAACAGAATGATATCCGACCGCAAGAGGTTTGAGGAAGCGCTGCAGAAGAGCGAGATAAAACTGCAGAAGATAATAGACGGCTCCTCTGCCGTTATATTTGCAAAGGACGTCGACGGCAAGTATTTATTTATTAATTCCCTATATGAAAAACTGTTTCATATTTCCAGAAGCGAGATAATTGGCAAGACAGACTATGATATTTTCCCAAGGGAGATTGCTGATGCACTTAGAGAAGCTGACCTTAAGGCATTGAAGGCAGATAAGCCGATAGAGGTTGAGGAAACGGTGCCCCATGATGAAGGCATTCACTATTACATTTCCTTGAAATTTCCTCTTTATGATAAGGGGGTTCCATATGCCATATGCGGTATGGCTACAGACATTACCGAACGCAAAAAGGCCGAGGAGACGCTGCTTGATTTCCAGATGGCTGTGGATAGCTCCACAGATGCAATTGGTATGTCTACTCCTGAGGGAAGGCATTATTATCAAAATGAGGCATTCACCAAGTTGTTTGGCTTGTCTGTTAGTGAAGCAGATGGTGTTTCAGGTCCGCCCTCAACTGTATACGCTGATGAAAAAGTGGGAGCGAAGATTTTTGACACAATTATGAAGGGGGGCTCTTTTACAGGCGAAGTGAAAATGCTGGATAAAGACAGAAACGAAAAGGATATTTATGTACGGGCATATTCTATTAAGAATAGAGAGGGTCAAATTGTCGGCCTTGTCGGCATACACACCGACATAACCGACCGCAAAAGATCTGAAGAGAAGCTGAGAAAAAGAGAGAGCCAATTGATGGAGTCTCAGAGAGTGGCCCACCTGGGGAGTTGGGACCTGAACCTTGTTTCCGAGAAGCTTGAATGGTCGGATGAAACATACAGGCTCTTCGACAGGCCCCCTGAGGATTTTGTGCCGTCCTTTAATGAATTTGCCCGACTGGTCCATCCTGACGACCGTGCAACCATGGAGACTAATTTCTTCAAAGCTCTTGAGAGTGATGCTAATCCCTACCATGTAGCAGTCCGTATCATAAATGATTCAGGGCGAGAGTGGGTGATGGAAGCCTTCGGCGTTGTCAGACGTGATTCATCAGGCAAAGCCCTAAGCATATTCGGTACCGCTCAGGACATCACCGAGCGAAAAATGGCCGAGGAAGAGGTACAGAAGTCCCTTCGGGAAAAAGAGACCCTTCTCAGAGAGCTCTACCACAGAACGAAGAACAACATGCAGGTCATCACCAGCCTTCTTAATCTCCAGTCTATGGGTATCGATGATAAAAAGACATTGCAGATATTGGAGGACACAAAAAACAGGATACAGTCAATGGCCCTGGTCCATGAGAAGTTATATGTTGCGAAAAATTTGTCACAGGTATTTCTGAGCGACTACATCAAAGACCTTGCCGATGCTTTAATGAAAAGTCATAATGCCGACAAGGAGCAAATCTCTCTCCAGGTGGATGTTGCGAGGATTCCTTTATCCATCGACACTATAACGCCATTGGGGCTTGTTATAAACGAACTCATGACCAACGCCCTGAAATATGCTTTCCCCGATAATAAAAAAGGGGAGATAATAATAAAGGGCAGCTTAAATGAAGATGAAATCATAGAACTGACCTTCAGCGACAACGGAATCGGAATGCCCAAAAATATTGATCTCACAAAAACTGAATCTTTGGGCTTAAAGATTGTGCGTACGCTTGCTGAATTACAGATGAAGGGGAAATTGGCAATGAAAACACAAAACGGGACCATGTTTATGATCAAGTTCAAAGACAAAGGTATACCGGAGAGGATATAAAAGATGGCGCAAGGCAAGATATTGATTGTCGAAGATGAAGTTCTTTCCGCGCTGAGTTTGCAGTTCATCTTCAAAACGCTTGGCTATGAAACTGCCCAAATCACAACAACCGGAGAGGAAGCCATTGTGCTGGCCGGGGAGGAAAATCCTGAAGTTGTGCTTATGGATATAAACTTAGGTGGAGGGATGGATGGGATTGAGGCAGCTAAAGAGATAAGTTTGGAATTCGGGATACCGGTAATATTCATGACGGGATATTACGATGAAGAGATAATAGAGAAGGCAAAACATGTAAACCCATCGGCAATTTTGAGGAAGCCGTTGGATATTAAGATGTTGATATCCGCTGTCAAGTCGGCAACTGAAAAGACCTCCTGATTTATTTATTTCCCAGGCGATGCAAGGAGAATGAATAGTGTATACTTTACATTATACGTGCCCGGACGTTCACGTCCGGGCGAGAATTTAGTTGAGGAGTCTGCATTGAACATACTTGTGCGCAATCTGTCCAGGGGAGTTAACGAGAAAGAACTATTCCAGCTCTTCCAGTCTTTCGGGAGGATAAAGTCACTCAACATAGTCATGGATGCATCCACAGGCAAGTCGAAGGGTTTCGGGTTCGTCGATATGCCGGAAGATTCCGAAGCCGTTGCAGCGATAAAAGCGCTTGACGGCAGGCTTGTCCAGGGTTTGAGGATGAGAGTGAAAAAGGCTGTCAAACAAAACTACAGCCCTCCACAGGACAATCCGGACAGAGTGCGGACGGAGCGTTTTGACGCCAGAAAATTAAACAGTGGGATTAAAGGGAAAAGCGGCAGCACACTTAGTCCCGGACACAAAAAAACTACCCGTAAAGACAGGCCTTAAGATTGGTCCATGAAGGACTTCGTTCTTTTTACCGTTGAGATAGATCGCCTGAATCGCGTGAGGTAAAAGAGAACTCACCTACGGTATACTATCTGGTGAAGGGATGGCAGATGACATTAAGAGATAAGGCATTAGAGGCAATCAGGAAAGATGGTTTTAATGGTGGGATTATAGAGGCTAAATGGGGCGAGGCTTCAGATAAGATTGCTGTTAGTTGGGAACCTGGCAGGGAGTTGGAAGATACGATGTTTCAGGTTGCCGATGCCGGGCATGATTATTGGGAAGCGGCAAAACTGCTGGAGATCGAGGACAACGGAATCGGGATAATCAACACATATTGGGACAACGACGAGAGCGAATGGGTAACGATAGGGATGGTGTTGGACGCTGACGGCAAAGAAACGTATTTATACAACTCTCAGGAAGAGGGAGATACAGATGGTGGAGAGTAAAATACCGGAGTATAAAGGTGGTTTGAGAATTACCTGTTCAGGACCTTTGCCGCTTCTTTTGCGAAATAGGTGATGATGATGTCGGCGCCTGCGCGCTTTATCGACAGCAGCAGCTCCATCATTGCCCTTTTTTCATCAATCCAGCCGAGCTGTCCCGCAGCTTTAATCATTGAGTATTCACCGCTTACATTATAGGCAGCAAGCGGAAGGGCGAACGAGGATTTGACCGAAGCAATTACGTCAAGGTAAGCCAGCGCCGGTTTTACCATAATAATATCGGCGCCTTCTTCTATGTCGAGGGCAACTTCTTTCAGGGCCTCACGCTTGTTAGCAGGGTCCATCTGGTAAGTGCGCCTGTCTCCGAACTGTGGGGTTGATTCTGCGGCTTCCCTGAAAGGTCCGTAGAAAGCGGAAGAGTATTTTGCGGCATAGGACATTATCGGGATGGCCGTAAAGCCGTCCTTGTCGAGGGCGGTCCTTATAGCGGCAACCCTGCCGTCCATCATGTCGGAAGGGGCAATCATATCGGCCCCGGCCCTTGCATGGGACACTGCTTCCATAGCAAGCAGCCTGAGTGTTTTATCGTTGTCCACGTCGCCTTTCTCAATAATCCCGCAGTGCCCGTGGCTTGTATACTCGCACATGCATACATCCGTTATCACATATAGTTCGGGAACGGCATCTTTTATCGCCTTAATAGCATCCTGCACCACGCCTTTCTCATCATAAGCGGATGTGCCGAGCTCGTCTTTGTTCTCGGGGATGCCGAAAAGCAGTATTGCCGGGATGCCCAGGGAATGCGCCTCTCTTGCACTGCCTACTATGGTGTCAACGGACTCCTGGTAGCAGCCCGGCATCGAGGAAATCTCTTTTTTGACGCCCCTGCCGTAGGTAGCAAACAGCGGATAAATAAAACAATCAGGAGTAATGGTGGTTTCTCTCACCATACTCCTGATTGCCTCGTTTTTTCTTAATCGCCTGAAACGATGTACAGGAAACATTACGGTTTTTTTATCCGCAACTGCTGCAGCCTGAACCGCACGATGAAGCGGAGCCTCCGGAACCGCATGAAGGGGCAGCGCCTCCTGAAAGCGTAAACCCTTCCCGCTCTCCATCTTCAAAGTAGTCAAGCTGCATACCTGCAAGCGTGCCGGCCATATTTCTGTCCACAAAGACTCTCAAACCGTCTTTCTCGATGACCTCATCATCAGACAGCGGTTTTTCATCTATATCAAGACCGTAGGATGGACCACAGCATCCTCCTCCGGCACTATAAATTCTAAGCCCCCAGCTGTCTTTACCCTCTGCAGCCAATATTGCCTTTGCTTTTTCCGCAGCCTTTTCTGTAATTGTAACCATACTCGTACCTCCAAATATTTGATACTTTTAGCATAATGCAAATTGCGATAAAAAGGCAATTGACAAATCGCGCGTAGGTATTTTTGACCTTTTTACTGAATATAGGATATTTTATACATGGCATGCTGATAATTCACCGGTCTATTCTAAAAGAACTGCTTTCATCTTTTTTCCTTTCCATTTTGTTCCTGAATTTCACGCTCATGATGGAAAAATTGCTGCGCTTGAGCAGGCTTCTTGCAGGCGTGGGAGCATCGGTCTCCGACATCGCAAAAATAGTCTTTTACCTGCAGCCGCAGATACTTGTCCTCACCATACCCATGGCCATGCTGCTGTCCGTTCTTCTCGCATACGGGAGGATGGGCACCGACAACGAGATCATTATACTGAAGACGAGCGGTATGCCGTTCAGGGCCATAGCCCTTCCCGTCGTCTATTTGGGGCTGATATGTTTTATTGCCGGCATTGGAATCAGCTTCTATTTAAGTCCCAAGGGAAGCACCTTCCTGAGAGAGGGGTTGACTGAAATACTGACGGAGCGTGCGCCGATGACTATTGAAGAAGGCATATTCAATACGGCATTCAAGGACATTATGATTCTTGTCAGAGAAAAACCCGCCCCGACCAGCCTGTCGGGGATTTTCATTGTTGATGAACGGAAAAAAGATGAACAGAAGATAATTGTTGCGAAGGAAGGCAGAATAGTGCCTGAAAATGATACATTAAGCTTTTCTCTCTCGAACGGGCACATTTATATTACGAACAACGCAATGATTACCGAAATAGAATTCGGGAAGTATCATTTCAAGTTAACGCCGTCAATTGATCCGGGGAACCGGAAAAACAGCGAGATGACGCCGGGTGAACTGTTGAATGGTGCAAGAACAAGCCCTGATAAAAAGATTCCCTATCTTCTTGAATTTTACCGCAGGGTTTCGATGCCTGCCATATGCCTCATAATAATTTTCCTTGGCCCGTCACTGTCTCTTATGGCAGGAAAATCGGGGAAGCTTGGAGGGCTGACTGTGGGGTTATCTGTGTTTGCTGTTTATTACACATTGCTCATTTATGGCGAGAACCTTGCGAGGACAGGCAAATTGCCCCTCATCGCCGGCGCCTGGCTCTCATTTACTATACTGTCGGCATTCGCGATAGTGGTGTTCGATAGGGTGAACAGAAGATGAACAAAGAGCCAATGGCCCATAGCCTATTGCCAGGTTTTTTATGTTAATCGTCCAAAAACTTTATATTAAAGAATTTTTGAAAGCGCTCATTGTGCTGGGGCTCGGCATATCGCTTATTTTCAGTATAATCGGACTTATCGACAAAATTGACGAATTCATGCCGCATAAGCCTCCGCTGAAATTGCTCTTTGAGTATATTGTGCTGACGATCCCAAAGTATTTTCATTACCTTATGGCAATGTCAACACTGCTTGCCGGCCTCTTTATCTTTTCCCAGGCCATTAAAAGAAAGGAAATCGTCATCATTAAGGCCGCCTCCGGGAGAATGAAACGCATTCTCCTGCCTTTTCTGGTTATCGGACTGGCGCTCACGCTGCTCGGTTTTGCTCTTGAGGAGATAGTGATTCCTGCCACATCAAAACGAATAAAGTCTATAAGAAATCAAATAACTGAAAAAAAGAAAGAAGTGACATTCAAGGACGGCACTCTCTATATGAGGGGAAGGGACGGTTCTATAGTGCGTATAGCGCTTTATCTGCCCGACAAGAATATCTCAAAAGATGTCAGCATTTTCAGGTTTGACGGCGGGGAGTTGAAAGAACGGATTAATGCCGATACCGCCGAATGGGAAGGTTCGGCATGGAAGCTGAAAAACGTTACAATGTACGATATGTCGAACGGCAGGATATCGAGCCTGCGGGAAATGGCATACCCGAATATCGAATCCCCGAAGATATTCCGGGAGGACCTCTGGACAGTGGAGGAAATGAGCATGTTCGAGTTAATCAAATACCAGCGCAGGCTTGCTGAGGCGGGGTTTAAGAACATCAAGCTCAGTGTAGATATAAGCTCGCGGCTATCGTACCCGCTTATCAACTTTTTCATGCTGCTGCTGGGCATATCGCTATCGGTAGGAGGCGACCACAAAATGCTGCAGAAAATTCTTCATGCAAAATCTTCTTCGCACAGCGGCGTTATTGCGGCAGGAATGGGCCTTCTGATAAGCCTTGTTTACTGGCTGGGATATTCCGTCTTTCTGTCCCTGGGCTACACCGGGGCGATCAACCCGCTTGTTGCTCCGTGGATTATGCCTCTGATATTCGCTTTAATTTCCGTTTACCTCTACTATCAAATACCGGAATAAAAAGCTTCCTTACAAAAACTATACAATGAGCCTTTATATAGTGCTCTGCTATAATTTTTCATCTCTGCGGAGTTATCTGATATAATATGCCATAAACCATAAGAGGAGATTTCAATGAAGGCACAGGGGATTATAAAAGGCAGCAATATTGTTCTAAAAAAAATTCCGGGTGAAAAATTTCATGATGGTGAAAAAGTTGAGGTGATCATTATGCCATTAGAGAAAAAACGCCGCCGTTTTAGCACGTTTAAATTAGGAGTCAAGAAAGAACACCTGAAGAGAGAAGTCATCTATGCAAAAAGTTAGTGTCTTTTTTGACACTAATGTGCTTGTTTATGCTCATGACGAATTGTCGCCATTCCATGAATCCTCCGCAACTCTTTTAGACCTGGCTTTCTCCAAAAAAATTACAGGCATAATCGCAGAACAGAATATTGTAGAATTGTACAGGGTACTTACAAACCCTACTGCAATGAGCGGTAAATCATTGTCCCCTGCTGAGGCAAAGACCTTGATAGAGGAAACCTACCTGACCGGTGAACTAAAGATTGTCTATCCATCAAAAGAAGTTTTGAAACAAACCATTGAGATTGCAGGTGAAAAGAAATTGAGTTCGGCAAGGGTATTCGATGTAAGGTTGTATGTACTGGCATCGCAAAACAGACCTACTTATTTTGCTACTTATGATGTGAACGATTTCAAAAATCTCGGCAGTCTGACCCTGAAAAAACCTGATGAGATAATGCAACTATGGGAAAAGAGTTGATCGAAGGATAAAATCACATCATAATTAATGGTGAGCCGTGCAGGATTCGAACCTGCGACCCGCTGATTAAGAGTCAGCTGCTCTACCAACTGAGCTAACGGCCCTCGCACACAATGAATATATAAAATACAGCATGTTAAACGAAGTCGTCAAGTTTGCCACAAATCCTTTCTCTAATATTCTTAAATTTTCTTAGGACAATAGCATTGTTGTTAGCCGTAAGCGGTCTGAAAAATAGCTCATGATTGTGTATCATATAAGAACAAAATGAAAAATCTCGACGAAATAAAAATCATCCTCCGCCAACATCATAGCGAACTGGAAAATCGGTTCAAGGTGAAGAGCATTGGCGTGTTCGGCTCATACGTTCATGGAGCACAAAGGAAAAGAAGTGATGTTGACGTACTGGTAACATTCAGGGGTTCCGTGGACTTCATTCAATTTATACAGCTTGAGAATCATCTGAGCGAATTGATTGGCGTCAAAGTAGACCTCGTTGCAAAGGGTGCCCTGAAACCCTATATAGGAAACGTATCCTTGAAGAAGTAGTCTACATATGAAGAAACGTGAATAGAGGTAGCAAAATTGATACGGCGGGAAATATATTACCTGCGGAGGAGTGAGGCTCCCTCTCTTACTTCTTTAGAAGTTTCTTCAACCTGGCAGCAACCATCTTGTAGACTTTCTCTTTATCTCTTTTGCCAATACCGAATATCTCTATAATCTCAATATCTGTACCCAAAAAACGATAGACGACTCGGTATTTTTTCCTGTCAAAATAGAGCTTGTAAAAACCGGTAAGGTCAATGCCTAATTTGTTGCCTAACGGTTTGCCCAGGAAGGGGTTGTCAGAAAGAGCGTCTATTTTCTTCGCCGCTTCCTTTTTAAGTGAACCATCAAGAGCTTCAAAGTCTGATTCAGCTTCGGGGATAAATTCAACCTTATAAGGCATGTTTCTTTTTTACTTTCTCCCAAGGGATGTTCTTTGAACGGTCATAGCTCTTCATTCTCTTTTCTATGGTTTCAGTAATTTCCAGATGCTCAAGAATTTCCTCTGCCTCCCTTAAAAGTTCATATTCACCGGTAGACAGTATCACTGCCGCCATTTCATTGTTTCTGAGGACATATAGGGGCTCTCCTGTATCAGACACCTCCCGTAACTTCAGGGTAAGCTCTTTTTGAAGTTTAGTTATAGGTATCATTTTTTCTGTTTCAATCAGCATCTCCGCACCTCCTGTTCACTCATATGTAATATTATATGTAGAATACTACTTATGTCAATACGACTACAGGAAGCTTCATGCACTCGTCAAGTTGTCCGGTCTCGCCCGCTCGATCAGCTCCGGTAGTTGCTCAAAAATGCACCCTTAAATTATCATAATAGATTGCTGTTTCTCCAAAAGCGGCTGAAAGCCCGCTGAGATGAGAGGTTGGAAAAAGAACTATGATCGATACCCACTGCCATCTTGAAATGAGCGCCTTTGATGGCGACAGGGATGATGTTATCAAAAGAGCCCGGGAAGCCGGGCTGGAAGCTCTCCTTGCCATCGGCTCTGATTTTGAAGGGAACAAGGGCGCTGTATCTCTCGCAGAAGAGCATGACGACATCTTTGCTGTGGTGGGAATGCACCCCCATGATGCTAAAGATTTTACTCCGGCGGTCTTTAATCAGATAAAGATATGGTCTGCTCACAAGAAAGTGGTGGCTATCGGAGAGATAGGTCTCGACTATCATTACGACCATTCGCCGAGGGAAATCCAGCGCGCTGTTTTCAGGCAGCAGCTTGATTTTGCAAAGGAGAGCGGTCTTCCCGTGGTCATTCACAGCAGAGAGGCAAAGGAAGACACGCTCGGCATCCTCAAAGAGTCAGGAATCGGACAAGGGGTGATGCATTGCTTTTCCGGGGACCGGGATATGGCGGAAAGGGCGCTTGCAATGGGCCTATATATTTCATTTGCCGGGCCGGTGACATTCAAGAATGCATTGCAGCTCCGCGAGATAGCGAAAATAATCCCTGATGAAGACCTGCTGGTGGAAACCGACGCCCCCTATCTTTCGCCTGAGCCGGTCAGGGGCAAGAGGAACGAACCTGCCTTTGTGGTGCATACCGCGCGTTTTCTGGCTGAACTGAGGGGCGTATCCCTGGAGGACATGGACAGGATTACGACAATCAATGCAAAGAGGCTTTTCCATATCGGCGAACTGCCGTCGGGCCAAATTGTTTATAAAATCAGAGACAGCCTGTATTTGAACATTACCAACAGGTGCACGAGCAAATGCGTCTTTTGCGTCCGCTTCACGACCGACTTTGTGAAAGGGCACAATCTGCGGCTTGCCCATGAACCTTCTGTTGAGGAGTTGCTGGACGCTATTGGTGATCCTTTGCGGTACAAGGAGATTGTTTTTTGCGGGTATGGGGAGCCGCTGCTCAGGCTCGATACTGTCAAATCTGTTGCTGCATGGGTGAAACTGAAGGGTGGACGGGTGCGGATAAACACAAACGGTCACGGCAACCTTATCCATAAAAGGAACATCGTCCCCGAGCTGCAGGGACTTGTAGACGCATTTTCGATCAGCCTTGATGCGCAGGACGAGGAAACCTACCGGCAGGTGTGCAAGCCTGCTTTTGAGAACGCTTTTCAGGAAGTGATTAATTTCATCATGGAGGCAAAGCTCTGCATACCGGATGTCCAGGCAACGGTGGTAGCGGCAGAGGGAGTAGATATTGCCAAGTGCAGGGTGCTGGCTGATGAACTGGGCGTGAAGCTGCGGGTCAGAAAGCTTGATAGTGTCGGTTAGGCCAGGACAGACGCGATGTTATTGATTTCAACCGTGCCCTGCTCGCTGTTTCTAAGATTCTTCCACTGAACTTTACCGGCCTTCAGTTCATTATCGCCGATAATAAGGGCAAATTCGGCGCCGATCCTGTCTGCCTTGCGCAATTGGCTTTTGAGTGAGGCCCCTCCATAATTTTGCTCAACGCGGTGTCCCGCTTCACGCAGCGCCTCGGCAATTCTGAAGCCCTCTCGTTCCGCCTCGTTACCGAGAACGGCAATGAATGCCTTTGGCCCTGGCAACTGTTCTCCGGAGGTTTCTTTCAGCAGTGCAGCGAGCCTTTCCATGCCGATGGCAAAACCTATTGCCGGAGTATCGGGACCGCCGAATTCCTTTACAAGCCCGTCATATCTGCCCCCTGCGGCAACTGCCTTTTGCGCTCCGAGATGCTCGCTGGTGACTTCAAAGGTGGTCCTCGTATAGTAATCCAGGCCTCGCACCAGATTAGGGTTTAGGGTATAACGGATATTCATCATCTGAAGCATTGAGAGTAGTTCGTCGAAGTGTTTCCTGCAATCGGCACACAAATAATCGGTCACGGCAGGAGCACCCTGGCGCAGTTCAATGCAGCGCTCTACTTTGCAGTCGAGGATTCTAAGCGGATTCACAGAATAACGGCGCACGCAATCAGGGCAGAACTCCGGGAGTTTATCTCCAAAGAATGCAAGCAGCGCATTTTTGTAGTCGGGCCTGCATGTCTCGCACCCGATGGAATTAATCTCAAAATTGAGTTCCCTGATGCCGATTTGCTCAAGAAGGTTTTTGAGCATGATAATAAGTTCGGCGTCCTGCGACGGCTCTGCCGAACCGAAAGCCTCGACGCCAATCTGGTAGAACTGCCTGGACCTCCCCTTTTGCGGGCGTTCGTATCTGAACATCGGCCCGGTATAGAAGAACTTTTGCGGAGAGGGCAGGGTATTAAGGTTGTGCTCCACATAACACCGTACCGCGGGCGCAGTTCCCTCCGGCCTGAGAGTGACACTGCGGTTGGCCTTGTCGGGGAAGGTATACATCTCTTTATCTACGATGTCCGAGGTCTCCCCGATGCTCCGTATGAAAATGTCGGTAGACTCAATTATGGGAAGTCTTATTTCCTGAAAGCCGTAATTATGAAAGATTTTTTTTGCCGAAGATTCGATGCGCTGCCAGATGAAAATATCGGGCGGCATAATATCCTGAACGCCCTTCAGCGCACTATATTTCACCCGATTCTTCTCCTTCTCTCTCCTTGTCGAATTCGAGCATTTTCATATGGCTGTCGATAAGCCGCTTGATTTCTTCCTTGAAGTGGCGTCTGATACCTTTGAGATCGACGATGTCCTCGTGTATTTTTACCACCTTTTCCTGGGCGATCTTTGTCATGGTATCGGCCTTGAGTTCAGCCTCCTTCAGGATCAGCTCCGCCTCTTTACGCGCATTTGTTTTGTAATCCTCAACCATTTGCTGGGCAGTCATCAGCGTTTCCCTCAGGGTCGCTTCCATATGCCTGAACTCCTGCAGCTGTTCGTCTGCCCTGCCCAGTTGTTCTTTCAGCGAACCGTTTTCCCGTAAGAGCTCTTCGAGTTCCTCCCTTACAAGTTCGAGAAAGGAATAAACTTCATCGACGTCAAAACCCCTGAAGCGCATCGGAAACTGTTTTTGCTGAATGTCGAGCGGTGTGAGTCTCATTTTAGCCACCTCCTAATTTATACCCTAAAGTAAGCAATGTTCTGATAAAGAAGCTTTGTATAAACATGATAATTAAAAATACTATGATTGGGGAAATATCTAAGGGGCCGAAAGTAAAACCTATCAATCTGCGTATCGGCCTGAGCACCGGCTCGGTCACTGCGTGAAGAAAGCGGACAATTGGGTTATAAGGGTCAGGATTGACCCAGCTCAGAAGCACGGCAATTAAAAGTATCCATTTATAAATACCGAGGATATAATCAAGGATGTTGGCTATTGCCACTATCAGGTTGCCAAAAACAAACATGTGCCCTCCCGCAAGGAATTGTTGAGTAAATGGTCCGGTCCCTACTATTCTACCTAATTTCTGCTGCCTAATTCTTCCGCTCTATTAAGTGCTGCCTGCAATGCATCCGCAACAATCTCCCTCAACCCCTTCTCTTCAAATGCCTTAAGCCCTGCGGCAGTCGTCCCGCCCGGCGAGGTAACCATCTCACGGAGTTTCTCGGGAGGCATCCCTGTTTCGAGAAGCCTTGCAGTGCCGGTAAGCGTCTGGAGTGCGAGTTCCGCGGCATGCTCCCTCGCAAGTCCCATCCGGCGGCCTGCCGCGGCCAGCGCCTCGGTAAATAATGCAATGAAGGCGGGCCCGCTGCCCGAAAGCGCGGTGACCGCATTCATATATTTTTCAGGAAGGGTGAGCACTTTGCCGACAGACATAAAAATCTCCCGCACAGCCGCGATATCCTGCTCGGAGAAGCATTCGCAAAGAGACAGGACGGACATGCCTTCCTGAACAATCGCCGGAGTGTTGGGCATGACCCGCACAAGCTTTTTTGTTTTCAGTTTTTCCTGGAGAAAAGCGAGCGTTATACCTGCCGCTATGGACACCACAGTTTTGTCTTCCGTTATAGAGGCAGCAATTTCATCAAGCACTGCCGCCATATTCTGAGGTTTCACTGCCAGGATTATGACCCCGCAGGCATCGGCAACTTCTTTGTTGGACGCCGCGGCTTTTATCCCGTAAGTGGATTCAAGATAGCGTCTCCTCTCCTCCAAGGGCTCAGATACAAAAATATTTTTGTTTCCCTTCGAGGTTATGCCTTTTATCAATGCCTCCGCCATTTTGCCGCCGCCGATAAAGCCTATCATTAAACGCTCCTTTCTCCAAATAACGCCGTTCCTATTCTCACCATTGTTGCCCCTTCCTCTATGGCCGTTTCAAAATCGTTGGACATGCCCATAGAAAGCTCTGTCAGATCGCAACCTGCCTTTTCCGCCTCGTCTCTGAGTTCCCTCAACCGCCTGAAATACGGCCTTGTCTTTTCAGGGTCTTCAAAAAAAGGGGGTATGGCCATTAATCCTTTAAGCTGTAAGTTGCTCAGACTTTTTACTCTGGCAAGCAGCGGGGCCAGGTCCTCTTCGGATGCCCCCTGCTTTGTCTCCTCCCCGGACAATTTTACCTGCACAAGCACCTTCTGTATCTTATCAATTTTTTCTGCCTGTCTGTTGATCTCTTCCGCAAGCTCCATAGAATCAACGGTATGAATAAGGTCGAACAATTGCACCGCGTATTTTGCTTTATTCTTCTGAAGATGTCCGATAAGATGCCATTCAATCCTTAATCCCCCCATCCCCCCTTCACTAAATGGGGGAGAGGGGGGATTTATTTCAGATTTCAGACCCGGGACCTTTTTCTGAGCTTCCTGGACTCTGTTTTCTCCGAAGATTCTGAGGCCGATGTCCACGGCTTCTTTTATTTTTTCCATTCCCACTGTTTTTGTAACAGCAATCAGTGTTACCCCATCAGGGCTTCTGCCGGCGCGCATCGCAGCATGACTCATCTTTTTGAGTATGGCAGAAGCGTTTTCTATAAGCATTTGTTAGTTATAGTAGAGTCAATTTCAAATAAATTCAAGTTGACGGTCTCGCAAAAAGTCCATATGCTGCGTTGCGCTGCATACTTCGTCACTCGCACCCCAAAAGACTTTGGCTTTTGGGGACCCCGTGCGGCGTACAGAAGGTACGCCTCATTCCTCAGTATTTGCGCGCCTTGCCTATGAATTTTTTGCGAAACCGTCTAAAAGCACCCTTGGAGTATATGTTATTATACTGTATGTTTCAGGGCAATTCGTTTAAGTTCTCGTTGAACAAGAAGCTTAGCCTGATGATGCTCCTCCTGAGTTTTATTATGATCGGCATGCTTATGTTTTTTTATTCGCAGTCCGAGAGGGACCTTTACCGTGAAGTGGAGCGCCAGACTACAGAGCTTACCAAAGCTATTCAGATCGGAGTTGAAGAAGTAACGGGAACAGGGGCCACTGACGAGGCGCGGCTGTCCAAATATCTCACCGGCCTGAATGCCAAAGGAGTCAAGGAAATATCAATTATCAGTAATGCGCATGAAATAGTTGCGAGCACCAATCCATCGAAAATAGGGCAGGCCATGACCCACAAGAAAAAGGAGCTTATTATCAAGGCTGAACTGGGCGAGCCGGTTTCGGCGGATGAAGGCCATACCTATAACGTTATAGTGCCGGTCATTGCCGGCGATACACAATACGGATATGTCCACCTGAGAATCAACAGGGACGATTTCTCCGACATCCTGAGAGCGAACACTATCAAGAGAATTCTCGCGACAATATTTGTTTTTGGGACCGGAATTATTATGATAGTGATTTTTTCGAGGCGGTATACGCGCCCCATCCAGAGGGTGGTCGACGCCTCGATGAGGGTTGCTGCCGGCGATCTTAATCAGAGCATTCCCGTTCAGAGCAATGATGAAATCGGACAGCTCTCCGATACATTCAACTTCATGGTCGCCAAGCTGAGGGAAACCCGCACCCTTGAGGAGCGGCTGCGGGAGGCTGAACATCTCTCGGGATTGGGGCAGCTCTCGAGGAGCATGGCCCACGAAATCAGAAATCCCCTCAACTTTATCAATCTTGGAGTCGACCATCTGGGAGAGAAATACAAACCCGGCATCGCGGAAGAGAGGGAGAGGTTTGAGCATCTCATCAGCGGGATAAAGCAGGAGATACACAGGCTCAATAAGCTGGTGAGCAATTTTCTCGACTACAGCAGACCGTTCAAGCTGAAAAAACAATATTTGAGTTTTACTGTGCTGCTGGAAGATGTGCTCGCCCTTATTTGGGCAAAAGCGGAAGCCGATCGCATAAACATTATCAGGGACAACTCTTTGGACGTGGAGCTTTACGTGGACCCCGATCTTTTTAAATCCTGCATTCTGAATGTCATTACTAACGCTTTTCATGCGATGGGTCCGGCGCCGAGGGCCGGCTTACTCAAAATTAAAGAAGAGATAGTGAAAGATACCTTTGTCCTGACTATCAGTGATAATGGAAAAGGCGTAAGGCCTGAGGATATGGAAAAGATATTTGAGCCGTTCTTTTCGACGAAACAGGATGGGCTTGGCCTCGGCCTGCCGATGACCAGAAGGGTCATGGAAGAACATGGAGGCAAAGTTGAGTTGAATAGCGTTGTTGGAGAGGGAAGTGAAGTAAGGCTTACTCTTCCATTACCCGCTTCAAGGTAAGTGCATAATCAAAGAACAAGTGAGGTTGTATGGCTTCCATAGTGGTTATAGATGACGAGCAGCGTCAGCGTGAAATAATAAAAACCATCCTTGATGATGAGGGATACGAAACATTTACTGCAGCATCTGCCGAGGAGGGACTTGAGCATATAAAAGCACTTGGCCCGGATGTGGTGATAACCGACCTGAAGATGAGCGGCATGAGCGGGGTACAACTCCTGGAGGCATTACCCGAAGATTGTCTCAAGCCGACGGTAATTATTATGACTGCTTTCGGCACTATTTCCTCCGCTGTTGAAGCGATCAAAAAGGGCGCTTTTGATTACCTCACAAAACCTCTTGATAAGGAAGTAATAATCCTCACCATCAGGAAAGCTGTGGAAAGGATGCAACTGCTCAAGGACAATCTCAGACTGCAAGATGCGCTTTTCGGCAAATTTAAAATGGAAGGCATTGTGGGCAACTCCAAAAAGATGCAAGAGGTCATTGAAATAGCCAAGAAGGTGACCCCTACAGCGGTCACTGTTTTGATATGTGGAGAAAGCGGGACGGGAAAGGAGCTTATTGCAAAGGCAATACATTATAACAGCACAAGAAGGACAAGCCCTTTTACCGCAATTAATTGTGCGGCTATCCCCGAGAACCTTATAGAAAGCGAATTGTTCGGTTATGAGCCGGGCGCTTTTACAGGCGCCGTCCATCGCAAGCAGGGGCTTTTCGAGGCAAGCGACCGGGGCACTCTCTTCCTTGATGAAATAGGAGACCTGCCGCTCCTGACTCAAACAAAGATATTGAGGGTCCTGCAGGAAAAGGAAGTCAGAAGGCTTGGAGGAAAAGACAGCATTAAGGCTGATGTCAGGATAATAGCGGCTACCAACAAGAACCTGGAGAAAGAAGTTGGAAAGGGAAAGTTCAGGGAAGATCTCTACTATCGGCTCAAGGTTGTGACTGTTGAGCTTCCTCCGTTGAGAGAACGAAAGGAGGACATTGCGGCTCTGTCAAGCTTTTTTATTGATAAATATAATAAGGAATTCGGGAAAAAGGTCAGAGGAGTAAGCGATGGGGCAATGAAAGCGCTAATGGATTACCACTGGCCCGGCAATATCAGGCAGCTTGAATTTGTCATTGAGCGGTCCGTACTAATGGGTGATGGAGAAACGATAAATATCAATGATATACGGGGCGAACTGCGGCTAACTTCAGAAAAGGGCGTTATAAACTTTGAATTGCCTGACGATGGAATTAACTTTGAAGAGCTCGAAAAAGAACTTATTAAAAAAGCTATGCTTAAATCGAACAATGTAGCAGCTAAGGCGGCAAGGCTGCTCGGTATGACATATAAGACCTTTTGGTACCGGCTTGAGAAGTTCGGCATCCAGGATGTATCCTCAAATGAGGATGCATACCCTGAAAAAGGAAATAATCCGTAACAATATATGGAGTTGATTAAGTACCCTATCCATGGCTGGTATAAGGTGCGGGCCATTTTGGTATGATTGGTACAATTATTGCTTTTTAATCTGGCAAGCACCAAAAATTGTAGAAAAAAAGGAGGTGAATCAGAATGAAGAAATTAATGTCATTAGTAATAGCAGTTCTTTTTGCATTCGGAATGACCACAGTAGCTTTTGCAGCTGACACGGCAACAGATCAGGCAGCTCCTGCTAAGGCGGAGAAGACTGAGAAGAAGGCTGAGAAGAAGGCTCCTAAGAAGAAGAAGGCCAAGAAGGCCAAGAAGGCAGAGAAGAAAGAAGAGAAGAAGGAAGATATGGCTCCGGCAAAATAATTTCTTTCTTAAATCACGAAGGGCAGGTGTTCATGGTTGGACCAACACCTGCCCTTATTTATAAGTAACTCAATTTGGGGTGGAGGCATTATGAAAAAGCCACTTTTGTATTTAATTTGTTTTTTTGTTGCCGTTTTCATGACAGGCAGCGCCATTGCAGCCGAGAAGATAATAGTTAAACAGATTACAGGGGATGTTGTTACCATCGATGTAGCGGTCAAGACCTTGACGGTAAAAGGGAAAAAGGCTGAAGTGGTCATTACCGCGGATGACAAAACAACGGTGAAAATGGATAAGGAAAAGAAAACTCTTTCTGATATTAAAGTGGGCGACAGGGTGACGCTGAAATATGCTGAGATCGAAGGGAAGAAGATTGCGCGCTCTATAGAGATTAAAACGGCAAATACCGGGAAAAAAGGTGCAGAACCTGCAAAGCCGGCGAAACCGGCGCCGAAATCAGGCTATTAAGCAAGATTAAGAAGAAGGGCTTTAAGCCCTTCTTCTTAATCTTGTTCATTTGTCCCGCATAAAACTAACGAGGAACAATTAATGATTAAAATCCAGCTTGCAGACCGCGTCAAGAGCTTGCCCCCGTACCTTTTTGCCTCAATTGACAGGATGAAACAGGAGGCAGTCTCAAAAGGAGTTGACCTCATAGATCTCAGTATTGGAGACCCCGACATTCCCACGCCCGGACACATAATAGATGCGATGAAAAGCGCGGTCGATAATCCCGAGTACCACCGTTATCCCTCTTATGAAGGAATGCTGTTATTCAGGGAGGCGGTCGCGGGCTGGTACGGGAAGCGGTTTAATGTGGATCTTGATCTGAAGGCGGAGGTCATATCGCTCATCGGTTCCAAGGAAGGCATCGGTCACATCCCCCTGGCTTTTATCAATCCCGGCGATGTGGTGCTTGTGCCATCACCCGGCTATCCCGTCTACCCGGTGGGAACAGTCTTTGCCGAAGGTGAGCCGTACATGATGCCTCTCACGGAGGACAACGATTTCCTTCCGGATCTCGGCGCCATTCCCGATTCGGTTTGCAAGCGCGCGAAACTGATGTTCCTGAATTACCCCAATAATCCGACTGCGGCGGTCTGCCGGAGAGATTTTTTTGAGACGGCTATTTCATTTGCAGAAAAGAATAACATTATAATCTGCCATGATGCCGCATATTCCGAAATATATTATGACGGTAAGAGACCGCTTAGCTTCCTCGAGCTTGATGGAGCCCGGGAGGTAGGCATAGAATTCCACTCTCTCTCAAAAACCTACAATATGACAGGCTGGAGGATTGGCTTTGCTGTTGGAAACAGGGATGTCATAGCCGGGCTTGGGAAAATCAAGACGAACCTTGATTCGGGTGTCTTTCAGGCTGTCCAGGAGGCCGGAGTTGCAGCGTTTAAAACAAGCGAAAATATACTCTCATGGATCAGGAATACCTACCAGGAACGCAGGGACATTCTTTTTGGCGGCCTTACTAAATTGGGGTTCCAGCTTAAAAGACCGGAAGCGACGTTTTATCTCTGGACTAAGGTCCCTTCCGGCTTTAATTCAACTTCCTTTGCAGCGCATCTCCTGGAAAAAACAGGAGTGCTCGGCACCCCTGGAGTCGGCTTTGGCGCGCCCGGAGAGGGATATATACGTTTTGCCCTTACCCAGTCAGCTGAACGAATTGAAGAGGCGTTGGAAAGGATAAAAAAAGCGTTATAGCGCCGCAAAACGGGTTTTGGATGGCGACAGTGTATATCGGAATCGGCTCGAATATGGGGGACAGAAGGTCCAACTGCATGCATGCTGTAAAGCTGATGACCTGCAGCGGCATTATGGTAAAAAAAGAATCCTCACTATATGAGACCAAACCATGGGGACTGAAAGAGCAGCCCCTGTTTATAAATATGGCGGTAATAGCTGAAACAGACCTGCCTCCGGAAAGATTGCTGACTGTCCTCAAAAGTATCGAGAAGAAAATGGGCAGGCAGGAAACGGTCCGCTGGGGGCCGCGCTGCATTGATCTTGACATCCTTTTTTATGAGGATAGGACCATTACTGAAAAGGACCTCTGTATTCCCCATCCGCTGCTTCAGCAGCGGGAGTCTGTACTTCTTCCGCTTTCTGAAATAGCGCCTGATAAATGGCATCCTGTTTTAAAAAAAACAGTCAGACAACTCACGGAGGAATTACAAAATGCCTAAGACACTGAATGTGAAGAGCAAGTCCAAAACAGAGTTTATCGATATCACTGAAGATATCCGGGCGCTTATAAAGGAATCGGGTGTTCAGCAGGGCGTGTGCCATATATACGTTCCTCATACAACTGCCGGAGTTACTATTAATGAAGGCGCTGATCCTGCAGTGAAGAGGGACATCATTACTGCGTTGAACCGGCTGGTCCCTTTTGAGGGGGACTACCACCATACGGAGGGGAACTCTGCCGCACATATAAAATCGACGCTGTTAGGGACAGCGCAAGTCGTTTTAATTGAGGAGGGCAGACTTCTGCTGGGCACATGGCAGTCTATTTATTTTTGCGAATTTGACGGGCCGAGGCACAGACGGGTATTGGTAAAAATAGTTTAGTTCTTTCCGCGTATTTCTGGAGGTATAATATAAAATGGATGACAAAAAAGAGCTTTGCGTAATTTGCGCATGGAGGGCAAACTGTCAGAAAAAGTTTTCGATGAAAGCCGACAGGCGCTGCCCTGATTTTTCAAAAGACCTCGCGATAAAGGACGTGAAAAGTGAAGAAGTGAGTAGTGAATCGAAAAAAGAAAAAAAATAGTGTTAATTTTACCATTCACATTTCACGCTTCGCGGTGTTTTATGTGGCTTCAGCTTTTTCAGCAGCTTAACCAATCCAAGGGTATTTACAACCTCGCTTTTTTCGAGCCACGCACGCCGGGCAATAGAGACTCCGTAGCTCATATAGTCAAGCTGATCGATGGTATGGGCGTCAGTGCTTATTACAATGGGGATTCCCATGTCTTTTGCCCTTCTGGCAAAAGTGTCATTGAGGTCAAGCCGCAGCGGGTAGGCGTTTATTTCGAAAGCAGTGCCTGTTTCTCTTGCGGTCTTCAACACTCTTTCCATATCAAGCTCGTATGCCTCTCTCTCTCCGATGAGCCTGCCCGAGGGATGCCCGATGACGCTGACATAAGGGTTTTTCATTGCGGCAACCATCCGCCCGGTAAGTTGCTGAACGGACTGTTTGAATCCTGAATGTATGGACGCTACGACAATATCAAGCTTTGCCAGAACATCATCGGGGAAATCAAGCGTGCCGTCGCTTCTGATATCGACTTCGGTCGACCGCAGTATCCTGAAACCTTTAAGTTTCCTGTTTAGCGCATCAATCTCTTTTCCCTGGTCCATAAGCCTTTCGATTGTCAGCCCTCTTGCCACCGCAAGGCCTCTTGAATGATCAGTCAGTGCAAAATAGGCGTAGCCATGCTCCCGGGCGGCCTCTACAAGTTCTTCAAGCGAATGGCTGCCGTCGCTCCACCGGGAATGGACATGGAGGTCCCCTTTAATATCCTCAAGGGTGAGAAGGCAGGGAAGCGTTCCTGACAGGGCCGCTTCTATCTCCCCCTGGTCTTCTCTTAGTTCAGGAGGGATGTAAGGGAGTCCTAATATCGAGTAAACATCCTGTTCCTTTTCGCCTCCCACCCGTTTGTTGTCTTTTTCACGGAATATCCCGTACTCGTTGAGTTTTAGCCCTTTCTTTATGGCCATCTCTCTGAGCCTGATGTTGTGCGTCTTGCTGCCGGTGAAATATGCGAGTGCAGCGCCGTAGGATTCTTTTTCAACAACTCTTAAATCCACCTGAAGGTTTTGCTGAGTTATTATGCTGGACTTTGTCGGTCCGTGCATCAATATTTCTTTTACATCGGGAAGATGCACAAACACGCTCATCACCTTTTCAGGATTGTCGGATGTTGCGAGGATATCAATATCTTTTATCGTGTCTTTCCATCTCCGTATACTCCCTGCGATATCGATTTTAGCCACCGGGGCGTTTTTCTTAAGATGCTCAAGGATATCATTTCCAATAGGAAGCACCTTGCCGAGGGGTTGACGCTCCCGGCCCTTTTTCAGCAGCTCTATGCCCTTTAAGATGTTATCTTCCGTTTTTTCCTTTATGCCGGGCAAGCCTGCCAGTTTATGCCCCGATGCAAATTTTTCGAGTTCATCGATGTTTGTAATCTTTAATTTTTCATAAAGCAACCTGGATGTTTTCGGCCCAAGGCCGGGTACGGAAAGGAGAGTGGACAATTCTCCCGGTATTTCATGTTTAAGTTTTTCATATGCCTGCATCATCCCTGTCTTTATGTACTCCTCGATCTTGCCTGCAAGCTCCTGGCCGATTCCGGGGATATCCAGAATCTCCTCATGAGAGATCTCTTCAATATTTTTTGTCAAGCCCTCTATATTCAAAGCTGCCCTGCGATACGCCCTTATACGGAACGGGTTATCACCTTTCAGCTCCAGAAGGTCTGCTATTTCATTAAATATCTTTGCGATTTCCTGGTTTTTCATCTCACCATATCTATTCGCAAGCCCTAATCAACTCTTTTGCATTTTTTGGAGCATAGCCGCCGTAGTCGTTATTGAAGTAAATAAATACATTTTTCCCATCCTCCAGATAGCTTTTTATCCTTTTCGCATCCTTTTGAAGTTCTGCTTTTGAATAGCAAGTGGCATAGCTGCCGCCTTTACCGTGCCTCCTTATGTAAACAAAATCAGAGGTCACAGGCAGATCTTCAATGAACTCAGGCCAGTCAGCCATGCAGAGATTTGCATTATATTTTTTGCAAAGATTAGTTACTTCGTCGGTTATCCAGCTTTCGTGCCTGAATTCAAGGGTGTTTCCGACAGGGTATGCCTGAAGCAATTCAAGAAAATTTTTCAGCCTTTTAATTTCGATTTTAAACCCCGGAGAGAATTGCCAAAGGACAACCTTTAATTTTCCTTTTAGCCGCAAGGCCCCTTTAAAAAATAATTCCAAAGGCTCTTTAAGGTCCAAAAGCCTTTTCACATGCGAAATATACCTGCTGCCTTTTAATGAGAATGCAAAGTCAGCAGGAGTTTCGTCATGCCACTTGTCAAATGTACCGGCAAGCGGAAGTCTGTAAAATGTGACATTCAATTCAACTGTATTAAAGGCCGTCCAGTAATGCTCAAACCATTTCCTCTGCGGCAGATGAGAAGGATAAAAAGTCCCTTTCCAGTGCCGGTAATTAAATCCGCTGCAGCCGATTCTCAGTTCAGGCATGACTAAATTGTATCACAGCACAATGAGGATGAAAATTGTACATTCATCTATAATTCCTTGGCAGTTAACAAGCCGGCTTGAGGGATCGAGCAAAAGGGGGGAGTTTCAACTGCACTAAACAATCCGCTCAGGCAAATCAGACGGCGCCACACCCTTTCGCATAGTATTTTCACTTATGGTTTTAGGGTCCATGAATTGAAATAGATAATCGGGTCCTCCTGCTTTTGAGCCAATCCCTGACATGCCGAATCCGCCGAAGGGCTGCCTCCCGACAAGTGCGCCTGTGATCTTTCTGTTAATGTAGAGGTTGCCGACGCGGAACGCATCTTTTGCCTTACGTATAGCGGCCGGACTTCTCGAGAAAATCCCTCCTGTCAAAGCATATTTGGTGCTGTTGGCGATAGTTATAGCCTCGTCTATGTCAGCGGCGTTTATTACTGAAACCACGGGACCGAATATCTCCTCGCGAGCTATAGTGGCGTCGGGACCCACCTCAATAAGTACAGGCCCTATATAGTATCCCGCATCTCCTTCTTTAATGAGCAAGGACTTCCCTTCCTCCTTTCCCTTCTCTATAAATCCATGCACTTTTTTCACGGCCTCTTTATCGATAAGCGGACCCATAAATGTCGCCGGGTCTTCGGGAGGTCCGACTTTGACACTATTCATTGCCTCTTTCAGCCTCGCACAGAAATCGCCGTAAACGCTCTGCAAGACAATGACCCGCGAGCACGCAGAACATTTCTGCCCCTGATATCCGAGAGCGGATATCAGGACGCCCTTTATCGCCTCATCAAGATCGGCTGTTTCATCAATAATGATGGCATTCTTGCCGCCCATTTCAGCAATGACCCTTTTCACATTGGCCTGAGATTCGTGTGTATCTCCGGCAAGTCTGATAATTCTGAGGCCCACATCCTTCGATCCTGTAAAAGCGATAAAGTCCACATCCGGATGGGAGACCATGAATTCCCCGATTTCTGCCCCCGGACCCGGCAAATACTGCAGTACACCTGTAGGCAGTCCTGTCGACCTGAAAATTTCAACAAGCTGCCAAGCTGTCACAGGTGACAGGCCTGACGGTTTCAGGATAACGCAATTCCCGGTGACAATTCCCGCAGATGCCATCCCCGCAGGGATGGCAAGAGGGAAGTTCCATGGAGAGATAACCACTCCTATTCCTTTCGGCCCGTAGAGGTATTCGTTTTCCTCTCCAGGATAGCGCCCGAGAAACCTCGGCCTTGCAATATCCATCATCTGTCGGCCATAGTACTCCAGATAATCGATTGCTTCGGCAACATCGCTGTCAGCTTCAATAATGGACTTCCCTACCTCATATACCTCCAGCGCTGCGAGCTCGAATCTCCTTTTTCTCATTTCCTCCGCAGCCTTCAGCAAATATCCGGCCCGGGTTTCGGGTGAAGTTTTTCTCCAGGACTCAGACGCTGTTATCGCCTGCCTGATTGACTCTTCAGCATCAGTTCGGGAAGCAGAGGATATTCTGCCCACTATTTCACCAGGCTCTGCCGGGTTTGTCGAGCGCGTCTCGATTTCGGAAAAGACTTCCTTGTCTCCTATGAAAAGAGAATATGTTCCCCCGAGTTTTTTTCTTACCGTGATTAAGGCATCCCCTATTTTCTGCCTGTTTTCGGCTTTGGAGAAATCTGTACCCGGCTCGTTTCCAAATGGCTCTTCTGTTTCTCCCGGCATGTCACCTTGAGGGTCAGGGGACCGTACAAGCTCCTCGAATGACAGCCCTTCGGCAAAAGACTTCCTGAGAAAAGATTCATTGGAGGTGTTCTCAAGTATTCTTCTCACGAGGTATGCCATCCCCGGGATGAGTTCGCCAACCGGACAATAGACCCTGACAGGTCTTTGCTTTAGCGCCCTCCTTATCGGCTCACCCATGCCGTAGAGGGTCTGGAACTCGAAGCGCCCTTTGTCGAGGCCCAGGTCTTCAGCCAGAGTAATGGCATTGCTTATACTCCTTATGTTGTGCGTGGCAATGGCGGGATATACGAATTCGGCATTTTCAAATAGCAACCTTGTAAGCTCTTCATAATTGCGGTCTGTTTCGTCTTTTTTTAGAAAGACAGGGACCGGCCATCCCCTCTGTCGATTTATTGCGATTTCATAATCCCAGTAGGCCCCCTTCACCAGCCGGACAGTAATACGGCGATTGTTGTGCTTTGCCCAGCTCAGAAGAGAAAGGATATCTTCTCTCGTATCTTTGAGATATGCCTGAAGGGCTATTCCCGCCCATTGAAAATCTTTGTATTCATCGAGGACACTTTTAAAGATGGCGATAGTAAGGTCTTTATGGTGGTAATGCTCCATATCAAAGGTTATAGAGGCATCGAGTGCTTTTGCCTTTTCAAACACCGGCCTCAGACCGTCTTTGACCTTTTCAATTGAGCCTTCCCAGTTCAGGGGCTCTATTTGAGAATAGAATGAGGATATCTTCAGAGAAATGTCTATTTTGTTTCCTCGGGACTGATCGCCTTGCCGCGCTGTTAATGCAGGCGCAAGGAATTCCAGAGTTTCCAGATACCGGGTTGCATATTGGCTTGCTTCGATGTCACTCACCACTGCTTCGCCGAGGAGGTCGATGCTCAATGCGGCGCCGGCTTCTCTCAGCATGCGCAAAGATTTTAAAGCATCTTTCGGGTCCGAGCCGGCAATAAACTGTGTGGCAAGCGCTTTTACCGAGTTCCTGATGATAGCGGCGATAATCCTGGGTGCTGCACTTCCTCTCGAAAGACGCTCCATCCCGTGCAGCACAATCAAAGGGACATCTGTAATATCGCTGAAATATTCCCTGAACAGCCGGAGAACAAGCACATCGCTTTTCAGAGAAGGCAGGACATCAGTGAACCTCAGGAGCCTGATTTTAAAATCATCGTCTCTCATGGCCCATTCTATAATCCTGCCCGTCCATCCCTTTTTGTCAAAGATGGCAGGCCTCTCATCCTTCAGGGCTGTAAAGAGCTCAAATGCCGTTCCCCTTATTCTCTCCTCAAATCCGTGGGTTTTCTCTGTCATGCCCCAATACTACCATCAAAGGACGATTCCGGACAAGCCGGAATGACAGGATAAAGGTGCTTAGTCGCTCGATTAATCATCTTATTGAGACCACTACCTACATTTGACTTTTCAATAAGGGTGAGAATATATTAGTAGTATGAAAGTAAAGACATCTATAACCCTTTCGGAGGATATTATCAGGTATATTGATGCGTCTGCCGGCATTTGTCACACCCGATCCGAGTTTATCGAAAGAGCTGTGAGGGACTTCATTGAAAGACGGCTGCAAAAGGAGCGGGACAGCAAAGATCTCGCTATTCTTAACAAGAAGGCCGAACGGTTAAATAAAGAGACGGAAGACGTACTATCTTACCAAGCCGAGATATGAACCGGGGGGACTTGTACAGGGTTTATAAAGGTTCTCCTCGAGACCCGAAAAGGTTCCGAGTTTTTGCAGTAGTCAGCAGGCAGGTAGTAATCGATTCACGTTTTTCAACGGTTATATGCGCGCCTGTATATTCGACTTATGACGGCCTTTCCACCCAGGTGAAAATCGGTACGCATGAGGGCCTGAAACATGAAAGCAGCATTCATTGTGACGAGCTCGTCAGTATGCTCAAGAGTTCGCTCACTCATTTTATAGGTTCACTATCCCCCGAGAAAATGCAGGAATTGGATGGTGCTCTGAAAATTGCTGTCGGTGCAGAGTGAAGCACTTAAAGAACATACGCTGAAGAAGAGCAAAACATATCGGGGACATTCTTTATAAAAGAGATGGGACCGTTTCTTTTATTTTTTGGAAAATGTCATTAGGATCAAATACACCGGATATATCCACCCACCGGATGCCTTCCTCTTTTTTGAACCATGTGAATTGCCTTTTGGCATAGTTGCGTGACCTTTGCTTGATAAGGTTGATTGCTTCATCAAGGCCCAGTTCGCCATTCAGGTGCATTGCTATTTCTTTGTAGCCTATTGCCTGCAAGGAAGAACAGGCAATGGGCAAAGATTCGCCTAAAGCCTTACTATCGACATTTGCTTTTATCAGGCGCATAACTCTCGTCACCTCATCCACGAGCCCTTGAGCTATCATGGCATCAACGCGCCTGTCGATCAACTCATAGAGTTCTTTTCGGTCTCTGGCAAGTCCTATTTTGATGAACGCATACGGAAAAGGTTTTGTTAACTCCTCGCGCAATTCTGACATTTTCCGACCGCTTTTCTCACATACTTCGAGTGCTCTGACGATTCTTCGCGTGTCGGCGGGCATTATCTTTTCTGCTGCGGCGGGGTCCGTGCTTTTCAAACATGCGTAAAGTGAGCCGGGGTCGGCAGCCTCCTTATGGAGCAGTTCGTTCCTTGCTCCCCAGTCAGCGGACGGGCCGCTGAATATGCCGCGTGTCATGGCCTTTATATATAAACCGGTGCCGCCGACGATGACGGGGACGCGTTTTTTTTCAAGAAGCGTATCGATGATGGGTCCGGCATCGTTGACATAGGCCCCTGTGCTGTATGATTCCCACGGCTCTGCCACATCGATCATATGGTGTTTTACCAGCCGCTGTTCCTCAGCCGATGGTTTGGCTGTCCCTATGTCCATATGTTTGTAAATCTGCATGGAATCGGCGCTTATGATTTCCGAATTCAGGGCTTCAGCCAGGAGGAGGGACACTGCTGTTTTACCGACGCCGGTGGGGCCGAGGAGGAGGATTACTTTTTTCATAGAAAATTATTGACAGTCACGGTATAATAGAAAGTTTATTACAATAAGTTTTGAAAAAGCAATTGATTCGTGCCTCAGTTCATAAATACGGTATCGCACCGAGAGCGTCGATGCGCCGTGCCGGCAAGGCGCATTGACTGAGGCGTACCGCGTTGCGTACGTCGAAGGAGTGCAACGAAGCTGGAGCGGATGCAGCGGCGATCGAATGCAACCGTATTTATGAATTGAGGCACAATGAGGAGGTTTGACATGCTTCTTAAAGGAAAGGTCTGGAGGTTTGGGAACGATATTGATACTGATGCGATTATCCCGGCCAGATATCTTAATACATCCGATCCTGGTGAACTTGCCCGCCATGTCATGGAGGATGCCGATAAGGGATTTCCTGCAAAAGTACAGGCAGGCGACATCATAGTTGCCGGAAAAAACTTCGGGTGCGGTTCTTCTCGGGAGCATGCGCCTATTGCCATAAAGGCTGCCGGGATCCAGGCAGTTATTGCAAGGAGCTTTGCACGGATATTCTACCGCAACTCCTTCAATATAGGGCTCCCGATCTTTGAGTCTGAAGAGGCCTCGGAGAAAATCAGGGAAGGTGAAATGATAGAAATCGATGCTGATAAGGGAATTATTAAGAACCTCGCTACCGGCGAAAAATATACCGCAAATCCGATTCCGCCGTTTATGCAGGAGTTGATAGGCGCCGGCGGGTTGATCGAGTGGACAAAGAGGCGGATGAAAGGAGCAGCATGAGCAAAACTTACAGCATAGCAGTAATACCGGGGGATGGGACAGGCCCGGAGGTAGTGGCCGAGGGACTAAAGGTCCTCAACACTGCTTCGGCAAAGTTCGGGTTCAAGCTCGAGCTCGAGGAATTCGACTTTGGCGGCGCGCGCTATTTAAAGACCGGCGAGACACTCCCCGACAGTGCGATTGACGAGTTCAGGAAGTTCGACGCGATATTTCTTGGTGCTATCGGCCACCCGAAGGTAAAACCCGGCATTCTCGAAACAGGGATTCTCCTCAAGATACGCTTTGCTCTCGATCAATACATTAATCTCCGTCCTGTGAAGCTTTACCCCAACGTGGATACACCTTTGAAGGACAAGGGGCCGGAGCACATCGATTTTGTGGTTATTCGTGAAAACTCCAGCGGCATCTATACCGGACATGGCGGAGTGACGCGCATCGGCACTCAGGATGAGATCGCCACTCAATTGATGGTGTATGACCGCCGCACGGTGGACCGCTGTCTGAAGTATGCATTCGAGCTCAAGAAGATGCGCAACGCGAAGGACCCGAAGTATGCCGGGAAACCTATCACGCTCGTCCACAAGAGGAATGTGCTTACTCATTGCGGGGACCTCTGGTACCGCGCTTTTGAAGAGATGGGATCAAAGCAATACCCTGAACTCAAGCGCGACTACAATCATGTGGATGCCGCGAATATGTGGTTCGTGAAAAACCCCGAATGGTTCGACATGGTTGTCACTGAAAATCTTTTCGGCGACATCATCACCGACCTTGGCGCCATGATACAGGGCGGGCTTGGAGTGGCGGCCGGCGGGAACATCAACCCTGAGGGTGTTTCAATGTTCGAGCCGATGGGCGGCAGTGCTCCGAAGTATGCCGGCCAGAACGTGATCAACCCCATGGCGGCAATCGGAGCTGCGATGATGATGCTCGATACCCTCGGCGAAGCAGCGGCTGCACAGTCAATAGAGACAGCTATGACGGCAGTGATGCAGAAAATGAAGAGCCAGGCTGCGGGGAAGATGGGGTATTCCACAACCGGGGTGGGAGATTTGGTAGCTAAATATGTGAGCGGGAATAAATAAGGAGCATGGAGATGTTAAAGAAAAAAGGGAAATATGCAGTAGCCGTGGTTGGCGCAACGGGCGCGGTGGGCAATGAGATGATTGCGGTGCTTGAGGAGAGAAAATTTCCGGTGGATAAACTGAGGCTGTTTGCTTCGGAAAGATCTGAAGGGAACACACTCGAATTCAACGGCGAGGACATCGCTGTCGAGACCCTCAACGAAAATTCATTCAAAGGCATCGATATTGCGCTTTTCTCTGCCGGAGCCGAGCGTTCGAAAATATGGGCTCCCATTGCGGCGCGATCAGGATGTATTGTCGTGGACAATTCCAGTCAATGGAGGATGGACCCCGCGGTACCGCTTGTGGTGCCTGAGGTCAACGCTCATGACCTTAAGTGGCATAAAGGCATTATTGCGAACCCTAACTGCTCGACTATACAAATGGTCGTGGCGCTGAAGCCCATTCACGACGCCGCAAAAATAAGCAGGGTGGTTGTGACCACCTTTCAGGCGGTCTCGGGGACAGGCAAAAAAGCGATGGATGAACTCCTCCAGCAGACAACGGACCTGCTCAGTTTCAGGGAGATCCAGTGTAATGTCTATCCGCACCAGATAGCATTCAATGTGCTGCCCCATATCGATAAATTTCTGGAAAACGGCTACACAAAGGAAGAGATGAAAATGGTCAACGAGACCTGCAAGATTATGGGCGACGATTCGATAAAACTAACGGCTACAACGGTCCGTGTGCCTGTTTTCAGGGGACATTCCGAAGCGCTTAACATAGAGACGAAAATAAAAATCACCCCGCAGGAGGTCCGCGAGCTTTTTTCTAACGCCCCCGGTATTACACTATTTGACGCCCCGGAAAAAAATGTGTACCCTCTTCCCGTTGAAATAGCCGGCAAGGACGATGTATATGTCGGCAGGATCAGGGAGGACGAGTCTATCGAAAAAGGGATCAATATGTGGATTGTCTCGGACAACCTGAGAAAAGGAGCGGCGTTAAACGCAGTGCAAATCGCAGAGGAGCTCATTAAACAGGTGCAATAGACTATTGTATTGTGCGCCGATCGGTGATATTATAAAAATCCTGACTTTGATAGCAGTTCGTTCTCATATATAACGCTGGAGGTGGGCCATGGGAAATGGTAGAGATTATTTGTTTACTTCAGAGTCTGTTACAGAGGGACATCCTGATAAAATCGCAGACCAGATATCTGATGGAATACTGGATGCAATAATCGCACAGGACAAGACCGCGCGTGTTGCCTGCGAATGTCTTGTAACTACGGGGATGGCATTCGTTGCCGGAGAAATTACAACAAGCTGCTATGTTCATATACCTGACATCGTGAGGGAAACTATTAAGGAAATAGGATATACAAGGGCCAAATACGGGTTTGACTATGAAACCTGCGCCGTTATCACCTCTATAGACAAACAATCGACGGATATCGCCATGGGGGTTGATGTCGGCGGCGCCGGTGACCAGGGGCTGATGTTCGGTTTCGCCTGTGACGAAACTCCTGAAATGATGCCTATGACCATCATGCTCGCCCACAAACTGACCAGGAAGCTTGCTGAAGTTAGGAAGAAAGATGTCCTCAGTTATCTCCGCCCTGACGGCAAATCCCAGGTTTCAATCGAATACAGGGACGGGCAGCCGTATAAAGTGCGCACCATCGTCATTTCGTCCCAGCACAGTCCGGATATTACATTGAAGGAAATGAGGGAAGATATTATTGAGAAAGTAATTAAACCTGTTATCCCTCCCGAACTGCTCGATGAAGAGCATGTTGTTTACCATATCAACCCGACGGGCCGTTTTGTTATCGGTGGGCCACAGGGCGATACGGGTCTGACCGGCAGGAAGATAATTGTGGATACTTACGGCGGCGTGGGAAGCCACGGAGGAGGCTGCTTCTCTGGAAAGGACCCCTCAAAGGTCGACAGGTCTGCTTCGTACATGGCAAGGTATATCGCAAAGAATATTGTCGCTTCAGGCATCGCATCCCGGTGCGAGATACAAATCGCTTATGCAATAGGCGTGCCCCAGCCTGTATCGGTATTTGTAGATACCTTCGGTACCGGCAAGGTCGAGAATAAGAAAATTTCAGAGCTGATAGTGAAAAATTTTGACATGACGCCGAAAGGCATAATCGACAAGCTCTCCCTGAGGAGACCTATTTACAAGAAAACCGCAGCATACGGGCATTTTGGCAGGACTGAAAAAGAGTTTACCTGGGAACATACCGATATGGCGGAGACCCTGAAGAAGCAGGCGGGGATCTAAGGAGGATACATGGCAAAGTACGATGTAAAGGATATCGGTCTTGCGAAGAAAGGGAAGCTGAGGATAGAGTGGGCTGCCCAGGAAATGCCGGTATTAAAGAGCATTACAGAAAGATTCGGCAAGGAGAAGCCGCTTAAGGGAATAAGGGTAGTAGCCTGTCTTCATGTCACCACCGAGACGGCAAGTCTTATGGAGACACTTAAGGCAGGGGGGGCCGAAATTTCACTATGCGCTTCCAACCCGCTCAGTACGCAGGACGATGTGGCGGCATCGCTCGTGAAGAATTCAGGCATTTCCGTTTTTGCCATCAAAGGGGAAGATACAAAAACATATTACAGGCATATCAAGGATGCCCTGGCCCTTAAGCCGCAGATAACTATGGACGATGGGGCCGACGTGGTTTCAACGCTTCATAAAGATGCCAAACACCTGCTGGATGGAGTTATCGGAGGCACCGAAGAAACTACTACGGGTGTTATACGGCTGAAGGCAATGGCGGAAAGCGGCGCGCTCCGGTATCCCATAGTTGCAGTAAACGATGCTTTTACAAAGCACCTTTTTGACAACCGTTACGGCACGGGGCAGAGCACTATGGATGGGATAATAAGGTCGACGAACAGGCTGATTGCAGGCTCAGTCTTTGTAGTGGCCGGATACGGCTGGTGCGGCAGGGGTGTTGCCATGAGAGCAAAAGGCCACGGTGCAAGGGTCATTATTACAGAGGTAGACCCGTTAAAAGCCCTTGAAGCGACAATGGACGGGTTTGAATTAATGCCTGTCCTGGAGGCAGCGAGGATAGGTGACATTTTCGTCACTGCGACCGGGGACCTCAAGGTCATTTCGAAGCAATGTTTTTCCGTTATGAAAGACGGCGCCATTGTCTGCAATACCGGCCATTTCAATGTCGAGATCGACATCGAAAGTCTTGCCGCGATGTCCAGGGCCAGGAGGATGATGAGGGATTTTGTGGAAGAGTTTACGCTCCGAAACGGCAAAAGGATATACCTCCTCGGAGAGGGAAGGCTTATCAATCTCGCTGCTGCCGAGGGCCATCCTTCAGCGGTCATGGATATGAGCTTTGCAAACCAGGCATTGTGTTCAGAATTCATGGTAAAGAATGCAAAGAAACTCGAAAAAAAGGTTTACGGCGTACCGGAAAAGATAGACAAGGAAATAGCCCGGCTTAAACTGAAAGCAATGGGCATCTCAATAGACACCCTTACCCCGGAGCAGAAGAAATACCTGCAAAGCTGGGAGATGGGGACGTAAGGCAACCGGTATACTATATCGTGAAAAGGGGGCCATATGGCCCCCTTTTTTAATGTAGACTCTTGTAAAAGTCTGAGCTTGTCGTTCCCGATGTTTTTATCAGGAATCCCCATGATCTGGAGCTCACAAAGGGACATTAAAATAAGTTGTCATTCCGGCTTGTCCGGAATCGTTTTTCGACTTGCCCGGATAGATCCCGGACAAGCCGGGATGACAGAATAAGGCAGCACGCCTCGTAACTAAGTCGTTAGCATCTAACCGTTTATGTAAGCAACTATTTATTGACTGTAGGTATATTTAAGGTATAATAATTATATTATGGAGTATGAGTTTGATACCAACAAAAGTGAAAGCAACAAGAAGAAACACGGCATCGATTTTTATGCAGCCCAGGAAATATGGCATGATGCGGACTTTATCGAGATTCCGCTGAAGACCAGTGACGAAGAGAGATTTTTGGTAATCGGGAAGATCTCAGAAAAGTACTGGTCTGCAATAATTACTTATCGAAGCGAAAAAGTTCGACTTATTTCGGTGCGGAGGTCCAGAAAAGAGGAGGTTGATATATATGAAAGCTAAAGAACTTGAAAAGAAATTTGATGAAGGCGAGGATATTTCCCAGCACCTTGATTTAACGAAGGCAAGAAGACCGGAACAGGAACAAAAGAGGGTAAATGTTGACTTCCCTGTGTGGATGATTCACTTGCTGGATAAAGAAGCCAGAAGATTGGGAGTCCCCCGGCAGTCAATTATAAAAGTCTGGGTAGCAGAACGTCTTGAAAAGGCATCTTGAAAATATCTGATGTCTAAAGTTGACCTCAAAGCCCTCTCAAAACAGGAACTGGCATCCTTCATAAAAGAATCCGGGCTGCCTGCGTTCAGGGCAAAGCAGCTTCTGCACTGGATATACGAAAAGAATGCCCGTTCTATTTCAGACATCACCGAACTCTCGAAAGAACTGCGGGAAAGGCTTGCGGGAAAGGCTTATATAAGCAATCTTGAGCTGCTTGACCGGCGGATCTCCGGGGACGGAACGGAAAAGTTCCTCTTCGGTCTCGAAGACGGCGAAAGCATCGAAAGCGTGTTTATTCCAGATGAAGACCGGCTGACTCTCTGCATTTCCTCTCAGTCCGGGTGCGCCATGGGCTGCAGGTTTTGCCTTACCGGCACAATGGGGCTTAAACGGAACCTCCAGCCCCATGAAATCGCCGACCAGGTCATTTCCGCAGGCCGCATGATTGGGCCGCGAAAGATTACCAATATCGTTTTCATGGGAATGGGAGAGCCGCTGGCCAATTTCGATAATGTTGTTGAGGCCCTTTGGAGAATAACAGGCTGGATTAAAATCTCTCCCAGGAGAATCACCCTTTCTACATCAGGCATAGCGCCCAAAATCCCTGAACTCGCAATCAAAGCTCCGAAGGTCAAACTTGCGGTTTCGCTCAATGCTACGACCGATGCTGTTAGGAATTCCATCATGCCGGTGAACAGGACATACCCGCTCAGGGCGTTGCTTGACGCATGCCGCAAATTTCCTCTTCCGGCACGGGGGAGGATCACCTTTGAGTATGTTCTTTTAAAAGATGTCAACGACACACGGGAGGATGCAAAGAGGCTTAAAAATCTCTTAAAAGGGATACCGTCAAAGGTGAATCTAATCCCGTTCAACCCTTATACCGGCTCGGAATTTGAGCGGCCTGATGAAAAGAGTGTGCTGGAGTTTCAGAATATTCTGCTGAATGCACATATTACCGCTATCATCAGAAAGAGCAAAGGGCAGGATATATCGGCGGCATGCGGACAGTTGAAGGCGCGTTATAGCGATGAGCGCACAGCGTTATAACGCCAAGCCCCACGTACTAAGCTTTCTTCTTCAGCGTTTCCTCGATTCCCAGGATGTATTTCGTATAATCAAATCCTAATTTCATTATTTCCAATTCATCGTTCCTGATTTTTTCGAGCCT
This sequence comes from Nitrospirota bacterium, assembly GCA_963784135.1. Taxonomy (GTDB): domain Bacteria; phylum Nitrospirota; class Thermodesulfovibrionia; order Thermodesulfovibrionales; family Dissulfurispiraceae; genus JADFXI01. Next base: position 62,261 of record CAWAQG010000015.1, on the reverse strand, counting down.
CTTATCATCAATATCAAACATATCGAGGAATTTGCTTTCAAAGACAAACCTTCTGAATCTGTCCACGTCGTAGCATGCCATGTAGAACGCCTTTTGCTTTTTGTCGTCAAGCGTATTCCCGGGGAGATTCCTCCTGAAGAGGATGTCTTTCCATCCCCTGTTCATATCGTCGTAGATGTCGACCCCCTGGTTGTCCCTCCAGTCCCGCACCGTCCATTCGTCAGCTTCTTTAAAACCGAGGCAGTGTTCTTCTTTTACAAAGAAATAAAATTCCTCAGTGACGGCCATTTTGATCTTGTCGTCCATTTTTTTCAGTGATGCCTGCCCCACAGGATAGTACCTGCAATTTGCAGGCCTGTCTGAATAAATTGTGCATCCTTCCTGAGTTATAAATGGACAGCTCCGGCTTGGGTCCGCATTCATCTTGAGAAATACAAACGGATGTGAGGTCTTTTCGTCGATTTCGATAAGTATATGCCGCTCAAGGAACTCGCCGGATGAAATTCCCAGTCTATTTTTCAGCCTGATAATATCGTATGGCGTGAGCAGAATGTCGATATTGCTGCAGCATTTTGTAAAGCATCCTATCCCTTTATGACATTTGAACTTGAACCGCGCATCAAGCGTAAGCTGTATTGGTTCCACGGACTTCATGCTTAACATATTTCCCTCCAAAGCTCCAAAGATAGTTTTACTATTTTAACATGTTTAACATGCAGCAGGCTGAAAAGTACCTTTTTCGCATATTCGATTCCTTGAATAATGATATGTGTAACTGTTATGCTTTTGAAAACCAGGGTTATTATGGAAAGCCCCGATTAGACAATGAAAACTGCATTTTCCTCTTTTCTGACCTCTTTTTTCGGCATGTATATGACTCAGTCCTGCCTGCACGCGTTTATCGCAATGCTCATTGTGGACAGGGCAATTCATATCTGGGATATCCACAATCCTTTGATACGGCAGCGTTTCCGTATTTTTATTATTTTTACTGCTCTCTGTTCCTTCCCTTTTTATCAACTGATGGACCCGGAACGGGGGGACATCGCATTCAGGCTTGGAACCTTCTTTGACAGCAGCCGTTGGCTTGACCTGGAATTATGGAATACCATTCCTCTTGGTCTTTTGTTCACTCTTTTACTGGTGTTCACCTCTTTAGTGTTCCTTTTTCAGGAATTGGTCCCGATTATAAAACATACGGCGGGATCGGACCAGACACTGTCCGGCTGGGAAAAACTGGACCACCAATCGGAAATTGTCCGGAACTTCGGGTGTTTCAACTGTGAGACCCAGGATATACCGGATTTTTATATTACCGTCAATGAACATCCCATCCTTTTCGCACGGACAGGGAAAAGGCCGTCAATTCATTTATCAACCGGCATTATTGCGGCACTTACCGTTGAGGAACTGCAAGGGGCTATTGCCCATGAGAACGCCCACATATTGAGAAATAAACGGCCATTGCTGATTATTGTCTTTTTTTTAAGGATGCTGCTGTTTTTCAATCCTGTTGTCCTGCTGGTGTTCAGGCGCATAGTCATGGACGAAGAGAAAATATGCGATGACATGGCGATCGCTTCAACAAAAAATCCTTACGCCCTTGCAGAAACCCTGAAGAAACTCTATTATAAGCCTGAGGTCCATACCGACAGGCGCAAGAATGGCGCATTTGTCGCACAGCAGGACGGTAACGTGCATGTTGAAAGGAGAATCAAAAGGATTGAAGGAGGGGTGGCGCAATCCGCTGGAGCGCACTGGGGAAAACTCATGGCCGCCTCAATTGCTAACATCATAATCAATTACTTCGTTGTATGACCACACGAGGACCGGTATGAAGAAACATATTCGGAATATTCTCCTTTTTTTCAGCGTCATTGTTGCTTTGACGGCCTTTCTGTGGCTTTTTAACTGGCTTCCCTTATACATCGAAAAAGGAATAGTGAGGAGATACTCCAGTATAGAAGAAGTCAAAACAAAGCTCAAATTAAAGGAAGTTTTTGTGCCGTCTTTTTTCCCCCAGCAGTATGTATGGCCCCCTTACGAGATTATAGCCCAGACAAAACCGTTTACATCGGTCATAATGAAGTTCAGGCGTGTAAACGGCAAGCCGGATGCTCTGGTCATTTGTCAGTTCAGCGCAACAGCTTCTGTTCCCGACGGTTTCCCCCGTATGATACAAATTAATGAGCGCACTGCATTTAAAATGAAGGGTCGACAGGCGATTCTCGAAGTTGGCGCCTGCGGGCACAATGAGACCTGCAGCCGCATGACGTGGCTCGAGGGCCGTTATCGAATCGCCGTTGCTATTGATGCCCCGCCTTTCGACCTTGTCAGAATCTCGGAAAGCATGGTCCAGTAATAGTCTCTCCATAGTCAAGCCGTTATCTCCATTTCCTCTCATTTATTTAAAGAACTAAGACAAAATTGTTGCCAAAATAGGATGTTTTACCAGTTGTGCTCCTGTTTTTGGTTTGCTATTCTTGAATCAAGAGGAGAACTTAAAGGAAAGGAGGTGAATGGAAAATGCTTACATACCGGGAGGACGCATCAATTGGTAAAAAGGCGGTTGCCCTGCTGCTTGGGCCGGTAGTCGGATTGATTTACGTTGTTTTTCTGCCGTTCATATCGGTAGCGGCAATAATCGTTACGCTTGGCGGAAAAGTGCTCGGAAAGGCATGGAATATAGCAAGAAGCCTTGCCTATTTCGAATGGAGGCCGTCGGAAGCATATCTGGCGGGGAAAAAGAAAAAGAAAAAGGACAGTACGTGACAGCCCTGGAATAAGCCAGGCAGGAACTTAAACGAATGACAGACGAAAGGAGGAACACATGCATACACTATTTGATTTTGTAACGCATATCAAGGGAGTTGAGTACGTTGCTTCAATAGCCTTCATTGCAGGATTCCTTATCCTTAATGAAGTTCTGAAGGCAAAACCGTTCGGTACTGTGGTGCAGGCTGGGAAAGAGGATATCGAGTATATCAAAACTGCGGGATCCGGCCAATTATTCGCTTCTGTAAAAAGGATAATAGCGGCGCCCTTTATAGGGTTAGCGTATGTCGCTATCCTGCCGGTCGCTTTTTTGGTTGCCCTCTCGTTGTCCGTTATTAATGGTGTATTGGGTTTTGCAGGCAGGGAGGCATCCTTCGGATGGAGGCCGCTGGAAGCATACCTGTCTGGAAAACAGGAAGATAAAAAAAAGAAAGAGGAAAAAAATGCAAAGCTGTGAAGCCCGGTAATCATCACAAACTGATCAGTTCCGGTATATCGAGCGGTGAACGCCGGATTATATCGGGACCGATCAAGGGAGGATATATATGAAAAATACATTATCCCTGATTTTGCTGTTTGCCTGCCTTTCTATTGCTTCATTACTGCAGGCGGCCCCTGCAAAAAGCCCTGATATAGTGATGCTTGATAGCTTAATGAACAAATATGAAGCGGTGCGCTTCGATCATGCGAAACATACAGGACTTGCAGGTAACTGCGGGACTTGCCATCACCAGCATGGGACCAACGCTTCACTTCCCTGCAAGGAGTGCCATGACATTTCCCCGGAGCAATTTAGGAACAGCATCACCAAAACTTTTACCGCCTGCAGGAATTGCCACACTACTTTTGAGCGGTCGAACCCGGGAATGCCCGGATTAAAGGTTGCTTACCATATTAAATGCTTTCAATGCCACAAGGGTATGGCGGATGTCGGTACCGACCCAAAGGCCTGTGCCGGGATGTGTCACGCAAAAAGATAACGTCGCAACAACGAATCTTCAGTCAGGAGGATAAACTATGGCACACATACCCAAAAAGCCGGAGGATACGCCCCTTGAGGCGGAGCCTTCAATCGGCAATGTCAAATTGACCAGAAGAAAATTTCTGGGCACTATTACGGTCATTGGCGGCGCGGCGCTTGTCGGAAGCTGCCCGACAGCGGCCGATTCAAAGGAATTTGAAGGCTGGCCTGACAGTTTCGGCTGTCTTACCGATCTTTCAGCCTGCGTAGGATGCAGAAGCTGTGAGGCAGCCTGCAATAAACAGAACAACCTTCCCGCGCCCAAGGTCCCCTTTGACGACAAGTCCGTCTTTAATGAAAAAAGGAGGCCTACCACATCAGCTTACACAGTGGTCAATCAGTATAAAAACCCCAAAGATCCTGATAAGCCGGTATACCGCAAAATACAATGCAACCACTGTCTTGAGCCTTCATGCGCAACTGCCTGTCCGATACATGCCTATTCCAAAACACCGGAAGGGGCAGTCCTTTATAATGAGAATTTGTGTTTCGGATGCCGTTACTGCATGACAGCTTGCCCTTTCTATGTGCCGGCTTTTGATTATGAAAGCGCCCTGGAGCCGAAAATCGTAAAGTGTATCATGTGCTATAGCAGAGTCAAAGCAGGAGGCATTCCCGCATGTGCTGATGCCTGTCCTGTAGGGGCGATTACCTTCGGTAAGAGAAATGACTTATTAACCATTGCACGGGAAAAGATTATGAAACAGCCTGATCGATATATCGACCATGTATATGGAGAGCATGAAGTCGGGGGCACAAGCTGGATGTATATTTCAGATGTTCCGTTTGAGCAAGTCGGGTTTCCGACCAATCTGCCTAATACACCGCTCGTGGAGCAAACAAAGGGGTTTCCTTGCTGCTGTCCCTCTTGTCTTAACGGTATGGCCGGCACTTTTCGGCATGTGCTATGCTGCGTTGCGCCATCGGGAAGAAATAGCTAAAGAAAGCCCGCTTCAGAAAAAAAGCAGGAGGTGAAATAATGGGCAACGGATATGTTGTTAAATACAGAAAACTTCCAATCGCGTTTTATGAATAAATTGCTTATGGGAATGACCTGGCCTGAGTATATGAAGAAGTCTTATGACGCCTTTTAATGTTATCGCCGCTTCATCCTGTGCATTGGGCTCCCGCTTATTGTTATTCGCTTTATCTTCGGCCTCTATACCGTGACCGAAGCCTCAAATGAATATCCCTGGGGTCTTTTTCTCGGCTGGGGTCTTTTCGGAGGAGTCCCTCTTTCGGCAACAGGGTTTGTCATGGCAACAGCTTACTATATTTTCGGGTTCAAAGGCTATCATCCCGTTGTGCGTTTAGCGTTTTGACCGGCTTGCTGGGATATTTCTTTGCGGTCATTTATCTTCTCGTGGACCTCGGGAGGCCCTGGCGCATCTACTATCCCATGGCAATATCATTCGGAACCGCCTCGGTACTTTTTTTGGTGGCATGGCATGTGGCGATCTACCTTACGGTCCAACTGCTCGAATTCAGTCCGGCGATCCTGGAATGGCTGAAGTCAAGGAGGGTACGCAGATGGGCAACAAGGACGACTATAGGCATGACGATTGCCGGCATAATACTCTCAACGCTCCACCAGTCAGCTCTCGGAGCAATGTATCTGCTCGCTCCAGGCAAGGTGCATCCGCTCTGGTATTCATCCTACATCTCCGGTATTCTTCCTCAGCTCGAGTGTCTACGGCAGCCCTTGCCATGGTGATAGTGGTAAGCACCCTCGCTGTCCGCTTTCTAAAAAGCAAGTGCGGTCCCGAATTGCTCAGCAGTATTGATCGTCTCACAATTGGTATGGGAAAAGGCGCAGCCATCGGCATGTATATTTATTTTGCACTTAAAATAATCGGCATTGCCCACGATGACAACTGGTCGCTTCTGGCTACACCTTATGGTGCATGGTTTCTTGTCGAACTTCTGGGATTTGTCCTTCTGCCGCGCATTGTCTTTACCTACGGCGTCAAACGAAAGAGCGTCGGGATCGTGCGGTTCGGAGCCTTTTATGCCGTGCTTGGGATATTGCTGAACAGGCTCAATATGGCAATCATTACTTTCAACTGGAACCTCCCGACCATCTGCACCATATTATTCCACCCTGGCAGGAAGTGTCGGTTGTTATGGCGATAGCAACTATTCACGTGCTGATATTCCGCTGGATACTGAATCGCTTCCCGTCCTCAGAGAAGAGCCGGAGTATGAGGAGTCTCATTGATGCCTTATAGCGTACAGCGTTTATCGCGTTTACGGATTAACTGAGGGCTTGCGCAATAACGCATTACGCTGTACGCTATTACATCATTACAAGGAGGAGGACGATGGAGGCAAAAAGGGCCGTGCAGACGCTCCTGCTTATTGCACTTGCTGTTGTACTTATCAGCGGCATGGCATATGCCGGTGTCGCCGTGACCCTTCCACTGAGGCGCAAAAATGTCTGGAGTGCCACAGCAAACAGGAGATCGTCATAAAATTCCAGGACGGCAAGTCGGATATCGCGTTAGTTGCCGCCGAGCAGTTCCAGATGTCTGCCCACGGCGGCCTCGGCTGTTCCTCCTGTCATTACGGGTTTTCCGGCACAAGAAACATCCGGCACGAGTATTCAAAAGCCGAACAATTCAGAATACAATCCTCACGCACCTGCAGACGCTGCCATAACGATAATCAACTGAAATCCAGGTCCGTGCATGTTGCTCTGCTCGAAAAGAGAGCAGGAGGGGACGCCGTTTCCTTGCGCCGATTGCCACGCGCCCATGCGATGACGCCGACGGCGGGGGCAAATTCTGAAGAGCGAAAGTGACTACTGCATGAAATGCCATGCACGCCACCTGAATATGGTTTTGGAAATGATGAGACGGTATTGCTTGCCATTGACGGATATCTAACTTCAGTCTTCAGTGCATCATGAACTCAGCTGCTAACGATTGCCATTTCGGATTTTCATCGAAAGAGCATCCTGAAAGGATGTTCGGAAGCAGGCGCGACTTACGAATCTCCTCTTCTGAGACATGCAGGCGCTGCCATTTCGATAAATACTCGGAAATTCTGGAAAGTATTCACTTTGCCCAGCTCAACCAGGGGAATCTCAAGGCGCCTGTCTGCACTGACTGTCACGGCAGTCATTCCATACAGAAAGGTCGCACCGAAAAACTGCGGAGCGCAAAGAGGTGTGAAAAATGCCACCAGGTCATATTCAGCATCTATTCGACAAGCGTGCATGGCAAGGCGCTTCTCGACGAAAATAATCAGGATGTGCCAATCTGCGTGGATTGTCATAAAGCGCACGGCGTAAGCAATCCTCTGACTCTGGAATACCGCGAACATATTCCTGAAATGTGCGGCAACTGCCACGCCAATAAGGAAATTATAGGCAAATATGGGCTCTCCACTGAAGTGGTGAATACCTATCTTTCCGATTTTCACGGTATTACAGTTAATTTTTACAAGCTGCAGAAAGAGAAACTGATGAAGCCGGGCAGACCCATAGCAGTCTGCACCGATTGCCACGGCACCCATGACATACTCTCGACAGTGAGCGGTGATACAGCGATTATTAAAACCAGGCTGACCCTGCAATGCCTTAAATGCCACCCGGGAGCCAATAAAGATTTTCCAGCTGCCTGGCTTTCCCATTATGAGCCGAGCCTGCATAGGGCCCCGCTGCTGTATATTGTCAAGCTGGCCTGCAAGGCGTTTATAATATTGATGGCGGCCGGGATTGCATTGCAAATTTTGCTGCATATGTGGCGCTACGCCAGCGACCGCTGAAGGAGGGAACAATGAACGCTGCTGCAGGTCCCGCTCCGTATATCAAAAGGTTTTCATGGTACCGCATCGTTGAGCACTGGGCCATCGCTGTTATCTTTGTGTTTCTTATGGCAACCGGGTTCGCCCAAAAATATTATGACCTGGCCCTCTCACAATGGATTGTGCTGCATCTTGGCGGGATTGATGCGGTCAGGATAATACACCGGATTAGCGGTCTCTTTCTGATCCTTACTCTTGCACAACACCTTCTCGTTGCAGTTTCAGGCGTACTATTCAGAAAATGGGACACAGCTATTATGATCACGAAATGCGATTTTAGCGATGCAATCACCAATCTTAAATATTATGCCGGCATGGTCGAGAAGCCCGCCCGTTGCGGCAGATACGACTACAGGCAAAAATTTGAATATTGGGGTATTCTTACCGGGAGCATCCTGATGGGCTTAACAGGCCTTATTTTATGGTTCCCGACTCTGGCCACGCGTGTCCTTCCCGGCGAGGTCATTCCCGTCTCGAAAATCCTCCATACTAATGAAGCTTTTGTTCTTATACTGCTTGTCACGGTTTGGCACATATACAACTCGATCTTCAGCCCGGAAGTCTTCCCCGTGGACACAGTCATGTTCACAGGGAAAATATCCAAAGAGCGCATGATCAGTGAACATCCTATAGAATATGAACAGTGCCTTGGCGCAGCGCTTTCACCGGATGACAACAACCCGGCATCCCCATCGACTGTTGTCAACAAATAGAGTTGTCCGGTTTTAGAGCAAATAAACTGTCCGGTTCTGCAGGGTGGCTGCGCATGGAACATGGCAGTCCACCGATTTCAGTTTTATTAAGGCTTATGCCGCTGCATGTGAGCAAATTGCAATCTCCTTTCCTTTAGAGTTATAGGCAGCCAGTTTTCTCGGTCCATGAAAGATAGCAAGTCTACCGTCGGGATAACGATGAACGCTTACCTGGACCCTGACGTAATGGCAACGATATTGATTTGGCGGGATCTGAAGTTTTAGTCCATCGAACTTTACACAGTTGTCATTGCCGACGGTGCGGTCATACTGTTCGCATAGGATGTCTTCCAAGGCAGTGCCTGCCCAAGTCACGAACACGCTCTCTGGTTCTTGAGGGATAACGGCGAACTCGGCATTATGGGCCGGCATATATGTACTGGCAAGATAATCATTGGCCTGCTTCATCCCAGTGATGCCCGCCATCGCAAGCTCCTTGACCAGCCGATCTTGATGGGTACTGAAGGCTCGCTCAGAACGGCCCCTGGCTTCAGGAGAATACGCAGGGATCATCTTAATCCCCAGTTGGCTCATTGCACGACCAAACTGGGTAAGACTTGATTTGTCCACTTTCCCTCCAGCCTCCGGTGTATGCCAATAGTGACTTCCGCGATCCGTATACAACGAAGCAAACAACCCGTGTTGCTCTATAACCTCTTTTACACCCAGAAAGCTGCTTTGTGTGCCTTCTTCCTTAACAAAAAACATCGAGTAGTGTTCACTGCTGGCATCATCCATCGTCACGATCAAATCCCATAATTTGCCGGGAACCCACTGGTGCCGGGAACCATCCTGATGAAGCATCATGCCGATATAGGGAGCCCTGACCCTTCTTTTCCTGTGTGCCCCTTTCAGTGCCCCTTTCGGTACCAATCCCTTTTCCTGGAGGGTGTTTTTGACCCATGTGTAGCTCCTGTTTCCTTGATGAACTCGGCGATACCAGCTAAAAAAATGCTTGACGTTGAAACCATAATAACGTCCTCTATAAAGATCCGATAGCGCCATCACTTCGTCAACTGGTGCTCGCAGATGCGATATTTGTCCTAAACGCTTATCTATAAGTCCCTCCATCCCTTTATCCGCATACCTCAGCAGATATCGCCGAAATGTCCTGTCACAGACACCAAGGAGCATCGCCGCTTCCTCCTGCGTTAGCCGTCCACTCTTCCAGCCCTCATAACCTTCTTCAAATCTCATTTTCCGTACCTCCTGCAACACCGCCGAACGTTTCATGGATAGCCCCCCTTGCTATCCATATACCACCCGGACAGTTTATGTGCTACAGATACGGACAGTTTATCAACTCGCTACAGTATGTTGCCGGAACAGTTGCATTAATGCATAAACTTTGATAGCATTGTTGAAAACGCTTCTCACGTTTAGCGCAAGGACATTAAAATCAGAACTTTTCCATTAAAAGGGAGGATAAAATGGCCAATAAACGGATACTTATAGTGGAAGACGAATTGTTGATTGCGGAGGGGATAAGACGGACGCTTGATCATATGGAGTATGAGGTTACCGATGTTGTTGCTAACGGAGAAGATGCTTTTAATGCGTTCTCAAGCTGCTGTCCGGATCTTGTTCTTATGGATATAGAGCTTGCAGGAAATATTGATGGAATACGGGCCACCGAAACAATACGAGCTAAATATGATGTGCCTGTCGTGTACATTACCGCCCATGCCGACCACAATACAGTTGAACGCGCAGGGAGTACGATGCCTTTCGGATATTTGATTAAACCCTTTAATGATCAGCAGTTGGACGTAACTATTAAAACTGCCCTTACAAAAAGCAAGGTCGACAGGGAAATAAAGAGGATGAAAACATTTCTCGAAACAGTCCTCAATTCCATACATTATGCTGTGATCGTCATAGACCGTGACATGAGGATCGTAATGAATAACAACAGGGCAATCAAGCATATGATGCCGTTGAACTGGTCCAGGCATTCATTATGTTACAACGCGATTTTTAACCGTGAAGCACCCTGCGAAGCCTGTGTTACACAGGAGGTTTTTAGGACAGGCAGGTCTGTTACCTTCGAGAATGACGGGCGTGGGGACGGAAATATATGGGAAATAGAAGCCTGCCCTATCGTTGATGAAACTGGCGACACTATAATGGCGGTCGAGATATGCCGTGACATTACCGAACGCAAATTTTGTGAAATGGACAGAGAGGCACTCATCAGAGCGCTGAGTGATGAGGTAGACCTGTCGAAAAACTCAGCGGGCTTTTTCCGATCTGAATGAAGTGCAGGAAGATCAAAAATGACCGGGGAGAGTGGGAACAGATTGAGGTATACATATCCCGGCATTGGGAAGTAGGAGGAAGTAGCCTTGTCCATCTGAAAAAGGGAGCTGCGCCGGAACTCGATCTTGGGTTGACTGACAAATTTTGACTTTTATAAATATAACATGCGAAAATTACTAAATTAACGTTTTCTTTGAGGGGGTATTTTTGTCGTGCCAATTTACGAATATTACTGTGAAAAATGCAATAACCTGTTTTCGTTACTTAGGAGTATAAATGCAGGCAACAATGGCATAAAGTGTCCGAAATGCAGCTCTACCGATGTGCAGAAAAAAATATCATCATTCAGCTGCTGTTCCATTGGCGGGAATGGTGCTCCCTCTGTTGGTACTTCGGGCGGTGGCGGTGGAGGCTGATGCCCTTCCTGCTGACCGGTCGGGGTCAGCACTCATACAAGATTGAACAGGGGGTGTAACTGAACTTTCGGGCTCTTGCTTTATCACCCATGCAAGTTTCTTCCGGTTATTCGCGCGTAGACCCTTGGTGTTTCTTTGAAGCTGTATATCCCCTCGGGGTGATCATAAGGTTGTTCCATGTAAACGTGGTGGAATTGCCTATAATCACCGTGGTCTGCATATCGATGCCGTGATTCAGCATGTCGCGAAGGTTTGTGACAATCACTTTTTCATTCTCTCGCATGGCGGCCCTGACAATGCCCACCGGGGTCTCGGCGCTTCGGTATCGCAGGCATATCGCCCGCGCCCTGTCGATGTGCTCCGGCCTTCCCATGCTTTTGGGGTTATAAAGGACGATAACAAAGTCGGCCATTGCAGCGGCCTCAAGCCTTTTCTCTATAAGCTCCCACGGTGTCAGCCTGTCTGATAAGCTTATCACTGCAAAGTCGTGCATGAGCGGGGCCCCAAGCCTGGAGGCGGCAGCATTCACCGCCGATATTCCGGGAATGACCTCAACCTCAACAGGGACGCAGGGACGCGGTGACGCGGTGGCGCGAGCGCTTAATAACTCAAGCACCAATCCTGCCATAGCATAAATTCCCGGGTCCCCGCCGCTTATCACTGCAACGGTTTTGCCGCTGAGAGCAAGTTCGACTGCGGCCCTGCAGCGGTCTGCCTCCTGAGTCATGCCGGTAGATACAACCTCTTTATCTCTTATCAGATCTGTTATCAAATCAAGATACACGCCGTACCCGACGACGGCTTCGGATTTCCCTATCGCCTCCCTGGCATAAGGCGTAATGTGTTCAATGCTTCCCGGGCCGGTACCCACTATATAGATTTTGCGGCCGGCGCTGCGATAGCAGTTTGCGGAGCCCGGCCTGTCTTCCGCTATCGCAACCGTTACGTTTCCGGTTTTCTGCTTCGGCACAATGAGTGGACCGCCCCCTGATGCGATAAGGGCCGCCGCCTCTGACACCGCATAGGCGCCGGTCGCCTTAAATACAGTCTCCGACTTTTCTATGCCCGCGACCCCGTTCAACTCATCAGGAGTAAAAGTGACTATCTTTATCCGTGATTTTCCGGCAAAATCCATGAGTCCGGGTTCAGCTGCCTTTAAATCAATAGTGGCAAAAACACGGACAGAAAGTAGTGAGAGATTATGCTCGTCAAAGACCTTTTTTACCGCGCCTTCTATTTCGGATGCCGCAGTCCCGCTGTTGCACCCTATGCCGACTGCAAGATTTTTCGGCCTCAAATAGAGCTGTTCTCTTATGCTGCCCGAGTCCGCGTGACATACGTTTTTTTTATTTGTTATGCACACATCGGCAATACCGAGGTCATCGACCTTGTAAAATACATCCGGCAACTCTACCGGTATCTCCGTATATACCTTGAGCGTGCCACTGTTAAGGAGCTGTGTCCCGGCATGCGGAAGAAGCCCCCATTCCTCAATGACAAGACCCTGTTCCTGCGCCCACAAGTCCAGCGACGGCATATTGTTTACATCCGATGCTGTACTGATGACCGCCATGCCCCCCAGAAATTGCGAAAGCCTCGCAGCGAGCCCGTTGGCTCCGCCCAGATGTCCGCCCAGAAGGCTGGTGATGAACTCACCTTTTTCATCCATCATCACAACACCGGGGTCCGTGCGCTTGTCTTTGACCAGCGGCGCTATCGTCCTCACAACTATACCCGCAGCCATAATAAAGATCAGGCTCATGCCCGTACCCCAAAAGTCGCGCACCGCCCGGTCGCTGTATTTGATAATGTTGATTTCCGGATATAGTTCCTTCAGCCTTAGCGCCAGTTTCAGACCGTTGTCGGTTATATAGAATGCGGCCTTATTTCCTGTATTCATGCGTGAAATCCTTGTTGTACAGTTTTGACTCTTTCCCGAGCGGCAACACAGAAGCCTTCAGAGATTCTCCGACATAGATGAGCGCGGTCTTTTTGATACCTTCATTTTGCACAAGCTCAACGATATCTTTGAGCATTCCCCTGACCACCTTTTGCTGAGGCCAGGATGCCCTCTCAACCACTGCTACAGGCGTGTCCGCAGGGTATCCTGCCATAAGTTCTTCTTTCACTTTTTCGATCATGCCGGCACTCAGGAAAATCACCATGGTCGCCCGGTGCTTTGCAAGAGAGCCGAGGCGTTCGGTATCAGGCACGGGGGTCCTGCCTTCAATGCGAGTGAATATGACTGTCTGGCTTATTTCGGGTATGGTGAGTTCCTGTCCGAGAAGGGCTGCCCCGGCCATTGCTGACGAGACGCCAGGGACGACTTCGTATCCGATTCCCGATTCCACAAGACGCTCGATCTGCTCAGATATGGCGCTGTAGAATGCGGGATCTCCTGTATGCAGCCTCACAACCATCTTGCCTGCCTTTACAGCGCGCTCGATGATTGCTATTGTATCGTCGAGTGTCATTGAGGCTGAATTATGGATTTCAGCCTTTATCCCGTTCAGAAGCCCGGGATTTACAAGGCTTCCTGCATAAATCACTACATCAGCCGTATCCAGAAGTCTTCTGCCCTTGAGCGTAATCAATTCCGGGTCACCCGGCCCGGCCCCTATAAAATACACCTTAGCCATTATGGCTACCTTCCAGTTTGCTCCTGATATATTCGCGCACAAATTCGACAGCTTTCCGGATCTCGTCTGTCTGCGGCAATGCTGCGGCAACGCTATCTATATAATTGTCCTCAACCGCCATCCTGAGAGAGGACCTGAAATTGAGATCATACACCCACGATAATTTTGTGAGTTTGAAGTCAGTGAGCGTTTTGAGCATAGCGAGCGGGATCAGTTGTTTATTAAAAATGCGGTCGAGCACTTCCCTTGAATATCCGGGCTCATCCGGAAAGCCGAGCCCCACAGCAGAGGGCTTGTCCTTTGTGCTGTCTGTACTGTAATACTCGTTGAATATACGCCATATATCGAGCTTGTCGGCATCGCGGACCAATTTTAAAAAAATGATCGCATCGCTGCCGCCCAAATCAGGTACCTTGAAGGCGTTATGGAATTTTACCGCTGTGGCAATTATTTCCTGCTCACGCACAGGAAGTTTATTAAGTATGCCCGCACCGGCAAGCTCCCTGGCCCCGAGTTCTCCATGGTTTACGGAAAGGCTGTCCATGAATGTTTTGTATTTAGCGTACTGGGGGAACCTCCCCACATCATGGAAAAGAGCTGCTGCCTCCGCAATCATGGCGTCTCCCGCGCCGAGTGATTCCTCGCCGGCTATTTTCAGGATAATAGCGCATACATGTGCCGTGTGCTCCTCTTTAAGCACAAGGTTTTTCGTGTCCTCTTCATCCGATGTATGGAAAGAAGCACAGTAGCCCTGGAACCATTGCTTAAACAGAAGAAGATCGTTCCCGTTCATTTTTTAATAATCACCATTGAAAAATAGTTGAGTTCCTTACCCCTCAATGTGCCGATATCGCGCACCACCTCTTCGTCATCCATTCCAGTCCGCGAAATATATAAGGCTTTATCAGTAAGCCCCGCTGCATCAAGCATCTCGAGAAGCTGATCAAAAACTTTATGGACTTTCATGAGTATTACCGTATCAAAGTGTTCGAGCACCATGCCGATATCGTTCGCATACGTTGCAGGGAGAACAGCGATCCGTTCGTCAGCCAGCCCCAGGGACATTCCGGCCCGGGCTGCGGAGGCTGTAATCGAGGATATGCCGGGGATTATCTCGATAGAAAGCGAGGGATTTAGTTCAAGCAGCCGGTCATGGAGGTAGAAAAAGGTACTGTAAATCGTGGGGTCCCCTATAGTGATAAATGCCATATCAGCCCCCCTGTCAAGAATGCGCAAAACAGTTTCGACCGTCTCAGTCCATTTTGTATCCAGCTCGCGGTCGTGCGCTCCACTCCGGAAAGACTTGCGTCTTTCCGGGGACCCCGGCGCTCCACCCCAGAAAGACTTGCGTCTTTCCGGGGACCCCGGTGCTGAGGCCTTTGTTTTTCTCATCGGGAAGTAGGCCTCGATCATCTCCTTGTCATCCACATTGATGATTTTCTTTATGATGTTCAATGCCATGCTGCTGCCCTCTTCCCTGCCTTTGGGAACGCAGATGCATTTTACAGTCCTTAGAATCCTTACTGCTTTTAATGTAAGGAGTTCCGGGTCTCCGGGGCCGACACCTATGACATATAATGTGCCGGTCATGATTGTCTTCCTGCTTCCCCCTTTATTATAAATACAGGATTAAGGGCTGATAAGTAATTGCCATTGCCCGCAGCTTTGCTCCTGGATACCGAAACCTGTGATATATCCACGGTGAAGCCCGCCTTTTGCAGTTCGTCAATCGCCTTGTTCAACGTCTCTATTCTAACCACATTTATAACAGCAATTCCGGAAGGCATCGTCCTCGCGATAATAGACATAATCTCTTCAAGCCTTCCGCTGCTGCCTCCTATAAACACCCTGTCGGGAGAAGGCAGCTCTTTTAAAACATCCGGAGCAACGCCCTCTATGATTTCAATATTTGAAGCTTCAAACCCTATCTTGTTTTTTTTGATATTCATTATTTGCCCGTTGTTTTTCTCAATAGCAAATACCTTTAATCCGGGAAATAACCTCGCCGCTTCGATTGATACGGAGCCTGAGCCCGAGCCTATGTCCCAGAATACCCCTGCTTGCGGCAGCCTTAACTTGTGGATGGTTACTGCCCTGACCTCATCTTTTGTTATAAGCCCTCCTGAATGAGATATTTCATCCTCCATTAACCCGAAAGTTGTGGCTGAAGGCTTTGCGCCGGCACTCGCCGACCGCGAATGCAGAATGATCACAACATTTGGACCGGAAAATAACTTCCCCGCGATAACTTCAGGCGGCCCCTCTGTAATTTTTTCATCCTCATAGCCGAGCCTTTCGCAGACATAAAGCATGGGCGAGAGGCTATGGGCAAGAGGCGACAGGCTAAGGACCCCGGCTATCTCCGCCGGATTGTTTTCTCTGTCTGTCAGGATGGCGATTTTATTGTGCCTCTCAACTAAAAATGGAATGTCCTTTATTTCATACGGCAGGCGCCTTCTCTTTGCAGGATCAGGCCCTCCGTGAAGGCTAATGAAAAACGCGTCATCCCACGGCTCTCTTATCCTTGAGAAGGCCATCTGGATGCTCGACAAATCCGGGATTATCTCTACTGCATCTTTACCGAACTCATCGACAGCCCTTCTGCCGATGCCTGAAAACATTGGGTCTCCGGAGGCCATCAGGACAATTTTTTTTGTTTTATAGTTGTTACGCATGAACTCAATTGTTTCATTGATATTATTCAGCACGCTGACCTTATCTCTTACAGCTTCAAATTCTTCATACCCCTGAAAGACCTCAAGCAGCCTTTTAGACGCAAGAATAACATCGGAGCCCAAAACAATCTCCCGGGTCTTTCTATCAAAGGGCTTATAGCCAATGCCTATGACAGTAATTTTATTCGCTGCTCGCAATTATATTTCCCTCATACGACACAAGGTAAGCGGTGACCGGCGTGCCGGCTGTAATTGTTTCGGAATATTTTTTAGCTTCAGTGCAGACTTTTGAAAAAATCGCCTTTTGCCCTTCGGCCTTTGTCCTGTTAAGAAAGTCAAAAATCTCTCTTGCGGTATTGAATTCCATTCCTTCCGGAGTTTTAATCCCCAAAGAGCGCAGGAACTCCACAGCCTTTTTCATAACAATAGCTCCATGCCGCACATGGGTATGGGGCGTTGCCATTGCGATCTTGATCATCTTTGCCCATTGGGCACATAGATGGACAGCCGCGAAGCCATGCCGTGCCGCGTCGAGAAGGGCAAACTCAAGGTAGTCGCCCATCATTACATACGATTCCTCGGGAAAGGCAAATTTTTCCATATGGGCCTTTTCGGACGCCCTGCCCGCTGAAAGCACGATGCTGTAATATCCCATTGCCTTTGCCACGTTCATTGACGCAGATATTGTGGCTGTCCATGCATCTGCCGATATGGGGCGCACGATACCTGTAGTGCCAAGGATCGAAATCCCGCCGGTAATGCCCAGCCTGGAATTCAGGGTTTTTTTTGACAGCGCCTCGCCTTCGGGCACCGAGATAATTATTTCAGCACAGCTTCCGGGCTTCCGCCCTTCCGAACTTAAGGCCATGGCCTCCTTTACCGCTTCCCCTATCATTCTTCTCGGGACCGGGTTGATGGCAGGCTCTCCGATTCCGACAGGCAAGCCGGGCTTGGTAATAACGCCGACACCTTTGCCGCCCTTAATTAAAAGACGCGGGGACACGTTATTTAAAAATCTTATTTCCGCCATGATCTCCGCGCCGTTTGTGACATCAGGGTCATCGCCCGCGTCCTTGATAACAGATGCCCAGGCAGTGCTTCCATCGTTCTTCAGTCCCGAGCCATGGACTGTGAAACTGACCCTGTTGCCGTCAGGGAATGGGATATCAACAACATTGGAGTGGAAGGCAGGCATTTCGGAAGTCATATTACTGAGCAAAACCATTGCCGCGGCCTTTGCGGCAGCTGCGGCGCATGCGCCTGTTGTATATCCGGAACGGAGCCTGTTTCTCAGCATTCAATGCCTGCTCTCGCCTTCACGCCACGTGTCGAATAATGCTTGACTTCCTTCATTTCCGTTACAAGGTCCGCCTTCTCGATAATCCTGCTGGCGGCATATCTGCCTGTAAGTATCAGTTCCACACCCAAAGGCATTTTTTCCATTAAATCGAGGAGTTCTTCAATGTGTATTAGTCCGTAGTGCAGGGCAACGTTAATTTCATCGAGTATTACAAGATGATAGTGCCTGGACGCAATAATATCTTTTACCTCTTTGAATCCCTTTGCGGCAGATTCGAAGTCGGCCTTTCCCGGCACGCCCCCTCTCAGGAAGCCTCTGCCGTACCTCTTAATGGTAACAAGATCGCTGAACCGCTCCAGGGCCTTATGTTCGCTGCAACGACGCTGTTTTATGAATTGCGCGATAAAGACCCTGTGGCCGGCGCCTGCCGCCCTCAAGGCAAGGCCGAGTGCGGCAGTAGTTTTGCCCTTTCCGTTGCCTGTATAAACCTGTATGTATCCTTTATGCATAAACAAACCAGGCAATAGGCGATAGGCAATAGGCCATGGACAACAAACAATGAATTGTGAGTTTTTTCGTTTTGAGCCAATTGCCCATAGCCTATAGCCCCGCGCCCATGGTCTTTATTATTTCCCTTCGCGCCTCTCCGATGGTGAGAGGTATTTTATCAAACGACATTTTGTCCTCATGCTTAAGGCGGTAGATAAGCTCGGCCACCTGGGGCAGCCTGAGCCTTATTCTCGCCATGTCCTCAGGGGCGTTGAAAACCTCCTCGGGAACTCCGCCCCTTATGATGGTCCCCCTGCTTAAAATATAGAGCCTGTGAAGAAACAGCGGCACTAAATCAACGCTGTGAGTTGCCATTACAATAGTTACTCCCATCTCCTTGTTAAGCCTGGTCAGGAGGTGCATCATCTTATATTCGCCCATTGGATCGAGTCCGGCTGTCGGCTCATCGAGCAGCAGCACCTCATGCCCCATTGCGAGAAGCCCGGCAATGCATATTCGTTTCTTCTGCCCGAAACTCAGGTTGTGGATCGTTTTTTTAGCATATCCGTCCATCTCAACATCCTTGATCGCGGCGGTCACCCTCTGTGACACTTCCTTTTCGCTAAACCCCATGTTCATGGGGCCGAAGGCAACATCTTCAAAAACAGTGGGCGCGAAGAGCTGGTCGTCGGGATTCTGGAAGACAAGACCGACTTTACGGTAGATGTCCCGGGGCGAAAGGGTTTTAATATCCATCCCGTCGAGCAGGTTGATGCCGTCATAGTCCCGTATCAGTCCGTCCATGACCTTTAGCAGGGTCGTCTTCCCCGAGCCATTCGAGCCAAGAATGCCTGTAAATTCTCCCTTTCTGATCTCGACAGATATGTCATGGAGCGCCTGAGTGCCATCGGGATACACTAAGGTGCGGACTTTCGCAGCCAGCCTGATCATATCTTCCATGCCACCCCCGCAATAATGACAAACGCAACAGAGCATGCGACCTCGAACGGCCTGAAAGGCTTGTGCTTCAGCAGCGGCATATTGCCGTCGTATCCCCTCTGGAGCATTGCTATGGTAGTGTTCTGGCTGCGCTCAAAGGCCTTGAGCGTGAGCGACCCAGCCAGTGTCCCGAAAGAGCTTAGTCCACGCCGGGGAGTTGAGTAGCCAAGACGATTTTTTTGTGCATTGTAAATTACCATTGCATCTTCAAAGAGCACAAAGATATATCTGTATGCAAACATCAATATTTCGATAAACCCCTTCGGGACCTTGAGCCACGAAAGACCGGCCATAAATTCGGTGAATGGCGTCGAAAACCCGAGGACCGCAACGATGGATACGGCGCCTAAAATCCTGCCGGCTATCTGTAAGCCGGCCATGAGTCCGTCTTTATGGCCCGCAATCCCGGCGCCCATTATGTTCATGGAGAATAGAACATCATGTCCGGAAAAGAAGAATTTAAGGAAAAGGACTACAGTTGCAATGAACAGCGGCTCAGAAAACCTTAGGATAAAAACCCTGAATGGTATCCTCATCCTGATACAAAAAAAGAGACAAAGCAGTGCCATAAACAAGGGGAAGGCAAATCCCTTATAGCTTAAGACCATTACGAGAAGAGAGATGGAAGCAAGGAGTTTCACCCTTGCGTCAATCTTTGAAAACATGTTGTCTTTTTTAAAGTGTTCGGAAAATAGTTCCATACTAAATTCAGCCTTTCATTGCCATCTTGAGCAGTGCATTAACAATCGCTACAGCAGCAGGGGTCCCTCCCTTTCTGCCCAGGTTAGTTATAAACGGGAATTTCTGTCCCGCAAGTATCGCTTTTGACTCAAATGCCCTTACAAAGCCTACCGGCACCCCGATAACGAGCATGGGTGAATGGGCGAATGGGTGAATGGGCGAATTGAGCATATCAATAACCTTTAATAAGGCGGTAGGCGCGTTGCCGATTGCGATAATTCCGACGTTCTCGCCGATTCTTTTCTCTATCGCAATTTCAGCGCGTGTCCTGCCCGTTTCTTTTGACGCGCTGGCAACCTCTTCATCGGCAATAGCGCAGATCACCTTGCCACCCCATTGCTCCAGAGACCGTTTATTGATTCCGGTCTGCACCATCCCGACATCGGTGAGGATGTTTTTCCCTTCTTTAATCGCCCTGAGTCCCGTTGCAACAGCGTCAGGGTGGAAGATGAGCGTTTTTTTGAATTCAAAATCGGCAGTGGCATGGATGACCCGCTGGATTATCGGAAGCTGCTCATCAGGGACAGCGCTGAAATCGTGCTCCCGGGAGAGTATCTCAAAACTTTTCTTTTCTATCTCTTCCGGCGCCGGCCTGCTTCCTGGACCGGTTGCCTCGCAGATCCGCTCCATCACTATTTGAGCCAGTTTTTCGTGAATGCCGAGCGGCCCGGTATAAATAAATTCAACGGCGGGGAACAATTCCCTGGCCTTTTCTATCAGTTCGGGAATGTCTTTTGTGACATGCATTCCGGAGTTCAGAAAGAAAGGGTGCAGGACAATCCTTTTTGCGCCGCCTTCTACGCGTCCCTTAATGGTCTCCATGATATCCGGCTTTGCGAATTGAAGATAGGAAGTGGTCACGCAATCGCCGCTGCAACCGGCGTGAAGCATGCTGTGCAGCATGGCCGATATAAATTCAAGGTTGTTTGCGTCTTCCTTTGGACTGCCGTGGCCGATAAGTATTATGCTCTCTTCCATAAATGCGTTTATTGCTCCTTTATATATTTTATAAAACTGCCTGCGATTGCACTGTTGCAAGCAAAGTGAAGGTGGACATAGCTTGCAAGCGTCCTGTTGAGCCGGTATCCATCGTCCGGAAGCGGTCTGCCCGACCTGTCGCGGACCGAGTATATCCTGTCAGCTTCCGCGCTATTGACTATATGGGAGTAATGGAATTCGTGGCCCTTTAAGCTCTCCCCTTTTTTACCGAGAATACAGTCTCCCTCAAGCACGATTTCCCTGTAGCCGAGATGCAATCCTCCCTTATTCATTTGTGTTTCAAAAGGCAGGCCCCCGGCCATTTTAAAAAAGTTTCCGTTAAAGTCATATATGCCCTGCGAAAGATACATGAGTCCTCCGCACTCGGCATAGAGCGGTTTCCCCGATTGGACCCAGGCATTGACAGAAGCGAGCATAGTGAAGTTTCCGGAAAGGGCCTCAGCGTATAATTCAGGATAACCGCCGCCGATATAGACGGCATCTGCATCCGCGGGGATATGCTGTCCGGAAAGGGGACTGAATAAAATGAGTTCGGCCCCTGCCTGCCTGAGGAGATCCAGGTTGTCTTCGTAATAGAAGCAAAACGCCATGTCATAGGCAACAGCTATCTTCAATCCGGAAGTCTGATAATGACGTGGCCCCCTCTCTTCCCCTCTTTCGGTCTTTAATCCTGAGGCCCGTATGATTGCGTCTATATCTATGTGCTCAATGACGGCATCAGCCAGTTTGCCTATGCCGGCAGAGGCAATGGGCGCTTCCTCGGCAACAACAAGCCCGAGATGGCGATGCGGTATCTCGAAATCCAGGTCCCTGGGGAGATATCCTAAAACAGGGACATTCTGAACGCTATCCTTAAGTCTTTTAAAATGGCTGTCAGAGGCAACCTTGTTAAAGATAACGCCGGCAATCAACTCTGAAGCAAATCCCCTGACCACTGCGCCGGCGCTTTCCGCCATCCCGTATGCGTCGACAACAAGGATAGCCGGCGCCCCAAGGGTCGATGCAAGCATTGCGGTACTGAACTCGCCATCGTAGAGACCCATCACGCCTTCGATAACGGCAATGTCGGCATGCCCGGCATACATTTTGAAACACTCGATCACGGCCTGCTTCCCGCACATCCATAGGTCAAGGTTTCTTGAAGGCCTGCCAGTAATGAGGCGGTGGAGCCCCGCATCTATGAAATCCGGTCCGGCCTTGAAAGGCTGGACCTCCAATCCCTTCTTCTTTAAGGCTGCGAGGAGACCGAGGGTCACAGTCGTTTTACCGCAGCCGCTATGTGTACCGGCTATTATTATGGCTTGCATAAATAAGCAAGCTCCTTGAGCAGGCGCATGTTGTCACGGTTTGATTTTACCGCTACCCTGGCATAAGATGCGTCAAGACCCCTGAAATTTGAACAGCCTCTTATAAGAATGCCCTTTTCGCCGAGAGTATCGATGATGTCTTGCGCCTTATCCATACGTATCAGATAAAAATTGGCCTCTGAGGGGAAATAATGTATTTTGAGAAGCCTGAATCCGTCCTCAAGTGTCTTCTTCTCGTTTTTTATGGTCCTGAAAGTGTCTGCTTTATATGCTTCATCGTTGATTGCTTCGGTCCCGGCCACTTGAGCGAGCGTATTCACTGTCCACGGCTCCTTGTGCTTTTTTATTGCGTCGATCAGCTTGAGCGGGAAGACACCATACCCGACCCTCAGTCCTGAAAGGGCATAGAACTTTGTCAGAGACCTTAGTACAATAAGGTAGGGGTTGTCCTCCACCTCGTTAATCAGTGAATCCGCCGGCGAGAAATCAATAAAAGCCTCGTCAACAACGAGGTGGCATTTAAGTTCCTTCGCAGCAGCCGCTATTTTAAGCATCTCAGACTTTCGCAGTATGCCTCCGGTAGGATTGTTCGGATTACATAAAAATACCATGTCAACGGAAGTCGGCAGCGCCATCCTGTGTGACAGGGACTTTGAACCTCCTGCCATGGCTGTAATAAATGTGTCGGGGTTTATGGCAAAGTTATCTTTGGGATTCAGCGCATAACGGACAATCTCCCTTCCGTCGCCCGCCGCAGCTTCGTATTCAGAAAATGTGGGAGCGGGCATGAGAATCTTTTGCGGCATAAGCGCCCTGATGAGAAGATATATAAGCTCGGTGCTGCCGTTGCCGCAAAGAATTAATTCCGGATCGATTGCAAAATTCTTTGCAAGGGCGAGGGTGAATTGTCTCGCATCCGGATCAGGATAGTTATGCAGGTATCTCATTGTGTCCTTTATCCCGGCCAGCACGCTTTTAGGAACTCCGAGCGGGTTGATTGAAGCGCTGAAATCAATTATTTCGTACTCGTCCAATCCCAGTTGCCCTGCAGCCCGGTAAATATTTCCACCGTGAGACTCTTGCATTACGAGGTCCTCCTTGCCGATAAAATCAATACGGCGATGCTCATGCCGAGCAGAGCGGTGAATTTAGCGATGGTGATAGCCCTTTCAGAGGCGTTAAGGTAATCTGCGGCAGCCTCTATTGTCCCCGCCTCTCCGATGTAAGGTTTTTCTACCACAACCCCTCCATAAGTGGCCGGGCCCCCCATCCTGATGCCGAGTGCGCCGGCCATGGCGGCCTCGGGTATGCCGCTGTTCGGGCTCAGATGTTTTTTGCCGTCGCGGAGCATGGTGCTGAAAGAACGGCCCGTAACTGTCAGCGCCCGTACACTGCCCCTAAACAGCATAACTGCAAATGTTGCAAAAACGATCAGCACACCGGTAATCCTTGCAGGGAGGTAGTTTGCAATATCGTCGAGCCGTGCCGCCGCCCAGCCGAAATGCCGGTAAGTGTCGTTATTGTATCCTACCATAGAGTCCAGAGTATTAATTGCCTTATAGGCCATAGCAAACGGAAGTCCTCCGATCAAGAGGTAAAATAGCGGGGCTATGAAGCCGTCAGAGAGGTTTTCAGCAAGAGTTTCCATAGTTGCCTTCAGAATATCTTCCCTGGAAAGGCTGTGAGTATCACGCCCGACTATCATGCTCAGGTTATGCCGTGCCTTTTCGATGTCTCCTCCTTTTACCGGGCGGATGACCGCCTGCGCGGAGGTGATCAGACCGCGGATTGCCATCGTCGTTGCAGTAAGATAGATAACTGCAGCCATGCCCGTGATTGTGCCTGCAGTGCCCGGCAGCAGCCCTATAATGATAAGGATGGAAAAGGTGATCAGGAATGCCGGCACAATAATCAGAAGAACAAGCATCACGCCTGCCCGGCGTTCGCCGGACGGCGAGGTGGAGCGCCCCCTTAAAAAACGCTCTGCCCTGCTTATGCCCTTGCCCATAATCCTTACCGGATGGGGGAGCCACAGCGGGTCTCCGATCAGCAGGTCCAGGAAAAATGCAAGAACAAGCTGCAGAGGTCCTATCATAAACCGGCCAGCCTTTCTATAAATTCCATGTCGGCATGCTCGCTTACTATGCCGGCAAGGGTATTCAATGCTTTTTCCTTTGTTCCGCTGTATGAGCAGATATCGTTTACCGGGGCCAGACCTTTTCGCGTCCGTATCATGTTAAGAATGCTTCTTCTGAATAAATCGTTTTCGAAGATGCCGTGGATATACGTCCCGAGGCAGTTTTCTTTTTGCGAGCCTTCCAGGACAAACCCGTCGTGCGTCGTGCGTGGCGCGTTAACAGGCAAGCGTCGAATTCTAAAAACACCGATATCGCCCCGGCTTTCTCCCATATGGATCTCATAACCGCATAGCTGTGATAACGGCCCCGCTTCTCCCTTCCCCCCTATGACCGTATAATCAATTAATTCCGCCTCGACCTGGCAAGTGACTTTCTCTTTCCCGAATGTAGTCTCGACATCAAGTAATCCCAGCCCGTCGATTGTTTTATGACTGCTTTCAACGCCATCGGGGTCAAAAATCTTCTTGCCGAGCATCTGGTATCCGCCGCAGATCCCGATAATCTGGATGCCCTTTGCATTCGCCCGTCTTATGCCGGCATCGAGGCCGCGCCCTTTCAGAAACAGCAGGTCTTTTACCGTGTTCTTCGATCCTGGAATTATAACGATGTCGGCGTTCTCTATATCGGCAGGATTTGAAGAGTAAAAAAGTTCCACGTCAGGCTCATATTGGAGCGGATCGAAGTCGGTGAAATTGGATATATACGGAAGCCTTACCACGACCACCCTTGTCCGGCTGACTTCTGACTCGCACCCGGACGCTCGACGAGCATGACGCAGGCCCAGACCGTCCTCTTCGGGAAGACCTATGTCGTAAATATACGGCAGCACGCCGATTACGGGTTTCCCTGTCTTTTCATGTATCATGTCGAGCCCCGGTTTAAGTATTGCCGGGTCTCCGCGGAATTTGTTTATGATAAACCCTTTTATATGCCTGCTCTGCCTGCCCAAGGAGCTTGACGGTGCCGAAAGCGAAGCGAAAACCCCTCCCTTTTCAATATCACCGACAAGGAGCACGGGGGCCTTCGCATATTTCGCGGCAGCCATATTCACTATATCCACATCCATAAGATTTATTTCAGCCGGGCTCCCTGCGCCTTCCAGGACGATCAATTCGTATTGCTGCGAGAGCCGGTCGAAAGATTCCTTGACCGCCTCCCAGGCCGTCTTCCTGAAGGCATAGTATTCCTGCGCCTTCATGGAGGCATGTACTTTGCCGTGGATGATGACCTGAGAACCCATCTCTCCCGACGCCTTCAGCAATATCGGGATTCATATCGACGGTAGGCTCCACCCGTGCAGCTTCCGCCTGCAGTACCTGCGCCCTTCCCATCTCCCCGCCGTCCCGTGTTATGGCGGAATTGAGCGCCATGTTCTGGGCCTTGAAAGGGGCGACATTGATTCCTTTGTCCCTGAAAATCCTGCAGAGGGCAGCGACAATGAGGCTTTTGCCCGCTCCTGAGCCTGTGCCCTGTATCATCAATGCCTTAGCCAAGCGGCCCTCCGTTCAACAGTTTATCTACAGGGTATCGCTCCCAGAACTCAATAATATTGATTGCAGCCGGGTCCTGTTCAATCCTGAAAACATTTTCAAGTGGAACACCCATAAGATGACACAGGATTATTCTGTTCACGCCGCCGTGGGCCACTATCGCAATGCTGTCAGCCGGCCTTGATTATCCGAAGCCTTCCCGTCCGCGCTTTCCGCGGCATGTTTGCTCACTATGCCGGCATCGAGCGCCCTGATTGCCCTGTCATATACCTCGCATTGTGCTCTCGCCATTGACAGGACTATGTTTTAGAGGATCAGAAGCCCACGCCTCGAATTCAGACGGGTACTGGTCTTTTATTTCATCGAACGTCATGCCTTCCCAGACACCAAAATTTCTTTCACGGAATTCGGGACGATCAGAGGCTTCAGGCCGTGCGGCCGGGCTGATGATTTCAGCGCTCCTTACCGCCCTGCTCAGATCTGAGCAGTAGACCGCTGACAGTTTTGCCTCTTTGTCATCCGGCATGCTGGGGTAACTCTGCATGGATATCGTTCAGATAACTTTTATATTTCATTATGCAGGAGAGTCTCAATCTTTGCAGCGATAAAGCCGGAGACTTTTTTTATCTGCGCAATGCCCTCCTCAGAATGGGGCACATCTATGCTCCCTTTATAGCGCTTTGCTTCGCTGCCTACTGTTTCTCCATGCCGTATCAGGTAGAGTGTTGTAACCATACAGGTATTGCCGCCATTAAAAGTATTTCTGCAATCTCACTGAGTGCCCCGAAATGGTCTCCCGTGAGGCCGCCGAACTTCCATATAGTAAACCTACTGTTATGAGGGCAAGCAGGTAAAGCAGCAGGAAGAGCACTGCAAACAACCCTGTGCCGCGCATAACATAAAGGGGGTAAAGATACAATCCGGCAACAATCGCACACAGCACAAGCAGAATCAGAGAAGAGAGTGCCGCCTGCGCAGTCCGCACTTTGCCGATAAAGATACTTCCGAGTCCGTCTTTGCGGGCCGCGCGGCCATGAAACATGGCAATGACTGTTGACCATTTCGAGAAAACGGGAATAATAAAAAGAAATGAAAGCGCCGCCGGCAGCGGGAGGATGCGGAATATATGGTTAAGCAATACGAATTTGAGAAGCACCGCCATGGCAAACGCCATTGCACCCACTGCCCCTATGGGACTGGCCTTCATTACGGAAAGGCGCATTTCGATGTCACGTTCCCTGTCTCCAGTAGACTTGACTGCAAGCGCATCAAAGGTATCTATCAGCCCATCCATATCAAAACCACCGTTAGACAGCAGCAGGACAAGGATTACAAAACTGCTGACTATTTCAACCGGAAATATCTTTATTAAAGCAAAGGCTGCCAGCGCCATCAAAATACCCTGCAGCGCTCCCGCAACCGGGAAATAAGAGGAGGAATGCGCCAACTCTTCTTCAGAGCACCCGCCCTTTACCGTCACCGGGATTATGGTAAGAAATTGGACTGCAAGCAACAGTTTTTTCATCTAATTGATAATCTCGTCGGACACCCCGGCCTCCCCGAATGTCGCCATTTCCCTGTATATCTTGAGCCCTGCCTCGATCATAAGCATTGCGAGCGCCGCCCCTGTGCCTTCGCCGAGCCTGAGATTCAGGTCAAGAATAGGCTGCAGTCCCATCTTGGCGAGCATTGCCTTATGGCCTATTTCGACAGAGTTATGGGCGGCAAACAGGTAGTCCTTTACCTTTGGCTCAATGCTATAAGCAATAAGAGCGCCTGCAGTCGAGATTAACCCGTCAATTACAACAGGGACCCTGTTCGCCGCAGCACCCAGTATCAACCCCGCAATGCCCCCGATCTCAGCTCCGCCAACCTTCGAAAGCACATCAAGAGCGTCTTTCGGATCGGGCGCATTCACCTTTATGCCCTTCTCGATTGTTTTTATCTTTTGTTTAAGCGAAGCGTCGCTGATGCCGGTGCCTTTTCCGGTGACCGCAGCAACCGGCCTGCCCGTGAGCACCGCTGCAATGGCGCTCGAAGGGCTGGTATTCCCGATGCCCATGTCCCCGGTGCCGAATATTTTATATCCTTTCTTAGTGTATCCCTCTGCGAGCATAATACCGGTCTCTATACATTTCAGCGCCTCTTCTTCGGTCATGGCAGGGCCCTTCGCAAAATTCCTCGTCCCCTTTACTGCCTTCATGTGCAAAAGCCCTTCAAGCTCTCCGAAATCATAATCAACTCCGATGTCCACCACAACCACCTCCGCGCCTGCATGACGTGCCAGCACATTAATGCCTGCTCCTCCCCTGATAAAATTGAGGACCATCTGCGGCGTCACTTCTTTCGGATAGGCAGATACCCCCTCCTCGGTGATGCCGTGGTCTCCGGCAAAGGTAAAAACCACTTTCTTGTCCAGAGTGGGGATTTTATTTTCTGTTATCGCCACAAGCCTTCGTGCAAATTCTTCCAGTCTGCCGAGGCTGCCTAAAGGCTTTGTGAGATTGTCGAGACGTTTTTGAGCAACAACATACCACTCCTCACTAATCGCTGCAATGGCATTAACAGTATTGCGCAGCACATCCATATGCCACCTCCTTCACACAACTCAAAACGTCGGCTATAGCCTGCCTTTTAACGCTATTTTATCCGGAGAGGTAATCCTGCTGCCATAAAATATACCTCATCGGCCACAGCGGCAACCTTCTGGTTTAACGTGCCGGCAATATCCCTGAATTCCCGGGCCATCCTGTTATCCGGGACAATTCCCAGCCCAACCTCGTTTGAGACGATAAAGACCGAGGACCGGCAGGCTGAAAGAGCCTCAAGCAGCAACCGTGCCTTCCCTTCAATATCATCATTGCCGAGCATGAGGTTTGTGATCCAAAGGGTAAGGCAGTCAATGAGAAGCACATCGTATGTTCCATGGATCCTTGCGATCAAGTCCTGAATGTTTACCGGCTCCTCGAACGCTTGCCACTCATCAGGACGCTCGGCCTTATGCCGGGCAATCCTTTGCTCCATCTCATCATCAAACGCCTGTGCCGTGGCAATGTACGCCTTCCGCCCCGGAAGGCCTGAAGCCGTTTTCAGGGCAAATCCGCTCTTGCCGCTCCTGGCCCCACCCAGGATAAAAACCTTCCTTCCCATTTAATGCTTATCAGACCCTTTCATGTCATCTGTAAACATATCTTTAAGTATATCATTGGCGCAAAATTTCCCGCACATGGTGCAGGAGTGCTCGCTGCCGTTGCCCCTCTTGTTCTTTATTTCCCTTGCCCTTTCCGCATCGATGCATAAAGAGAACTGGGTCTGCCACTGCATGTCCCTCCGCGCCTTTGCCATCGACTTGTCGGCATCCATATTTTTGAGCTTTATCATGTCCCCGATGTGTGCCGCGATCCGCGAAGCGATGACCCCCTCGCGCACGTCTTCGGGAAACGGAAGCCCCAGATGTTCGGAAGGTGTGACGTAACAGATAAAGTCCGCGCCGTAGGCGGACGAAAGGGCTGCGCCGATCGCTGCGGTGATATGGTCGTAGCCTGGTGCGATGTCCGTCGTTATAGGGCCCAGCATATAAAAAGGCGATTCGCCGCTCATCTTCTTTTCCATAATGACATTCGCCTCTATCTCGTTGATCGGCACATGTCCGGGGCCTTCAACCATTGTCTGGCATCCCTGCTCCCTGCCCAGCTCAGCGAGTTCGCAGTTTATCAGCAGTTCCTGTATCTGCACCCTGTCGGTTGCGTCATGGACCGCTCCCGCACGGAACCCGTTGCCGAGGCTCAGTACCGTATCATGCTTTTTAAGAATATCAACTACCCTGTCGAAATGCTCATAAAGGGGGTTTTCTTTTTTGTTGTGCTCCATCCATGCGACCATATAGGAGCCGCCCTTTGATACGAGACCGCCGTACCGGTAATGCTGTTTTCTGAGCATCTCAACGGTCTTTCTGTTGATGCCGCAATGGATCGCCATAAAGGCGACCCCCTCTTCGCACTGCTTTTCGGTAATTTCAAAAAGGAGTTCTGCCGGCATGTTGACAGCGGCCCCGTACTTTTCGATGGCAATGGCAAATGCCTCATACAGCGGGACCGTACCTACCGGAAGGCTTATCGCATCCATTACCGCCTTTCTGATGCCCGCTATATTGCCGCCGACGCTCAGGTCCATCAACGTATCCGCGCCGTATTTTTCAGCAATCTCCGCTTTTTCCACTTCCATCCTGACATCGGCGATATCGGTAGAGGAGCCAATCGAAGCATTCACCTTTGTCCTCAGTCCCTTGCCGATGCCGATGATTTTTTTTGAGCGGTTGTTGTTGGCTGGAATGACTATTTTCCCTGCTGCTACATTTCCTCTGACAATATCAGCAGAAAGTCCCTCGCCTGCAGCGACCGTTCTTACTTCTTCCGTAACTTCCGCTTTTGCCGCTCTTTCTAATTGTGTCATGCCCGTTGCCTCCTCGCAAATAAAAATCCCCAAGGCAAAAATGCCTTGAGGATTGCACCCTGATTCACTTCATCCCCGCCTTCCGTCCACGCGAAGGCTTTTGTCAGAAAACAGATTAATGAAATCTGCTTCTGCTTCATCAGGCAGGTCTTCTGGCTCCCGGATCATCAACGGTACCCCAAAAAGTCTGCGACTTTCTGGGACCACACCTACTCGCCGGCCTTCCCGGTATCGCTACCAGTGGCAGTGTCGGCTTTTGTCCCCGGTTACAGCGGCGGGACCGCTCCCGAATCAGCCTTCAGCTGCTTTCACGGGATTCCCTATTAAGCCCTTCGGCGCCCAATGTTGTATCATTTACAAAGCTCTGCATAAATGTCAAGTTTCCGAATAAAGCCACCTACTCTTCATTGTCGTCATATACCCTCCGCTCTCGATTAAGGGACTTTTACCAGGGGCTTGTTGTTTTGTATATCCATCGGATATACTATTATAGTAATAGAAAAAAGGAGGTGCTGATGTGATTGTGAAGACAGCCCAATGGGGCAACAGTATAGGGGTAAGGATACCCAGGGACTTGGCCAAGAGGGCCGGGATTAGTGTTGACTCCACTGTCGAGATTGACGAGGCTGATAATGGGATTGTTATTAAGCCTGTAGGGAAGAAGGAGTATTCCTTAAAAGAACTTGTTAAAGGAATTACTCGTCAAAACCGCCATGATGAAGTCGACTTCGGGCGTCCAGTTGGGAAGGAGATTCTTTGATGAAAGCAATTCCTGATCGAGGAGATATAATCCTTCTGAGTTTTGATCCAACATTAGGGCATGAGCAGTCAGGCTTCCGGCCGGCAGTTGTCTTATCGCCTGAAGTCTACAATAAAGCTTCCGGTCTCTGCCTTGTCTGTCCAATAACGACAAGTATTAAAGGATACCCTTTTGAGGTTAATCTCGATGGTGCAAAAAAAACCGCGGGAGTTGCTCTATCCGACCAGGTCCGCTCTGTCGACTGGCAGGCTCGGAAAATAAGAATCGTCGATAGTATTTCGCCCGCATCGCTGACGACAATCCTCGCTAAAGTCAAACCGCTTCTGTTCTGAATCTTACTTTCAGTCACGCGAAACTCAGGGAAGGCAAAAAGTCTGGGGTTAAATGGCGGGATGGGATGCCACTTAGGAGAGTCAGCCGGAATAAGTGGTATAATATAATTTCGATAATCATTAAATATTAAACAACACAATTTGTGTTAAACAACTACTCAAATCAGATAAGGGAGCATATTGGAAAGGGCATACAACTTTCCGATATGAAATGAACGATGAAGATATGTTTTCCGGTGGAAGAAAATGAAGGGTTGGAAAGCAGAGTTTACAACCATTTTGGCTCTGCGCCGATGTTCGTTGTAGTTGACATGGCAACAAACAATGTCTCAATAATTGTCAACAGAGATCAACATCATGAGCATGGATCATGCAACCCGATTAAGGCTATAGGTGATAACCGGGTGGATGCAGTAGTTGTCGGCGGTATCGGCGGAGGGGCGTTAAGCAGGCTGAACCAGTCGGGCATCAGGGTATTTCAGGCAAATGCTCCGGGCATAAAGGAAAATATCAGCATGTTCCTTGCTCAGGAGTTGAGTGAGTATACACTTAGTCAGTGCTGTGGTGGACATTCAGAGAGCGGCGGGTGTTCTCATTAAAAACCAACCCGTTGAATAAAAAAATAATGGATGAATCGACGACAGAGAATATCAGATTCTGTCCTCAATGCGGAAAAGGCCTGACTCAATTAACTAAATTTTGCCCCTACTGCGGACATTCCCTGGAGGATTTTACAAATCAGCCAAAATCAGGTCCGGCATTGCAACTTAGCGTTGATGAAGATGCTTTGACCGCTTTCATAGGGAACAACGCCGGTTACTACACTCGTGAATTCAAAAAGTTTAATATCGCCGGCATGGATGCTTTTTCGCTGACATGGAATTGGCCGGCATTTTTAGGAGGCTTTGGGTGGCTGCTCTACAGAAAAATGTACGCGTGGTCGATTGTCGCCTTTGTCTTGATGTTTATACCATATTTAGGCCTGGCCTCGTGGATGGCCCTCGGGGCAGTTGCAAATTATTTATATTATCA
This sequence comes from Nitrospirota bacterium, assembly GCA_963784135.1. Lineage (GTDB taxonomy): Bacteria > Nitrospirota > Thermodesulfovibrionia > Thermodesulfovibrionales > Dissulfurispiraceae > JADFXI01. The sequence continues at coordinate 29,878 of CAWAQG010000015.1, read as the reverse complement.
GCACGCAAAAAGAAAAATCCTTGAGGTCAGGACCATGGACCGGACAGAAGAAATTTCAGTTGTCCTTTCCCAAATCGGTGGAGTACATAGATGGCTGCCGATTGCAGCAATAATCCTTACCATTCTACTCTTCCTTTTATTTATGGCCTTTCTATTTTGGATGCCATTCGGCATTTTAAATCTCTTCAAAATGCCGGCAACCTACATTTAAAAAAATAGGACTTCATAGGCCGATTATTTCGTCCAATCCTTCAATGATTTGATTTAACTCTTCTGTAGAGCGCATGGGGAAGAAGCTTTGCGCCTTTATCAGACGAACTCTCACATTCTTTTAGGCGGTTTCTTACGAAAATTTCACATTTAGGCTGATAATTCATTTGGCCCTTGTGGTATAGAGTTTAGAATAAATGCTTCATATCCGGGTTTTTCATGTTGTCAGGCGCGTCATCTAAGTGTTTTGTTTGTAGATAGCGGCGTATGGGGGAAAAATGCCATGAACGATATTGTTACCGGAATGTTTAGTACAGAGCGAAGGAAAGAAGAAAGACGCGGCAGGATGACCGGTCTGACAGAGGCCCTTCGTCAAATTCAACTGGCCATCAATTCATCCATTGATTTCAATGAAAGAATGAATAGGGTCGTATTTGAAGCGGCCAAAGCGATCTCCTGTGAATCGGCCGGCATCGCCATACGCAAAGACGGCCTCTGGACAACAACATACTCATGGGGACTGCCGCAAGAACTGACGGAGAAGTTATTTACAGATAATGAATTCCCGCACGCGGCAATCGCGGAAACAACACAAAAACCCATAGCTATCAGTGACGCCTTTAACGATGACCGGGTCAATCAGGATGTTATGAGAACTTTAGGAATCCGCTCAACGATGGTAATCCCCCTGATTGCGAGAGCCAAAGTTAAAGGCGTGTTTTTCTTTAACTATCACTCAGCTATAATCACTTTTAGTGATACCCTCATGGATTTTGCGAATAAAGTCGGCGTATTAGTCTCTCTCTCACTTGAAAACATCGAACTCAATGAAGGCCTCTCGCAAAAGCAAAAGGCAATCAGGCTTCAAAAGAAATTGAGCGACGCCCTCAACAATATTAATATTCTCATTCATTTAACTACTGACCCGGATAAGATACTGAAGCGTGTTATTGAGGAAGCGGCCAAAGCTGTTGGGGCTGAGTCTGCGATGATATGCATGACCAAACAGGGCCTGTGGGAAGTCAGGCATATTTACAACCTTCCTTCCGAACTCGCCGGGCATAGTTACACCAGTAAGGAAATGAACCATGCTGTGCTTGCAGCGGAAATGGCAGGGCCCTTTGTTGTCTACAGTGTTATGGCGGATGGCAGGGTCAATCGTGCGTTTACGGACAAATTAAGTATCAGCTCACTACTTGCTTGTCCCCTTGTCGCAAGAGGCGAAGCCCTTGGCGGAGTTGTCTTCCACTGGCATTCCAGGCCCGCGGTCCTGAACAGCGTACAGATTGATTTTGCAGCCGAACTTGCACATTCAATATCATTTGCGCTTGACAATGCCCGTCACTCCGCCGAGCTTGAGCAATACAATAAAGAATTGAACATACTGAATAACATGAATCTATTACTGCAGGCCGGCAACACTATCGAGGAATTCCATAGCATAATAGCCGAATCTGTCAGCCAATTGTTTCCGTCCGATCGAGGAATAGTATATATGCTTGACGAGTCGAAAACCACTTTACAGATTATTGCAACGTGGGGAGATAAAAAGATCGAAGGTCAAATATTAAGTCCAAATGAATGCTGGGCCCTGAGACTTGGGAAAAGTTATTCCGCCGATGCCCCTTTAAATAAAAAGTTCTGTACGCATCTGAGCCGGGAAGGGCAGACGGCAGATGTCTGTGTTCCAATGACGGACCAAAATGAAAACATAGGCTTATTTTATCTCGAATTTAAATATGCCGGAGATTCCAAAGAGAAACAGAAACGATTGGCTGAACATAAGAAATATTTGGCTGAAATTACTGCAAAGAGCATTGCCTTATCACTGGTAAACTTCAAACTGCGTGAAGATCATGAACAATCTATTATTGACCCTCTCTCGGAAACTTACAGCAGTATATATATGCATGATATGTTCGGGCGGGAACTGCATCGCATGGCGCGCAAAAAGAGTTCGATGGGAACCATTGTGCTGGAAGTGGACCATTTCAGCCAATTCCATGATACATACGGCCGTGAAGCAAAAGATGTGTTGTTGCATAAAATGGGCATATTCATCAGAAGGCGTATAAGAGCGGAGGATATTGCGTGCAGGCTCGGCGAGAGATTTCTGATCATATTGCCGGAAACCTCATCAGACACCTGTAAACAACGCGCCGAACAATTACGGAACGAGGTGAAACAATTAAGTTTCATGTATCATGGACAGGTAATCAGGCGTTTCACATTATCTTTAGGAGTTTCAGCTTTTCCAAAGGACGGCTTGACACAGGAAGAACTTTTCAGGGCGGCAGATGCGGCGCTATCCAGAGCGAAAACCGAAGGCCGGGACAGGGTTGTGGCTGCCGGAGCAAAATCCGGACGTATTATCATGAGCAAATAGTAGGTCTTGCATATCTCCTTTGCGCAGCACAATTACATTACAACCATATGTAAAAAAAATCCGGGATTAAACAGCCGCCGAATCCAATTATCCTTCATATACAACAGATTTTATGATACGATTGAATTAGACCTCAATTATCTCAAATCTTCTGAAGGAGGATTTATGGCTACAATCGAAGGCAGCAGGTCATCCTCGAATGGCCTGGTCTTATATTTTGTTGCAGTTATAATGACAATGTTAGCTCTTCCAGCCCCTTCGTTTGCTCACGGGATTGCGGGCAACAGGTTTTTTCCAACGACATTCGCAGTCGATGATCCATTTATTTCGGATGAGTTTTCAGTGCTTATAAATCATATCAAACAGGCGGGGGATGGACCCAGCAAAGCGACGGAAATCAATATTGACATGTCAAAGCGCATCGTACCAAACTTCGGCCTTGAATTCCACGAAGCGTGGCTGCACCTGGGCCCCAACGGAGACGGCTCTGCAAACGGATGGGAAAATCTTGGCGTGGGAGCGAAGTGGCAGTTTCTCACGAATCCTGAGCATGAATTGATAATGTCTGTCGGCACGGATATCGATGTCGGTGGTACAGGCGCGCGTCAAGTGTCGGAGTCTTTTTCACACGTTACCCCCGGAATATTTTTCGGCAAAGGACTTGGTGATCTGCCTGATTCGATGAATTTCATCAGGCCTTTCGCGATCACCGGAGTAATCGGCGCAAGCTTCCCCACCCGAAGCAAGAATGTCATTTTAAATCCGGATGGATCCACTGATACGGAGCACAATCCTGCCACGTTCAATTGGGGGTTCACCCTTCAGTACAGTATTATGTATCTGGAGGAGCATGTGAAGGATATCGGGCTTGGCGCTCCGTTTAATCGCATGATTTTAGTGACGGAGTTCCCCATGCAGACCAACCTGAGCCGGGACAGTAAGGGGCTGACCACGGGGACGGTGAACCCTGGAATTGTCTGGGCCGGGAAGTTCATGGAGTTGGGCATTGCCGCGCAAATCCCCATCAACTCGCAGTCGGGAAAAAGCGTCGGGGTACTTGGTCTCATACATTTCTTTATTGATGATATTTTTCCACATAGCATAGGAGGGCCGATTTTCCACTGATACTCATGCGAACTGGAAAATGTCAGACAGCATTTGCGCTTTTATTGCTGTCATTCCTGGTAGTATTGCCGGGAGTGTCTGAGGGGCATGCGTTCCCTGACCATTCTGACCCGAGAGTGGGTTCGACAGTTTCAGGGTCTCCTGCGACTGTCCGAATATGGTTCGACAGCGAGATGGAGCCGGTCTTTTCCACTCTTACCGTCCAGGACGCGAACGGCAGGAGGGTTGATAAAGGGGACGGGCGCGTAGACCCCTCTGATGCGACTTTGTTGGAGGTGAGCCTGCCTCCGCTGCCTCCCGGCAGCTACCGCGTAATCTGGAATGTCGTAGCCAGGGATACGCACCGAACAATGGGGGACTTCAAGTTCACAATTAAATAAAAGGTTTGGTGAAAAATGGCAGACTTTATTGTTATCGTTCCTGAATGGATAGAACTCATCTTCATGACTGTCTGTATCGGGACCATCGTTTGTGGTCTTTGGGTACTTGGCGCTTCGGCAGGCAGCGGGGACCCGTATCAGGGGAATCTCCTCACCCGTGTGCGGCGGTTACTATGTATTTGTATATTTGTGGTGATTATAAGCAGTATGGTTAATCTGGTGATGAGAGCAGTAAACATGAGCGGCCAGCCTATTACCGCCGTTTCATCAGTGCTTCCTATAGTATTATTCCGGACCCATTATGGGCATGTCTGGCTTGTCCGTATTGCGGCCCTGATATTTTTAGCTGTTTTGTTCAAGGTGGGAGGCCGGCATCTTGATTCGCGCGGATTGCTGCTGACCATGCTCGGCGCAGCAGTTGTTATTGCCCTGACCTGGAGCGCCTCCGGACATGCCGCGGATGTAGGGGACTTTAGCGTCCGTGAACTGATGGACTGGCTCCATCTCCTCGCAGCTTCCTTCTGGGGAGGCGGCCTTATTGTGCTTTCTACCGCTGTTTTGCCGGAACTTGTAAAGCCTGATGACCATGCCGCTCCGCTGCTTGCCGGTGTTGCAGGCAGATTCTCAAGAATGTCTGGAATCGCGGTCGGCATCATCGCAATTACGGCGCTGCACAACTACGTGGTCTATATAGGCAGTTTTGAAGGGCTCTGGAAGACACCGTACGGTCTGACAGTTTTCGCAAAAATCATTTTGTTCTTCATCCTTGTTAATCTCGGCGCCTTCAATCGTTACATCAACGTTCCCCTTATACAGGAATGGGCCGGAGCATCTGCTGAAGGCCGGGGGACCGTAACCCGCATAGTACTCCGCTTTTACCCGCGCTTACAACTTGATGGAAGCGGGCACCGTATTGCATTGAGATTTATGCGCAGCGTAAGAACTGAGGCGGCCCTTATTGCATGCGTACTGTTCTGCGCAGCCCTGCTCAGGCATGGAATTCCCGCGCGTCATGCAGGCCACATGGAACATTCAGGAACAGGGGCGGCCACCAGGGACAGCGGGATGCATCATCATTAAGATTTTGATGGACTATGCGTCCGGAAATGTGGGACGCGGATACAGTCCCGCGGCTTTAAGTATCTCCGGCATGGCGCTCTCCCACTCGATTGCCTGGATGTGAACGCCTTTCACTCCCGGAATTTCGAGCACCTGCTGGATCAACTCAACCGCGATTTTTATTCCCTCGGCTTCCTGTGCCGCTTTGGCTTTCTTTTTATCGTCGCCTGCAGCGTCCTTCACCTTCATCATCCGCTCTATCAAAGCCTTGGGCACGCTCACGCCTGCTACTGAAGAGTCCATATAGCGAAGCATCATTGCGCTTTTGGGCACGATTATCCCGCCCAGGATCGCTGTCCGCTCGTGAACGCCGAGATTCCGGACCTTCTCCATTTGAGACTTGAACATTTCCAAATCATAGATGCCCTGGGTCTGGATAAAGTCAGCGCCTGCATCGACCTTTTTCTTAAGCCGGTGCGGACGGTAATCCATAGGCTCGCCGCCCGGGGTAAAGGCAGCTCCTATAAATAATTTTGGCGGGACTTCGAGTTTGTCGCCGCCTTCCTGCAACGACTCATCGCGCATTTTCTTAAGTATGCCGACAAGCTGTATGGAATCGATGTCATAGACGTTTTTTGCGCCGGGATGACCTTTAAGCTTTCCCGCTGAACTGAACGACTGGTGATCACCGGCTATGCACAGGCAGTTTTTTATTCCGAGCGCAGCCGCGCCCAAAAGGTCGGCCTGTATGGCAATGCGGTTACGGTCCCTGCAGGTCATCTGCATGACCGGCTCAAGCCCCTCCCTCAGCGCCAATACAGCAGCGGCAATGCTCGAAATGCGGACCACAGCGGTCTGGCAGTCGGTAATGTTCGCCGCATCGCAGTAGCTTTTAAGCAGATTCGCTTTTTTAATCACTTCATGAGGATCAGCACTCATAGGCGGTCCCAGTTCGGCCGTTACAGCCGGTTTTCCGCTTGCGATGACTCTTTCAAGATTGCTTCCACTCTTCATCTTATCAATTCCTCCGCCTATGATTCTTTCTTTACTTCCTCTTCTTCGAGGTCTTTAATATGCTCAAGCACTACACGGCGTGGTCCGCCATGCCTTGCCGTGGACCAGTTCCGGGCCGGCTGGATCTCGTAGAGCTTCTCCAGCGTGCCGAGCTTCTTCATCCGCTCAACAATCAAATACCACCCGCAATCAACTTCTGAGCTTATCTCGCACTTTCCGTTATTGGTCCCTCCGCATGGCCCGTTCATGAGCGATTTTGAGCAGCGGGCAACAGGGCAAATTCCGCCTGTGAGGTGAAGTATGCAATTGCCGCATCCGGCGCATAGCTCCGTAAAGACGCCGGCCTGGGGTACTGCCCCGAAGAACTCGGTATTTATGCCCGGATATACCGGAATATTACCGATCCTTTCGGACAGGAAATTGACCCCGACGCCGCATGCTGTTGAAAGCACCAGATCATACGTTCTTACCTCATCCATAAGCGGCCCAAAAAATTCGGGCTCGCAATGCCTTTCGATCGCCGCATGCTTTATCTCCATGGATACGCCCTCTTCTGCGGCCTTTATCCTTAGCATTGAGGCAATTATCTCGGCCTCTTTGCCTCCTCCCGCATGGCAGATTGCGACGCAGGTATTACAACCGTAGACAAGCACTCTTTTAAAACCCTTGACCATGTCCCATATTTCTGCAAAAGGCTTCTGTTCGCCGACAATCATTGCTGCTCACTCCTTTTTGATCCATTCTGTTTGCAGACTGCAAACCACACAGGAGACGGCCCGAGCGTACGGATCCTCGCGGTGAACTCGGTGCAGATCTCTGCCCATCTGGGCCCCATGGCCGCCGACAGGTTATACATTTCCAAACGCGCAGGATCAATGGCCAGTTTGGACAATAGCTTTTTTAAGTATTTGATTCTTCGTGCCGCATTCGTATTACCTTCCAGGTAATGACATTGTCCCTTTAGTCAGCCGGCTACGAAGACGCCGTCAACACCCCGCTCAAATGCCCTGAGCACATGCATGTGGTCGAGCTTTCCTGTACAGGGAAGGCGGATTACCTTCACGTTAGCCGGGTAGGAAAGGCGCATGACTCCGGCAAGGTCTGCTGCAGCAAATGCACAGTAATGACAAGCGAACGCAAGAATGTTCGGTTCCCATTCCGCGGGTATCTCGCGAGGTTTCTCTATAGATGAGCGCTCGTTCTGCGCAGTTGGTTCCGCGAGTTTGTCCATTACTCTCTCCTCCTCATAATTTTATCCCCCGACAACGCCAGGCTCGCACTCCACTGCCGCATCTATCATAGCCAATATCTGGTCATCGCGGAAATTATTTACCTGGAATGCCTTGGCCGGGCAGATACCGGCACATATCCCGCAGCCGTGACACTTGACTTCGTTATGGGCGACTTTCCCGTCTTCGCCGATATAGGGCGAACCAAACGGACATACCCTGAAGCAGCTCAGGCAGGACATGCAAAGGTCTTTCCTGTGCTTTGCGATGATTCCGGAAACCGCAAGCCGCTCGTGTGAGAGTACCACACCGGCGCGGCCCGCAGCAGCCAAAGCCTGAATAATCGTTTCATCAAGGTTCTTTGGGGCATGGGCAAGACCGGCAACAAAAAGACCCTCGCCGGGGAAGTCAACCGGACGGAGCTTTACATGCGCCTCAAGGAAGTAGCCGTCAACATTGCGGGTGACCTTATACATCTCTCCAACTTTATCTGTAGTGGGATGAGGCCTGAGGCCTGTTGAGAGTACCACGAGGTCAGTATCTATAATCAGTTCCTTATTCAACATATAGTCCCAGGTTTTGACAGTGAGCTTGTCGCCTGTATGGGTGACCTCCGGCTTCCTGCCGACATCGTAACGGACAAAGATGACCCCCAGGTCACGCGCCTTTCTATAGTAGTCTTCGCGCAGACCATAGGTGCGGATGTCTCTATATAATATGAACACCTGTGCAGCAGGATTTTTCTCCTTTATCGCAATAGCGTTCTTGACCGCGTCCTGGCAGCATATGCGCGAACAGTACTGATACGGCTCTTCGCGGGAACCCACGCACTGTATCATTACAAAACGCTCCCGTGCCTTTGGTCCGTCACCCGTTGCAAGCCTCTTTTCAAGCTCCCGCTGGGTGATTACCTGTCCGCTTTCTTTATATAAGTATTCAGTCGGTTCGTATTCAACTCCGCCGGTCGCCAGAATGATGGCCCCGTGGTCAATCGTGCTGCCGTCTGTGAGTGTCGTCCTGAAATTGCCGACAAAGCCCTCGGTCTTACTGACCTCGGCGCCGGCGTGAACAGTAATACGCTGGTGCGCTTTAACGGCGGCAATGCTTGAGGCAACGAATGACTGTACATCACTGCCTTCCAGTGTGCGGTAAAGATTCCTTGCAAGGCCGCCGAGTTCGTCTTCCTTCTCTATAATATGCACCTGGAACCCCTGATTGGCGAGCGAGAGCGCGGCTGTCAGGCCGGCAACTCCGCCGCCGATGATCATACAGGTAGGAGTTACGCCTACAGTTTCGGTCTTGATCGGCTCCTGCAATCTGGATTTGGCAACCGACATTTTAACAATCTTTACAGCCTTTTTGGTCGCCTCTTCCTTATTCCCCATATGACACCAGGAGCATTGCTCGCGGATGTCGGCGAGATCAAAGAGATATTTATTCAGTCCGGCGTCACGAATGGTCTCCTGGAAAAGGGGCTCATGGGTGCGAGGAGTACATGATGCGATTACAACGCGGTTCAGGTTCTTCTCCTTGACCGTTTGCTTTATCATGTCCTGATTATCCTGGGCGCAGGCATAAATGGTATTGGTGGCATAGACCACGCCCGGCAGTTCTTTTGCCGCCTCAACAACTGTATCTATTTTCACAGTGCCGGCTATGTTGGTTCCGCAGTGGCATACAAATACGCCGATTCGCGGCTGCTCTCCTGTCAAATCCTTTTCAGGCGGCAACTCTTTTTTAACTGCTTCTGTCCCACGGGCCTCACCCAAAAGGGCCATTGCCTCGCCTGCCACAGCGCTCCCCTGCATGACCGTATCGGGTATATCTTTCGGCCCCTGGTATGTCCCGGTAACAAATATCCCTTCCCTTGAGGTCTCAACCGGCTGCAGAGGCGACGTTTTGGCAAATAGATACTGGTTTGTTTCTATGCCGAATTTTTTTGCGAAGGCTTCGGCATCGCTGTGCGGCTGGAGGCCTACTGAGAGTATCACCATATCAAAGGTCTCATCAACAAGCTTGCCGTCCTCGGCTGCATAGCGCAATACAAGGTCTCCTGTACCTGGCTCTTCCCTGACAGCGGAGATCATGGCACGCTGGTAACGCACGCCATATTCATTCTTTGCCCGCTCGACATACTTGTCGAAATCCTTCCCGAAGGCCCTCATCTCCATATAGAAAATAGTAGGCTCAATATTTTTATCGTGCTCCCTCGCAATAATCGACTGCTTGGTAGCATACATACAGCATACTGAAGAGCACCACGGGTTGGCATTATGCGGGTCCCTGGAGCCGACACACTGGATCCAGGCCACTTTCCGTGGATGTTTCGCGTCAGAGGGCCTCTTCACCTCACCCTTGTAAGGGCCGGATGCGGAGAGGATACGCTCAAACTGGATTGAGGAGACAACGTTCGGCCAGCGGCCGAGACCGAGTTCACCCCTGACCTTTGCATTATAACGGTCAAGCCCGGGACCGAGGATAATAGAACCTACATTAACTTCGATTTCCCGGCCCTGGTCTTCATAATTAATGGCCCCGGCTTTGCAGGCTTTCTCGCAATTGCGGCAAACGCCCTTTGTAAGGAACAGGCACTGTTTAGCATCAATGGCCCTGGTATTAGGAACTGCCTGCGGAAATAGTGAATAAATAGCCTTGCGCGTGTTGAGTTCCTGATCGAACTCGCTGATCACCTTTTTGGGGCACTTTGCTTCGCAATCCCCGCAGCCCGTGCATTTGGCAGGATCAACATACCGCGGCGCCAGCCTGATCCTTGCTCTGAAATTCCCGGCCTCCCCCTCAACGGACAGCACTTCAGCCAGTGTGTGAATGTCAATATTCAAGTGCCTGCCCACTTCCACCATCTTTGGCGAAATCATGCACATTGCGCAGTCGCCCGTAGGGAAGGTTTTATCGAGCATAACCATGGTCCCGCCAACAGAAGGCCCTTTCTCAACCAGGTGGACTTTAAAACCGCTGTCGGCAAGGTCAAGGGCAGCCTGCATACTGCCGATGCCGCCGCCGACAATAAGTACCGATCCCCTCTTGGCAGTAGTTTTAGCGCTCATATCAGCTGCAACTCCTTTAACAGACCCGTTGCCTCGACAAAGTGACGGTCAACCTGCATTTCATGAGGGCTGATACCCATCGCGATACCGATTAGCTCGGTGATGAAATAAACGGGCAGGCGCTGCGATATCCCATGCTTTTCTCCGACCTGGTCCTGATATGCATCCAGATTAAACTGGCACATGGGGCAGGTTACAACAAAGCAGTTGGCCCCTCTTGCAATGGCATCTTTAATAATCTTTGACATTAAAAACAAGGACGTATCGGTGTCATTGACTGAAGCTGCGGCCCCGCAGCAGTCGGTCTTGTACGCCCAATCAAGCGGTTTTGCCCCCAATGCATTGCACACAACCTCCATGCCTTGCGGGTTTTCGACGTTATCGGGCACTTCCATATCACAGGGGAAGCGGGTCATGAGGCAGCCGTAATAGCATGCCGGCCTTAACCCCTCAAGTTTCTTTATTGTCTTTTCCGCAATAACACCCGCTTCAGCCTTAGGCACCAGCATTTCAAGAATGCTCCTGATTTTTATCCTGCCTTCGACTTTTTGCGTAAGCCCGGCATTGATTGTTTCCCGCAATGCAGCATCATTTGCGAGTTGTTTCTGAGAAACAAGCGTCCTGCTATAGCAGGATGAACAGGGTATGACCATTTCAGAATAACCGCTGGCATCAGCAATGCCGAGGTTCCGGGCCGGGAGTGCTACTGCAAGAAAGTCATCCGTCTTTGCCGCTGATGTTGCGCCGCAGCAGTTCCAGTCCTCAATTTCTTTGAGTTCGATCCCCAACTTACTGAACACCAGCTTGCTCTGAACGTCATAAAGTTCCGAAGATGCATGCAGCGTACATCCCGGATAATACGCTATTTCCATCATAAACCCTTACCAGCAGCCTTTTCCCTGGATTTTTTATAAAGACCTTTTACCTCGGAGAGTTTCCTGACTTTGGACAGCCCGAAATGCATTCTCCGTTTTCTAATCATTGAAAGACCCAGACGTGATGCGGCCCTAATCTCATCAAAAACGGCCTTCCAGCTGCCGCGCTTTATTGACCCGGCGGCAGTATCCATTTCATATAAGCCCATAAATTCCACTTCGTTAAACCGGCCAAAATGAGAGGTCGCTTTCATAAAGGCCTTGTGGAATGCGGCTACGCCTGAAAGCAACGGCTCGGCATGGGCCTCTTTTGACATTTGCTTGAGCGTCTCGTTTATACGCGCGGTCTGGATATTATTCGGACAGCGGGCGCCGCAGGTATAACAGGAAAGACATTTCCAAACCAGAAGATTATTGAGCGCCCCCTCCTTATCGCCAAGCACAATCATGCGAATCAGCCGGTCAGGGGTCACCCCTGTTTCGTCTCCTACAGGGCATCCGGCAGCGCATCTTCGACACTGGTAGCAGGACAGAAGATTTTGCTCAGAACGCTCCATGACTTCCTGAAGCAGCGGCTTTGAAAGTTCGGCCTCATATTTCATCGCTGTGGATGGCATACTACAACTCCTTAAAGAAGCTTACAAATTATGCTCCTCTTTTAATATAACATCAGCTATTTCGCCTTTTCAATATGCAATATCCCCCCGATTTGGTAGTGGTACAGTTTGTTTTTACTCTGTATCACCTGGGTTATCAGCAGTGGGCTGGTAACGTCCGGCCCACATATCGAGAAATGGCGACTACAGATACCCCGATTTGAGCTAAAGACTAATCGGTCCCACTCGAAAATACGGCAGCCTTCTGCCCAACGCCGCATTGGTCAATTAAACACTTGAGTGCATTTTCGCGGACGTGACAGTGTTCTTCATAAGCATGGTAATTGTCATGGGTCCGACGCCGCCGGGCACCGGTGTAATTGCACCAGCTATTTCTTTGGCCGCATCAAAATCAACATCTCCCTTGAGGATGGGTACCGGCTTGCCGGTTTTCTCGCTGATCTTTTCGCCGACACGGTTGACGCCGACATCGATGACACAGGAGCCGGGCTTTATCCATTCAGGCTTAACAAGACCCGGCACGCCGGCGGCGACTATGAGAATGTCGGCACGCTTGCAGTGGGCTTCGAGGTTTTTCGTTCCTGTATGCACAATGGTGACTGTGGAGTTGGCGCCCTTGCCTTTCTGAAGCATGATGTTGGCGATGGGCTTGCCGACTATGTTAGAGCGGCCTACGACCACGACCTCGGCGCCCGAAGTCTCAAAACCTGCGCGCACGATCAACTCCTGTATGCCTGCCGGCGTACAGGGCAGAAACTTTGCCTCAGCTCCGCCTATCATCAGGCGCCCCACATTTACCGGATGGAAACAATCGACATCCTTATCAGGATCGACTGCATTGAGTACTTTCTTCTCATTGATGTGCTTGGGAAGCGGAAGCTGTACGAGGATGCCGTGTATCCTGGGGTCCTTGTTGTATTTGTCAACAAGGTTAAGCAAATCCGCTTCGGACAAGCTTTCGGGCTGGCTGTCCTGGATTGAATAAAAACCAAGCTCGTGAGCTGTTTTTTGTTTAGCGGTAACGTAGCTGACAGATGCCGGGTTTTGACCCACCAGGATGGTAACCAGTCCGGGGACGACCCCGTGCTTTTCTTTCAGTATGGCGACTTCCTTCTTCAGTTCCTCCCTGATCTGGGCTGCCACTTCTGTGCCGCTTATGATTTTTGCTGACATACTTTCCTCCTTCAACAAAGCATATGGATTTTTTACGAGACCGTCCTTAGTAATTTTTCTTTATTAGTTGCAGCATTTCCTCTCTCGTGCTCCGCTGTGATCTGAAAATCCCTCTGACCGCAGACGTTATCGTCCTGGTGCCGGGCTTTTTAATGCCCCTCATGCTCATGCAAAGATGCTCCGCATCGATGACAACCATGCAGCCTTTGGGTTTCAGCTTGTCCATAATCATATCGGCAAGCTGCGCTGTAAGACGCTCCTGGACCTGGGGCCTTTTAGCAAGATACTCAAGCGCCCTGGGCAATTCGCTGAGCCCCACAATTCTTCCTGCCGGGATGTAAGCGATATGTGCTTTTCCGATAAACGGCAGCAGGTGGTGTTCGCATACCGAATAGAACGGAATATCGTTCAGCAGCACCATCTCATCATGGATTTCACCTTCTATCGGCTTGAGAAGGTCCTCTCCGGGTGTTTCGAGACCCGAAAAAATCTCGGCGAACATTGTAGCCACCCGTTCAGGCGTACTCTTAAGCCCCGGCCTGTCCTTGTCCTCACCGATGCCTTCGAGGACTAATTTGATGCCCTCCCTGATTTTCTTATCGTCCATGGCGTTGTATTATCCTTTTATCGGTAATGATTTTGTCCATTTTTATATCGTGTGCGTCTGCGGGGATATGAGCGAGTATCTGCTCCTCATATGCCAATCCTACAGCAAGGGCGTTCTTATGAGACAGTAGTCTATCATAATAGCCTTTCCCGTATCCCAGGCGGTTGCAATGTTCGTCAAAGGCCACGCCGGGTACTATAATCATTTCAATATCAGAGGGCTCGATAAGTTCCTCCCGGTTTTCGCGGGGCTCCTTAATGCCGAAGTGGCCTGGAACAAGGTCCTCCACCGACGGTATGGTATAAAGTACAAGGCTGGTATTCGATGTGTCAACCCTCGGAAGCACCACGGTTTTCCCGTCAAGCAGGCTGCGCTGCAACAGCTTCATGGTATCAACCTCACTCCGGAAAGAGGCGTAAAAGAGTATGATACGGGCCTTTATAAACTCGGGTAGCGTCAGCAGTCGCCTGCCGATACTTTCATCTTTTGCCTTTCTGAGCTCGCTGCTGAGCGCGTCGCGGCGGGAAATAACTTCTTTTCTTATGATGCGCTTCTCTTTGAGAGCACTGGCCAAGCGCTCAGACCTGATCAGGAGTTAAAGAGCTCTCAAGGCGCTCTTTGACGTGCTTTATGTCCTCAACGATGTCCGGGGCCTCGAAGGGTGATATTCCTTTCACATCGGCATCCATTACGCGCTGGCTGAATCTCATTGCGCCCAACAGTTCCATGCCTCCAAGATGCTCCCTGAGGAATTGTATGTCCGCATCGTTTCTCACCTTATTGGCTACAACAAGGACCTTCTTCACGCCGAGCCCTTGTGCCAGTTCTTTCACTGTTGTCGCTGTCTGGATGCTCCTCTGGCCTGGCTCGACCACAACGATAAAGGCATCGACCGCCTCGGCCGTGCCTCTGGTTAGGTGCTCTATGCCGGCCTCCATATCAACAATAACAACCTCATCACGCTCGACAATGAGATGCTTGAGAAGCCTTCTTAAAAAGACATGTTCGGGACAATAGCAGCCTGAGGCAGCCGCTTTTGATTTCCCCATTATAAGGAGCGTTATATTATCAATCCGGACACCGAAATTTTCCGGCAGGTCATCGACGCGAGGATTAAGCTTGAATATTCCGCCCGGAGTCCCCGGTTTTGCGCCTGTCCTCTCTTCAATGAGTTCGGCCATTTCAGCGATCGGCCTTATGCGCTCAATATCGACCAGCGTTATGCCCAGTGCCTGGGCCAGGTTAGCATCGGGGTCTGCGTCAACAGCTATGACCCGCTTTCCATCCGCGCCAAAAAGATGGCTTAGAACAGCGGCAAGCGTTGTTTTCCCTACCCCGCCTTTGCCTGTAATAGCAATTTTCATAGGAATGATAATATAGCATATAGCGTCAGTTCAGTAAAAGTTTTGATTAACCTTCATGCTGATTTTGTTGCGCAATCAGCGCCAAAAGGGTAAAATAGTTTACAATTTAAAAATAAAATATCTATTAGATAATTGAGGTTACTATATAAATGACAAACAGGCAAGTTGTTTTGGCGTCGTTGCCGGCGGTTGATGAAATCCTGAAGACCGAAAAGGGCGCTTTGTGGCAGCAATCTTTTGCAAGGCGTTACGTAATCAGGTCCATTCGTGATGTTATAGAACGCTACCGGCAAGCGATTCTCACAGACGAGATCAAAGAAGTTTCGCTCGAAAAAATGCTCGCCGATATACAAACATTGCTCGAAAAACTATCTGAATTCAGCCTTAAGCCGGTGATTAACGCAACAGGCGTGGTGATCCATACGAATCTTGGAAGAGCTGTACTGTCGGAAGAAATTTTCGAAAATGTGAAGACCATAGCCTGCGGTTATTCCAATCTGGAGTATGAGCTTGAACAAGGTGTAAGAGGCCGGCGATATTCACACATTCAAAGGTTACTGAATGATATTACCGGCGCCGAGGCAGGTCTTGTGGTGAACAATAATGCCGCCGCCGTCTTTGTCTGCCTCTCTTCTTTTGCAAAAGGGAGGGAAGTGATTGTCTCAAGGGGTGAACTTGTGGAGATAGGCGGTTCTTTCAGGATACCGGATGTAATGAGCAGCAGCGGCGCTATTCTGAAGGAGATAGGCACTACCAACAAGACTCATCTCCACGACTATGAACAGGCCATAAATGAAAATACAGCCTTACTCCTGAAAGTCCATCAATCAAACTTCCGCATGGTCGGTTTTACGCAATCCGTCACAAGTGATGAGCTGGCTGCCCTCGGGAAAAAGTATGGTATCCCGGTTATGTTCGATCTCGGCAGCGGCTGCCTCGTTGACCTTAAGCCCTACGGCATTCATTCAGAGCCGACTGTCCAGGAGATTGTCAGGACAGGGATTGATATAGTCACATTCAGTGGAGACAAGCTTCTCGGCGGACCGCAGGGCGGAGTGATCGTTGGCAAGGCAAATCTGATTGAAGTAATTGCTAAAAATCCTCTTATGCGGGCTGTCAGGATAGATAAGTTGACCCTTTCTGCATTTGAGTCTGTGCTGAAGTGTTACCTCGATGAGGACAAGGCCAGGATGCAGATCCCAACATTGAGCATGCTGTTGCAGGATACTGAAAAAATAAAGAAAAGGGCAAAGAGGATAGCATCGCAATTAAAGTCGGAAATTGGCATTTCACATGACGATATTGTAAAGACAGATGTTATCAGGGACGCTTCGCAGTCAGGCGGCGGGGCGTTGCCCGAGGTTGAATTTGAGACATACGCGGTTGCGATTAAACCAATAAAGCTGTCCGTTAACAAACTCGAAGAACGACTGAGACATGGCATTCCGCCGGTAATAACAAGGATAAAAGAGGATGCCCTGATCATTGATGCAAGAACAGTAAGGGACAGCGAAATTGAGCTGTTGGTAAAAGCGCTCAACAAGGCACTGAGCTAAAAAAGGGGGGATAGAATATGTCAGAAACTGTTATTCAACATATCCACATTGAAAAAGACCTGACTAAATATGAGGGGAAAGCTGTCATAAAAGGGACGCGCATACCTGTTGCCTCAATAGTGAACCACTATCGGTCAGGCATGGGAATTGAGGAAATCCTTGAAGGTTATCCTTCTCTTAAGCCCGCCCAGCTTTTTGATGCCCTCAGCTATTATTTTGACAACAAAGAAGAAATCGACAACGAATTAGAGCAATGATACGGCTCTATCTTGATGAGGATGTTCACAAGAAAGTCGCTGTTGCCTTGAGATTAAAGGGTTATGATATTGTTAGTGCCCATGAAGTACAAAAACAGAGCCTTGGTGATTACCAACAATTAGAATATGCTGTCGCTGAGCAAAGATCGATTTTTACATTTAATATTGCTGATTTTTACAGGCTCCATAAAGAATATCTCGATAGCGGAAAAAGTCATTTTGGAATACTGCTCTCAAAACAAATACCACTAAATGAAACTATTAAACGGCTCACAAAATTTCTTTTTACGCACTCTGCTGAAACTCTAAAAAATAATATTTTCTGGATTTAACCTGATTTTTTAAAACATGTTCGTTGTGGGGAGTGTTCACAAAACCCTGTCAAATTGCAAGGCCGGAAAGCTATACAGAGGTAGGGTTAAGTACACCCCTCCCTCTGTCAATAAACAAGTGTTTTGTGAACCGTCTTCTGCAATATGCGAAATTTGGTGTTGCAAATATTGTAGCCCTTTTAGAAAGATAAGTTAGCAAATATACCCAAAAGTAATCAACGAAGAAGTAATATATAAATAGTAGTTGACTTAATTACGTAGTTCTGGTATTCTGAAGGTAGATCTATATAGGAGGTTGATATGCGAACGATCAGGGTATCAGAAGAGGTGTGGAAAGTTATTGCAACACATGGAAAATTTGGAGAAACGGAAGATGATGTACTCCGTCGTATATTGAAATTGCCACCACAGTCAACAGAAGATAATTTAACAAAATCATCTGAAATCAAAACAGGGCATCCTCCTCGCAGCTTATTCGCCACGCAGCGTATGAGTTCCAATATCAGCAATGATCAACTTCAGATTACTTTTCAGGATGGCACTTCCCGTTCATGGGCGCTGCCAACTCGGAACGACAAGGCCGGAATTAAAGCAGTACGTGACAAAGCCGTCACATTCGTCAGGGAGAAGGGTGCTACAATCGGTCAAATAAATGCTGTTAAGAAGACGTTAACCGATAATAGATATCACTTGATAAAATAGAGATGCTTTATAAACAGCTCGTGGAGGAATGGAGTGCACCATGGAACAAAGCGAACGTGAAGACTTCTTGGCAATTATCTCAAGGTACAATTTAACAGAAAAAGAGTTTGCTATAAAAGAAAAAACAACATATCCACCCACCGGTGTGGGCCCCCTTCAGGGCTCGTTAACAATTAAATACAAACCATCTGGTACAGAGAAAGACTATCAGCATTTCGGCCATTCATGGTTTGAAGAATTTGAACATGATTTAAAATCCAATTTTTATAAAACCGAAGTGTGATTGGCAAGAGTGGTACTGCAATTCAGATAGTGCGGGGTTGTTTTTCTGCAGTCGAGCGTTAGGGTTATCGGCAGTGGGCGAGTAACGCCGAGCACACATATATAACTGGAACACAGATGATATTCCGTATAGAAAGCAGGACTGGCACGGAGGACTATTCGCTCGCAAAGAAAAATTGCCCCGTACTGTCTGAATTGCAGTAATTAGTAATTGGCAACTTTTATCAAATGCCTCTGTAAAGAGGTCAACGGCAAAATGGCTGTAATTTGTTCAAAGTGGGCGTAAGGCGGCATTTCCCTCAGTTCATCCTGAAACTTTGGCCCTTTACTGACTATAAAGCAGCCGTTCTTTTTCACCACATGTTTTGTTTTTTTGATGAATTCGTTGATGCTGAATAGCGCCCTCGTCATCGCTATATTAAAGTCGGAATCTTTTATGTCCTCAACCCGTGCTTCGACCACCTCAACATTATTCAGGTTAATCACCTTTTTTATGTTCCTGAGAAAGGCGCATTTCTTCCGTGACGGCTCAATCAGGACAATGGAAATATCCGGCCTGACAATCGCTATGGGGATGCCGGGAAAGCCTGCGCCGCTGCCGACGTCGCAGGCAGTTCCGCTGTCCCTGGGAAATGCTTTGAGAAATAATAAAGAATCGAAAAAATGCTTTATGATTATGTCCCTGTCATTCTTTAAGGCGGTAAGATTGTAAGCACGGTTCCATTTTTTCAATTCGAACAGATAGCTCAAAAACCGAACAACAGTATCTTCCTGGACAGTGACGCCCAGTTCCAGCAGCCCTTTTCTCAGGAGTTCCTGCTCTGTTTCCAAAACCGTTCTACCGCCACCAAAAGTATCGATACCGCAGCAGGTGTAATGCCCGGTATCCTGCCTGCCTGTCCAATGGTTTCAGGCTGCACCTCGCGAAGTTTTTCTATGACCTCTTTGGAAAGGCCGGGGATTGAAGTATAATCGATTGAAGGAGGTATCTTTTTTGACTCGAATTTGTTAAACCTTCCTGCAAGTTCTATTTGCTTTTGTACATATCCTTCATACTTGACCCGTATTTCAACAAGGGCCTCAATCTCAGGGGTAACTATCCCGGAAGAAGGCGCCAGCTTTTTTATTGCACTATATTTTACTTCAGGCCGCTTCAGCAATTTGTCGAGCGTAATGTTCCCGGTTATTGTTGATGTATCACAGGAGGACAATAGCATATTCAGTTCGGCTGACGGTTTGACCCGTTCCCTTTTCAGCCGTTGCAGCTCTATATCCAGCAGCTCTTTCTTTCTCAGAAAACGTTCATATGCTTCCTTAGTGGCCAAGCCGATAGAATACCCCTTTTCAAGAAGCCGGAAGTCCGCATTGTCATGCCTCAAGAGCAACCGGTATTCAGCTCTCGAGGTGAACATCCGGTAAGGTTCCTTTGTCCCTTTTGTCACAAGATCATCGATAAGCACCCCAATATAGGCTTCATCTCGTCCCAGGACAAGAGGCTGCTCTCCTTTCAGCTTAAGCGCCGCATTGATGCCTGCCATTAACCCCTGTGCTGCGGCCTCTTCATATCCTGATGTCCCGTTAATCTGCCCTCCGAGGTAAAGCCCGTCTATTCCCTTCACCTCCAGGCTGTGTTTAAGCTGTGTTGGATAAACAAAATCATACTCTATAGCATACGCCGGCCGCATTATCTCAGCCTGCTCCAGTCCCTCTATGCTCCTTACAAGATTAAGCTGCACATCATAAGGCAAGCTTGTAGAGATGCCATTGGCGTAATATTCGGTCGTTTCCAAACCCTCAGGTTCGAGGAAGACCTGATGCCGCTCCTTGTCGGAAAACTTGACCACCTTGTCCTCAATAGACGGGCAATATCTCGGTCCGATACCCTTAATGCGTCCGCTGTAAAGCGGAGATCTGTCAAGATTGCCCAGGATTATTTCATGTGTTTTTTTATTAGTGTATGTAATATAGCATGGCAATTGCGGGTTGGTGATCGCTTCTGTTGAATAGGAAAAAGGAGTTGGAGGGGTATCGCCCCATTGAGGCGTGGTCTTCGAAAAATCGATGCTCCTTCCATCAAGACGGGGAGGCGTGCCTGTTTTCAGGCGGCCCATTTTCAACCCAATTTCACGAAGAGAGTCTGACAGACCTATCGAAGGAAACTCACCTGCTCTTCCGGCCTGAAAGGAGTTCGTACCTATATGAATAAGTCCCTTTAAAAAGGTCCCGGTGGTTACTATTACTGTGCTTGCGCCATAAAAGGTGCCGAGCGAGGTCATAATTCCTGCAACTGCATTGTTTTCAACAATTATCTTTTCAACTGAACCCTGCTTTATCGTAAGATTTGTCTGGTTCTCTATAGACCTCCGCATGAAAAGCTTGTAGAGTGCCCTGTCAGCCTGGGCCCGTAAAGACCAGACAGCGGGACCTTTTGAGAGATTAAGCATTCTGAACTGGATACCCGCTTTATCGGCAGCCTTGGCCATCTCACCGCCCAGGGCATCGATCTCCCTTACCAGATGACCTTTTGCAAGACCTCCTATAGCCGGGTTACATGACATGTGTGCGATAGTATCGAGGTTGGAAGTGAACATGCATGTGCTGAGGCCCATGCGGGCGGCTGCCAATGCAGCCTCGCATCCGGCATGGCCGGCGCCTATTACTATGACATTAAAATCTGTTGTCAACAAATAGAGTTGTCCGGTTTTAGAGCAAATAAACTGTCCGGTTCTGCAGGGTGGCTGCGCATGGAACATGGCAGTCCACCGATTTCAGTTTTATTAAGGCTTATGCCGCTGCATGTGAGCAAATTGCAATCTCCTTTCCTTTAGAGTTATAGGCAGCCAGTTTTCTCGGTCCATGAAAGATAGCAAGTCTACCGTCGGGATAACGATGAACGCTTACCTGGACCCTGACGTAATGGCAACGATATTGATTTGGCGGGATCTGAAGTTTTAGTCCATCGAACTTTACACAGTTGTCATTGCCGACGGTGCGGTCATACTGTTCGCATAGGATGTCTTCCAAGGCAGTGCCTGCCCAAGTCACGAACACGCTCTCTGGTTCTTGAGGGATAACGGCGAACTCGGCATTATGGGCCGGCATATATGTACTGGCAAGATAATCATTGGCCTGCTTCATCCCAGTGATGCCCGCCATCGCAAGCTCCTTGACCAGCCGATCTTGATGGGTACTGAAGGCTCGCTCAGAACGGCCCCTGGCTTCAGGAGAATACGCAGGGATCATCTTAATCCCCAGTTGGCTCATTGCACGACCAAACTGGGTAAGACTTGATTTGTCCACTTTCCCTCCAGCCTCCGGTGTATGCCAATAGTGACTTCCGCGATCCGTATACAACGAAGCAAACAACCCGTGTTGCTCTATAACCTCTTTTACACCCAGAAAGCTGCTTTGTGTGCCTTCTTCCTTAACAAAAAACATCGAGTAGTGTTCACTGCTGGCATCATCCATCGTCACGATCAAATCCCATAATTTGCCGGGAACCCACTGGTGCCGGGAACCATCCTGATGAAGCATCATGCCGATATAGGGAGCCCTGACCCTTCTTTTCCTGTGTGCCCCTTTCAGTGCCCCTTTCGGTACCAATCCCTTTTCCTGGAGGGTGTTTTTGACCCATGTGTAGCTCCTGTTTCCTTGATGAACTCGGCGATACCAGCTAAAAAAATGC
Source organism: Nitrospirota bacterium (assembly GCA_963784135.1). Taxonomy (GTDB): domain Bacteria; phylum Nitrospirota; class Thermodesulfovibrionia; order Thermodesulfovibrionales; family Dissulfurispiraceae; genus JADFXI01. The sequence continues at coordinate 7,960 of CAWAQG010000015.1, read as the reverse complement.
TTGACGTTGAAACCATAATAACGTCCTCTATAAAGATCCGATAGCGCCATCACTTCGTCAACTGGTGCTCGCAGATGCGATATTTGTCCTAAACGCTTATCTATAAGTCCCTCCATCCCTTTATCCGCATACCTCAGCAGATATCGCCGAAATGTCCTGTCACAGACACCAAGGAGCATCGCCGCTTCCTCCTGCGTTAGCCGTCCACTCTTCCAGCCCTCATAACCTTCTTCAAATCTCATTTTCCGTACCTCCTGCAACACCGCCGAACGTTTCATGGATAGCCCCCCTTGCTATCCATATACCACCCGGACAGTTTATGTGCTACAGATACGGACAGTTTATCAACTCGCTACACTATGACATTAAAATCTTGCTCTTTGAGCATTAATCCATTATTATAGCATTTATGAATATGCCGGTTTTCGAGCATTCGGTCTCTTCACTTCGCGCCATCATTCAAGATGAGGATGAGCCGCTCAGCAAGGTGTCTGATCTGCTTAAATATGATCCGGGTCTGTACTTTTCATTACTGTCGTATATAAATGCTTCCAGCAAAAGGGGCGATATTACTTCTATTTCTCAAGCCGTCTCTCTTATAGGTGCTGTCGGTATAGAAAATTTCATACTGCAGCAGGACCATTATCTGGACAGCAATTACAGGTTGTTTTGGTGCTTTGCAGTTCTTGCCGGCGGAACAGCCGCGCTTATCAATGCACGGGTTGATATCGCTGATGGAGACGAGGCCTTTTTTGCCGGCCTTCTGCCTTCAGTCGGCATGCTCTTGATGCTGAAGGCCCATCCCCACTACAGCAGGATAATGGAGCTTCTGCTAAAGGTGCCGGGAGAGCAGAGGGTCTTTATAGAGGAAGGCCTGTTTAAGACGAACCATATAGACCAGTTGGACAAGAACATGTCTTCGCCCAAAATCTATCGTGACATTATTGATTTAATGCTGAATATATTTGCAAAGAATGGACATCGGGTCAACCTTTCGGAAATTCCTTCCAAACTTTCAGTTGCCCACCAGTCATTGCAGATGTTCAGACTTGTCGACACGGCAGAAGCCGCGGCCAGGGCACTCATTTTCCCTTCAATAGTTGAGGCTCAGGAAAAATTCAGGGAACTGGCCAAGGTGTATTTCAAAATTCCTGAAAATGAAATTGAGGAATTACTGGCTGAAGTTCTCAATCAGTTTGATCTTGCCTGCAAGGAGTTCAACACTGAAGGACTGTCTGAACAGTGCATAACTGATGCAGAGAACTCCCGTCTGCAGGGCATCACTTTTTTAACAAAATCGGAAACGCTGAAAAAATCACTCAAAGAAATTTATGCAGCCAACAGTGAGGACAGGAATATCTTTATATTTGGTGAAAGCAGCGTCGGCAAGCGGCTGCTTGCGATAAGCCTCCAACAGCGGCCTGACAACCCGAGGAAGCTTAAGCCCTTCCTTTCAATATACTGTGGCGCTCTTTCGGGTGACACCTTTGATATGGAGCTTTTCGGTGCAAAGGGGGGTGTTTTTGGCTTTGAAAAACATAAAGGAGCGCTGGAAATGGCTGATGGGGGCACCATTTTACTTAAAGACATCGATATGATGCCGATGATGCAGCAGGACTCTTTTGCGCAAACATTGTGGAAAGATGAGTTTTACAAGATAGGGGAGACACATCAGGAATCGTTTAATATAAAATTCATTATAACCTCCAGAAAGAATATAATTAATGAGGCAAAGGAAGGGAGGTTTTCCGAAAAATTGTTAAAAGTCCTCAATCCGGTGAGTATGCATATCCCTCCGTTGCGTGAGAGGCGGGGAGATATCGAATTTATTGCTGACGCCATAATAGAAAAATATAATCTCCCTCTTACTGACCGGGCGCTGCGGCTCGGACTTCGCGAACACTATGAAACTCAGCCTTTTAACGACAATTTAAGAGATCTGAAACGGTTTTTGTTTTTCCTCTCTGCCAAACATAGTCTTAAATCGTAAATATTCGAACAGACCCCAAACACCTGCAACAAATACCGACAGGAACCACATAATTGAAAGAGTCATGGACTTTTCAGCAGGAATGCCTGTTGAGCCGAGAAGGAATATAAAGGCACCCTCCCGCAAGCCGATTCCCGATATCGAAAGCGGCAAAAAAGATACGAGGATTATTATGGGCACGAAGATAAGGAGTGATAGAAATGAGGTGTCCAGGGACAGGCCCTTTGCCAGAACATATACTGATGAGATTGTAAGGAGCTGGATTATTATGGAATAGATAAAACACCGGCCGAGGATATTTTTCCTGGAGCGGTAAAACTGAATATACTGGTAGGTTTTGAAAAGGAACTTCAGGCGCACGCCAATCCTGAATTTGAAAATCAATAAACTGGACACAAGAAAAACAGACGTTGCAACCGGCACGATCCAGATTACCGGCCATTGAATCGAAGCCCTTGCAAGGTAGCCGATGCCAAAGGGGAAGGCAACTATACCAAGAGCGAGCAGTGCGCTAAGGCCGACATAGCGGTCCATAAAGACCGAAGCTATCGCGACAACCAGTGATGGCCTTTCAGCTTCCTGGCCCTGAGCTTTTAAGGTGCTTCCGGTTGCATGCAATTCCTTGTTCAAATAATATGCTTTTACGGCATCTCCACCGATTATTCCCGGCATATAGGTATTAAAGAAAGAACCAATCATGTACATGCTGAAAAGTCTTGAGGTTTTGCTTTCATAGGGGATGAGCAGTTTCCACCGAAGGGTAGACACATAGGAGGCAATAATATACAAGCCTACAGCTGCGAAAAAGGCGCCGGGATCGAGCAGCCGTATATTATATAGAATAGTCTTGCCGCCAACCTTTGAAACCAGAAGATAAAACAGGACAGCGCTTACCGATAGCTTGGCGATGAGAACAGCGGCTTGTTTAATCAATTTGTTTTTTTCATTTGCCTGAACCGAGAATCTTTTTTATGGCATAAATAGGTTTTTTCTGACTTTCGTGATAGACCCGCACCAGCATCTCGCCCAGGAGTCCCATGCCGATAAATTGTACACCGACAATAATCAGGAGGACCCCAAATAGCAGCAGGGGTCTGCCCCCTATGTTAGCTCCACTGAAAAGCTTATCAATGGTGAGATAGAGCGATATGCAAAAACCGGAAAAACAAAAAATAAGACCCATGGGGCCAAAAAACTGCATGGGCCTCGTCGAGAAGCTCTGCAAGAACTTCACTGTAATCAGATCGAGCAATACCCTTATGGTCCTCGAAATGCCATACTTTGACTTTCCCCTCAGCCGCGGGTAATGCGTGGTTTCAATTTCCGCAATCCTCACCCCATACCAACTCGCCACAGCTGGAATGAACCGGTGCATTTCACCATATAGCCTCAGGTTTTTTACTACCTCCCGGCGATATGCCTTCAGAGAGCATCCGTAATCGTGGAGCCCGACTCCGGTAACTTTGCTGATAAGCCAATTGGCAACGATTGAAGGCAGGCGTCTGCTTAAAAATGGGTCCTTGCGTTTTTTGCGCCATCCGCTGACAACGTCATAATCTTTTATTGTTTCAAGGAGTCTGGGGATATCTTTGGGATCATTCTGAAGATCGCCGTCCATGGTAATCACAATATCTCCCCGTGCAAAATCAAAGCCCGCTGCGAATGCTGCGGTCTGCCCGAAGTTTCTTCTCAAACTAAGGACAATAATATTTTTATGCCTGCTTTGCAGCGCGTCAAGAAGCTGCAGTGTATTGTCATTGCTGCCGTCATCGACATAGATTATTTCGTAATCAATGTTGTTGCTGATGAGGACTTCCATGATCCTTTCGTGCAATACTTCTACATTTTCTTCTTCGTTGTACAGCGGCACCACAATTGATACAGTCATTGGTGACTCCTAGAAGGTTTCCGGTTTCGGAATTTTTAGACTCTTGAAATTATAACAAATAAAAATAGAATATTCCCTAAGGACGCGGCCACGCTCATTTACCTGAAAAAGATTCTTCGTGAAATAATCAAACGCGCCTGCAACCACAGGGGGCATGTCTCTGTTGCCTGACTGGACGAAGATCCCGTTCACTGCGCCAACCGCGGCAGGTCCTTCTTGCCGGCGTAGTTTTTCTGCCCTGTCGTTTATATCCGGCCAGAGATCATATTGGTCCATTCTTCTGCCGAGGTTGATTGAAAATGTTTCGGGATTGCCTTGAACATAAAATGCCAGTTCGCTTGCTACTTGATAACTATCCGAAAATATAATAAATTCACCGCGATCTGCTGTTTGTTCCGAGAGTTTGCCGACCTCTGTGCCCAGTTCTTTCCATCCCCTGAGCCGTGCAGAGGGGTCGAGGTTTTGAGGCAGCCTGACTATAGAAGGATAATGACTTACTGCTGTAAGGAGGAGCGCAAAACCAATACAGACTGAAAAGAAGATTCTCCTGAAATTCGACCGGTCATTAAAAGAGAACCGGGCTGCAGCAACAATCCCTGTAATATACCCGAACATAGCCCAATTTGCCTGCACTTTGCCCTGCAATGCTTTCAACAAAAAAAAGCCTAAAATCGGGACCGAAAAATAGAATAGAAACTTTGATTGAAAACTGCGGTCCGAGAAGAAAAGTTTAAAAAGGGAATATATTATGAGACAGAAAAACAGTGGAGTGATAATACCGATTTGAGAGCCGAAAAAATTTAAAAAACTTTTTATTGAAAGGGTAATTCCATCGGCAACATGGGCCTGTCCCGCAGTGTGCCTGATCGTAAGCCAATCATGCCTGGCATTCCAGATGATCACTGGTGCGAATACAAGAATGCTGATCATAAAGGCGACGTAAGGCATAGGTGTCTTCAGCAACGACCGCTTATCAGAAAGGAGGAGCAGCAATAGTCCGCACAAAGGGAAAAAAGCCATCGTGTACTTTGTCAGCAGGCCGAAGCCCACAGCGATTCCTAAGAATATCCAGCTCATCCATTGCTTATTGGGCCCTTCTGCAGTGGCCTTGTAAAAAATATAAAGAGAGATTATCCAGAAAAAGGTAAAGGGTGAATCTATAGTGAATAATACTCCAAAAGCTGCAAACAGGGGGACCGCCTGAAAAGCGAAAGCTGCCTGCAATGCGGCGGACCATTGATGGGCAGAGCACTGGGGCGTCGCGATACTCTGTTCAAGGGAATCATTCCCGTACATGAGGTTGACGAGTTTAAATATATAGATGCTGCTTAACGCCGAAAAAATAACGGCCAGTACCCGTATGCCGAAAACAGTGTTGCCGAAAAGATGTGTGCCAAGATAAATGAGATAGGCTATCATCGGTCCTTTAGAGTAATAGCTCAGATCGAGTCTTCTTGACCACTCCCAATAGTGCGCCTCGTCCGGGCTAAGATCGAGGGGCCCGTGCAGAATATAATAAATTCTGAAGATGCTGATTGCTGCGAGTCCGGCAAAGAGCAGCGTAGCCTCAGGACTTGTCTTGTAGCGACGTAGTGCAAATTTATAAAGGACAATAAGCATAAGCGACACTGTTGTGCCGAGCAGCGCCCCTGCTAAGATGTCGGAAGGGTAATGTACGCCAACGTAGACTCTTGACAGGGCCACAAGGCTTGCCAGAGCCAGCGGATAGAGGCGACAGGCGGTCCCGATGCGGTTACGAGTTAAATAGAAAAGAGTAATTGCATAAGCGAAAGAATTTGCAGCGTGATTCGAAGGCATAGAGCCTGACGAGGTGCACCCTGCGAGAAGTCTGACCCCTGCAAGTGCCTTGCAGGGCCGGATCCTCATTATGGCATTTTTTATCTCATTTCCGAGCCAATCGCTTAATAGAACGGCAAATATAGTGACCATAGCTATCTTCAGGACAGCAGAAATGTCGAAACCGTTGCGCTTATGGTCTTCTTTGGAGGCTGTCCAGAAAAGATATATAAGGAACGGAAGGAGTAATGCATAGCCGCGTTGGGACAAAAAAGGGCATAGCGCTATCAAGCAGGGGATTGGCGAGCCCGCGGTTTATCAGGGAAAAAATCTTTTCATCTATTATGTAAAGTAAATCCATTCATCCTCAAGTTTGTTATTTGCGTAATAGCCTTTATGTTAACACACATGCTGGCAGAGGGTTTGTTTTTGCAAGGGAGACAGGAGAAGGGGAAGCACTTGTTTTTCGACACGCTGAAACTACTTTCATAGGCAATTCCCAATTTTTCCATAGCACCGATACCTGACTCCATTCTCAGATGGAGCTCGGCGTTACTCGCCCCAGTTATAGTAGAGCCGTGCATCGTATCGAAAAACAAGTGCTTCCCCTTCTCCTGCTATTAATTATATTGGATCGACAGGGGGTCAGTTTGTTTTTTTGCTCTGGATCAACTGAGTTATAAATGTGTTCCACGTGGAACAGTTGGAGGCGCATCAAAGTTCTTGAAAGTTTCAATTGCGGGCAATAATAGTTAAAAAGCGACCTCATTGGTCCAGGAACAAGCTTCCAGATAAATATTCGGTATTAGGCTTTGCGCAATACACATTTTCGCCGCAGACCCTTCAAGCTTCTGCCAGTTCCCTTGTTCATAAAACTCAGCGAGTTCCAAATAGTCAGCTAATTCTCCCTTTCTATAAACAAGCGCATCCTTAAGTGAAGCTGAAAGAGGCAATTTTTCCATAATATCCTTCATTGGCTGATCAAGTATAGCGTCCAAATTTGAAAACAGACCTAACAGAAATAGTTCGTCATGGTGTGCTCCGCAACCGCTGACAGAACCTAACTTCTCGCAAAATTTTGCTTTTATGCAGGCACTTCTTATTAGCTCGTCGGGTTTATCAGAAGCAAGCTTCGATAATCCGATTAATGATAAAAGACGGCTTATCTCATCCTTTCCCAGAATAAGCAATGCTTGTTTCAGGGATGTAGTCTCCGCGCTTCTTTTGAAAAATGCCGAGTTAACATACCGGAGGAGCTTATAGGACATCGAAATATCGCTGGATATAATTGCTTCGAGTTCGTTCAAGTCATAATTCGTCTTGCTAATCTCAACCATAAAATTCAAGTATTGTATTTTGGACCCGGAGATTTCCCTTCCCTTTACTATCTCCGGCTTACTGAAGAAATATCCCTGGAAAAGCTCAAATCCCATATTGAGCGCATCATTAAATTCCTCGTTTGTTTCGACCTTTTCAGCAAGAAATTTAATCTTCCTCGTGCCAAACTTTTGGAGGATTTGTTTTATTTCACTATAAGGCGTTATCCGGAAATCTATCTTGATTATATCGGCAAGTTCTATCAGGGGAGTCAATTCTAATTTAAAAACAAAATCGTCCAATGCCAAATAATATCCCTGCGCTGAAAGTTTCCTGCAAGCTTCTGTTACACGCGAAGTGGGATTAACATCCTCAAGTATCTCAACCACGGTGGTCTCACGAGGAAACATGAGCGGAATACTTGTTTCGAGCAGGTGTTGTGTGAAATTAATAAATGCACGCTTCCCATAGGTAATTTTGTCAATACCCATGGTCAGGAAACTGCTGGAAAGAAGTTTTGATGTTGCCGTATCGCCGTCTATGTTCGGCATATAATTGTCTAATCCGTCTCTAAACAGCAACTCATATGCAAACAGGGACTTCTTTCTGTCGAGAATTGGCTGCCTGGCGATATATGCATCCACAATAACGATGACCTCCTTTACAGGCAGTGCGGATATAGGTTTATTATACACGGTTTGGAAAATTGAAAGACTGATTCAGAGTAAAAACAAGCTTACCCACTACCAAAAATAAAAAAATAAAAAGTAATTGACATAATATGTAGAAACTGCTAACCTATCAGGTAGAGGTTCTTTGAGTCTTTAGATTTTTACCTTTCTACAGTGCCTCAGGTCAAGCACGGTTGTTTCAGACGCAAGGCTTTGTGCGCTTGAATCCTGAAGGTGTTGTGGGATTTTTTGTTCTTTGAAAACTAGAGGTAGATTCTGTCAATGAGCATTTGAGTT
>CAWAQG010000014.1:0-151929 GCA_963784135.1 Nitrospirota bacterium | reverse complement strand
ACAGTTTGTTTTTGCTGCTGACCGGCGCAAAAACAAACTGACCCATTACCTGTGGTCCCTAAACTGTTTCTTTCTGTATCTTTATCAACTCGGCAATGCCTCCCTCCGCCAGTGAAAGCATAGCATCGAGCATTTCCCTCGAAAAAGCCGCCGCTTCAGCGGTCCCCTGTATTTCGACTATCTTGCCGCTTCCTGTCATGACAACATTCATATCCACCTCGGCCAAAGCATCTTCCGCATAACAGAGATCGAGACGGGGCTCGTTATCGACGATGCCGACGCTGACCGCAGCCAGATGGTCCTTGATCGGGTTTCTGGATATGATCTTATTTTTCAGTCCGTATTCAATCGCATCCTTAAAAGCGACATAGGCGCCGGTAATCGCAGCCGTCCTTGTTCCGCCGTCAGCCTGTATCACATCACAGTCAATCCATACCGTCCGCTCGCCGAGAAGTTCCAGGGCAACCACCGCCCTCAACGACCTTCCTATCAGACGCTGTATTTCATGCGTCCTGCCTCCAACACGTCCGGCAGAGGACTCCCTGGTCATGCGCGAATGTGTAGACCTGGGGAGCATGCCGTATTCGGCAGTGACCCACCCTTTTTTCTGGTCGCGGAGAAATACCGGGACCTTCTCTTCAATCGACGCAGTACAAATAACTTTTGTATTGCCGACTTCGATAAGCACCGACCCCTCGGCAGAGGAAATATAATTCCTCGTGATTTTTACTTTTCTCAACTCACTTTTTTTTCGTCCGTCAGGCCGCATTCCGCCTCCATAGCGCTGCTAAATTTGTACTTTTTCGATAGCGTCAATCTTTGTTTCCAGAAAACGTTCACCCACAGATATGAATTTCTCAGGGGAATCGGTAACAAAAAATCTCTTCGCTTCAGCCGTTTCGTTTTGGGCCAGCATCCCTCTATTGACCAGCAGCTGCTCCACTGCCACGGCCGTCTCGACAGCGGAATCTACCAGGCGGACTGTGCCCATTACCTCCTGAATCACATTTTTCAAAAGCGGGTAATGCGTACAGCCGAGCACAAGGGTGTCCGCGCCCTTGTCTCTTACATCGGTCAGGTACCGCTCCGCAACCATGCGTGCGATAACGCCCTCAGTCCATCCTTCTTCTACAAGCGGTACAAATAAAGGACATGCGAAGCCATAAACTTCAATATCATGCGCCAGCGCGTTTATGGCTTTTGAATAGGCGCTGCTTTTAATCGTTGTCTCAGTCCCTATTATACCTATTTTTTTATTTTTTGTAGCACCGACCGCAGCCCTCGCGCCGGGATCTATAACTCCGATTACCGGAACAGGGACCCGATTGCAAATTTCCCGGAGGCTTATTGCGGAAACAGTGTTACAGGCGACGACAAGAAGTTTTATATTCTGTTTAAGCAGGAAACCGGTGCATTCAAAAGAATAACGTATCACCGTTTCAGGGGACCTGATGCCGTAAGGGACACGCGCCGTATCGCCAAGATAAATAATATTTTCGCGCGGCAACCTGAGGCTCACCTCTTTCAAAACAGTAAGCCCGCCGATTCCGGAATCGAATATGCCTATGGGACGCTCATTGTCAGCCATTAATTGTTATTCGGTAGTGGGTCAATTTATTGTTACTCTGTATCAAAGGGCAGTCAGCTTGTTTGAGGACTTTTAGCTGCTGGTTGCTGGAGGTCTTCTTTCACGGTGTTCCCCAAAGGATATAATGCATTAAAATGACCTCCTACGCTTTCGACCTCTTTGCCGTCAACCAGCAAACGCACATCCTCGGTATCCGGGATATTGACCGTAATGGTTTCATAGAGGGACTTCAATAGTTCAAACTCCTGCCTTATGTCCCCTGAAAAGTTTTTTCTGAACTCATCTGATACATCAATATAAATAATACCCCTTTTGTCCCGGTAAATCCCTATCAGTTTCGTGTCATTTAATCCCTCTTTCAACCCTTTCAGGTATTCCGCTGCCACCGCCTCAGCCATTTTGACCGGGATAGGGTTATTCTGGATTCTCCTCTCAACAACCGTTATCCCGTCATCAGAAGGCAGGAATAGTTTTACAGCAACGCTGTCATCGCTTGCCGTCTCGGGCACACCGGCGTTGACACTCGTTTCCCCTCCCTTTAGTTCAATCAATGGCTGTTTAAACTGCCGGGCCGCTGCTTGAAAATGCTGAGTTACAAACCATCCCCCCACTGCAGCCAAAAGGAGGAAAAGCAATGCGATTACAATATATTTTTTATTACCCATAGAGACGTTGATATACTAAGCCTTTAACCCGCCTTCCGTCGAGTATGCAATGCCCCGTAAAATTACGGTAATAATTCGTGTCCTCGATTTAACGTCATAGCTGAACTTATCAGGACTGGGCAGTTCGATTAACACAGCAGGCACATGTACAGAGGACAGCAATAACAGCGGCATCTTTTCAATCTTCACATCTGTTTTAAGCGAGTTCCTGGCACTCTGCGCAATTGCCTGCGCAACAGCGTCGCTCAGGTCCCTGCCGGCTGATTTTTCAGAATCCATTCCATTACCGCTGTCCGCTTTCACGTAAGGCTTGGCAGCAGTGTATACCACGAACTCGTTTTTAGACGAGACATGAAAGCTTACCAGCAGTTCAGGAGATTTTTTGTTGACAATTCTGCTCCTGTCCTTGAGCGAGACCATCTGGTCACCCTTTCGCGTAAGGGTAACTTTTTTCCCCTTTCCGGCCAGCACCCCTGCAAGCTCTTTCGCCATGGAGAGCGCGAGGTCTTTCTCGACGGTCTTTCCAAAGCGGACGCCGCTCTCGTATCCTCCATGGCCGGCATCGATTACAAAAGATTCAATTTTGATTTCTGATGCTTCGGGAGCGGCCAGGGGTACCTCCGGTGCGTTATTTTCGACGCTGCCAGACGGTCCCTGACTTATATATGCGTCAATTACGAGGCGTGACGGCAAAGATAATTTGGTAACATTTATGTCGTCAAGATTATCAACAGTAATAATACAACTGCTGATGTTGGCCGTAATTTTGAGGCCCTTATCGATCTCGTAATACGCGCTTTTTGAGACGTCCGTTTCCAATTTTATGAAGGTCTTCGGAGCATCTCTGACAGGGACCCTGAAAGATATGGGAGACTGAAAATCGATTTTAATTGCATTAGCTCCGCTCAGGCTGACAGATGCTTTTTGCACATAGCTTTCCGGCGTCTCAAAAACAAGCCTGAGGTATCGTGTGTGCTTGCCAACACGCAGTGTTGCCGTCGATGCCCTGACTGAATGGTCCCCGGCATTATCAGTTGCATACGCGCGGACAATCCCGGCAGGCCCGGCAAATAGAAAAAGCTGCAAAGCAAGAGAGATAAGTGAAACAGTATTGACGAACCGCTGTCCGATCGGCGACATTCTCCTGTAAAGAGTTAGCATGATATAAAAAGCATACTAAATACGGCAGGCAATAGGCAATAAATAAATAATGGCAATAGGCTATGGGCTATAGGCTATGGGCAATAAATAATATGGACCTATTGCCTATAACTTGTGTTTTCGTTATACTATTTTCGATGTGGACTGCGCTCATTATAACAGTATTTGCCTTTACACTGAACCTGCCTTTCGGCTATATCAGAAAGAGCGCCAAAAAGTATTCGCGCAAATGGCTCTTATGCATTCATGCGCCGGTCCCCATGATCATTATCGCCAGGATAACAACTCACACCGATTACCGTTTTATACCAGTCTTTATACTGATATCAATTGCAGGACAGGTATGCGGCGGAAAGATAACCCTGCACTGACTACTTCAAAAATTTTGAGACCTCGTGCAGAAGCATGGTCACATCAAACTTCACCATGTAACCGTCCGCCCCCACCCCCTTGGCCTTTTCTTTGTTCTCTTCGCCGCTGAGGGAAGTATTGATTATAACCGGCAGCATGCCCAATTTCGGGTTGTTCTTTAAATTCCTGGTGAAAGTAAGGCCGTCCATCTCGGGCATTTCGACATCGGAGATGACCAACTGGACAAAATCGGTAATCGGCTGGTCACCTATTTTGGACAGAAAGTCGTCCAGTATCTCGAACGCCTTCTTTCCGTCAACCGCCTCTATGACATGAAGACCGACGTTTTCAAGCGTGTCTTTGAGTATTTTCCTGGCAACAGAAGAGTCATCAGCGATAAGCACGGTACCCTTCAGCTTTTTCTTCCCTAATTTCTCGATCTCTCCGAGAGCTACCTCATGAGTGTGGACAAGCCCTCCCATTTCCGAAATAACGCTCTCGAGATCGAGGATCAGCAGCAGCGAGTCGCCCTCATCATCTATCTTCGTCACGCCGGTCACCCTGCCGCTGTGCTTTGCCTGCAAAAGTGACGGGGGCGGCTTTATCTGGTCCCATTTGATCCGGCGTATACGCTCCACCTCGTGAACGATCATCCCCACGGTGGTGCCAAGCATCTCGAGCACAATGACCTTGAGGCGTATGTCCATACCTGCCGGTGGATTCACTTTCATCCATTTGCCGAGGTCGACGATAGGGATCACTTCACCGCGCACTTGTGCCAGCGCCTCCGCATATGCAGGCATATCCGGCACTTTTGTCAAAGTCGGCATCGGAATTATTTCTCTTACCTTTGCAACATTGACACCATAATCAAGAATTTCGGGAGTCCCATCAGGATTAGAACTGAACATTCTGAAGACGACAAGCTCCATCTCATTCGTTCCAACCTTTAAGACTTCCGGTAAAGCACCCATACTCTGAGCCATAGCACCCCCGTTTGACTATAAATTCCCCTCACGGCGCCAACGTGTTGCGATTTGATTATATAATTTCAACTATAGTTTTGCAAGAAATTCCTTTAATTAAAGGCGGATAAAGACAGGCTGCCTCTCGTGTCTTTAATTGGCGTATGCGAGCTGCTATGCGGCCCCGCAACATTTCTTGTATTTCTTGCCGCTCCCGCAGGGGCAGGGATCGTTCCTTCCTACCTTCCTGTCCTTATGCACCGGCTGTCTGGCCTCATCCCCTGCTCCGCGGTTATACACAAGCCGCTGCTGCCGGGGCAGCTCTTTGATCTCTGTTTCTCCCTCATGCCTGACCTGGACCCTGAAGAGTCTCATCAGCACTTCGTTGCTTATACGGCCCGACATATCGGCGAACAAGTCAAAAGCCTCTTTTTTATATTCCACAAGCGGGTCTTTTTGGGCATACCCCCGCAGCCCGATGCCCTCTTTGAGGTGGTCGATACCAAGGAGGTGGTCTTTCCACTGGGTGTCGATCACCTGGAGGAGAACTACCTTCTCCATATAGCGAATGATCTCACTGCCCGCATCCTTTTCTTTCTGATCATACAGCTCCTGCACCGCTGCCGAAATAGAATCAAAAAGTTCATTCCTTGTCAGCGAAAAGTCAGGCTGCATGTTTATGGAAAAGGTCCCGTAGAGCGCATCCTTCAGACCGTTCCTGTCCCATTGCTCGCTGTCGGCATTCTCGGGGCAGAAAACGGAAAGGAACCCGTCCACCTCATCATCAATCAGATCCAGTATCCTGTCCTTCAGAGACTCCCGCTGCAATACCTCCAGCCTGAACGAGTAGATTTCCTTCCTCTGTTTGTTCATTACATCATCATATTCGAGCAGGTGCTTTCTGATATCAAAATTGTGGGCTTCCACTCTTTTCTGCGAATTCTCTATCGCCCTGGACACCATCTTGTTCTCAATCGGAATGTCCTCCTCCATTTTAAGGAGATTCATCAGACCGCTTATCCTGTCGGACCCGAAAATGCGCATGAGGTCATCCTCAAGGGACAAATAAAACCGCGATGACCCCGGATCTCCCTGTCTTCCAGACCGGCCTCTGAGCTGGTTGTCTATACGCCGCGCCTCGTGGCGTTCAGTCCCGATTATATGGAGACCGCCTGCGCCGATAACCTGCTGTTTCTCCTGCTCGCAAATAACTTTTGCCTTTTGCAGGGCGGCGGCAAAATCTTCTTCGCTGTAATCGGGGCTGCCCTTCAGGAGTTCCCTTGCAAGGCCGTCGGGATTGCCGCCAAGCACAATATCAGTCCCCCTGCCCGCCATGTTCGTCGCAATGGTCACCGCGCCAAGCCGCCCGGCCTGTGCAACAATCTCAGCTTCATTCTCATGGTATTTGGCGTTGAGCACCGAATGCTTAACGCCTTTCTTCTTCAGCAAACTGCCCAGCAGCTCTGATTTCTCTATCGAGGTAGTCCCAACAAGCACCGGCTGGCCTTTCTTATTGCACTCCTCGATCTCCAGTATAACGGCATCGAACTTCGCCCTATGCGTCTTGTAAATCATGTCAGGGTAGTCCGGCCTTATCAAGGGCTGGTTTGTGGGTATTACCACCACCTCGAGATTATAAATCTCGGCAAATTCTGCAGCCTCTGTGTCAGCCGTACCGGTCATGCCTGCAAGTTTGTTATACATTCTGAAGAAATTCTGGAAAGTAATAGTAGCAAGCGTCTGGTTTTCGCTCGCTATCTTGACGCCTTCTTTCGCCTCAATAGCCTGGTGCAGCCCGTCACTCCACCGCCTGCCCGGCATAATCCTTCCGGTAAACTCGTCAACGATGATGACCTCGCCGTCTTTCACCACATATTCGACGTCTCTTTTGTAAAGGTGGTGCGCCCTGAGGCCCTGAAGCACGTGATGGACAAGTTCGATATTGGACGGATCATAGAGGTTGCTTACACCGAGGAGCCTCTCTACTTTCGAGTTGCCGGCTTCGGTAAGAATAACAGTCTTGAGCTTCTCGTCGATTTTAAAATCATCCTCCGCTTTAAGTCCGGGGACAATACGGTTAACTTTATAATACTTATCGGTTGACTCCTCAGAGGGTCCCGATATGATAAGCGGCGTCCTCGCCTCATCGATCAGAATGCTGTCCACTTCGTCGACAATTGCGTAGTTCAATTCCCGCTGGCTGTATTCCGCAAAATCGTATTTCATGTTATCTCTGAGATAATCAAAACCGAATTCATTGTTGGTGCCGTATGTGATATCGGCGAGATAGGCTTCTTTCCGCGTGCAGGGCCTCAAGTTGTTAAAGCGCTTGTCATGAGAAAGATATGCCGGGTCGAAGAGGAAAGAACTGTCGTTCTGAATGACCCCGAGGGAAAGGCCGAGGAAATGATAAATATTTCCCATCCATTGGGCATCTCTTTTCGCAAGATAATCGTTCACCGTTATCACATGCACGCCTCTGCCGTCGAGGGCATTTAAATATACCGGTAAGGTAGCTACAAGGGTCTTGCCCTCACCTGTCTTCATCTCGGAAATCATGCCATCGTGCAGCACCATCCCGCCTATGAGCTGGACATCGAAGTGCCGCATTTTCAAAAGGCGGCGGGACGCCTCCCGGACCGTTGCAAAGGCTTCCTTCAGGATATCGTCAAGGGATTGGCCGTTCTGCAGCCTGAGCTTGAATGCGTCTGTTTTTGCCGCCAGTTCACTGTCGTTTAATGCGGCGATAGAGGGTTCCAGGGCGTTGATTTCATCTACGACGGCAAAAAACCTTTTGAGCACCCGCTCGTTCTTCGTGCCGAATATCTTTTTCAAAAAAGCGACCATGTCTTTTATACTAACAACTGGATTAAATTTGTGCAAGCAACCGGAAGGAATAGCAGTGGTTCAGTAGTGGACGGAATCGAAAGATTAATTGATTATCTCCTGGCTTCTACCAGCTCCCAGAGGTCTTCTGCCGGCAAGGGTCTGCTGAATAGATATCCTTGAGCTTCGTCGCAGTGTGTCTCACGCAGAAAAGAGAGTTGATCTTCCGTTTCCACTCCTTCAGCAACAACCTTCATATTCATTTTGTGCGCCATTGATGTCACTGCGGTGATGATCGCCCTGTCATCGGGGTCAGTGGCGATATCTCTAATGAACGATTGGTCGATCTTGAGCTTCTGAACGGGAAGTCTCTTCAGGTCACTTAGCGACAAGGGGCCGGTACCGAAATCATCAATGGCAATATGCACACCCATCTCCGCCAACCTGTGGATATTGGCAACGGTATGCTCCGTGTTTTTCATTGCAACACCCTCGGTGATTTCAAGGGCGAGGAGCTTCGGCTCCAGTCCGGTCTCATGCAGGATCAGGGATATCCGGTCCACAATATCCGACTTCTGAAACTCCCCGGCTGAGAGGTTGGCCGTAATGCTCATGTTGACAAGCCCTGCCTCCTGCCAGGCACTCAACTGGGCACAGGCAGTCCGAAGGACCCATTCATCAATGGCCGTAATAAATCCATTATCTTCGGCCAGAGGAATGAAGTGCCTGGGGCCAAGCACGCCCCGTTCAGGATGGTTCCACCTTACCAATGCCTCTGCGCTGAACACTTCCCTGGTATCCGTGGTGACCTGCGGCTGATAGTACACCTCCAGCTCCCCCCGGCCAATCGCCTGCCGCAGCCAGTTCTCCAGCCGCGTACGTTCAATTGACCGGCTATTTATCGAAGGACTATAGAATTGGTAGGGATTGCCTGCCCTCTTCGCATGGTACATAGCGATATCCGCGCTCTTAAACAGAGCGTCCGTAGTGGCCCCATCATCAGGATAGATGCTGATTCCAATGCTGGTTGAGGTATGCAGTTGGTGTCCCCTAATCCAATAAGGCTCTTTGACGGCATCAACGATCTTCTTTGCGATGCTGCCGATTTCTTCAGCATGGTCAATACCGGAAAGAAGGATATTGAATTCATCTCCCCCTATACTGGCAACGGTATCCGATTCACGAATACTATGTCTCAGTCTTTCGGCCGTTTCTTTGAGCAGTTCGTCCCCGATATCATGCCCCAGGGTATCGTTGACGTATTTCAATCGGTCAAGATCAAGAAGGAGGATGGCCAATTTATTATTGTGACGCCGTGCCTGGGCCAGTTCCAAATCGAGGATATCAACAAAGAGCCGCCGGTTGGGCAAACCGGTCAGAGCATCGTGGTGGGCCGTTTGCCTTAATTCCACCTCCAACCCCTTTCGCCCCGTGATGTCCCGTACAATGCCTATTGCGTTCCATTTGCCTTTCAGCCTCAGTGCAGCCAGGGAAAGCTCTGCCGGGAATTCAGTCCTGTCTTTCCTCTTTGCCTCGATCTCGTAAACCCTCCCAACAAGCGGTCCCTCTCCGGTCAGCCTGAATGCCTCAAGCCCCTTCAGAAAAGTATCAGCATGACGATCGGGTATAATAGAAGAGAGCGGGTATTTGCCGGCAATTTCCTCCCTCGTATACCCGAACATCCTGGTTGCCGCATCATTCCAGAAAGTGACCATCCCATTATTATCGATCAGGATAACCGCATCCAGTGCCGCCGAAGCAATCCCGCAGAGCCGCGCCTCGCTCTCACGCAAGGCCTCTTCACCCTTCTTGCGTTCGATTGCATAGCGCAGCGACCTCGAAAGGATGGGGCCGTCAAACTGTCCTTTCACCAGGTAGTCCTGCGCTCCAAGGCCCATGGCTTGGGCAGCGAGTCCTTCATCAGCGGGTCCGACCAGAATTACAATGGGCAGGTTTGGCGCTTTGTCCTGAAATTTCCCAAGCGTTTCGAGGCCGTTGCTGTCAGTCAATCCGAGGTCCAAAAACAACACATCGAAAGTTCCTTTTTCCAGAAGACTTAAGCCGACAGCGGGTCGGTCTGCAGTTGTAAGCGTATATTCCCCTGCAGCGCCGCTCAACAACTCCCTGGTCAGGCCGACATCGCCAGGATTGTCTTCCACCATTAAAATATCAATGGGCTTACTGATTTCCCTGTTAATTTTTTCCCTCCTTTATATATCTTTTCTTGTAAAAATCAACGAGTCCTTCTTCCATACCCTCCGTCAACGGCAGATCGTAATCGGTGAGTTGTCCCCACGTTGTTCCGGTGTCATCTTTCAAGGTATCTTCATCCATATTTATCCTCCCTTTAAAATAATTTTATAGCGGCCGGGAGTAAAGGAACATAGGATTAAATCCGCCTCCACTGTAGGATTATTGATGAAAATCATGTCATATTATATTTTGCACGCTGTTCCAAAGACGAAACCTGTAAGGCGGATAATGATATAATCGAAAAATGAAACTGCAAAAAGAAAAAATCATCATCGTATTAACGGTCCTTATTGATGTGCTCGGCTTGGGAATCATTGTTCCGGTTTTGCCCTTTTATGTGGAGAGTTTTGGGGCGTCCGCAATTACCTTAACACTGCTCTTTTCGGTCTTCTCTCTTTTTTCCTTTGTGAGCGGACCTTTTTTGGGAGCACTGTCCGACAGGATAGGACGTAGACCGGTTTTGATTGTCAGCATTCTGAGTACCGCCGTTGGGTGGTTTGTTTTCGCATCGGCCCATGCCGTATGGGTTTTATTCCTGGGAAGAATCATTGACGGCATGGCGGCAGGGAATTTGCCGATCGCACAAAGTTACCTGGTCGATATTGCCAGGGACGATAAAGAACGGACCTCTAATCTTGGAATCATTGGAGCTGTTTTCGGCATCGGATTTATTATAGGGCCGGCCATTGGGGCCGCGCTCAGCTCCGTGTCACATGCTTTGCCTTTTTTCTTTGTCGGGGGGTTGGCGACCCTCAATGTCATAGGCGCTTTCTTCTTTTTGCCGGAAACTCACAAGCACATGGACAAAGAGAGAAAAATGGCACTCAATCCGTTGCGTCCTTTGGCCAATGCAATTCATGATAAACTCTTAATCTCACGGTATATAGCCTGGTTTTTTTTCGGCATTTCCATTTCCGGGATGCAATCGATTTTTGCGTTGTATATGGGGAAGGTCTTCGGTTTCGGTGTGACCATGGTCGGAGCTGTTTACACTGCTATGGGGCTTGCTGTTTTATTGAACCAGGCGATTTTACTCCGCAACTTCTGGCTTAACTATTTCAGCGAAGCATCCCTGGAAGTGTGGGCGTTTTTTTCGAGCGCAATCGGCCTGTCATTATTGATGGTGCCCTCCGCTTATTTTCTTGTTTTGGGCATTGTTTTTTTTGTTTTCAGCCATTCACTGCTGAGAGTAGTAATGACAAGCCGTGTCGCCGGTATAGCTGGTCACCTCAGAAGAGGAGAGGCGCTCGGCATTATGTCATCTGTGCTGTCGTTGGCAATGATTGGGGGACCGCTGCTGGCCGGGTTCCTTTTTGAGATTAAGCCCTTCTTTCCTTTTGCCGCATGCAGTCTTTCTCTCGCTTCCGGATTTCTGATAATGAAACGTTATTCAGTGAAAACAGTCGCTAATAACTGATATACTATCGGTAGTATGAATATAGCCCTTACCATAGCCGGGTCCGATCCCTCGGGTGGGGCAGGGATACAGGCTGATCTCAAGGTTTTTCACCGCTTTGCCGTATACGGTCTCTCTGCACTGTCCGCCGCTACCGCTCAAAATACTTTCAGGATCAGCGCAATTGAAAGGATAGAAGGCGCCTTTTTATACGAACAATTAAACACCCTCCTGAATGACTTGCGTCCGGATGCCCTTAAAACAGGCATGCTTCTGTCCGCCGAGGCCGTCAGGTCGGTGGCCGGCATAGTGACCTCACATAACCTGCCGAATCTCGTGGTAGATCCTGTTATTTTATCTTCGACAGGCACGAGCCTGCTCGAAAAAAAGGCTGCCGACACAATGAGGGATGAACTGTTTCCCCTGGCAAAGGTAATTACACCTAATCTGATGGAAGCTTCGGCGCTCGCCGGCATTGCAGTTTCGGACGAGGGGACAATGGAGCAGGCGGCAATCGCATTAAAGCGCTTTGGGCCTGAATTTGTTATCATCACGGGCGGACATCTTGCCGATAAGACGCTCGAAATCATCTATGATGGAAAGACAGTCCACAAGTTACGAGGCAGGAAAATAAAGGGGGAATTCCACGGCACAGGGTGCGCGTTCTCGGCAGCCATTACTGCACTGCTGGCGAAAGGGGCCACGGTCATCGATGCCGCCAGAGAGGCCAAGGCATTCGTTGCCAGCGCAATAGAAAGTTCGCTTTCACTCGGCAAAGGAATGAGGTTGCTAAACTTATAGATAAGAAATATAAAAAAACAACTGAGTATAGGCAGTGGTGTTTTTCTTTGAGATCACCTGGGTTCTCAACAGTGGGGTGGTAACGCCCGCCCCACAAACCTAAAATTGGAACAGCGGCCAATATTCAGTATGAGATGTGTATATGGCACAAAAGACTAATTGATCGCAAAGAAAAACACCACTGCCTATACTCAATAACAACTAAAATTATTGACTATGACTAAAATAAAAACTATTTTTCAGTGTCAGTCCTGCGGCTATGCCAGCCCCAAATGGCTCGGCAAGTGCCCTGATTGCGGAGCATGGAACAGCTTCTCCGAGGAGCGGCAGAGCCCCAGGGCATTGAAATCCCCGGGCGCCTTCGGCGGTGTTGCTGAAGCCCAGCCCTTGACCGCAATCACCGGGGGAAAAGAACGGAGAAATTGCATCGGCATACAGGAGTTGGACCGCGTGCTGGGCGGGGGCCTGGTTGACGGCGCCGTTGTACTCATAGGCGGAGATCCCGGCATAGGCAAATCCACACTTATCCTTCAGGCCCTGGCAAAAATAGCGGACAAAAAATCCAACCCTGAACGCACAACGCACAACGCTCAACGCTCAACGGTCCTTTATGTTTCGGGTGAAGAGTCTCCCGAGCAAATCAAATTGAGAGCTGAACGGCTTTCAATCAATTCCGAAAAAATAATCCTGCTTCCGGAAACGCTGGTTGAAAACATTATCATTACTGCCGGTGAACTCAAGCCTGCCGTCATGGTGATAGATTCCATACAGACTATTTTTACCGGGGACCTTACTTCGGCGCCGGGCTCTGTGGGCCAAATAAGGGAATCGGCTGCCAAACTTATGCTATTTGCAAAAAAATCAGGGATACCGGTTTTTCTGATAGGGCACGTGACAAAAGAAGGCGCAATTGCAGGTCCCCGGGTACTGGAACACCTGGTCGATACTGTGCTGTATTTCGAGGGAGACAGGGGACATCCCTACAGAATCCTCCGCACAGTAAAAAACAGGTTCGGCTCAACCAATGAAATCGGCGTCTTTGAAATGACCGACAGCGGTCTTTCGGAAATCAACAACCCTTCTGAACTTTTCATGTCCGAAAGGCCGCTAAATGTTTCAGGTTCGACAGTAATCGCCAGCATGGAAGGTACACGACCATTGCTCGTTGAAATACAGGCACTGGTAGCGCCTACGACGTTCGGTATGCCGAGGAGGACGAGTATGGGTGTTGATTATAACCGGGTAAATCTCCTTGTCGCGGTGCTCGAAAAAAAAGCGGGCATGCATTTGGGTGGAATGGATATTTTTATCAATATCGTAGGCGGACTGAAAGTAATCGAGCCTGCCTCCGATCTTGGAATTATTGCGGCAATTGCATCCTCTTTCAGAGAGATACCGATAGATTCAAAAACCTTCCTTTTCGGAGAAGTCGGGCTTTCAGGGGAGGTACGGGCCGTCGCACAAGGAGAAACGAGGCTCAAAGAGGCCTCGAAAATCGGCTTTAAAAAAGCGATCATACCGAAAGGCAACATAGAGCGCCTGAAGAATGATTTGGGGCTTACCATTATAGGGGTGAAGAACGTTGAAGAAGCAATGGAACACATCAAAGCATAGAATACGGAATATACTCTTTTATTTTACATGCTCAGTCCTCGCTATACTGGCATTTGCCTCCTGTGCGCCGAAATACGCTGAGAAACCGTCCCGCGAAGCCGGTTCTCTCTCTGAGGTGCTTGCAAAGATGAACACCGTTCAGTCCATAGAGGCGGTTTTATCCATAGACTATGAAAAAAATGACGCTACTATGAGCGGAGATGCCTTCTTAAATCTTTCCCCTTCTGCGCTGGACCTCAGAATTTATTATCTCGGCTTTCTTGCCGGCGAGGTCAAAGAAGATAATGGTGTCATAAAGAGCAAGCCGAAACTCGATAAATACAAAAGCATCGTCCTTGTGGACGGTCTAAGAAACAGTTTCCTCTGGTGGACAATAAGCGACTACACCATCCAGGAGACAGAAGATAGTTACGTGTTAAGGAATTTCAACAGGACTCTGACAATCGGCAAAAAAGACCTGCTTCCGCTCGAGCAGACACTCGAACTTGATAACGGGGAAGAAATGACCATATCCTATGATGGTCCGGCCTGCAACAAGCCTGATACGGCAAAAAACGGACTTGACCCCGAAATCGCGTGGTACCAATCTCATATGTCAATCCGTTATAGAAACCATCAACTAAAAGTCAGGGTAAAATCATATACGGCAACAATCCAAAAAACCGCACATCAGCAATAACCCGGAATTTTTGGTAACTAAAACCGCTCTCCCGCCTTCCTTCTGACCCACTACCCTCCTTTTTACCTGTTTGCGAGAGGCACGTAGTCTTGTCGAACTCCCGGTATTGATGATACATAAGACGGCCTTATAAGTTTTCCCTGTATTATTTCTTCAATTCTGTGTGCCGACCATCCTGCCACTCTTGAAATTGCAAAAATGGGCGTGAATAGTTCTTTAGGTATTCCCATTGACCGGTATACGAACCCCGAATAGAAGTCAACGTTTGCCGACGCCAATTTCCCTTTTTTATTTCGGACCAGCACAGGCGCCAGCCTGGCAACTTTCCTGTACAGCTCAAACTCTTTTTCCATTCCGTTCTTTCCGGCAATCTCTTCCGCCTTACCCTCAAGGATCACTGCCCTCGGGTCGGAAAGTGTATAGACAGCGTGCCCTATGCCGTATATTTTCCCGGATTTGTCGTACGCCTTCTTGTCAAGTATTTTTTCAAGATAGTTTGAGACGGCTTCGTCATCATTCCAGTCTTTCACGTTTGACTTTATGTTTTCCATCATCCCTTCTACCGCTTCATTTGCGCCGCCGTGCAGGTGTCCTGAAAGCGACGCGATTCCCGAGCATATAGCCATGTAGCTGTTAGCGCCGGCGGAGGACACGGTCCTCACAGTGAAGGTAGAATTGTTACCGCCGCCGTGCTCGGCATGGAGCACAAGCATCATGTCGAACAAGTTTGCAGTAAGCCTGTCCGGCTTTTTGCCGTTCAGCATATAAAGAAAATTTTCAGCATGACTGTAATCTTCTTTCGGCTCTATCAGCTCGGACAAACCTTTCCTGTGCCCGTTTGATGCATGGTAGTTGTATGCAACTATGGTCGGAAACTTTGCTATCAAGTCAATGCATTGTCTCGCAAGGTCTTTTATGTCGGTAGAGTTGGGGTTGTCATCAAACAGGTGCATGGCTGATACGATAGTATGAAGAGATCCCATCTGGTCATCATGAGGCGGCCTGCTGAGGACAATCTTCTTTGCTTCCTTTGGAAGATGCCTTCGCTCAGCGAGCGAGCTCGTGAAGATATCCAGATGGTCCCGGTTGGGGAGTTCGCCTGTAAGGAGGAGGTATGCAGTTTCTTCAAATCCGAACCTTCCCTCTTCCTGCTGGTGTCTGACGAGGTCTTTTACGTTATAGCCGCAGTAATATAATTCACCATCGAGGTCTACTTTCCTCTCAGTCCCGTCACCCTGGAATTCTTTTTTGTAACTGATTACCTGGCCCTTGCTGGTTATCCCTACAAAGACCCCTGTGCCGTCTTCGTTGCGGAGTCCCAGTTTTATATTTTTTTCCCTGATAAGCTCTGGTGATACCTTATCGTGTTTCAATGCCAATTCCTGGATAATTCTCAGTACGCTCTGCACTTTTTTCACCTCAATAATAGTAACCACCGAATAATTAATCGGAGGAACAAAATAATTTATATTTTACCATAGCTGGGCATATTGCCGCACAGAAACCCCCTGGTGTATAATCAATGCATGATGCAAAAGGGCCAAGGCCGCAAAAAGCGTTACGTTCTATCAGTCGTCAACCATAAAGGCGGCGTCGGCAAAACGACCACGACCGTTAATGTGGCTGCTTGTCTCGGGGAAGTGGGTAACAAGGTACTCGTCATTGACCTTGATCCTCAAGGCAGCGCCAGCCTCGCTTTTGGTTTTAAGGATGACGGCGCTCGGCTTTTCCAATCATTGCAAAAGTCTATTGCCCTCCCGGTCCAGGCAACCAGGACTGCCGGGGTAGACCTCGTGCCGGCTGGGCCCGGCCTCATAGGGGCATGGCAGCTTTTTTCGGGCGCTCTCGGCAAGGAGATTTTGTTTAACAGCCTTCGCTATACGGAGGGCGCATGGGACTGGATCATCGTCGATTGCCCGCCAAGCATGGGCGTTCTTACCCTTGCGGCACTAAATGCAAGCAGCGGGGTGCTGATGCCGGTTGAGGCAACTCATCTTGCCGCTGCGGGTTTACACCAGATGACCGAAACCATTGAGGCGATAGCCAGGGACCATCGGGACCGCAACCCCATGCTCCTGGCGATTGTTCCCTGCCGTGCGCACCCCCGCAGGCGCATCCATGCCTCCGTCATGTCACACTTGGAGAAAGATTTTCCGGGCATAATAGCCCCGCTGGTCCGCGAAAGCGCGGCCCTTGCCGAGTCACCCGCTTTCGGCAAGCCCATCATAGCCTTTGCTCCTTCCTCCAACGGCGCTTCAGATTACCGCGCCGTCGCACAATGGATCAATAACCACATAAAATAGATTCAGTAATCAACAAATGAAAAAGACGGTTGTTTTCCTGTGCCTTGGAGCAGTTGCGGCATCCTCAGTCGGCTGTTTTGTAATTACCGCGCCCTATGATGCCGCCAAAAAAGCAGTTTGGGTCGTGGAAACAACATGTGAGGTTACTGCAGGCACCACGAAAATAATCTACAGAATCGGTGGATACACTTACGAGGTTGTAAAGGCGCCCATTGAATGGGCATTGACCCACGAGGAAATTGAGAGCATCGATGGTCTTCCGGTAAAAGAGGCGATACGGCAGGGCAGGGTAAAAACCGCACCTTACATGGTCGCAGGAAAGCAGTACGTTCCGATGTCACCCGAAAAGGCGTCACATTACAGGGAAGAGGGCATTGCATCTTGGTATGGCTATGAGAGCGGCAGGATGACCGCAAACGGCGAAGTCTTCAATCCCAACGGCCTGTCGGCGGCACATAAATATCTTCCTATCCCCATGTTTGTGAAGGTGACAAACCTTGAAAACAAGAAATCTATAATCGTGAGGGTGAATGACCGCGGACCTTTTCCGAGCGAGCAGAATGCCAAATCAGGAGAAAGGATCATAGACCTCAGCATGGGAGCTGCCAGGAAACTTGAATTTTACGGCAAGGGCCTCGCCCGCGTAAGGGTGGAGGCGATCCAGCTGAAAGAGAAATAAGTCGGTAATGAGAGGCAAGTGTCCTTTCTGAAGTACACAGCTTTCTCTGCTATTCGTATTGTTCAGGATACGATCGGAAAACCCTTTGTTCTCCTACTGATTGACGCGCCCTATTGTTCAGCTATAATTTAAACAAAGGCATCTGATGCCCAAGATAATTTCAGGAGTTAAACAAACCAGTCTCACATAAATGAAGCGGAGGGAGTAAAATGGAATCAATGCGAAAGACACTGATACTTCTGGTGACGCTTATCTTCGGGTTTATTTCCATCGATGCTGCGTATGCAGAAAAAGCTTCCCAGAAAAATCCTGCTAAGAGCTTCGATATGAAACAGGTTGATTATGGGCGCTATCTGTCGATTATTGGCGGGTGCAACGATTGCCACACACCTGGGTATTTGCTTTCAGAGGGAAAAGTGCCGGAAAAAATATGGCTCACAGGGGACAGGTTTGGATGGAGGGGTCCGTGGGGAACAACTTACGCAGCAAATTTGCGGATCTTTATCAATGCGATGACGGAAGGTCAATGGGTGAAGACTGCGCGAACTTTGAAAGCCAGGCCCCCGATGCCGTGGTATGCGCTGAATATAATGAAAAAAGAAGATTTGAAAGCCATTTATCAATTTATTCGATATATGGGTGCAAGCGGTGAAGCCGCTCCAGCTTATTTACCTCCCAATCAGGAACCAACGACCCCCTATGCCCTGTTCCCGTCACCTCCCAAACCTGACCGTGACAAACAAGGAGGAGACAAATGACATCACACTTGCTTTTCTTTTACCCTTATATTGGGCCCGCCGCCTTTGACGGAAAAGGGGGACACATCCCAATTAATGAACATCTCATCTTTTTCGGTTTAGACTTTCCGCATGCCGAAAATCGCACGTGCAGTGGCACAGGGCTTTCCCCATCACGTTATACAGCGTGGCAATAACAGGGCCGATCTCTTTTTTGACGAAGAGGATAGACGACAATACCTCAGACTGATAAAAAAGTATTCTGAAAAATGGTCGGTCTCAATAACGGCATACTGCCTTATGACCAACCATTGCCATATGCTGATAAGACCGACCTCCGAATCTTCGCTTTTTAAAATGATGCAGGGAGTAACTCTATGTTATACGCAACATGTGAACAGAAAATACGGGCGAACCGGCAGACTGTGGGAGAGCCGTTATCATTCCTGCATCGTTGATGAGGAGAGGTATTTATGGGCGGTTGCCCGATATATAGAACAAAATCCGGTGCGGGCAGGGATAGTGAACAAGGCCGAAGACTATGATTACTCAAGCGCCCGAGCACATGTAAAGGGGACAAGAGATGAAGTGCTTGGTGAGGAGTTCTTCACTAACGACAGGCGACAGGACTACATCAAGTTGCTGCTCTCCGGCACACCGGAAGAAGAAAAGGAGGCTGTACGTTACTGTACGAGGACAGGAAGACCTTTTGGCGACGAGGTGTTTATCAGTGGCGTGGAACAGTCGCTCAAAAGACGGCTGGCGAAAAGGCCGCAAGGAAGACCGAAAAGAAAAGATTGAAAATGGGATGTGTCCCCCTTTATTCCTAATATTGAGGGAACACCGCCACATCATCAGAAGAATGTCACGCTTTTCCCCTTGGCAGAGAAAAATAAAACGTGGCCCCTTCATCCGGCCTTCCTTCGGCCCATACCCTTCCGTTGTGGCGGCTGATAATACGATAGACAATGGACAATCCAATGCCGATACCTTCGAATTCCTGTGCGCTGTGCAAGCGCTGAAAAACTTTAAAAAGTTTATCTTCTAACTCCGGATTAAAACCGGCGCCGTTGTCTTTCACGTAATAAATATTTTCACTCTCCTCGCACCGGTCCCCGACCTCGATATGCGCGACATCCCTGCCCTTTGTGAATTTAATTGCATTGGACAGGAGGTTTGCAAACACCTGGCGTATCAATGCGAGGTCGCCATGCGCAGACGGAAGCTTCCCGACAGTCACAGTAATATTACGTTCAGGGGCCATTGCTTTAAGGTCACCGGCAATCAGCGTTGCTGCATTCTCCATATCTATCTCAACTATCTTCAATTCCTTTCTGCCTACTTTGGATAAATCGAGCAGGGCCAGGATAAGCTGGTCCATCCTCTTTATATTTTCAAGGATCAGCTTTAAGAAATTTTTGCCTTTGTCATCGAGCGTGTCATAGTAATTCTTCAGCAAAATTTCCGACATGCCGCCTATTATCCGCAAGGGCGCGCGGAGGTCATGAGATACCGAATAGCTAAAACTCTCCATATCCTCGTAGGCTACTTCAAGTTCCTCCAGGGAGCGCTGCAGGTCCTTATTCAGTTTCATAATTTCCTCTTCCGACTTCTTGCGTTCAGTTATGTCATATATAGTCGAACGGCTCATTATAAAATTGCCTGCGGAGTCTTTTACGGCTGTCGCACTCAGGCTCACAGGCATAATTGTTCCATCTTTGCGGACCATTTCAAATTCAAGACCATAAACCCAACCCCGCTCCTTAAAACCTGGGAAATTCTCTTTAAATATTTCCAAGCTTTTTTCCGTTATTATATCCGTAAATCTCTTTTTCTCCAGTATTTCTTCACGAGAGTAGCCCAGCCAGGAGAGTTCCGTATCATTCACCCTGACAAATACTCCATCCGCGTCAAGCGAATGGTATCCGCAGGGCGCATTGTTATAAAGGTCCTGAATCTCCTCAGAAATCTTTTGCCGTTCCTCCTCCATCCTTCTGCGCTCGGTGATGTCTCTGGTTATTGTCGAAGCCCCAAAAATTTTCCCGGCATCATCGCGGATAGGCGACAGGGTAATTGATACGAAGATTCTACCGCCATCCTTTCGTATCCGCTCAGTTTCATAGTGTTTAATGGCTTCACCCTTCTTCAGCCTTTCCATGATCTCAGGTATTTCGTCGGCCATATCAGGCGGGACAAGGAGCGATAAGGATTTCCCGACAACCTCGTCGGCTGAATAGCCGTATATTTTCTGTGCGCCGACATTCCAGCTGAGAATAGTGCCGCCCAAGTCCTTGCTGATAATCGCATCGTCTGATGACTCCACAATGGAGCTAAGCAGTCTCTGTGCTGCCTCCGCTTTCTCGCGCTCTTTATAGAAGGCAATGGCCTGTTGCCTCCAGACAAGGGCCAACCCAGTGCCGGAGCCGAAGAGCAGGGCTGTCACCAACCCAACTATCATCCATAATTGCCCTCTCGCCTGCCCGTATACTTCCGAGGTATTCTTGCGGGTCACGAGAAACCACGGCGAACCAGGCACAGGGCGAATGTCGGCAATTACGGGCTCGCCACGGTAGTCAACTCCTTCCACTATCCCGGTCCGCCCCAGTACCGCCATTACCGGCGGTCTGTCCGTTTTATTCAGAGGTACCCTAAGATTGAGCGCCGCATCTTTTCTGAACCTGAGGTCAACCAGGAAAAGAACGTCATTCCCGTCGCGCCGGACAAGCAGTGTCTCCGCTGTCCGGCTCGGCGTGGGCCAACTCAGTATAAAAGGATAAAGATACCTTTCAGGATCAACCCGGAGGGAAATGGTCCCGATGACCCGCTTACCTGCCGATATATCGCGTATAGGAATGAGAATTGAGAGGTATGGCCGTTGAACATGATCACCCCGGTAGAAGTCAACGATCGTTATCCGCCCTGAACGCAACACTTCCGCCAGGCGGTCCGTAACAGCGGCTGAGGCAGGCGGCTGTCCGGCAGGGGATGACATGCGGGTCACGCCCTGAGTATCAAGCAGCCGGACCTGGTCGTAATCATGGCCTGTCAAGTACTCATCCAGCCATCCCCGCAGTTGTTGTTCCGCGACACTGTCTTGAGGGTCCCTTATGTAGCGCCGCGCCAGATTAGAAAATGGGGTGTTATTGAAAATCAGCTCGGCATCCCCCTTGCAATCGCCTATCCAACGCACCAGTTGGGCGACCTTCAGGTCTGCAATGACCGTAAGCTCATGCTCCACCTCGGCACGATAGTGCTTCTTGTAGCCGCTATAAGTTATGCAGCCGGCGGCGATTATCCCCACCGACAGGATGGCAAATATCAGGATGAGCTTTATGGGGACTATAGCTTCTTTTCTAACCTGAGGTTCAACTGTTTGTCTGTCCGGAAAAAATTCTATCATGCTTGGCCCTTTATAAAAAACCATAGGGAGAATAAGCCCTTTTGTATCCGTCATAAATCCATGACGGATATTTTCAGTAAAAGCATATCATCTAAGGAAAAGCATAGCAATAACAAACTGGGCCACTACCAAATAGTCTTCAAGAAAGAATTCGATATTGCGCTATCCAACACAATCTTCTTTTACCCTTATATTGGGCCCGCCGCCTTTGACAGTCCGGACTATTAAAAGTCCTGCGATAAAAAAGGCGCTCACAGAGAGCACCGCAGGCCGCTGGCTGCCGAATGTTGAAGATATATAGCCGAAAAGGATGGGGCCTGCAATGGCAGACGTTTTGCCCATCAGCGAGTAAACACCAAAATACTCCGATTCCTGGCCGGCCGGAATGAACCCGGCATAAAAGGCCCTTGTTGCAGCCTGCACCGTGCCGAGCCCTAAGCCCGCTGCCGCGGCAATAATAAAAAAATATATCTTTGCAGTCACAAAGAAGGCGGCAACCGATACCATAGTCCACAAATATAAAGAGAGCACCACCACTTTCTTTGGTCCCCACACATCGGTAGGCTTTGCAAACAGAAACGCTCCGGCAAGCGCCGTAAACTGGACTGTAAGAAAAACTAAAATCAATTCCCGCGGACCAAAATGAAGCGTTGTTGCCGCAAAAATGCTCGAAAAAACTATGACTGTATTTACGCCATCCGCGTAAATGAGATAAGCGATCAGAAGTTTTTTTTGCTCTCTGTTCGCCCATATTTTCTTTAATGTGGAAAGCGAATACCGCAAGCCTTCCCGTGCGGCCCCGGACACCCTCAGCGTTGATATTCCGTCAGGAGGCAGGAAAGCGAAAGCCGGGAGAGAAAAAAGCAGAAAGAAAAGCGCGGACATGGGCCAGGAAGCCGTCAGCAACCCCTTGTCTATCAGCGCCAGCGCCAACAACAGCGACGAGATCGACCCTGCATATCCGATTGCATAACCCCACGAGGAAACCCTCCCCTGGTATTCAGGCCTCGCAATTTCCGGCAAGAAGGAATTATAAAAAACGAGCCCCCCTTCCTTGCCGAGATTGGCAAGCACGATGAGCGTGAAGCCCTCCACCGCCATTCCCTCTCGTAAAAAATAAAGGGCCGCAACAGGGGCAATACACAAAAAAGTGTAAGCAAAGAGCAGCTTTTTCCGTATTTTTGCATAATCAGCGATGCCGCCCAGGAAGGGAGAACTGACCGCAACAAGCGCCATACTTAACGATATAGCCCTGCCCCACCAGATATCACCGTGGCCTGATGCGTTGCCGACAATAACGTTCGTATAGTAAACAGGAAATATGACCGCGGCAATAACAGCTGAGTAGCCGGAGCCGGCAAAATCGTACAGGCACCATGATAGTATCTTCTTATTCATGCTCATACAGTTTATACAGATTCATAAAAAGTCCATAGGCAAGGCGCGCAAAGCCTGAGGAATGAGGCGTACCTTGAGGTACGTCGCAGTGACGAAGGATGCAGCGTAACGCAGCATATGGATTTTTTATGAATCTGTTAGCTTTTTAAGCGCCTCTTTTGCTGCACTCATCTGGGATTCCTTTTTACTCTTGCCGGTGCCGCTTCCGAACAGCTTTCCGTGTATATATACCTCAGCCGTGAATATCTTTTTGTGCTCCTCACCCTCCTGCTTGACTATCCGGTACTCGGGGAGCGTCCCTACGGCGCTCTGTACCTTCTCCTGAAGCTCGCTTTTAAAGTCGTAGTCCTCTTTTCCAAGGATCGTTTGTGAGATCCGGTCATTAAACAGCCTGAGGACCACCTCCCGGGCTGTCACATAATCGCTGTCCAGAAAAACCGCCCCGACCAGTGCCTCAAAGGCGTCGGAAAGAACAGACCTTTTCTGCCGGCCTCCGGTGAATTCCTCTCCTTTTCCGAGGCTCAGGTAATTGCCCAGCGACAGCCTGGAGGCCATCTCGAAAAGCACCAGCTCTTTCACAAGATAGGATTTTATTTTCGACATCCCGGCTTCGGTAAGATACTCTTTGTTGAGGAACAGGGCCTCCGCTATAATCAGACCGAGCACTGAATCGCCCAGGAATTCGAGCCGTTCGTTGTTGGTCTTCACATCTCCTGCATTTTCATGGTGATATGATTTATGGGTAAGGGCAGTTGCGAGAAGCGATTTGTTTGTAAACGTGTGACCGAGTGAAGCCTCAATTCCCGCGATATTTTCCGAAGATAAGACAGGCATTTGTTCCCCCGAAACCGAAAGAATTTGACAGCGCATACGTTACATCGACCTGCTTCGCGGTTTTGGGGACATAATCAAGATCACACTCGGGATCGGGGTTGTCCAGGTTAATAGTAGGAGGTACTTTGCCGTGACAGATACTGAGAACAGAGAGTATTGCCTCAACCCCGCCGGCAGCTCCCAAAAGATGCCCCACCATCGACTTCGTGGAACTGACGCATAATTTGTAAGCATGCTCCCCAAATACGGTCTTGATAGCTGTAGTTTCGAGTTCGTCTCCGTATTTCGTCGATGTGCCATGGGCGTTTATGTAATCGATCTTTTCAGGCCCGAGACCAGCATCTTTCAATGCGGCTTTCATGCATCGCGCAGCGCCTTCGCCGCCTGGAGCAGGCGTTGTAATATGATAGGCGTCACTCGACATGCCGTACCCTGTAACTTCAGCGTAAATTTTCGCATTCCTCGAAAGGGCGCTGTCGAGGTCCTCGAGAAATACAATACCGGCCCCCTCTCCCATGACAAAACCATCTCTGTCGATATCAAAAGGCCTGCTGGCCCTTTCAGGTTCGTCATTCCGGGTTGAAAGAGTTTTCATAACAGCAAACCCGCCTATCCCGAGAGCAGTGACAACCGATTCCGTCCCCCCGGCAATCATCGCATCCGCGTCACCCCGCTGGATTATTTTGAACGCGTCGCCAATGGAATGGCTGCCGGTGGCACAAGCTGTTACCACGGAAGAGTTAGGTCCTTTTGCGCCAAATTTGATAGACACGGTACCCGAAGCAAGGTTGATGATAAGCATCGGGATAAAAAAAGGGGAAATCCGTTTATACCCTTTTTCCAGGTAAGCCTTATGATAATGCTCGATGGCAGGCAGTCCTCCCATGCCGGAGCCGATTACCACTCCCACCCTTTCGGCATTTTCCGCGGTAATCCTGAAACCGGAATCATCGACAGCCATTGTCGCAGCAGCAACCGCAAGATGGATGAAGCGGTCCATCTTTTTGATTTCTTTTGCCTCGATATAATTTGCCGGATCGAAACCCTTGACTTCCCCGGCAATACGCACCGGGAACAAAGACGCATCAAAATGCGTGATGGGCCCTATGCCTGACTTTCCGTTTAAGGCCGCACTCCACGTCTCATCCACACCGATGCCGATAGGAGTAACCAGGCCCAGGCCGGTGATTACAACTCTTTTCTTCCCGATCATCCCAGTTTTTTCTTTATGTAGTCGACTGCGTCTTTAACTTTTGTTATTTTCTCGGCATCCTCATCGGGTATCTCGATGTTGAATGCCTCCTCGAATGCCATCACCAATTCCACGGTATCGAGCGAATCAGCGCCAAGGTCCTCAACAAAAGACGCTTCAGGCGTCACTTCCGACTGGTCTACTCCAAGCTGCTTTGATATTATTTCTTTTACTTTTTCGTCTACCATTATCTACCTCCGCAATTTAGATTTCAACTGATGCACTACAGCTCTCGGCCCATAGTTTTTCTGCTTTGGACCATGAACTGCAAGCTATTTACATATACATGCCGCCGTTTACATGGATTACCTGACCGGTTATGTATCCCGATTCAGGCGCTGCAAAAAAGAATACCGCATTGGCAACATCCTGGGCAGTGCCGAATCTGCTCATGGGAATGGCCTTCATCATCTCCTGCTTCACATTTTCCGGGAGCGCATCGGTCATGGCCGTAGAAATGAATCCGGGTGCAACCGCATTCACCGTCAGCGCCCTGCCGGCGTATTCTTTCGCTATAGTTTTTGTGAGGCCGACAATGCCGGCTTTCGACGCACTGTAATTGGCCTGTCCCGGATTGCCCATAAAGGCAACGACGGATGCGATATTAATGATGCGCCCATACCGCTGTTTCGCCATTATCTTAACCGCCTCTTTGGAGCAAAGAAATGTGCCTTTCAGGTTGATATCTATTACAGCATCCCAATCCTCTTCTTTCATGCGCATTAAAAGTCCGTCTTTCGTAATCCCGGCATTATTGACAAGTATCTCCACTTTACCGAACTCTTTTACAACATGCTCAAACAGCCCGCTTACCTCTGATGAACTGGACACGTCCGCCTTTAACCCTATGCTCCGTATCCCGAGCTTCTCAAGATCGGATGCCGCCTCTTTGGCCATATCAAGGTTGACGTCAACGACAACGATATTGACTCCATGCCGGGCAAGGGTTTCGCCGATTGCTTTGCCTATGCCGCGTCCTGCTCCAGTGATTATTGCTGTATGTCCGTTCATTAATTTATTATCGCCTCAACTTAAAGTCGGCTATCATTTTAACAGAGGTCTCTTTTTATTTTCCAGTCCTTTCTTATCAGACTCGCCGTTGTACGCCCGGCTCACCGGTAGTTCGAAAATTGAATATGGATCCCGAAATCCTTTTCCTTGAGATGTGCCATAATGAGCTGCAAATCATCTATTTTTTTGGCCCTTACCCGTACCTGATCTTTCTGGATTTCCGGGCTTACCTTGAGCTTCATATCTTTGATTATCTTAACTATTTCCTTGGCTTTCTCCTGCGGGATACCCTGTTGGAGCGTTATGATCTGCCTGACTGTATTGCCGGCAGCCTGTTCCAGTTTGCCGTAATTGAGCGCCTTGAGCGCAATACCGCGCTTCACGAGCTTCGACTGAAGGATATCGATAACGCCCTTCATCTTCTGCTCATCGTCCGATAAAAGAGTGATAGTGCCCTTGCCTTTATCAAATTCTATGGAGCTCTTGCTCCCCTTGAAATCAAATCGCTGGCTGATCTCTTTGACAGCCTGAGTCACGGCATTGGTCACTTCCTGCATGTCCACTTCGCATACTATATCAAACGAATGTTCATCTGCCATCAGTACCTCCCCCTTCAGCGGCATCCATCAGTTCTTTTATAAGCTTCAGCGACTCGGCTGCAGCATCACTGTCAATTTTCTGTATGGCGAAACCGGCGTGCACCAGCACATAATCGTCTATCTTCGCATCCTCAGGCAGCAGAAGGAGGCTGACTTCACGGCGCGCACCGTATACATCAACCGTCGCAGTCATATCACTTATTGTCACAATCCTGGAAGGTATGGCAATGCACATGCCGGCTCCTCAAATAACTTAATTGGTTTATTCTACCTATTTTGCCTGCATGTTGACAACACTTAAACACGACGCTTAAACTTAAAGGCTATGGAAAAGGTTTTGAGAGGGATTTTGGAAAATGCGGCGTCGGCTGTTTATAATGCGCCATTTGATAATATAGAAATAGTGCCTCCAAAAGATGAGGGCTTCGGCGACTTGTCCACTCCCCTTGCGATGAGCTTGACAAAGCTTCTGAAAAAGCCGCCCAGACTGATTGCGGAGGACATGGTAAAGGCAATCGGGGTGAGCGGCGTCTTCGAGAAAATAGAAATAGCCGGGCCGGGCTTTATAAATTTCACCTTTACGCGGTTGTTCCTTTATAAAGAGCTGCAGGCGCTCATTGCTTCGGGAGAGGCATTCCTTACCGAGGATGTCGGCAGAGGCAGGAAAATACAGATAGAATTTGTGAGCTCCAACCCTACCGGCCCCATGCATTTGGGCCATGGCAGAGGGGCCGCCCTCGGGGCCGCATTGTCGAATCTCCTGAGCGAAGCCGGCTACGCGGTAGAAAAAGAATTCTACATCAATGATGCCGGACGCCAGGTAAAACTGCTCGGCATGTCCGTGTTTGCGAAATATAAACACCTCTGCGGCAGGCAATACCCCTTTCCCGAAAATGGGTACAAAGGCGACTATGTCGAAGACATAGCAAAAGAGCTGAAAGAAAAATACGGGACTGCATTCGAGGACAAGGAGTTCTTCGATGCTGAGCAGCTATTCATAGATTTTTCTTATCTGAAAATGCTCGATGCCATAAAAAAAGACCTTGAGGATTTCGGAGTTTTTTTTGATACCTGGCAGAGTGAGCGGGAGCTGTATGAAAAAGGAGAAGTGAAACAGGCGATCGATGACCTCAGAGAACGCGGATACATTTTCGAGGAGGCTGATGCCGTGTGGTTCAGGTCAACGGCATTCGGTGATGATAAAGACCGGGTCATCATAAAAAAGGACGGGGACTATACCTACTTCGCCCCTGACATCGCCTATCACCGGAAAAAAGTTGCAAGGGGGTTTGATGAGCTGATCGACATATGGGGCGCCGACCACCATGGCTATGTGCCGCGCATGGAGGCTGTTATACAGGCCCTCGGGTGCCCCAAAGACAGCTTGCGCGTGCTGCTGGTCCAGATGGTGTCTCTTTTAAGAGGCGGCCAGCCGGTCCAAATGTCAAAACGCTCCGGGGAATTCATTACCCTGCGCGAGGTCATAGATGACATAGGCGCCGACACAACCAAGTTCCTGTTTTTGACTCGCCGTTCCGACAGCCATCTTGAAGTAGACATCGAGGTCGCCAAAGCGCAATCCTCGGAGAACCCGGTATATTATGTCCAGTATGCCAACGCCCGAATCAACAGTATTTTTGAAAAGGCGAAACAGGAATCAGAGACACTCGGCTTCCCGGCAGGAGATATGGAGCAATACCTCGCTGCATTTAACGGCGAATGCTTTAACGATGAAGAAATGCGCATTCTCAAAAAACTGCTGCTCTATCCCATGATGTTCAGAAATGCAGCGCTTGCGCACGAGCCGCACCGCATCACGTTCTACCTTCAGGAGCTTGCAGGGATGTTCCACCCTTATTACCACAAATATAAAGTCGTTACCGGCGATGTCGAACTCACCAGGGCGCGCCTTGCGCTCTGCCGGGCGATACAAATAGTCCTGCGCCACGGCTTAAAGATACTGGGCGTCAAAGCGCCCGAACGCATGTAAATAGCGGAAAAAAATTCCATTAAGCAAAAATTACACACTTAAAGCAAAGATCAACATACTGTTGGAAGAATTAAGAAGTTTTGGATTTGCTTTAATTATAATCAGTTATCCTGCATGTCTATTATAAAAGCTACTGGAACATAAATTGCAATGTAACAAGCTATAAATACTATAGCAGGAGGTACATAGTATGTCAGCGACAATAGGAAACAACTTGCCAGACTATAATAACCGGCAAGCCAGGATAGATCCAGCCACAGAAAAATCCCAGGCGCCGGCCGCTCAGCCGGAATTATCACCTGTAGAGGATAAGGTCACTATCACATCGGCGGGTGCTACACTGGGTCGGATATTAAGCGGCATCTCATCCCTGTCCAGTCAAGACCTGGGACAAATACACCAGCTTGATCAGGCAACGGTAGGGTCGTTACTGGCGGATTAGTGCAGCTTTATCGCCGGCGCCGTCACATGCCGCTCGCCTTCCCGTTGTTGTAATTCACGGCAACACCGGTACGGTTGACGTGTTGGCCCTGCTGGAGGAATACAATCCAAAGGCAAAGTCCAAAGTCTGAATGGTAATTGTTGTGCTCACACAGGTATCTCCAGCATGATTTTACAATAATCAACGTGAGGAACAACACGCTTTTTATCAGTTTCGGTTTTCTCAAGGCTCACAAGCCCTATATCAGCAAGCAATTTTAAATCCTGATTGACGTTCTTTAAATCTCTTCCCAACATCTTTGCCAGTTCGTACACTGACCCAGGATGATTTTCCCTTATTGTTTTGAGAATCAGAAGTCTGTTATTTGTCAGCACCGCCCTCATGGTGTCAATGGATTCGAAGTAAACGCCTTCCTCTTTTTTGACCTTCTTGCCGGCCTGCAGCTTGCCCCAGGTTCCGGCAAAGTCTTTTAAGCTCTCTTTCAGGTCCTTAATACCTATATCTATTTTTTTTACTTTCATAGCTCTCCCCTCCTTATCTTCTCCACGTCGTTGTAAAAATCCCTTATAAGAGCATTCATATCCGTGAAATGCTTTTGGGATGGGGCACTCGCCATATTCTCATTTCAATAATGTCGCCATTAGGCTCAACATTCTTTCGGTAAAATATCTGCTCCGCATCCATATAAGGTATATTATACCTAATAAGCTCCGCCAGTCAACCTGCGCATTAAGGAGGCGATTGCATCGGCTACAGTTCCAGCCTGCGGTTCGTGGACCCGGGAGAGCGGTATCTGTGCGCTCCATCGTGCGATTCCCGTCAATGCAAAGAGCACCTGTTCAGGTTGGAGGTGTAAACCTGCGATCTCAAGTGGACCGGGAAGAAAGGCGCCTGAGATGAGCATCGTCGTCATCATCGCAATACCCGAAAAAGCTCCATACACACCTGCGTAGACCTGTTTCTTGTCTTTAGGCGACAGCGAAAGGACAAAGTTCATCCCGACCAATGCCGCTCCGCCCCACATCATCCCGGATGTTATTGCTTCAAGGTACAGGATGATGTAGTTATGAGGGGAGACGAAAAGCCATACCATGGGATTGAACCCTCCCAGCAATATGATCAACCGCATAGCAATCTTGTTGCCATAAGCATCAATGAGCCTTCCCCATATCCCAATGACAGCCATTGCTGAAATCATGTTTATGCTTCCGTAGATCTGGACCTCAAAAAGAGACATATGGAGCTTCTTCAACATGAAGGGCTGCCAGAATGGATGACCTATGCCGACAGCTAACATCCACCAGCAACCATAAAAGAGAAACTTCCTAAAGTTGCTGTCTTTCAAAGGTCCTATAAACATCTCGGCAAACCCTTCCTCTTCTAACCTCTTCATCTTTTCAGGCTGACGGGAAAGCACGCGCAGCCCTAAGATGCCCGCAACCGTCGCGATAAAGAAGATTACTGCAAAACCATAAGGAAGGTGTTCGTGGGCGAAGATGCCGGAAGGGGACCCTTCTATGAAGAGGTCAATGAAGAGTCCAAAGACGTAACTCACAATAATAGCAGTAAGCATCAGGTACCGTGACCTCGCTGAGAAAAAACGGCCCCTGACCCTCCGGGGGACCATGTCCGATATCCAGGCGATCCAGGCGTTATCGGCGACTGCAGAAAGCGAGACGCTCAGAAAGAAGAGAAGGAGAAATATACGGATGGCATTGCCGCTTATAAAAAAGAAAGGGATTATTGCATAAAAAAGGGGGATTCCCCTTCCGGCGAATAGGAGACTGAGGACAACGCCTTTTCGTTTTTCCCGTCGCCTCGTAATGATGGCGCCGAGAGGCTGGAAGACCAGAGAGATTTGACCTATAGCCGCCAGTATCCCGAATTGAAGGGACGTGGCGTTCATCATGATTGCGAACTTCGTCAAAAAAGCGGACCCGGGGCCCGATAGTGAATTGAATATCTGGCCGAAGATGCCCTCAACGATGGATATCCTCACTATGCTGCTGGAGTGGCCATCTTCTCTTTCCATCTTCACACCTTGTAAACAATGCAGGCATGGGAAGTGTCGCGTTAAAGAGGGGATTATACCAATTTTTATGAGATCCCGTATTGTTTGCGTTTTCTCCATAGGGTGACTGAAGTAATACCGAGGATTTCGGCGGCCTTTTCCAGGTTCTTCTCAGACTCCAAAACAGCAATTATATGATCTCTTTCCATTTCTTCCAGGGTCCTCAGCTTCACACCTTTTGCGGTTTCAGAAACGTTCGGCGCCAGAATCGCCGGAGGGAGAGAGGCCTCTTCGACCTCTTCCGCAGTCGTGAGAATGACTGTCCGTTCCAACGCATTTTTCAGTTCACGAATGTTCCCGGGCCAGTCATAATCCAGCAGCTTCTGCATTACTTTGCCGGGGATTACCGGGACGTTTGATTTCCCCTGGCGGGTTGCAGACTCCTTTATGAAGCGCTGGACCAGTACCGGAATGTCTTCCTTCCTGTACCGCAGTGGGACCAAATAGCTTTCCAGAATATTAAGACGGTAATAAAGGTCTTCCCGAAATACCTTGCCGGCTACAGCCTCATGCAAATCATGATTGGTTGCCGCGATAATACGTGTGTCTACCTTGATTTCATCCGTTCCGCCAACCCTCTCGATGATTTTTTCCTGAAGAAACCGTAAAAGCCTTGTCTGCGCTGAAAGTGAAAGGTCACCGATCTCATCCAGGAAAAGAGTGCCGTTATCGGCCAATTCGAGTTTTCCTGTCTTTTCACTGATAGCGCCGGTAAAAGCCCCCCTCACATGTCCGAAGAGTTCGGACTCCAGTACCGACTCGGCCAGGGTAGTGCAGGAAACCGTTATAAAAGGGCCGGCTGCCCTGCGGGAGCGCTTGTGAATGAGTTTGGCGAGTTCTGTTTTGCCGGTCCCGCTTTCTCCGGTAATAAGCACCGTTTCGTCTGTCGGGGCGACCTGGTTCACAAAAATTTCGAGCCGCTGCATTGCCGGAGAAACAAAGCCCTGGAAATATTCCGGACGGAAGCGCTCGTTTCTTAATGCCTCGTTTTCCCTCTTAAGAGAGATGAAAGTCTGGACCTTTTCCAACAGGTGAACAAGTTGAGAGTTGGCAAAAGGCTTTGGAAGATAGTCGAATGCGCCTTCTTTTGTTACCTCGACCGCATTGTCAATAGAAGAATAAGCGGTCATTACGACAATAATCGCTTCAGGCTGCATGCTTTTCGATTCGCGAATCAAGTCGATTCCTGTAGGTCCGCCTAACCTGAAATCCGTCAGCACAAGATCAAAAATTTCAGCTTTTAACGCTTCTGCCGCCTCGTTCAAAGATGCTGCGGCAACCACGTGATGCCCCATATCCGACAAAGACACATAAAGTGTCATACGGATATTATTGTCATCATCAACCAGAAGGATACGAAGCTTCTTGGCCATCCTCAGCACTTCACCTTTTGTCTTCCCCGGGAAGAGGCAGTATTATCCTGAAACAGGACCCCGTAGGCTCAAGAGGTGTATATTCAACTCTTCCGCCGTGGGCCTCGGCAACTTCTTTAACGATAGTTAAGCCCAGCCCCAGATAGCCCGGAGCATGCGCAGCGGCGCCGGCTGCTTCGCCCGTCCCTTTAAAATAAGGGTCAAACATGCGCCTGCGAATTTCTTCCGGTATCCTGGGACCCTGGTTCGTGACCATGATTTCAGTGTTGCCGTCTCTATATGCAAGCAATACCTTGATCGTCGAGTCCCGGGGGGAAACCCGCAGGGAGTTGGTAAGCAGGTTTGAGATCACCCATGGGAATTTCGCCGGATCAATTTGGGCCCAGATATCTCCCTCGCCTTCTTTCTCATAGTGTAAAGTGACCCCCCGCTCCGCTGCGAGCAACTGCAAGGGTTTGAGCCACTCAGGGAGAAGTTCGTTCAGCTTGGTCAACTCCGGGTGTATGTGAATTGCCGATCCGGGAAGATGATCAACCTGGATGAACTGATTGGCAACGGACCGGATCCTGACAACATCGCTGAGCAGGGTCTCAATAAGAAATCGCGTGCGTTCATCGTAGGACTCCTTCT
The DNA here is from genome assembly GCA_963784135.1 of Nitrospirota bacterium. Taxonomy (GTDB): domain Bacteria; phylum Nitrospirota; class Thermodesulfovibrionia; order Thermodesulfovibrionales; family Dissulfurispiraceae; genus JADFXI01. The sequence goes on along the minus strand of CAWAQG010000014.1, from coordinate 118,911 downwards.
TCTGGTCAAGAAGCTCTACGGCTGTGCCGAGTGATTGCAGCGGGGTCTTAAGTTCATGAGACAGAACGCCTATGAATTCTGCCTTAAGACGCTCTCTTTGACGGACCTCGGTAACATCATGGAGAAGGAAGATTGTAGAGATAAGTTCCCCGGTCTGAGACACGACATCTCTGATCCGGGCCTCAAAACTTCTCCGGCCCTCTCCTTCAGTCTGAAGTTCGAATACCAGAGCACTCTCTTTTACCTGCTCCCTGAATACTTCACGGAGCTTAAAATAATTATCTGAAACAGAAGGAAGATCAGGCCAGAGCATTCCAACGATAATTTCCGTGTCAAGGCCGACAAGCTGCGCCATCCTCCGGTTTACATGGGTGACCCGTCCCTTGTTATCAAGTGCTATTACTGCGTCCTCAACCGAAGAGAGGAGGGTTTCCAACTGGTTTCTCTGCCTGAGAATTCTTTCCAGGTTAAGCTGGTCAGCGCGGCTTACCCTCTCCCACAACAAAGAGAGTTCCTCATTGAGGATGCGGATTTCAAGGCTTGTGGGTTCGGGCAGCTTGAGTATCTCTCCGGGCTTTATCCTTGACCTCAGCACTTCAGCGATGTCTTTGAGAGGTTTTGCCAGGCGTACGGACAGGGAATCGACTATTAAAAGGGTGATAATAAATGTTACAAGATAAAAAAGCGCAGCGCCTATAACAACTGTACGGCGCACTCGTCCCTCTCTCAGGACAAGTTCGAACATCCCCTTTTCATTAAGTGTGGTCAGTTGTTCAAACTGACCGTTCATTTCCATGACCCTGTCATTGGAGCGCTCCCCCTGTTTCCATTGGTCCCAGAGTCGTTCAATGTTGCCGGCAATAACGTCTTCACCCGGCTCGGTAATATTAGACCGCTCAAAACGCAATGCCTTATCAAACCGTCTTATCCATACTTCTTCAGGTAAATCCTGGTATGCACCGCGGAAATGAAGCGCATTCCACGCCTGCTGCATTTTTCTGGCAGCCTCTATAGAGTCGTAGTTTGAGTGGATCATTTTAGGCGTGGTGCCGGCCATTATAAAAACAGAGGAGAGGATCAATAAAATGCCCATGACGCCGAACAGGGCAACTACGGCAAGGTAGCCATGGAGGATCTTTTTCCGCAAAGGAGGGAGCACTGTCACTCTTCGTCCTCCCGATAGGGCGTAGCGGCCACAATGTGGACATCGATGCCGACTGAATCATTTATAAAGTCCTGGATCACCGATCCGAAAATCCGCTCTCTTATGGGAGACCGTTCAGTTTTTCCGAATATCGCATGGCGGACTTTATGTGTCTGTGCAAAGTTCACCAATGTTTCAGCTATGTCCTCGCCGTGAAGGGTCACAACTTCAACACCGAGTATTTTCGCAAGCTTTAAATTTGAAAGGAGTCTTCTTTGTAATGATGCGTTAATACGTTCAGGGGCTTCCTGTTTTCTCTGAACATAGACAAGATAACACCGCGCCGAAAGCCTTGCCGCGAGCTTTGCCGCCTTTCTGATCAGCGCCTCAGCGTTGGGAGCGCCGGAACTCATAGCCACCATTACCGCTTCATCCGCCTCCAGCACAGCCCGTTCCGACAAAAGACTGTCTTCCTCGATCTTTCTGAGCTGATCATCCGCCGCCTCCTGGAGCGCCAGTTTCCTCAGAAGCGAGAGGTTCTCATGAGTAAAGAAATAGAGGAGCGCCCTTTCCGCCTTTGACATTTCGTATATTTTCCCCGACCTGAGCCTCTCCCGCAGTTCTTCGATGGTCACATCCACATTAACAATCTGGTCAGCCCGCTGCAGGATATAGTCAGGCACCCGCTCGCCGACAGGGACGCGAAGCGCTGTGTCCACCTTATCGGCGATAGTTTCAAAATGCTGTATGTTTAAAGTGGTAATGACATTGATTCCGTGGTCAAGGATTTCGAGCACATCCTGGAAGCGCTTCTCGTTTTTTGAGCCTGAGGCGTTTGTGTGTGCCATCTCATCCACCATCACGATTTGAGGATTGCGCTTTATAATTCCCTCGACATCCATTTCGCGCACCGAAATGCCTGAAATCTTCAACTGAAGCGGTTCGACTATCTCAAGGCCTTCCAACAGTTTAATAGTATCCGGGCGGTTATGAGGCTCAACATACCCTGCAACCACATCGTAACCCTGCTCCATGAGCCGATGTCCCTCCTGAAGCATTGCAAAGGTCTTACCGACACCGGCAGCATATCCCAGATAGATTTTCAGGGAGCCTTTTGTCTTTCTCTCTAAGAGTTTTTCAAATCCGTTAGTATCCAAGATAAGCTCATTTCTCCCGGCCTTGTATAGATTAAGCGCTCTGCTTATACTTATTCGGTATACTAACACATTATTACGGCGAAGTATCCCGGCAGCCGACTGCCGGCGGTGTTCTACAACCTTCGATGCCGGCAGGAGCGCGTTGCATCACGTAAGAATCTATTCGAAGTAGGTATTCGTTGCATCACCAAAAATCTATTCAAAAAATCTATAATAAGCTTGCGTCATTCCCGCAGTCCTTTAGCGGGAATCCAGGAAAAGAAACATATGAAGGGCTTTTATGTTTATATTCTTTGCAGCAAGCGTAATGGCACTTTGTATACAGGTGTCACGTCGGACTTAATCAAACGCATCTACGAGCATAAGAATAACCTTGCAGATGGTTTTACAAAAGAATATACCGTGCATCGCCTTGTTTGGTATGAGCTGCATGAAACTGCTGATTCAGCCATTACCAGAGAGAAACAAATAAAGAGATGGCGGCGTGAATGGAAAATACACCTTATTGAGAAAGATAATCCAAATTGGGATGATTTATATGAAAGACTATAAGCATGCATCTGAAAAAACCTGGATTCCCGCTAAAGGACTGCGGGAATGACGTATTTTGTATTGCTAAGTGAAATTATTTCGAATAGATTCCTTCGTGATGCAACGATTCACTTTCGAATAGATTTCTGATGATGCAATTCGAGAAGTACCAGGCAACACGATTTGGAGTATAATTAAACTATAAGCATTCATATTTCAGGATGGAAGGAATATCTCAGTCATGCCGATAATTTTTTTGTTGCTGGCTCTTATTTTATCTTACCCTCCCCTTTCCAATGCGGAATCAATCCACATTCCATCTGTTATTCATCACGACATCAAAATCACGCTCTACCCTGACAGCCGGCGCTTCGCAGCCGAAGACACGATAACCCTGCCTGACCGTCCCGATAGGGAAATAAGTTTTGAACTCCATCGGGGCTTTGACCCTTCAATAAAAACTCCGGGGGCTCAGTTGTCTGCACAGTCTTCCGAAGCTCCGAAATCAGGACTACCCCAGGTTGAACTTTACAGAGTTGCCATTCCCGCCGGGCTCCATACTTTCACTCTTGCATACGGGGGGGCCATCGGCCAGACTGGCGTTCCTTCAGCCGCGGAACAGGCGCAAAATTTCAGCGAAAACCCGGATATGATTTCTGAAAACGGCGTCTATCTTTCGGGAGACTCATACTGGTATCCACGTTTCGACAATGAAATGATAACTTTTACAGTGCGTGTCACATTGCCCGGAGGGTGGGATGCGGTAAGCCAGGGGTCGCGGACCTTCCATGACCGTAACAAAAAAGAAACCAATGTGCAATGGGAATCACCTGAACCGCAGGAAGGTATATTCATAGTCGCGGCCCGGTTCAGCGAATATGTCCGGCCTGCCGGACACTTTACCGCGATGGTTTTTCTCCGGACGCCCGACAGCGTACTGGCAGACAAATACCTGGAAGCCACAGTGCGCTATATAACAATGTATGAAAAATTGATAGGCCCATATCCCTATAAAAAGTTCGCCCTTGTCGAAAATTTATGGGAAACAGGACTGGGCATGCCGTCTTTCACGCTGCTGGGACCGAAAATCATCCGTTTCCCTTTCATCATCACTTCCTCCTATCCCCACGAGATACTTCATAATTGGTGGGGCAACAGTGTTTTCCCTGATATGGCTGAAGGCAACTGGACGGAAGGGCTTACCGCTTATCTTGCCGACTGCCTGATAAAAGAGCAGGAGGGTGCCGGCGCCGAGTTCCGGCAGGCAACATTGCAAAAGTATGCCGATTACGTGGCCGGCAACAGGGACTTCCCGATTGCTGAATTTCGTGCCCGCCACAGCCCTTCTTCAGAAGCGATAGGGTATGGCAAAGCACTCATGTTTTTTCATATGCTCAGACGGGAACTTGGAGACAAAATCTTTACGGCGGGCTTGCAGGAGATATACCGTGCATACAAATTCAGGTTTGCCTCTTTTGACGATCTGAGGAAGACCTTTGAAAAGGTCTCAGGGAAAAACCTTAAATGGATGTTCAATGAATGGATACTCCGCACCGGAGCACCGAAATTGAAGCTGCGCAGCGTGAACGCCCATCCGGAAAAAAGCGGATATGTGCTCACGGCCATTATTGAACAGGTGCAGCCGGGAAGAACGTATCGGCTGCTCATACCTCTTGCTGTCACTATGGAGGGGAAAGAGAGGGCCTTCCAGTCGGAGGTATCAATGGACAAGGGGATAATCGAACTCTCGCTGCATGTGCCTGCACAACCCCTGCGTCTCGATATAGATCCTGAATTTGATCTTTTCCGAAGACTCGACCGGGAAGAAATGCCTCCGGCACTTTCAGAGGCGCTGGGAGCAAAAAAAATGCTTATTCTTCTTCCTGCTTCTGCAAACGGCACGCTGCTGCAGGCTTACCTGGAATTTGCAGGTTCCCTTGGCAATACCGGGCCCGATACCGTAGAAATAAAGCGCGATATCGAGGTATCAAAACTTCCTTCGGACTGCGCTGTTACACTTTTAGGGTGGGAGAACCGCTTCCTCAAAGAAGCAATGGCTTCGCTTTCAGGATATGGGGTTAACCTCAGCCGGAAATCGGTACATATCGGAATGAACGAAATACAAATGGAAAAGAATTCGATCGTGCTCACTTCAAGAAACCCGAAAAACAAGGATGTTGCGCTCGACATAATTGCTACGACTGTCCCCGCGGCACTTCCGGGCCTCGGCAGAAAACTCCCGCACTACCATAAATACAGTTATCTCGGCTTTGAGGGTGATGGACCCACAAACATCCTGAAAGGCAGGTGGCAAGTCTTCGATTCTCCCATGACCGCATTCATTCACGGCAAAGATGGCGCTGTCCGGAAAGTGGAAATGTCTGCACTCTCACCGAGGGCTGCTCTGGAAACACTTCCTGCGGATTAAGAATTATGAATTACGAATTAGGAATTAGGAGGCCACTGGAGAAGAACTGAAAAAGTTTCTGCATGACATATTTCAAAATTAGGAGGACCGTTCTATGAAACATAAACACAAATATGAAACATTGTCCCACCCCGCAATAACCTCTGAAGTCATGGAGCACGGTATCCAGGCAGCCGAAATCAGAAAGTGCGAATCATGTGACAAACAGGCGATATTTCTTCTGACCAAAAAAGGTCTCTGGGTGGCCCTTTTTGATGAGACTGAATCAGGAGAAAAGGATATATTGCTTGCCTGAAAAATAAAAGGGACGGCCCTCTTTGATGAATATTAAAAAGGACCGTCCCCTTTATTTACAAGATATTGCTACTTCTTTTTAGTTGCGGGTTTCTTTGCAGTCGTTTTTTTGGTGCCGCAGGGCTTGCCTGTGTGGCCGGGTTTGCACGCCATGGCTTCCTCCTTTCGTTTACAGCCGTGCAATAATGGGACCAACGGTCCCGGGTGCCGATGCCGTATATGCCATAACGCCGGACGAACGGTATTGGGCACTATGTATTTATCGGCGGAACAGTCTAAAAAATTAGCGGGAAGGTGACACTATGGTCAAGATGAAGTTTTACTACAAGGCGGGCTGCTGGTTATGCGATACCGCTCAGGAAATGCTGAATGGGCTCAGGGAGCGGTATGATATGGATGTCAGCAATGTTGATATCACCTCTGACGACGGACTTTATGAACTTTACCGGTTCGATATTCCCGTATTCGAATTCGAAGACGGCTCGACCCTCCACGGGCGCATCAGGAAGAAAGACCTCCTGCAAAAGCTCGAAGAGAATAAAGAGTAAACAGGTTATATCGTTTTTTTCAACCTTTCCGCAACGGCAGCGATGAACTCTTCGGTAAGAGCATATTTCGTTACCGGCGGATCGGCGATCAGCATCAGGTCCTTAGTCATAATACCGCTCTCAACCGTCTCGATAACCGTACGCTCCAATTTTAGGGCAAAGCCGGCCACCTCGGGCGTATGGTCAAGTTCGCCACGTTTTGCCAGGGCCCCCGTCCATGCAAAAATGGATGCGATTGAATTTGTCGAGGTCGGGTTGCCTTTAAGGTGCTCATAATAATGTCGAACAACAGTACCATGCGCAGCCTCGAACTCGTATTTCCCGTCAGGAGATACGAGCACCGATGTCATGAGGCCGAGGCTTCCGAAGCCGGTAGCCACCATATCCGACATTACATCGCCGTCGTAGTTCATACATGCCCAGAGCATTCCGCCTGCGGACTTTATGACCTGGGCAACGGCATCATCGATGAGAAGATAGCGGTACTGAATACCGGCCTGGCTGAGCCTGTCGCCGGCTTTTTGAACTTCCTCGGCAAAAATGTCCCTGAAAAAACCGTGATACTGTTTTGATATTGTATCTTTTGACCCGAACCACAGGTCGACTTTTTCGCTGATCGCATAGTTTATGCATGACTGTGCAAAACTCCTGACCGATGGTTCCGTATTGTGCATCCCCATAACTACTCCTCGCCCCTTGAAATCGTGGATTTTAAGCACGGTTTTCCCCCCGCCTCCTGCAGGCGTAAATACGATTTCAGCAGTGCCGGGCTGCTCAACAACGAATTCGGAGTTCTTATAAATGTCCCCATAGGCGTGGCGTCCAATGATAATCGGTTTCTTCCATGTCTGCACGGCAGGCGGTATGTTCTTTATGATAATCGGCTTTCTGAACACCGTGCCGTCAAGTATGGAGCGGATAGTCCCGTTCGGGCTTTTCCACTGCTGCTTAAGGCCGTATTCCTTTACACGGGCCGCATTGGGGGTAATCGTCGCGCACTTGACGCCGATGCCGAACTCCTTTATGGCATTGGCCGCTTCAACAGTGACACTGTCGTCCGTCTCATCCCTGTGCCGAATGCCGAGGTCATAATACCGCAGGTCCACATCCAAAAAAGGATGTATAAGTTTTTCTTTTATGAGATGCCACATGATCCTGGTCATCTCGTCCCCGTCCATTTCAACAATGGGATTTTTCACTCTGATCTTGTCAGTCATTGTTCCTCCAGCTTAAGTAGTATAAAAACCAATGTGCCCGCCATATCATCACCCCTTCAATCCGTCCAGGTAAGCGCTTGCCTGCCCGTGGACTGCAGGACATTCCGTACTGGAAACGCTTCGGACAATACGCTCTAACGCGCCGCGCACGCTCTCCTGCAACTGCGGCATCAAAGAGTTTACATGCTGAAAGGTGTTAAGCAGACGGCCTGTTGTTGTCGCATTGATTGGAGCAAGTTCTATAACTGTGTCAGCGACCCATCTGGTTCCCTGCCCGGTCCAAACCATTTTATTATTGACAGCCATAGACATAAAAAGCGCCCTGCTCCAGGTAGGCTGTCTGATATCAAAGCCGGGACGGTTTTTCTCAGCCTCTATCATTTCAAAAACATCCTCCCTTGTTCCGCTCGCCACAACCCGAAGGTAATTGGCATACCCGCTCAGATGGTCATGCCACTTTGAATATACCTCTTCAAGAAGTGTCCGTCTTTGGGGCGCAGAACTGCGGTTAAGGGCAAGCAAGGCCGCTACCCTGTCCGTAGCAGTTGTTGCAGCACTAAAGTGATCAAGTATCAGTTTATGGCTCTCGGTGGAATCGTCAATAACGATAAGATCGATCAGGATATTCTTCAGCATACGGTCCACTATTCCTCCTTTCCATCCTTTGGGGAATGCCGCTTCGAGTTCGTGTAGGTGTCCAGACCAACAAACATTTCCAGCAGCGAGTCTCTGTAGCGGCGGTTCACCGCGAGCATCATTTTTTCACGTGCTGCAACCAATTCCTGATACCACGCGGCATAAGCACGGTCTATAGGCTGCTCGTCTATCCGCAAAAAATACGGCTTCAGCGCGGACGGTATGCTCCGGTCTGAAAGTATTTCTCCATATAGCGACAGCCAGTGGGCACTAATCGTATCGTCCGGATTCAACAGAAGTTTGGTCCTTTCATGCTCAGTCAGCTGCCTCATGGCATCCACGCGGTTATAGGAGTTGGGATCAAGACGCGCCTGCAAAGATCTTGACTCCGGCGTTGCATTGCTATGCCGGAAAGTTCCGTAAAATGAATAATCGCGGTCATGGAGGCAAAGGCCGGCGCTTCCGTGATGTTTTCAAAAACAAGCTCTGCTACAGGTTCTCTGAGTTGAAACACCCTCTCTGTTCCCCCGATGTCCAGCCCGTTGTTGTCCACAAGCGACAGCACTATCGGCAGATGAAAAGGTGATTGCCCCTGTTTCACTTCCTGATGGAAGGTGATCCTGTAAATCCCGGCCAAAGCCTCATAGTGTGTGGTTGCGGTCACCTTGGGGTAGCCGGCGGTATATAGCCACTCCTTTTTGAATTGTTCAAGCGAGAGGCCCGAAGCCTCTTCAAAACACTCGAAGAACTGGGCGGTTGTCGCGTTGCCATTATGATAGCGCGAGAAATACAGCGTTTTCCCCCTGCGGAAGCTGTCGCCGCCGATAACCATTCTGAGCATCCTGATGACTTCCGCAGCCTTGACATATGTAACGCCGTCAATCAGCTCGTCAGGGTCATTAAACCCTTCACGGACTATGCGGCCGGCATGTCCGGCATCCTCAATGGTAAGCGGCCCGAGAAGGGGATTACGAATGCCGTCCACCTGAAAAAGGCGCATAAAAGATGGATCAAAGACATCAGCCATGAACTGACGCTCCACATCAACCGTATATGCTTCATTAAGCCACACATCGAAAGGAGTATCCATGGTCGTCTCGCTGCCGCACTGGTTGTGCTCAAATTCATGGACAATGACCGCATGGGCGTATAGAAGTCCGGCATCCAGGGTATGCTCATTGATAAGCGCCGCATCGGTAACTATAGTGGTATTGCCGACGTTCTCCATTCCGCCGAAATTGGATTTGTTCATACAGATCGTCCTGTAGGTCTCTCCTGTATATTCATAATCCTGTGTCTTCCTGATCCAGAGGACGGATGTTTTAAGTATTTCCATGGGAATGCGCACATTATCAACGGCTCCAGGAGGGACAAGATACTCAAGCCCGACTGTTCGGCCCGAGGGATAAGTCACAGTATCCGCCAGTGTGTCCCACGTCCCTGCGCATACCAAAAACAAATAAGGCGCCATGGGAACAGCATTTTCAAAGGTGATGACCTGCCTTCCGGGACTGCCCTTTTTCGGCACAGGCCGCCCTTCAGGGTTCAGAAGGCTGCTGACATTACCGTTGCTGATGAGATGGGTATACGCGCTGTCCGCCTCTATGGTTGTAGTCATGGTGCATTTTGCACGGCAATCATCAATAATGGGCATAATCCTTTGAAATCCCCATTGCTGGCATTGAGACATATACTGCTGCGGCGCGCCTGGAGGTGTAGCGTCCTTATAAATTCCTTCTAAAACGTGGTCTGAAGGGAAACAGCGGGTAACCGTCCTGACAAAGAACCTTTCTCCCGCGTTTACCTTGTGCGGCAGTTTTAGTATGAGCCTGTTCTTTTCATGGATATATTCGTAGAGGAGAGAAATTCCGTGCTCGTCTTCAGGGCCGGTACAAAATTCGACGGTTATAATTTCGAGGCCGGCGGCATCAAGCGCGATTTCATCAATATCCTGCTCTGCCGTCATTTCAAGACAATTGCGCGCTTCTACACTGCCGGCAGCAAAATTGATGTACATGGTCAAGTGATGCAGGGTGACTGCAAGCGGGCCGAAATCATCACGTCTGTATTTATACTGCCGGCCCTTTTCAATTTCTGGCATAGCTCATTTCTCCTTTTTCTGAATACGCAAGTTATTTTATCGCAGACCCTTAATGTTATATTATTTGTGTTTGTCCGAACAAGTTGACCCGATATCGGGGGTGTGCGTCATGATTGCGGGTTTGTAATTTTGTCATTCCGGCTTGTCCGGAATCTTTCCTTATTTTCAAGACGATTCCCGACAAGCGGGAATGACGGGGTCCCCGGCGAAGAGTATCCTCTCCAAGTCTCAGGTCTATGATTATGCGAGGATGGCATTTGCAAGGGAAGGGATTCCGTGTCAAGTACTATTTTAGCGTATTCCTCCGTGCTCGACCACGTGAGGAATACGCTCGCTATCCATTTACGCCCTCATACAAGGGCCGGTTCCTGCAGAGACATCTTTGCCAGGCGCTCAATTTCCTTCAGGTCCAACTTTAATCCTTCAGCCACTCGACGGCCATAATCCGGATCAGCTTTGTAAAAGAAGACCGTCTGACGCAACTGTATGCGCTTTTGGGCGCCTCCAAGATGTTCTACAATGTTACCGATCAAGTGGTCCCGATCAGTTTCCGTCATGACTTTGCGGTACAGGTCTCCGGCCTGCACAAAATCATCATTAGGATGAGCGTATTTTTGGCGCGCTGCTATGCCGGAAACCGTAACAGCCGGTTCAGCTACTTCGGCTTTGGGTTCAGGGCCGCCAAAGCTGTTAGGGTAGTAATTCGGGCTGCCTCCGCCGTTGCTGTCGAAACGCATGAAGCCGTCACGCTGGTAATTGGCCATATGACTGAACTTGGGCGCGTTCACCGGAAGCAGATGGTAGTTGGGTCCGAGGCGGTGGCGATGAGTGTCATGGTAGCTGAAGAGTCGGCCCTGGAGCATCTTGTCCGGAGAAGCGGCAATCCCCGGCACGAAATTGGCTGGAGAGAAAGCGGATTGTTCCACTTCGGCAAAATAGTTTTCCGGGTTACGGTTTAGCACCATACGGCCAATCACGATTGGCGGGAAATCTGAGTGAGGCCAAACCTTGGTGATATCGAATGGGTCAAAGCGGTAGTCTGAAGCCTGTTCAGGTGTCATGATCTGCACTTCTACTCTCCATGCAGGATATTCGCCCCGATCGATTGCCTTATGCAAGTCGCGGGTGGCGTGATCAGGGTCCTTTCCTTTCATGATCTCAGCTTCTTGCCGGGTCAGGTTCTGGATGCCCTGCTCTGTCTTAAAATGGTACTGGACCCAATAAAACTCGCCCTTTGCATTGTACCACTTGAATGTATGGCTGCTGTAGCCGTTCATATGGCGGAAGGTCCTTGGCGTACCGCGGTCAGAGAAAAGGATGGTGACCTGGTGTATGGATTCAGGGGTAAGCGAAAGGAAGTCCCAGAACATATCCGGATTCTTCAGGTTCGTGGCCGGGTGGCGTTTCTGGGTGTGAATGAAGTCAGCGAACTTAAGGGGATCACGAATAAAAAAGACAGGGGTATTGTTCCCTACCATGTCGTAGTTGCCCTCCTCCGTGTAGAACTTCACAGCAAAGCCCCGTGGATCGCGTTCGGCATCGGCAGACCCTTTCTCTCCTCCGACAGTTGAAAAGCGCACAAAAACCTCGGTACGTTTGCCGACTGGAGAGAGAAATTTGGCCCTGGTGTATTTACTCATGTCCTGGGTGACCTCGTAGTATCCGTAGGCGCCTGCGCCTTTTGCGTGCACGACGCGCTCGGGGATACGTTCGCGGTCAAAATGTGCCAACTTCTCAAGCAAATGTACGTCCTGCATCAACACAGGGCCAGGATTGCCCGCGGTTATTGAGTTCTGGTCATCGTCAACCGGTGTGCCAAAGTTAGTAGTAAAAACATTATCTTTTCCCATAAATCCTCCTCTCTCGCTACATAAATTCAAGGTTAAGAAGAAACGGCTTGAGATATATCCGCCATAAGATGCTTCCCTCTAAGTAAAGCATATCAAACTTAAGACCATTGTCAATGCCGCACCAGATGTGAAGAACATATTTTTGGATTATAATTAAGTATCTTGTATACCGGGGGTATGCCATGGAAAAAAAGGTGCTGTATTTCGAAAAAGCAGGAAGGGAAAACACGGCTGCATGTCTTCAGATCGTAAAAGATGCGATAAGGAACTTCGGGTATAAGCACCTTGTGCTTGCATCGACCTCGGGTGACTGCGGGATTTTGTTTTCAGAAGCACTAAAAGACAGCGGCATCAATCTCATCGTGGTCACCCATTGCGCAGGGTTTAAGGGACCCAATAGCGATGAAATATCCGCAGAGGCAAGACAAGGGATAGCGAATGCCGGCGCAAAAGTATATACCGGCACCATGATTACCCATAGCCTTGAAACCGCCTTCGCCTCGAAATTCAGCGGCCTTTATCCGACACTTATCGTGGCCCAGGCACTCAGGAGGTTCGGAGAAGGGTCAAAGGTCTGCTGCGAGATGGTTATGATGGCGGCTGATGCAGGGCTTGTCCCGGAAGGCGAGGAAGTCCTTGCAGTGGCAGGCACAGGGAGAGGTTCCGATACGGTGCTGGTCATAAAATCAGCGGTGTCCAAACGTTTTTTTGAGCTGAAGGTGCTGGAAGTGCTGGCAAAACCAAGGGCATAACGATGCCATGATTCTGCGGCTTTTCAGAAAGTATTCAGCGCACGCCTTGTCTCAACTCCATCCTGAGGAAATAACTTAGTACCGTCCGCACGCCCACAATGCATACAAGTATGCCCACTTTTTCCCAACTCGGACTAATAGCGGAACTGATAATATCCGCAGCAATGAAAATTTCGAGTCCAAGAAGAAGATGTGCGCCCAGTCGCTGGCGAATAGATTCACTCCTGGAAACCGCATCTTCCTTGGCAGATGAGAACTTTAAGCCGATAAATGCAACTATCGCCTCAAAAACACCCCAAACGACAACTGCAGCCCCAAATGCACTGATAGTCAGAATAACCGCCTGCAGAATATTTTGAATTATCCCCAAAATATATATCCCTCAACTCAAAGATACTAATTATTATGTTTCCAGTCAAGAGGTAAAATTAGTTTGAAATATGCAATTTGGAATTTCATGATTTCCTGATTAACGCAAAAAACTCATTTTATTCCTACCGCCGTGCTAAAATAAAAAAAGGCCTTAAGACAGAATTTCCTGAAAAAACTGTACTGAAAGCAATGGTAAAGAAAATAATTAGGAATAGCAAGGACCAATCCTTAAACATTTCCGATGCCCTGCGATTAGCCATAAAACACCATCAGAAGGGGCAGTTGCTGCAAGCAGAAGCGATTTATCATAAAGTATTGAGCATGGATAAAAACAATGCTGATGCATTACATTTGCTCGGAGTAATCGCCCTGCGTGCCGGGAAGAACCAGGAAGCAATCTGTTTAATTGAAAAAGCGATAGACGCAAATCAATTGGCGCCGTTTTTTCATAATAATGCCGGCGACGCATATCGCGCGCTGAATAAACTGGACGAAGCAATAGCGAGTTACCGCCGTGCGTTGTTCTTAAATCCTGAATTTCATGAGGCGTATAACAATCTGGGCAATGCGCTTGAAAGGCAAGGCAAGCCGGACGAAGCAATAGCCTGTTACCGCCGTGCTTTGTCCCTGAAACCGGATTATCACGAGGCGCATAACAACCTGGGCGTCGCGCTTGAAAAGCAAGGCCGGCTTGACGAAGCAATAGCCTGTTACCGCAGCGCTTTGTCCCTAAAACCGGAATTTCTTGAGGCGTATAACAATCTGGGCAGCGCGCTTGAAAAGCAGGGCAAGCTGGACGAAGCAATAGCCTGTTACCGCCGCGCTTTGTCCCTGAAACCGGATTGCAGCGAAGCGCATTTTAACTTGTCCGTTATTTATCTTTTAAAAGGTAATTTCAAAGAAGGATGGGAAGAGTATCAATATCGAGTCAGGAAGTGGGACACTTCCAGGTATTTCCTTTCAATAGAGATTTTACTCAAAAATATTGGGATGGTTCTGATATTAAAAGCAAGACTATTTTACTATGGACTGAACAGGGATATGGAGATGCGATCCAGTTTATAAGATATATCCCGATGGTTTCTGAAAAAACCGATAAAATAATAGTTGAATGCCAGACGGAACTGGTTTCCTTAATGCAAAGAATAAACGGTATACATCAAGTCGTGGAGCGAGGACAACAATTGCCTGATTTTGATTTTCATTGCCCTTTGTTGACCCTGCCTTTGATTTTTAATACAACACTTGAAACAATACCGGCAACAATCCCTTATATAACGAGCGATCGTCAAAAAGTTTCAGCGTGGCGCGAAAGGCTTCAACACGATTGCAATAAACTCAAAGTTGGTTTGTGCTGGGCAGGCAGTCCGGGACACGGGAATGACCGGAATCGTTCGATATCTCCGGGTATGTTTTCATTGTTTGGAGAGATGGAAGACGTGCTTTTTACAGCCTTCAGAAGGGAGCGGCAGAAGGGCAGGCAGGGGATCCACCCAAAGGGATGCGCCTTGTCGATTATACAAATGACTTGAATGACTTTTCCGATACGGCTGCTTTGATCGAAAATCTTGATCTTGTAATTACCGTTGATACTGCAGTAGCTCATTTAGCCGGAGCACTGGCCAAACCGGTTTGGCTTTTACTTCCGTTTGTGCCGGATTGGCGATGGCTGTTGGACCGAGGGGACAGCCCATGGTATCCGACAATGCGCTTGTATCGGCAGCCGGAATATGGAGACTGGGAGAGTGTCCTGAAAATGCTTAAACAGGAACTTCGTAGTATATTATGAAAAAGAAAAGCAAAAAAACAGACAAGCCAGGCAATCCGGAAGAGCACCCTATTCCCGCATCGCCTATGTCTTTTGGCCTGCGGTTATTGGCAAATAACACTCTTGCGCATATCGCCTGCCTGACTGTTCTTATACTTATCATCTATTCCAATACCCTCAATGCCCCGTTTCAGTGGGATGAGGGCAAATTTATTGTTGATAATCCCATTATAAAAGACCTCCATTATTTCACAAACCCCTCCGAGGCAAAAGGGTTTGAGCTTTACGGACATCTTATGGAGCGCTATATCGGTTATCTCACTTTTGCGCTCAACTACAGGTTGCATGACTTATCAGTTACCGGCTACCACATTGTCAACATCGCCATTCATATTGCAAACTCCATCCTGGTTTATTTTCTTGTTTTGTTGACATTCGAAACGCCGTTTTTTCTGATAAAGACAGATTCACGTTTCACCTCTCACGTTTCACGGCCTTTAAGCGATTCACAGTCTTTAATTGCTTTATTCTCCTCAATGCTATTTGCGGTTCACCCTTTGCAGACAGAGGCGGTGACCTATGTATTCCAGCGCTTTGTACCTCTTGCTGCATTGTTCTCTCTGATGTCCCTAACAGCGTATGTGCGGTCAAGATTGGCTGAAGACAAACAACAGCGCCTCTTATTTTACTGTGTCGCTTTCATTTCGGCGGTGCTGGCGATGAAAACAAAAGAGATTGCCTTTACGTTGCCGTTGGTCATCACGCTATACGAGTTTTGTTTCTTTTCACGTTTCACGTCTCGCGTTTCACGTTTTTTATATCTTGCCCCCATGCTTCTTACAATGAGCATCATCCCGCTGACGCTTATGTACCTGAAGGGCACTATGAGCGCAGGAAAACAACATCTGCCTGGTGTTACTTACGCGGTGCTCTCGCGGGGAGAGTATATGCTTACCCAGTTCAGAGTTATTGTCACATATTTGAGACTGCTGTTCATACCGGTGGCCCAGAACTTTGATTATGATTATCCGGTTTTTAAATCTGTCTTTGACCCCCAGGTAATACTGTCGTTTCTGTTTCTCTCAGCGCTCTTTGGACTTGGAGTTTATTTTATTCGTTCTTCACGAATCACGAATCACGATTCACGGCCTTTGCGCCTTATCGGTTTTGGGATAATGTGGTTTTTCATCACCCTTTCCGTCGAATCAAGCATTGTCCTGCTGGACAGGGTTATCGATGAGTATAGGGTATATCTGCCCTCAGCAGGGGTGAGTATAGGTGTGGTTACAGGGGCATTCCTGCTAATGGGGAGAATGCAATCGCTCAGGGCAAGAAAGGCCATCCTGGTGCTGCTTGTCTTCGCAGCAGGAACATTGTCAGTTGCAACCTATTTGCGGAACGAAGTGTGGGGCGATACGATAAAGCTGTGGGAAGATACCGCACGGAAATCTCCTGCTAAAGAGAGTATACACAATAATCTTGGCAATGGCTATCAAGCTCACAGCATGCTTGACAAGGCTTTGGAGCAGTATCTGATCGCCATTAAACTAAAACCTGATTACGCTGAGGCACATAATAATCTTGGAAGCATCTATAAATCCCTCAACATGCCTGAAAAGGCTATAGAGCAGTATCTTATTGCCATTAAACTAAAGCCGGGCGCTGCGGAGTCCCATTATAATCTTGGTGTTTTCTATCAAGCTCAGAACATGTTTGACAAGGCGATGGAACAGTATCTGATTGCCGTCAAGTTGAAGCCTGATTACATCGAAGCTCATGATAATCTCGGCAATATTTATCTGACCTTTAATATGCCTGACAAGGCGATGGAACAGTATCTGATTGCGATCAAGTTAAACTCTGACCTGGCAGAGGCGCATTTTAATCTTGGTTATCTCTACTACCGGATGGGGCAAATGGAAAACGCGCGCAGAGAGCTGATGACAGGATTGAAGACAAGGCCGGATGACCAACAGGCACAGCAATTACTGCAAGCGGTCCCCTCACACTGAATATATAGAGCTTAGAAAGGGATTTGAATAACAATCTTCATTTTATATACCCCTCCACAAGTAAATCTTCGCCGATTTTTTTTGTCCGCAGGTCCCTGATATTGTAAGCGTCCTGAAGTTGTCTGAAGACACTGCCGCCTATCGCCGGGACCGAATTCCTGCCGCCGATTATTTTGGGAGCGATAAAAAAAACCACTTTATCGACAATGCCGTCCTGCAACGCATAGGCGCCAAGCGAAGAACCGCCTTCTATCATGACTGATGTTATGCCGCGATTGCCGAGCTCGCTCATCAGCCATGAAAGGTCCGCTCTTTCTCCTTCATATTCGATTATATCCACGCCCTTATCGAGAAGCATCTGCTTTTTAGTCCGGGGCGCTTTTCTCTTTGCAATAAATATGGTTTCGGGTGGAGGGGTAACGATATGGTAGTCCAAAGGCGTTTCGAGTCCGGGATCTATGACTATTCTTACAGGCTGACGCATTTTTTCTGACAGCCTGGCAGTAAGGCGGGGGTTATCGGCCTTAACGGTCCCGATAGCGGTAAGCACGGCGTCCACGCTGCTCCGCATCTTGTGGACAAGACGCCTGGCCTGCTCGCCAGTTATCCATTTAGACTGGCCTTCGGGGGTCGCAATCTTCCCGTCAAGGGTCATGGCAACTTTTAAAATGACAAAGGGTTTACTTGTGGTGATATATTTTATGTAAGTTTCATTGAGCCTTTGCGCTTCACTCTTAAAGAGTCCTTCAACAACCTTTATGCCGTGCCGCTTTAATTCACGTATCCCTTTGCCGGACACTTTCGGGTTGGGGTCTTCCATGCCGATAATGACCCTCCCTATGTTCGCTTTTATTATTGCTTTTGTGCAGGGAGGTGTTTTTTTGTCGAGATGGCAGCAGGGTTCCAGCGTCACATAAAGAGCGGACCCTTCAGCCTTATCGCCGGCCTTGAGAATTGCGAGTGCTTCGGCATGGAGTTCTCCGGCTTTCTTATGGTAGTCTTCGGCAACAATAACACCGTTATTTACAATTACCGCCCCCACCATCGGGTTAGGGCTTGTCATGCCTCTGGCCCGTTCAGCAAGCCGTAAGGCCCGCCGCATGAAGATTTTATCCTTGGGGTTATCTAAAATCCGTACTCCTTCCAACGGCGATCAACGAGCCGCTTTATTTCTTCCGACATAAACAGTTCCTGGGGCCACTCCCTCATCATGCCTTCTTCCTTTGTTTTTCTTGTTGCATCAATGCCCATTTTTGATCCGTACCGCGGCCAATTGGCGGCGTGGTCGAGGTCGTCCAGAGGACCATCCGCAATGACCACGTCCCGCTTCCAGTCAACGTTGTTGAGGACACGCCAGGCAGTATAGGAAATATTCTGCACATCAACATCCTCATCCACAATTACGAGAAGCTTTGCGAACATCATCTGCCCCTTGCCCCAGAGGCCGTGTATTATTTTTTTCGCATGTCCCGGATAGCTTTTCCTGATCGAGATCAATGCAGCATTATGGAAAACTCCCTCCATAGGAAGGTCAATATCTCTTATTTCCGGAAAATCGAGCTTCACAAGCGGCAGAAAGATGCGCTCCGTTGCCTTGCCCATATAACAGTCTTCCATCGGGGGCTTCCCCACTATCGTGGCAGGGTACACCAAATCCTTTCTGTGAGTAATACAGTCCACATGGAATACCGGATAGTAATCGGCAGCCGAGTAGAAACCGGTATGGTCGCCGAATGGTCCCTCGATGCGCATTTCTCCGGGCTGAAGATGTCCCTCTATCACCAGTTCACTATTGGCCGGCACCTCGATATCTGAAGTAATGCATTTGACCATCTCTACAGGCTCCCTGCGCAGAAAGCCGGCAAAAAGCATCTCATCAACAGATTCGGGAAGCGGTGCGCTCGAGGCATAGATAACAGCCGGGTCGCTGCCGACGGCAATAGCGGCAGGCATCTTCTGCTGCGCATCCTTATACCGGTCATAGTGTCTGGCCCCGTCCTTATGAATATGCCAGTGCATGCCGGTGGTCTTTTTATCGTATACATGTATGCGATACATACCGCAATTCTGCCGGCCTGTCTCCGGGTCTCTTGTAAATACCATGGGCAGCGTAATAAACCTACCCTCATCAGTGGGCTGTCCGTCACCCGGCCAGCACTTGATTATGGGAAATACGCTCAAGTCGGGATTGTCCTTTTCGACGACCTCCTGGCACTGCGCGCTTCTTACGGTCCTGGGAAGATATTTCGAGAATTCCAGGAGTTTCGGCAGCATTGCCAACTTTTCAAGCAGCGTCCTGGGAGGCGCCTGGTTAAGTATATCTTCTATACGCAGGGCCACATCATCGAGTTTGTTTATTTCAAGCGCAAGGCACATCCGCTCAAAAGAACCGAAAAGGTTGGTAACGACAGGATACAGCGAGCCTTTAACTTTTTCGAAATAAAGCGCCTTGCCCCCGTTCGGGCTCTTGCACATTCTGTCGGTTATCCCGGCAATTTCAAGAATTGGGTCGACCTCGACCTTTATTCTATGTAGAAGTCCTTTTGCTTCCAAAACCTTTATAAAGTCTCTTATGTCTCTATATGCCATAATTCACCTGCGCCATCTGCTCTTTTAGAACAACACTCAGGGCTCGCGAATAAATAACTTGCACATTGATGCATCTCAGATTTAGGCCATCCTTGCCCGATCCTCAGTCGCAAAATCCTCAACGTAGCTATGCTACGCCTGCGGTTTTGCTCAGTCGGATCAGCCAAAGCTGACCCAACTCTGAGCGCCTGAATGCACAAATTATTTATTCGCGAGCCCTCCCCTCACTCTTCACTTCTGTTAATGAGGTACTTGGCAGCCACTGCTTCAAGAGTGCTGGGGGAAGGCAACCCCTGATATAACAATTGCAGTGCTTCCAAGTCAGACTTCCACACAACATCTCCGGGAGCAACCAAAGAAATACTCCCCTGCTCATAGCTCGTAAAAAGCTTGTTGTCCTTGAAATAATAATGTACCTTGCTTGTACCCGTAGCATAAATTCGCATTAACGGCGGAATATCGTCGGGTTTAAACCAAATCTTTATTTCTCTCTCGGCTTCACTCAATGTTGCCGACGCATGTATGAGATTGTCCATCCGTTCGCCAATAACATTCCCCGCATCATCTTTTACCGGCACAAGTGCCCCCAGAGCACGAATGCAGCCGGGTCTTTGATCTCTGGCAACGTTAGGATTGGTCGGCCCTGAGATATTCCTGATTTTTTGTACAGCGTCCTCACCCTGATAGACAAGAGCTATTATCCTGCGCTTCCATGGTTCATCAGGATAATGGCTATATCCCATGATGAACTCTATAAGGGCGGGGAAAAAAACCTTTCCCTTATGTTCGGCATAGTGTTCTTCGGCAAGCATTTTACTGACATTAACTATCTTTGCTCCGGCAAAACGCAAACCGGTATGGAATTCCGACAGTTGGGATATAACATATCCTGTCAGCGAATTTTTCAGTGCATCCGGCTTAATTAACACGAGCGTCTGTTCAGAAACTTCTTTATTCATAATAATATCTCCTTTTTTATACATAGTCACTATACAACAGGAAGATTGCTTCGAACGGCTTCGGCAACCCATAGCGTACCATGGATGGTGAAGCGGGTTGCCGCCCTCGCAGGATTGCAGGAGGCAATCCGAGAATGAGTGAGAAGCTGTCTTCCTGTTGTATAGTGCTCCTTATTATAACTTCAACTGTTCGACAAGCTCTTTTACCGCACTCACCGACTTCGCAAAATCAGCCTTTTCCTGCCCGTTCAATTGCAGTTCGATGATTTTTTCAACACCGCCGCTTCCAAGTATTACAGGCACTCCTGTATAGACCCCCTCCACACCGTATTGCCCGTTGAGGAAGGCAGAGCACGGCGTCATTCTTTTTTTATCGAATATGATGGAATCGACCATCTGGCAGGTCGCTGCCGCGGGGGCATAATAGGCGCTGCCGGTTTTCAGTAAAGATACGATCTCTGCGCCGCCCTGCCGCGTCCTTTCAACCAAGGCATCTATCCTGTCCCGGCTTAGCAGTTCTGTAATCGGGACCCCCCGGACTGTTGTAAAACGGGGCATGGGGACCATCAGGTCTCCGTGGCCGCCGCATACGAGCGCATCTACATCCTGGGCTGAAACACCCAGTTCCATGGCCGCAAAGGCCCTTAACCGGGCAGAATCAAGCACGCCGCCCATGCCGACGACCCGTGACGGTTCAAAGCCCGAAACCTTTAAGCATATTTGTGCCATCACATCCATAGGATTTGTGACAGCTATAATAATGGCCCGGGGAGACAGCTTTGCCGTATTGGAGATGACACCCGACACGATTTTGGCATTAGCGCTGAGGAGATCGTCGCGGCTCATCCCCGGCTTGCGGGCAAGCCCGGCAGTTACCACTATGACATCAGAATCACGAGTACCCGAAAAGTCGTTTGATCCGACTATTGATGAGGAAGAGCCCCACAACGGGCATGCCTCGGAAAGATCGAGCGCCTTGCCTTTAGGCAGTCCTTCATCGACATCGAAAAGCACCACATCGGCAATACCGCCCTGCACAATCATCTGCGCAAGCGATGCGCCCACATGACCGGCCCCTATGACCGAAACCTTCTTGTTCATTACACTCTCCCTCTTATTAGAATCCACAAATATTAAACGGACCTTTTATTTTTATCCGCACCTGCTCACCAGCCCGCTCTATGGTATAGGTGCAGTTAAAAGCCCGGACATAAAGTTCGAGCGTTTTTAATTCCCTGTCACGGTTGTCGATCAGCACCTCGACATCTTCGTTCACGAGGCAAAGCCCGGCAAGATGCCTCTTGAATTCTTTCAGGTGTTCCGGGTGTTCCATGCCTCTTGCATCTATAAACATTTAAACATTCTGCAATTCTGCTACCGACTTGTTCAGCGTTTCCGTGTCCCCTACATTAAAAATTCGGGCAGAGGTCTCAATTCTCCTTATCAGTCCTGTGAGGACCTTGCCCGGCCCAACCTCGATAAAGCTTCCTATACCGGACATGACAATATTTTTAATGCAATCTTCCCATAATACCGCATGGCTCAATTGTCTGACAAGAGATTGCTTTATTACAGCGGGATCCGAAATACATTGCGCATCGGAATTATTGTAAAATGGAATTCCCGCACCTGTTACATCCACCCCTTTAAGCGCCTCTTCCAACAGCCTTCCTGCATTATCCATCAGTTTGCAATGCGAAGGAATGCTGACAGCGAGGGGCAGTGCCCGTTTTGCACCGGCAGTTTTTGCCCGCTCCATGGCGTCCTCAACCGCAGGGCGTTCGCCGGAGATGACAATCTGGCCGGGGCAATTATAGTTCGCTGCCGCGACATAGCCTGAAGCAACCGACCGGCAGACATCGTCAATGGCCTTTCTGTCCAGCCCGAGGATAGCTGCCATAAGACCCTTCCCTTCCGGGACCGCCTCCTGCATTATTTTCCCCCTGGCAGCGGTCAGCTTTACAGCATCCATGAACGAAATGCTCCCGGCTGCCACAAGTGCCGAATATTCTCCAAGACTGTGCCCCGCTACAGCAGAAGGATGAATATCCCTGGATTTTAAAACAGTATACGCAGCAATACTTGCCACAAGCAAGCAAGGTTGAGTTTTATACGTTTTATTCAACTCTTCCGCAGGCCCGTTGAAACTGAGACCGGCTACGTCATAACCGAGAATACCGGATGCGGTCTCATACAGCTCTTTCACTGTATCAAAATTGTCGTAAAGGTCCTTGCCCATGCCGACCTGCTGAGAGCCCTGGCCGGGGAATACAAAAGCGATTTTCATTTATTGCTTTCCTTCTTTGAGTTTCTTTATCAACATTGGGACCACTTCATTAACATCGCCCACAATTCCATATGTCGCTACATTGAATATAGGGGCCTCGGGATTTTTATTGATGGCGATAATTATATCAGATGACTGCATCCCTACAAGGTGCTGGACCGCACCCGATATTCCGCAGGCTATATATACTTTCGGACAGACCGTTTTTCCGGTCTGCCCTACCTGATGCATGTATGGTATCCATCCCTCATCGACTGCCGCCCTTGAAGCCGCAACAGCACCGCCCAGCAGCACCGCCAGTTCTTCAAGCATGCCGAATCCTTTGGCATTGCTCATACCCCTTCCACCCGAGACGATAATCTCCGCTTCCTGCAGATTGACCATGCACTCCGATGTCTCTTTAAGTGTTTCAACCACTTTAGTTCTGCAGGTAAGATTCCCTGCATCTACATGGACAACTTCACCCTTTCTGCCGAGATCGGCTTCCATCCTCTTCATCACCCTGGGCCTCACAGTAGCAATCTGCGGACGGTTATTCGGACAAAGGATAGTCGCCATAATATTGCCTCCGAACGCAGGCCTTATCTGCAGCAGATTGTCTGTCTCTTTATCAATTTCGAGCGCGGTGCAGTCTGCCGTCAGTCCGGTTTTAAGCCGGGCCGCCACCCTTGGGATAAATGACCGGCCCAGAGGCGTAGCGCCTGCAAGGACAATCTCGGGTTTGTGGTCCTTTATGAGTGCCGTAAGCATTTGCGCGTAAGGCTCGTCATTAAACTTCCCGAATATGGGGTCGCCGCAATGGTACACCTTGTCCGCGCCCCATGAGATCAGCTCTCCGGCAGCGCCTTCTTCAGCGCCGAACAGTACCGCAGACAATTCAGTCTTCAGTTCATCGGCAAGTCTTCTGCCGGCCCCCAGGAGTTCGTAAGCCACAGAAGCGATTCTTTTGTCCCGCTGTTCCGCAAAAACCCATACGCCCCGGTAGGCAGACAAGTCGGCTTTTTGTTTGTCTCCTTCCTCTGCAATTTCGACAATTGCTCCTTCGGGACAAACACTCAGGCAGGTTCTGCAGAATTGGCAATACTCATTGATAAAGGCCTTTCCGCCTTTTATTTCTATCGAGGTAAAAGGGCACGATGTTATGCACTCCCCGCAGCCGGTGCATTTCTCCGTATTTATTGTAATAAGCATTTGAGCCCCCTCAGTTCCTTAACGAGTGCTTCCACCTGTTCCTCAACACTGCCCTGAAGCATCTTCCTGTCGGATTTTACTTGCGGGGCAAATATGTTCCTGACCTGTGTCGGAGATCCCTTTAACCCGACATTTTCCTCTTCCGCGCCTATTGCGCTCATATCCATTCTCGTAATGACCGCCTTTTTTGCCGCCATCTTGCCTTTCAGCGATGGGAGGCGAGGCGTGTTTATCTCCTTCACAACTGTCAGAAGCACTGGAAGGGATGATTCCACCACATCATAGCCGTCATCCATTAAACGCTGCACACGTATCATGCCGGATGACAGTTCATCAATCTTTCTCACATACGCTATATGGGGGATATTCAGAAATTCGGCCACTTCGGGACCGACCTGGGCAGTATCGCCATCGATTGCCTGTTTGCCGCAAAAGATGATGTCATAGTCCATAGTTTTTATGGCTTTGTAAAGCGTGTATGATGTTGCCCAAGTATCGGCGCCTGCAAAAGCCCTGTCCGAAATGAGCCTCACTTCATCAGCGCCCATGGAGACAGCATCCCTCAATGCGCTCTCTGCCTGAGGAGGGCCCATAGTAATGACCGTTACTTTCCCGCCTGTTTGCTCTCTGATCCGGAGTGCAGCTTCGAGCGCGTGCAGGTCATAGGGATTGATAATACTGGGAACTCCCTCGCGCACAAGCGTATTGGTATCAGGATTTATCCTTACCTCGGCAGTATCGGGGACCTGTTTTATGCAAACAATGATATTCACCATGACCTCCTGCCTGCTGTTTATTGGCTGCTATTTTTGATATTTAGCCTGTCATTATACCCTTTATTTCTTTGTGCTTTCAAGTATTACCATTGCCACGGCATAATGCCGCTCGTGAGAAAGGGAAAGACTGATAACATATTGCTCCTGTAAATCGCCACGGACAGTAATATAGGGTTTTCCAGACGAATGGTTCAGGATTACGATTTCCTTAAGATTAGGCGTCCCACCATCGGCTTGTGAGTCTGACAACGCCTTTATAAATGCCTCTTTGGCAGCAAAACGGGCAGCGATGCACTGAAACGAGTTCTTCCTTTTATAACAATAAGATATTTCACTATCATTAAATATCTTATCTAAGAACTTGTCTCCCCATTTTTGGACCGCATGCCTTATTCTATCTATTTCAACTATGTCTATGCCGATGCCTTTGATCATAAAAAAACCAGGTTATGGGTCATAGGTAATAGGTCATAGGTTAGGAATTGAGTTATATAATATTCATTACCCATTACCCATTACCTATAACCTATGACCTATTAATTCCTTCATTTCTTTTACCGCCCTCTCGATTCCCACAAGTAGAGCCCTCGAAATGATGCTGTGGCCTATATAAAGCCCCCTGGCCCCTTCTATGGCGGCAATGGCTTTAACATTAAAATAGTTCAAGCCATGCCCTGCGTTAACGGCAAGGCCGAGCTTGTTTGCAACTTTTACGGCTTCCATGACACGATGCAGTTCGGCTTCCTGTTTCTTTCCTTTCGTATTGGCATATAGTCCCGTATGGATCTCGACCATGTCGGCGCCTGCCTCTTTGGATATGTCCACATCCATTATATGAGGATTGATGAAAAGGCTTACAGGTGTGCCGGAGTCATGAATTTTCCCTATGGCATTCTTGAGGCGTTCTTTCTGTGCAGTCATATCCAACCCGCCCTCTGTCGTAAGTTCCTGCCGTTTCTCAGGCACAATAGTGACCATGTCGGGGTTGACCTCAAGGGCGATGCGTATCATCTCTTCAGTTGCAGCCATCTCAAGGTTCAGTTCGCACTGCACCGTTTCCCTCAAAAGCCTCAAGTCCCGGTCATGTATATGACGCCGGTCCTCCCTCAAGTGAACAGTTATTCCGTCAGCTCCTCCCAATATGGCTAAAGCTGCCGCTATCACCGGGTCCGGTTCAAAAGTTTTTCTGGCCTCTCTTACTGTGGCCACATGGTCAACATTAACTCCGAGCAGCATTTGTACGCCCCCTTTTTTTTAACAAATTTACCACAGAAAACACAGAGAACTTCTTTTCTATAAAAAGCTGCCTTATGTCTTTAGGAGTGCTCAGAGTATTTCTCTGTGTCCTCTGTGGTCAAGTCTTCTGATTTCTTTTTTATCCCTTTCCTAATCGGCATCGGCAATCTTGACCAGAGTCCCTTTTTTAGCGGCGTAACGAAAGACGGTTATGCCCTTTGCCCCCTTTTCGTAGGCAAGGAGATAGGCCCGCGCAACATCCTCTTTCTTCGCCTTGTGGGGGAGATTAATGGTCTTGGAGACCGCGTTATCGGTATATTCCTGGAAAGCCACCTGCATTTCAATGTGGTACTCATATGGTATTTCCAGGGCTGTTTTAAAAAGCTTCTTGACTCCTGATGGTATTTCCTTTATCCCCTTCAGATTCCCATTGTCCAAAACTCTGCTCATTACCGCATCAGAATAAAATCCCTGCTTTTTTGCGATTTCAACAAAATATTTATTTATCTCATAAAGTTCGGTATCAAGCACAAGCCTCTTGTATGCAATGGCAAAGAGGGGTTCGATGCCGCTCGAACAGTCGGCAATCGTAGATATAGTGCCGGTAGGCGCAACAGTTGTTGTCGTGGCGTTCCTGACCTTCGGCATACCGGGTGCATCGTATATTGATCCGCGGAAATTCGGAAAGGCCCCGCGCTTCTTTGCAATATCCGCAGAGGCCTCACGCGAGGTGTCCCGTATAAATCTCATGACCATGCGGGCCAACCCGCAAGCCTTCCTGTGATCGTAAGGGATGCCCATTAGAATAAGCATATCAGCCCACCCCATAACGCCGAGTCCTACCTTTCTGTTTCCCTTATGCATTCTTTCGATTTCCGGCAAAGGATACCGGTTTGCATCGATGGCATCATCAAGAAAGCGCACCGCCGTCCTTATGTCTTCAGCCAGCGTATTCCAATCAATGAGCTTTGCATCAGCAATACCCCTTTTTGTAAACGGGAGCGAAGGGGAAATAACATATTTGGCCAAATTTATTGAACCGAGGACGCAGGCCTCAAAGGGAAGCAGCGGCTGCTCTCCGCAAGGATTGGTGCTTTCGAAAGATCCGATATGCGGAGTGGGGTTTGCCATGTTGATCCTGTCTATGAAAATGAGCCCGGGGTCTCCTGTTTCCCATGCGCTTTCAACAATCTCGTTAAAAACATCCTTTGCTCTAAGGCGGCCCGATGTTTCACCTGAACGCGGATTGATCAGGTCATATTCGGCATCGCTCTTCAGCGCCGCGATGAATGAGTCGGTTATCGAAACGGAAATATTAAAGTTGGTCAACTCCCTGTTGTCCCTCTTGATCTTTATGAATTCAAGTATGTCGGGATGGTCCACGCGCAGCATCCCCATATTTGCGCCTCGCCTGGCCCCTCCCTGCTTTATCACCTCTGTAGCGGTATTGTATATCTTGATAAAAGAAACCGGACCGCTTGCAATCCCCCCTGTAGATCTGACCATGTCCTTTCTGGGTCTTAGCCTCGAAAAGGAGAAACCGGTGCCGCCGCCGCTTTGAAGTATCAATGCGGCGTTTTTAAGAGTATCGAAGATACTCTTCATTGAGTCTTCCACCGGCAGGACAAAACATGCCGCAAGCTGTCCAAAAGGCTTCCCGGCGTTCATAAGAGTGGGAGAGTTGGGGAGAAACCTGAGCGAAACCATTATCTCATAAAACTTCTCTTCCCAGTATGCGGCATCTTCATTGTAAAGCCTCTCCGCATCAGCAACGCCGCGAGCGACCCGTCTGAACATTTCCTCAGGGGTTTCGATGATGCGGGCCTTTTCGTCCTTGAGCAGATACCGCGTCTGCAGCACCTTTAAGGCGTTTTCCGATAATTGCATAGAGGAATTATAATATAATACATAATGGATGTCATTAGTTTAATTAAAAAATATTACCCTTCCGGCTCGCAGGCATATCCCCTTTTGCTTGAACACAGCAGGCTCGTCACAGAAAAAGCGCTGCAGGTAGCCGGCAGGGTCCATTCGCTTGGCCCCAACCTGAGTTTCATTGAGGAGGCCTCCATGCTGCATGACATAGGGATATTCCTGACAAACGCTCCTCACATCGGATGCTATGGCGACAAACCATATATATGCCATGGTTATCTCGGAAGGGAGCTATTGGAAAGAGAGGGACTGCCGGAACACGCATTTGTATGCGAACGCCATGTCGGCGCCGGATTGACTGTAAGCGATATAGAAACCGGCAACCTTCCCCTCCCGCTCAGAGCCATGGCGCCGGTGACACTGGAAGAAAAAATTATCTGTTTCGCCGACAAATTCTACTCAAAAGTAAAAGACAATATGGGCCATAAAAAGACGTTATCACAGATCAGAAAAGAACTGAGGCGCTATGGCGAAAACAAGCTGCAACAGTTCGATGAATGGCTCGTTTTTTTTAAGGAGCCGGACGAGTAAATGCCCGCACCGGCTGAATTTGTTTGTAAGCACCGACCAATCGATAGTTTCAGGCTGACGAAACTCTATGAATATTACGCTCGGAATATAACGCCTTCGGAAAAAGCCGTGTGCCTCTGTTTCAGCCACTCCTTTTGTTTTTTCTTATAGGCCCCCGCTTCTCGATTACAAGAAACTGTCTCCCCATATGCGGCGAAGAGCCGAGTTGCGCGCACGTAGTAAAACACAGACGGGCAAATGAGCGGTATTTAAACGGCAGATAATTATTATTTACTCCGCAAAAAACTCTTGACTTTCCAAGATGCTTATCCTCATAATCATACCAACCAGTAGGTATAATTATGAGGATTGCTCGATCTGATTCTGTGACAAAGGTCAAATTGTTGGAAGCTGCGCAGCGGCTTATGCTGGCAAAGGGCTATACTTCAACTTCCGTAGATGAAATATGCGAAGCAGCGGGGGTTACGAAAGGAAGCTTCTTCCATTATTTTGAGAGCAAAGAGGATTTAGGGAAAGCGGTATTAGACCACTTTATGTCATCGATGTCCAAGGCTATAGTGGATTCTCCTTTCTTCAAAAAAAGCGACCCTCTTCAACGTGTGTACGGGTTTATCGATTTCATGATAGAGATATCAAGAGATCCTGAGCGCCGGTCAGGTTGTCTGCTCGGTAACTTTGCTCAGGTGCTCTCTGATACCCATCCTGATATCCGCTTGCTTTGTGCCAAACACTTCAGTTGGTGGGCCGAAATGCTAAAACACGAGTTGGATGAGGCAAAGGCCGCGCATGCAATAAAGAGGACTGCCGATACGCAAGTTTTATCCGAGCATTTCATAGCCCTGTTTGAAGGCTCCCTGATGCTGGCCAAAACCCAGCGTGATATAAAAGTTATCGAAAGAAACCTTCGGAATTTCAAACAGTACCTGAGAAGCATATTCAAAAAATGAAGGGAGGAAAGTTGAAAAGCAGGAACTCATGAAAGACGATACCGAATACAAAACCAGACAGCGCAGGTCCTGGGACGATGTTGCTGCCGGATGGGAAAAATGGTGGCCGGTGTTTGAGCGGTACGCTCAAAGCGTAAGTGATCGAATTATCGAGCTTGCGGAGATCGGACCGGGCATGAGTGTTTTGGATGTGGCGACTGGAATTGGTGAGCCTGCAATTACTGCTGCGCGATTAGTCAGTGACAGCGGGAGCGTCGTAGCCATCGATCTTTCGCCGGAGATGCTTTCCATCGGGCGAAAAAGAGCGGAGCAGCTCGGGCTTGAGAATATCGAGTTTCGCAAAATGGATGCTGAAGCGGTTGACCAGTTGGATAATCGATTTGACGCAATCCTGTGCCGATGGGGGTTGTTCTTCCTGCCTGATCTTAAAGCGGCTCTTGTGAAAATGCGCCAAAGGTTGGCCTCCGATGGACGGCTGGTTGCCGTAGTATGGGGTAAGCCGCAAAAAGTTCCAGCCCTAAGCCTTCCTTTGAACGTGGCCAGAGAGGTTCTCCAGCGTCAACTGCCACCGGGACCGAGCGTTTTCAGCCTGTCTGATCCGGCGGAGCTCAAGCTGACCTTTGAGGCAGCCGGTTTCTCTCATGTGCATACTGAAGAATTGACGAACACTGCTGAGTTTGAATCGGCAGATGAATTCATACAGTTCACGCAGGAAGTCTCCGCTCCTGTAAGATTGATGCTGGCTGATCAGACGCATGAGAAGCAGGCAGAGATTTGGAACGCGATCGCCTGCGCTGTTGCCGGACAGTTTGCCGGACTTGATGGTCGTGTTACTATGCCGATGACATTGATAACCGTGACGGCTACTTGCAGTCAAAAATAATTCTGAAGAGGTGAAAAAATGCCTGGAAAAGGAAACGCGAAAAAAACATTAATCATTTTCTTCATTTTTGTATTGGCCTTTGCTTCACATTCATGGGCCGGGTCTGATTTTAAAATGATCGATACAGCATTGCTCCATTCGATGGTAGTGGGTAATGCGTATGAGCTTGAAGGCGGGCGAAACAGGCCGTTCATGGTCATTGATGCAAGGACAAAAAAAGAATACGACAAAGCCCATATTTTCAGTGCAATCAATATACCTGAAAAGGATTTCGAGAAATCAATAGATATCCTTCCAAAAGACAAAGGCGTGCTCCTGGTCGTTTACTGCGACGGCGTGAAATCATTGACGAGCAGGAAATGGGCAGATATGGCTAAAACTGCCGGATATACGAACGTAGTAATTTATTCGGAAGGATTCCCGATCTGGAAGGAGAAGGGCATGCCTATCGCACCACTAAAACAATTTCGATCCGTCTGCCCGAATCTCTAATTGAGCATCTTAAGTTACTTGCGAACAAAAGGGATGTTCCTTACCAGTCGCTCCTGAAGATTCTCTTGTCTGAGAAGATAGATGAAGAACTACGCGGTGCTGTTAAGTAAGTGGTTTCTTATGGCGTAATTTATCAATTCAGCATTGTGCTTGAACTGCGGCTTCGGGCAACAGCCCGGTAAGACGCAACCCGGAAGAATGTCCACGCGATTTGACAATATCAGCTGTCTTCATTAGAATGCAAGATGTCTCGCTTGGTCCTACTACAGCGCGGCCTTTCGGGGGTAAAGGAGTATGCAAGTCTCAGATGGAAAAAGACATGTTCAGGATGTTCCCGATGTATTCAAAGGACTCACCGAAAAAGACCTCGTAATTGTGTATAACGTCGGCAATATCCGCACGCTGAAACCGGGAGAGGTATTCATTGAAGAGGGGGACACAGACCAGACTGTTTATGTCATACTGTCGGGCTTCGTAAAGATAGAAAGAAGCATAGACGGCCGGCCGGTGGAAATAGCGGCACTGAAAAAACACGGCTGTGTAGGCGAGATCGCTTTTGTGAAGGACGCAAAGCGTACCGCTACTGCTGTAGCGACCGAGACGACTACCGTTATGGCCCTGAATGAGCAAGGGCTCAACACCTTACCCCTGTCCATCAAATCCGTTATCTTCAGAAACCTCGGCGAACTGGCAGGCAGGCGCATTATTGAGCTTGACGCAAAGGTAACTGACCTGTCAAAGAGAAATAACTACCTTGTTTCCTATATGAAAGATCTTCGTGTCGGGAACAGCGCAGTATATGAAAAGGCGGAGATGGTCCGTCACGTGCTTAAAAGCTTTCCCCGCCTGCCTATGTATGTTACGAAACTCACTGAACTCCTGCTTGAAGAAAATGCCTCCACTGACGAGATCATAGAATACGCAAAGACGGACCCTTCCCTGGTTGGGGTAGTCTTGAAGACTGCTAACTCGCCTTTCTACAATCTGCCGGGCAAGGTTGGGGATTTCCAGCATGCGGTGCTGCTGCTCGGATTCAACCAGATATATCAAATAATCATGGATAACGGCATAAAGAACATCATGCCGAGGGAACCGGAATTCCTGCAACTACAGTTTCATTCCCTCGTTATATCTGTCCTTGGATTCGAGATAGCCCAATTGTGCGGCCTGAAAAAACCTCTTGTAGCCAACACGCTGGGCATCCTGCACGGCATAGGGGAGAGCATTATCTTATTGCTGAAGAAAGACTACCACGGCATGAGTATTCTGCTCGACCTGCTGGACGACGCCAAACTGGGCGCGCTCATTCTCCGGGAATGGAACCTTCCGGAAAGCATCTGCCTCGCAATTGAATACCACTACTACCCGGAATTCGCTCCTCCTGAGGAAGTTCCGGCGGCCTGCAGGGACATGGCAGCCATCCTGCACCTTGCCCACCTTTGCTTCGACCGCCTTGCAGGGAAAGACGAAAAGACGGCGCGTTCCGCTTTCCTCCCGGATTATATGAGATTACTGCCTGTATGCAACGAAAGTGATAACGGGGTATCGTCGCTTCTGGACCGCGTTGTCCCTTCGCTCCAAAAAAAGATCGAATTCATACCCGAAGTTGTGAGGAACTTCCTCCTCAAAAGCGGCCGCATAAAACAGGCAGGGACAGGCGGGGAGGTATAGAGTTTCAATCGGGAAGCATTTACCCATTTAATCGTGGATTACCGCCGTGCAGCGCCCGCTCAACTGTCTTGATCGCGCAAAACTCCCCGCACATGCTGCAGACCTCTTTCTCCGCAGGCGGCGCCTGGTTTCTCCAGGCCCTGACCTTCTCCGGGTTGAAACTGAGCGATATCTGCCCTTCCCAGTCGAGGGCCTTTCTGGATCGGGCCATTTTCTTGTCTTTTTCAATAGCGCCCGGCACACCTTTGGCAATATCAGCTGCATGTGCGGCTATCTTTGACGCAATGACCCCTTCCCGCACATCTTCGATGTCAGGCAGCCTAATGTGCTCCGCAGGAGTTACGTAGCACAGGAAATCGGCGCCCGCAGCACCGGCAATAGCTCCTCCTATTGCCGCAGCGATATGATCATAGCCCATCGCGATATCCGTGACCAAAGGCCCCAGCACATAAAATGGCGCGCCTTTGCATATCTCCTTCTGCAACTTGACATTCAGTTCCACCTGGTCCAGCGGCACATGCCCCGGCCCTTCTATAATGGTTTGCACGCCGGCCTCAAGCGCCCTGTCCCTCAATTCTCCAAGGGTCACCAGTTCCTCGAGCTGGCTCCGGTCCGTAGCATCGGCAATACAGCCCGGCCTGAACCCGTCTCCAAGACTCAGGGTCAAGTCATATATTTTCGCCAGCTCCAGCAGACGGTCATACTGTTCGAAAAGCGGGTTCTCCTTATCATTGTAAATCATCCACTCAAGCAGGAATGCGCCTCCCCTGCTCACCACATCAAGTATGCGCTTGTCCTCTCTCAACCGCTGTATAGCTTTCTGCGTAATACCGCAGTGGACAGTGATAAAATCAACACCATCTTTCGCGTGGTCCTCAATCACCCCGAAAAGGTCTTCAGGGTCCATTTTGGCAATGTGGCCGCGCCTTTCAGCGGTCTTTACGATGGCTTCGTAGATTGGGACCGTGCCGACCGCCACAGAAGAGCGTTTGATAAGCATGTTTCTTAAATCCCTGATAGCGCCGCCGGTTGAAAGGTCCATTACCGCATCTGCCCCGTGTCTTATCAGCACCTCCAGTTTTTGCAGCTCGTCATCATAAGAAACCCTGTCCTTTGAGGTGCCGATGTTTGCATTAATTTTTGTGCGCATCCCCCTGCCGATACCGAGAGGCGTAATCTCATGAAACACGTTCCGGGTAATTACAGAAAACCCTTCCGCAATATCCCCGGCAAGTTTTTCCGGAGATAACGATTCTGCCGCAGCTACTGTTTTTATTTCATCTGTGAGTATGCCTTTTTTTGCATGTTCGATTCTTGTCATAACCCTCCCCCTGTAACTTATTAAAAGTAAATTACCTATACAACAAGAAGATTGCTTCGAACGGCTTCCAGATAATTTTGAGCTGCTCTCCGCGTATCATCCCCGCCCAATATGCCGCTTATCACGGCTATGCCGTGAGCACCCGAATTCATCACTGCATTTATTGTATCGGGCTTGATTCCCCCGATACCAAAAACAGGAATGCCGATTTCTCCGGTAACTTTATGCAGCGCCTCCAGTCCGACCGGCGCTCCATATTTTATTTTCGAAGGTGTTTGATAAAGGGGACCGAAAGTTATAAAATCAGCCCCTTCCTTTTCAGCAAGGTGCGCCTCTTTTAGACTATGGGTAGAGACCCCGATTAAAAAGCCGCCGCCGGCTATCTTTCTGACTGCGCAGACAGGCATGCTTTCATGTCCGAGCTGTACCCCGTCTGCTCCGGCACAAAGGGCTATATCAGTCCGGTCATTTATAAAAAGCTTCGCGCCGTACCCGGAGGTCAGTTCTCTCATCCCGTATGCCATAGTAAGCAATTCCCTTGTCGGCAAATCCTTCTCCCTTAACTGTACCGCCTTGACGCCGGCCTTCAGTGCGCCTTCGAGGGCAGCAAAAAATGCATCCCTGTCAGGAAACAGTTTTCTGTCGGTAATCAAATATACATTGAAATCTATTTTCTGTGCACCCACGACTCATTGCCTATGCAATTCAGACAGAACAGGGTTGTTTTTCTGCAGTCGAGCGCCTGGGTTATCTGCATTGGGCGAGTAACGCCGAGCCCGCATATGGAACTGGAACACAGTTAGTGTTCCGCACATATGGCAGGGCCGGCACAAAAGACTAATCGCTCGCAAAGAAAAATTACCCTGTTCTGTATGAATTGCACTACCCATTGCCTATAACCGTTCTTACAGCATTCCTTCAATGGGGCTGCTCGCAGTTGCGTAAAGCTTTCTTCCCATCCTCCCCGCTTGATAAGCCAGCCGCCCGGCAATTACTGCATGCTTCATCGCCGCTGCCATTGATATAGGGTCTTTGGCTGCTGCAATGGCAGTATTGATGAGCACCGCATCACAACCAAGTTCCATTGCAATCGTGGCATCGGAGGCGGTACCGACTCCTGCATCAACCAGAACCGGGACTTTCGATGCCTCGAGGATTATTTTTATGTTGTAGGGATTTCTAATACCCAGCCCCGAGCCTATCGGCGCTCCGAGCGGCATCACCGCCGCTGCACCGGCATCCTGAAGCCGTCTGGCCATTATAGGGTCATCATTGGTGTACGGGAACACAATAAAGCCTTCTTTTGCGAGTATTTCCGTTGCTTGTAAGAGGCCTATAGTATCGGGGAACAGCGTCCGCTCATCGCCTATAACTTCGAGTTTGATCATGTCCGATACGCCTGCTTCCCGGGCAAGGCGTGAATACCTCAAGGCATCATCAACAGTGTAGCATCCGGCAGTGTTCGGCAGTATCTTGTATTTTTTAGGGTCAATATAATCGAGAAGGTTCTCCGATTTCCTGTCAGTGATATTCACCCTCCTCACCGAAACAGTCACCACATCCGCACCTGAAGCTTCCACCGCTTTCACGGTTTCGGCAAAGTCTTTATATTTACCCGTACCAATCCAGAGCCTGGACATGAATTCGATTCCCCTTATCCTCAATGTGTCATCCATGCGTGCCACCTCCGACAAAATATACTATTTCAACAACATCGTCTTCGTGAAGTTGGTGCAGCTCAAAGTCCGACCTCCTGGGCACTTTAAGGTTTACTTCAACAGCAACCCTTTCAGGTTTGATTTCCTTCTCCTGCAAAAGTTCCAGAATTGTTGCCGCCGCTGTATCGATTTCTTCTCCGTTCACTTTAAGTCTCATAAAAATTCCCTTCAAACTAAAAATCCCCTATCCCTGATTAAGGAATAGAGGACTTGGTAGCCGCATGCCATGTTCCCAATTTCCTACGCCAGAATTATCTGGATCAGGTTCAAGGGGTCTTTTCCTGCATGTGGAAAACTCTCAGGCCCAATGCCTCCCCCATGGTCTATTTAAACTATAAATTTAAAAAGTGATTTTTGTCAATGAACAGTTACGCAAGAGTTCCCCCAATTTTTGGGTTCTTTGTCCGTCATTCCCGCGCAGGCGGGAATCCATTGCCTTAGACAAAATATTTTTTCATTTGTATAACTTGGATTCCCGCTCAACTACCTGCGGGAATGACGGCTTTTATCTTATTACTGTGGTTACGCAGGGCATTGGGATACTGTATTTCAGTTGTGATCTCCTGGGTTTTCAGCGGACTATAACTTTATCGCCTTTTTTGATACCGTATTTCTCCGCTGCATTCCCGTTATTCACAAACAGCTCCAGATACCCCGAACTGTTCACAAGACAGCAGAGGCTGTTTTCTCCGGCCAAAGCATAATACTGCACAAGTTGAATAGTTGTATTGTTGAGCTCGACGGCATAGCTAAGGCCTAACAACCCTATAGCATCACCCTTTATGTTGGTTATCGCATTGCCGAAATGGTCTAAGTAAATAACTTCTCCGGAAATGCCGTCATGCGTAACTTCGGACAGCGGAACAGGGAAAGTAACAAAATCTTTGGCAGGCGGCCCGAATTCCCCGGGAGTCAGCCCTTTTGACAGCCATGCAGCTGCAGGTGCAAACAAGTCCCTGCCCTGGAATGTAGGGCTCTCCTTTGAGCGCATGTATCTTTCTTCGGTGATATGCACGCCCTTCACCGGCTGTGAAAAACAGAGGACATGGGAAAACACTCCGTTATCAGGCCCGATAAAATAGTGGCCCCCCGCCTCAAGAATAAGTGCTTTCCGTGCCGAACCGACGCCGGGATCGACAACCACTATATGAATAGTTCCCGGGGGGAAATAGCTGAAGCTGGAGCCGATGACGTATGCAGTCTCTGGAATGTCCTGCGGCTGTATCGAATGGGTCAAGTCAACAATTACAGCGTGCGGGTTAATCGATAAAATAACGCCCTTCATTTCGGCTGCAAATGGGTCTTTATAGCCGAAATCGGTAGTCAGCGTTATGACCCGATTATCGCTATCCATTTATTATCAGGCTTCCAACTATACTATTAACATCTGAAATATTTTCTTCGACAAGAAATTTCTCTATCCCTTCGATTATTTCAACCGCAGCCGATGGGTTGACAAAGTTTGCGGTCCCCACTGCAACCGTCCTCGCGCCGGCGATCAAAAACTCCAGCGCATCCCTGGCCGTCATGATGCCCCCCATTCCGATAACCGGGATGCTGACCGCCTTGCATGTCTCCCAAACCATTCGAACGGCAATGGGTCTTATGGCAGGCCCGGAAAGCCCTCCTGTATTATTTGCAAGCACAGGTTTTCGCCGCCTGATATCCACAACCATGCCTGTAATCGTATTCATGACCGATAAAGCATCGGCTCCGGCATCTTCAGCCACTTTTGCCATATGGCCGATATCTGTGACATTCGGCGAGAGCTTGACGATCAATGGGAGATTAGTGATTTTTCTGACTTTGCCGACAACGTCGGCCATTGTTTTCGGATCTGTGCCGAAAACTATCCATCCTTCCTGTTTATTAGGGCAGGATATGTTCATCTCAAGGGCGTGGATTCCTTCCGCTGCGCTCAGTTCGCCGGCAGCCCTAACATACTCTTCGACAGTATCTCCGAAAAAGTTGGCTATCACCGGCGTATCGAATTGCCGCAGGAAAGGGAGTTTGTCTTTAATAAATGCCCTGACGCCTATATTCTGGAGACCTATGGCATTGAGCATGCCTGCCGGCGTCTCGACAATGCGGGGCGTCGGATTTCCATCACGCGGAGTAATCGAGAGTCCTTTGACCACGATTGCCCCAAGCCTGTTCAAGTCAATGTATTCCGCATACTCCTCCCCATAGCCGAAGGTCCCCGAGGCGGTCATCACCGGGTTTTTCAGTTTCAGAGAGGCGACAGTTACCGACAGGTTCACCATATTATGTCCTCTACGTTGAAGATAGGGCCCTCTTTGCACACCCTTTTTTGCCCGCCAATAGTCTTCACCACGCACCCGATGCATGCCCCGATGCCACAGGCCATATGCTCTTCCATGGATGCGTAGCAGGAGAGCCTGTTGGAACGTGAAATCTCTGACAGTGCCCTTAGCATAGGGGCGGGTCCGCATGCATAGATCCGTGACGGGCGTTGGGCGGTCAGTGAATGGCCGAGAAAATCTTTCAACGCATCGGTAATCAATCCTTTGCGTCCATCAGAACCGTCATCGGTCGTGATAAAGGTCTCTTTTGATAATTCCCTGCCCTCGTCAAGCATAACCAGTTCATCCCTGTTCATTGCGCCATAAAACAAGTACGCCTGCCGCCTGTATTTACTCATAAAAGCGAACAATGAGGCAATACCGATGCCGCCCGCAACAGCGATGAAGTCGCCTTCAGGGTCGGGGTAGCTGTTCCCCAGAGGCCCGATAACCTGGAGCATATCACCCTCTCTGAGTTGAGAAAGCGACAGGGTCCCTTTTCCCCGTATGCGGTAAAGAAAGCTCAAACGGTCCTGCTGCACACTGTAAATACTAAAAGGCCTTTTTAAAAGTGGGTCGCAGGCGGCGCCGGTCTGTATCATATAGAACTGGCCGGGCCGGGGGACAATGATCTCTGATAAAGGCCGCAGCGTCAGCAGCTTGAAATGGTGTGTTCTGTGAGGTGTTGCCGACGATTTCAGCGGTGAAAAATTTATACAAAATTGATCTCTACGATCTCATATTCAATACTCCGCGCAGGCGCCTTGACCACAGCGGTATCGCCTACCTCTTTGCCGATTAACGCCCTTCCGACAGGCGAACTTATAGATATCTTGCCGCTCTTGACATCCGCCTCGTCAGGACCTACGAGTATAAACACATACTCTTCATCAGCCCCTATATCAACCACTTTGACCTTTGCGCCAAAGGCCACCCTTGATTGGGTTATTTTTGAAGGATCTATGACATCGGCCATAGCCAGCTTGCCCTGGAGTTCCTGTATACGCCCTTCAATAAACGATTGCCGTTCCTTGGCAGCATGGTACTCGGCGTTCTCCGATAAGTCACCGTGTGCCCGCGCTTCCGCTATGTCCCTTATGTTTCTCGGCCTGTCTTCTTTTAACAGCCTGCTGAGCTCTTCCTTCATCTTCTGATATCCATCCGGTGTCATTGGCATGCGGCCCATGTATAGTTGTTTCCTCCTCTTAAATAATGCCTGGTAGTAGTTAAAATAACACTTTTATACAGTTTTTTTCAAAAAAGAAGATCAGTTTCAGCGGTGCTGAATTCGGTCTTGCCGGGCGGTGCTTGAAAATTCAGGATTTTAAAGGCAGGGCCGGCAGGGGGGTATGAAAATCATACTTTTCGTCATCCATGAGAATTTGTGCTGCTTGATGATTGGCACTATTCAGAACAATCGGGCACCTGAGGTTGGCTGTAACGCTGCTGTTCGCAACACAAAGAATAGTAAGGACCGCCACATCCGCAGGCCCCTTAATCCCGAGAAACAACTCTTCATCATCCTTTATATCCACGGAATAAGAAGGGAAAACTATAAATGGATTGATAACAATAAAAGCCACATCGGGATCATCCACGGCATGGAGCCATTTTATCGGGTCCTTGTAGTCAATAAGGATAAACCGTTTTAATTCCCTAAACCCCGGGATCCCCATAGGGAAGGTAATAATTTTCCTCTCGTCAATCTCAATTTCACCGAATCTGGTTGTAACTATTTTCACCTTTACCTCGCAATAAATTTGTTCAACGCTCATTGTTCGCCCAGAAAATGTTTCAGCCTGTCCATATCCATTTTCGCCGACTCTTTGTTCAATTGCTTGAGCTTCTCGTAGAGTTCCTCCCGGAATATCGGCAGCTCCCTGGGGGCCTCGATGCCAAGCTTGACAATACCGTTTCCTACATCAACGATCTTGATCCGTATGTCGTCACCTATGTTAATTATCTGTCCCGTCTTGCGGGTGAGAACAAGCATTCATCCCTCTAAAAAAGCGTTATAGCGTTCAGCGTCAAGGTTTGATAAAATCAAAGAGACTTTGATTTAAAACATCCAGTGTAATCGTCCGCAGAGCCTGCAGCGCGGTTTGCCGCAGCGATAGATCGCTGGTGACCGCGGCCAGGTCCGTATCCTGAGTGTTAGACAAAAAGACCTGCATATCAGTCTGACTATTCCCCTGCTGAGAGCTTTCGGTGTTGACTTTGTTCTCCGTCGCGCCGACTTGCGACTGGGCCTGGGAAACGGCAGCCGACAAATCGCTCGTATACTGTATGGCCTGCTGGGCACGACCGGAGTCATTGTTTTGAAATGATACTTGTTCGAAGTTCAGGGCCCGCATAATATACTTATCATTGAGATAGTTGTTATTGAAACTATAGTAATTGGCCAGCACGGAATTAT
Source organism: Nitrospirota bacterium (assembly GCA_963784135.1). Taxonomy (GTDB): domain Bacteria; phylum Nitrospirota; class Thermodesulfovibrionia; order Thermodesulfovibrionales; family Dissulfurispiraceae; genus JADFXI01. Next base: position 78,846 of record CAWAQG010000014.1, on the reverse strand, counting down.
CGCTCGTATCAGAAGACCCCGCTGCGATATTAGTCTTGTCAACGGCATTATACCCCATCAAAGTCTGCGCCGTGCTCGAAGGGTTCGACCATAACAAATCCAGGGAATCGAGATTGCCTGCTTTATTCGTAATAGTGAATTTATCAGCATTAGGGTCATACGCAACATTATATGTATCAGCTTTTCCGGCAGCGACGGCAGCGGCATCTAATGCATTAGCTACAGCTGTTGCCAACCCGCTGTTAGTATAGGTCCCCCGCGCAATTGTGGCCGTCTCCTGCGTGGCGCCAACATTAACGACAATTTGATTATTTGAAATGTTGCCATTAGTGCCGTCATCAATAACTATGCTATCGTCGGCGCCTGCCTGGGTAATATAATTATAGTTGGTGATATTGGCGCCCAGAGTCATATTGTCCCCTGTGGTCTTGTCGTATGAGAGCATGTTAATCCCTGCACCTGAAGGATCCGCAGCTCCGGTAGTTGTTAATGCGGCTGACAATGTGCTGATATCGATATTGGCCGAATTTCCGGCAGGGTCAGAAGCAACAACGAGCCTGAAATCAGGGGCTGTACTTGTTCCAACATTTACAACTTGTGCCTTTACACCGGCGGCAGCGGAGTTTATAGCATCACGAACGTCCTGAAGGGTTGAGCCGGCAGCGAGGTTAACATCGCCAACAGCATTGTCGCTGTTTATCCCTGATCCGATAGTTCCGGGATTAGCGGCTTTAAACCCGAGTATCTGCCCCATGGTCGTGGCAGCGTTTCCGAAATTAATGGTCGCCGCCCCGGCGGACGTAATATTAAACTGATGCTTGGCGCTATCATATGTGGCCTTAATGGCATTCCCGCCGTCCAGGTTGGAAAGCGCATCGGCAAGCTGTGAACCGGTATAAAAATCGTTATTATTATTACTTGCATTATTTATTGTGTATGTTACGCCGTCTATTACAATAGCATTATTGGTCCCATTGATAATGAAGCCGCCTTTCGATGGCGCAGTAGAACTGCCGACCGTAATGTTTATAGCGCCTCCGTTGGCACTAAAAATATTATTAGATGCATTAAATGCCCCGGCAGCGGGTGCGGATGTCTCCAGCGCAGATACAGGGTCTGCATCAGGAATAGTGTTGGCCCCGTTATTTGCCCAGTTATAAGTCGGTAAAATAGCAGTTAATGAATCCGCAGCGCCATTGACGCGCTGAAAGCTGAACAGGCTGCCGGCTTGAACGTTGGTGGTAACATTAACACCGACGCCTATATTATGATTGATTGAATTATTGTACGACGTAAGCTCGCCGGTGTTTGGGTCAATGGGGGTGACATTTGAATTGTCCCCTGAAAATATGTACTGGCCGCTCACATTTGTATTGGCAATACTGACCGCTGTGCCGGACAGTTGTTGCACTTCATCTGCCATAGCTTGCATTGTTTTGGGGTCCGTAGCGCCGTTCACTGCGCCTATCGCGAGTTCGTTCGCCCTGCCCAGCGTAGTATTAAGGCTTGAGAGGGAAGTGTCAAGAGACTGGAGAGGGGCTTTTGCAGAAGTTATAGCATTTTGATATTCTGTAATATTAGATAATTGGGTCTTGTAGCTGACAATCTGAACGAGAGCGGCAGGGTCGTCCGAGGGTTGGTTGACCTTGTAGCCGGTTGAAATCTGTTGTGTATCAGCAAGTTCTGCCTGAAGGTCCTGCTGTAACCCCGACATAAACTGGTTCTCAAACATTTGATTAGTAATTATTTCCATGATTGTCCCTCCCCCTTTGCCCTATTCTATCGGCAAACCTGACCGCAGAAAACTTCGGCAGTATTTCTCTTTGGTCAAGTCTTGTGGTTTCATTTTTTGTTCCTTCATTTCATGCCAGCTTTTATGCATTCGGGTTCACCATCTGTAAAAGCGTCGTGAGCAGGGCCTTGGCAGTGGTTATCAACTCTGCCGCAGCCTCATATGATTTCTGATATACCACCAGATTGCTGGCCTCCTGATCCATGCTTACACCGGAGAGTTGCTGCTGCTGTTGGGTAAGTTCAGTCGCAAGAGTAGAGTGATATTGCAGGTTTGTGTTTGCAGCCGATGCATTGACCCCGACGTTTGAAACCAGGCTCATATACATGTCGGTCGGTGTTGTGCCGGCAAGCTCGGTTCCGTTGACCAGGCCGGCTATAGTTGCCGCATTCCTGTTATCGCCGGGGGCCCCATTTTGGGCAGTCGAATAGACAGAGGCCGGGTTATCGCTCACCGCGGAAGCTGCCGCAGAGACCAGAGTATTGTTGTCGCCGCTAAAGCCGAAGATTTGCTTTGCCGTCGACGCTGAATTTGACCACATTAAATTTATAGTATCACCGCCGCTCGGCATAGTAATATTAAACTGTTTTGTATTCGGGTTATAAGCAACGTTAAGAGTATCCGGCAGAGCGCTCCCGGTGCTATTCTGATACGCCGTTTTAATTGCTGATTCTAAAGCAGCGGAAATGTCATCCGGTTGTCCGGGGTCATTTGTATAGATGCCCGAAGGTATGACAGCCGTTATGCTCGGCACGGCGCCGTTTACATTAAATACCACGCTGTTATTACTGCTGTCTATGTTCCATGTATCGGCAGAGGCTGCGACCTGTTTAGGATCGGTTACAGCAGTTTTAATATCTTCCGCTGCGTTGGGGTCAAGCTGGACGTCGAAGGTCTCGCCGTTCGGATTTGTTGCGCTGCTGATCCCGCTGCCGTCTATCTGTACCTGGATACCCTGGAACTCAAGTGTTCTCGACAACCCGGTAGTATCGGTGGTCAAATTGACATCATTTGAAGGGACAGCTGTCCACGTGCTTCCGCCGTCAGTCGATTCCATAACGCGCCAGTATCTTCCGGTAGTGCCTTCTTCCTGATAGCCGTTGGTGGCGCCCGGGCCTCCGCTATAATTATAATCTATCATATATTGCGCATCGGCGACTGTCGCAGACTGATCAGCAACATTCATCGATGATATCACGGCGCCGGCAGCTCCGGGAGAGCCGCTGGAAAGAATGGGACTGGTCGCGAGCAAATTGAGCCCGCTGCCGGCGGCATCTCCGGCGTCATTCGAAACCCCTATCCTCACATCTCCAAGGTTGCCGTCCGGGTTTGATTTAATGCTGATCCTGTAATCAGGGTTCGCTGATGTGCCAATGTTAACCACTGCTGCCGCCACTTTCGATCCGGCCTGACTATTATTAATATCATTAACAACGTCCTGAAGTGTTGAGTTTGGATTTATGGTAACAGTAACAGGTGACGTATCGTTGTCCCCGAGTTTTATCGTTAATTTGCCTCCGCTTGTAAACGTGTCCGCCGGCGAAGTATACACGCCATTAACGCTGTCAACAGAAGTATATTTGGCAAGCTGGGAAGGCGAGGTAAATAAATTACTTCCGGGGGAGCCGTCAAGCCCGTATCCCTGCTTTTGATAGTAATTGGTGGTAGCGGCCAAATCCACTGTAAAGGCATTCAACTGGTCCATATAGCCTGGAATCTCGGTATCTCTTAAGTCAATATTGGCCGCGAGCTGGCCGCCTGTGATAAAGGATGTAACGTAAGGGTTCCCTGCACTGCCTATCGGCGGGACCGCAGCAGCATTGGGCGCAAGGTCGACAGAGAAATTCATATGGTTAGACTGATCGGTAGAAACGCTCATGTTGTATGATGTACTACCTTCAACAAGGGGGGTACCCCCCAGCAATACCGAGTACTCTCCCGATGCGGGGTCCTGATAGCTTGAGACCTTTACAATCCCATTCAAATTTTGCAGAAGGGCGTCCCGCTGGTCCTGAAGGTCCAGTGAGCCGGCGTTCCCTGCAAGCTCTCCGTTCAAAGTCGCGATCTGGGAGGTAAGCGTATTGACCTGTGTCGTAAGCGTCTGACTGCTTGTTAATAATTGGCCGCTCACGCTATTCAGGGATGTTGCTGCCGTGTTCAGGCTGGTACTCAGATTATTAGCATCCGAAATAAGAGTTGTCCGTTGCGCATTGTCTTGCGGACTTTGCTCGACATTCTGCCAATCGTTAAAATAAGTTGTTATAGCAGAGCTGATGCCGGCACTGGACGCCTCATTAAATATAGACTGGACCTGCGTGATTGCAGTATTATAATTTGTCCAGTAGGCAACATTTGAATTTTCAGTATTGACCTGGGCATTGATAAACGAATTATAAGCCCTCGTGACGTTAGTAATCTGCACTCCATTGCCGGCAGTACCGGTCGCGCCTACTGCTGCGCTGGGCACGGTCGACAAATTTGCCTGTTCAACCTCATAGCCGGGGGTCTGCGCATTGGCAACATTATTTCCAGTGACCTGCAGCAGCTGGTTCGAGCTTTCCAGCCCGGTCAGTCCAATATTAAATAAGGACAAAACAGACACTTATGCCTCCACGGATACTCTTTGACGCGCAGTGACGCCAAAGCTGTTCAGAAATTTATATGACGCTTTTACATAGTAAAGAGATTTTTCAATTAATTTCCCATTAAACTTATTTAGTTCAGTGATGCTGTGAATGACCGAAGTAAATTTTGATGCTATAGCTGTGAGCTTTTCTCTGTAATCATCATCCGCTGTTGCCGCAACCTGGGATATTGTCTTGCTCTTGAACCCAAGCCGGTCAAGTATCCTTTCACGAGCTTCATCACACATCCTGATATTGGTTGAGATTGCTTCCTTTTCCGCAAGCAATTGCTCTAATGCGTTAGGGTTAAGGCTGACGATAACATCTTTCTCCTTCTGCAAAAGGTCTACAAGCTGGGTGCAAAAGGAAAACTCTTTTTCCAGAACATCAATAAGCTCTTCATATAACTGAATCAATTACTGCCTCCTTCAGCACCGCGCCGGCTACCGCTTCACCTTTGACGTTATAGGTGCCGTTATTAATAGCATTTTTTACATCGCTGACCACGTCCGGCCTTACGTCAGGGAGTTTGCTTACTTCAGCCTGCAGTCTCCCTATTTCCTTTGCCTGGTCAGAAAACAAAACCTTGTCCTGGGGAGCAACTCCGCCAACCGGCCCGGCAGTGGTCTGTCCCTTCGTCCTGTCCGCTGGTTGAATGCCTGAACCGCCAATGTCAACTTTGTCAGTGATAATCATTTTCTCTTTACCCCCCATCTTTCGTTATGCATACATACGTATACATATACTATATCGGGGAATTGTCTAAAATATTAACCCCCATTCGCGTCGGGAGTCGAGCGTTCAGCGTTCAGCGTCAAAGAATTGACATTTTCCTCATAACGCTTATTCTTCATCCCTCCGCTCTGAATGGTTGATGTATTTTTCATTAAAAAGTCTTCTATGCCGATCCCTCTTACAGCCAAGGACTTTGACATTTCCGAAGTAATGACAGGCAGGAAAGTGGAAACTGTCCTGTCTTGTCCGAAAGACGTATGTTCCATCATTATTCTTAACAATTCATTCAGGAAGAGCGTTTCAACCTGTTTTGCAGCAGTCTTTGCATCACCCTTATCAGCGCCCTGTGCCCCGGCCTTCCCGAATGCCGTTTGCGGCGTGTTGATGCTATGTACTATCCCGTTCATGAATTCAACCCCTTAAAATTAAACGGCTTCGTAAAAAGTCCATAGGCAAGGCGCGCAAATACCGAGGAATGAGGCGTACTTTCAGGTACGCCGCAACGGGGTCCCCCAAAAGCCGAAGACTTTTGGGGGTGCGAGTGACGAGGGATGAAGTGCAACGCAGCATCTGGATTTTTTACGAAGCCGTCGTTCACATTATCACCAGTTCTGCGTTAAGACTTCCCGCAGCCTTGATCGCCTGAAGTATTGCCACAAGGTCCCTTGGAGTTGCACCCAGTGCATTCAAGGCCCTTACAAGTTCTCCTATAGAAGCGCCTTTTACCTCCGATAATGCTACCTTTTTTTCCTCGACTGTTACCTGTTGTTGAGGTGTAACAACGGTCCTGGCCCCTCCTGGCGCAAGGGGAGGAGGCTGCGAAACCTGAGTATTTGTTTTAATCGTTATGGTCAGCGCGCCCTGCGCAAGCGCAACAGGGCTGATAGTAACGTTTTCACCGATAACAACAGTGCCGGTCCGCTCATTGACTACCACCCGGGCAGGCGTGTCGACAGAGACGTCTATCCTCTCAACAGTTGCGATCAGTTCCACAACTTTATTAGCAAAGTCATCCGGTACAATTAACGAAACCGCCGACGGGCCGTCAGCTTTTGCAAAAAGGCCGCCGAGCCGCTCATTAATCTTGCTTGCGACCCTTGTGGACGTTGTGAAATCCGGCATGTTAAGCAAAATCTCAAGTCTGGTCTTTTTGTCTAACTGCACAGGGACTTCTCTTTCAACTATAGCGCCGCTCGGCACTGTTCCTGTGTTCGGATGGTTCTTGATGGCCTGCGCGCCGCCTCCGCCCGCAAGAAAACCTCCAATCGATACAGGCCCCTGCGCTACTGCATAAACATTATTGTCAAGACCTTTAAGGGGTGTCGTAAAAAGGGTCCCCCCCTGCAAGCTCTTGCAGTCGCCAATGGATGATACCTCTACATCAATTTTAGAGCCGGGTTTAAGCATCGTGGGAAGTTTCGCAGTAACAATGACAGCTGCGATGTTTTTTGTTTTTCCTTTTACATCAGCGGGGTTTATATTAATACCCATGCGGTTAAGCATATTGGCAACGGGCTGGTAATAATATGTTCCGTCAGAATCTCCTGTTCCTTTAAGGCCCGCGACAAGGCCGTATCCAATAAGTTCATTTTCCCTTGACCCTGAAAATGTTGCTATATCCTTGATCCTCTCGGCGTGGACAATGGACGAAAAAAAGCAAAGAGCAAAAGACAACAGGAGGCTAAAGGCAATTAGCGAAAAGCCAAAGGTGAAGCTTTGATTATTACAAGCTGTTTGTATTGTGCCGTTAGCCATTTGCCTTTTGCCTCCCGCCGTTAGAACGGCCATATTTGGTCCAATGCTTTCACCAGCCAGCCCTGAGACTGCTTGTCTGCAAGCACGCCGTCGCCGACAAGATATATCCTGGCATCGGCTACCTGCGCAGAAGATACGGTATTCGTCGGCGATACATCTTCCGGCCTGATGATACCCCTTATCACAATAATCTCTTTATCGTTATTTATTATTCTCTCCTTGCGAGACTCGAGCACCAGGTTTCCATTGGGGAGGACCTCAACAACCTTCGCCGAAATTGTATCGGTAAAAGTTGTTGCACTTGCCGTATCTCCCTCGCCTGCAAAAGCAGTATTTGCATTTCCCTGAATACCGGACTGCAAGTTTCCAATTTGTTTTGTGAACTTCGAAATGCCCATGATGTTAGGTATGCTGTTATTAACGTTTGAGGTACTGCTGTCGTTCGTCGTTGCCTTTTTGGATGCATTTGTTGTTTCGGAAATAAGAATGGTCACGATATCATTGAGCCTTCTTGCACGCAAGTCCTCATAGAGCGTCGCCCTGTCGGCCCACAAGGAACCTTCGCCTGCATATGGTTCCTTTTCTTTTGTCTCTATATATTTGGCAGGCATCGGAGCAGTCTTAATATCGCGAGCTTCCTTTAATCCTGAACAGCCGCTTAAAACAAGGCAAAAGGCAAAAGGCAAAAGGCTAAAGGTCAGTACTTTTTCTCTTATTAAACCATTAGCCATTATGTTTTTCATATTTTCACCTTCACTGTGTCCGCAGAAATAAGTATTCCGCTGATGTCCTTCTTTTGAGCAGCGCATGCGACCTGCGCAACGCCGCCTATTACAGCATCATTACGGAGCACTCCTTTTGTCGAGATCACCACATTTTGCCCTTCGACGAGCACGGTTACCTCCCTGCCTTTTTTAATACTCGACGGGTCCCTGAAATAATCAGCCCGCATTATCACTCCCTGGGCAATATTTGACTTGAGGCTCTTGCCTTCTACCCCGGCAATATCTGTTACAGCCCCCAACGGCAGTCGTGAACTTTTCTGCTTAACTGCATAGATGTCGTCTCCGGTAATTATTGAGCCGCTTGTGAGAGGTCTTGCAGAAATATAAACATCGGTAAGAACATCGTATGCCGCCTCTACAACGACCGTATGGACTATTTTACTGTCGTCACAAAGGGTCGCGCGATAGACTATTTTATTGCGGCCATTATATCCATCCGCTGCGATACCGGCAACGGTGTAGGTTGCGTTGTCATCCAAAGCGTCAAGCCCTTTTACAATTCTTATTCCTCCGAGTTCAACGTTTTTAGAGACCGAGCGGACAAGTTCGGAACGGACCGCTTCCTTTATTGTGTCCATAAGATGCTGTCTGTCAGCCTGAACAACAGCAGGCACAAAGAGCATAATACAAAGAGCAAAGAGTAAAAAACCTGACCACATGCCCTTTGCCCTTAGCTCCATGTTTTCCATTGGCTGCACTTTGCTTTTCATGATTATGCCTTCATCGCCGCAGTGGTCTGGAGCATCTGATCGGACGCCTGGACAGCCTTTGAATTCATGTCAAAGGCCCTCTGCGCCGTTATAAGATTTGCAAGCTCCGAAACAATATTGACATTAGAGTTTTCAAGAAACCCCTGGCTGATATCGCCAAACCCCAGAGCATCAGGGGCACCGGTGATCGGTTCGCCCGAAGCATCGGTGGCAAGAAATAAATTTTTGCCGACAGATTGCAGTCCGGCAGGGTTGATAAAGCGCGCCAGCGTTATGGAGCCTACCAGGGATGGCGCTGTTTGTCCTGATACCAGTATGTTGATGTCGCCGTTAAAAGCCACAGTTATTGTAGTGGCGTCTGTGGGAATAGTAATCGGCGGTTCGAGCGGGTACCCATCGGGGTTCACGATATTGCCGTTTTTGTCGAGACTGAATGTCCCGGCTTTCGTATACGCGATAGTCCCGTCAGGCCGTGAAAGCTGGAAAAATCCATCGCCCTCTATCACAAGATCGAGCGGGTTCCCTGTATTGATGAAATCACCCTGGCTAAAAAGCTTTTGCACTGCCACCGGCTTTACGCCGAGACCGACCTGAATTCCGGAGGGTACCTGCATTCCGGTTTCAGAAGGCGCGCCGGGAGACCGCAACTGCTGGTAGAGCAAGTCCTCGAACTCTGCCCTTCCCGACTTATAACCTATTGTGTTGACATTCGCAATATTGTTCGATATGACATCAACCATCAACTGCTGGGCTTGCATACCCGAGGCTGCAGTAAAAAGCGATCTGATCATAACCCCCCCTCTTTTCTCGCCGCGTTAAGCATCGGGCGCAATTGATTTAATCTTTTTCTCTTCCTGAAGCGCAACACATTTATACTTTTGCAATCTCAGTGACTGTTTTCTCCGCGAGTGTATCAAAATTAGTAATAACTTTCTGTGCCACTTCAAACTCTCTCAATGCACTTATTATGCCAACCATTTCCTTGATGGGATTTACATTGGACATCTCGATGGCCCCTTCCAGTATCTGGCCGTTTGATGCTCCGGCCTCGGTCCCTGAGAAGAGGGAATTACCGAGGTGTTGCACTGTCGATGGGTCGAGCTTTACCAGTTTAATCTTGCCGCTGTTATTTCCATCGGCATAAACAGTGCCGTCTGCTGCTACCTGTATTGTGCTGCCGCTTATAGTTATCGGCTTGTTTGCCGTATCAAGGACCTGCTGTCCGGTACCGTCTACCAATAAACCATCTTTGCTGCGGCTGAAACTGCCGTTTCTTGTGTAATATATTTTATTTCCAACGCCCTGCACCGCAAAGAAACCGTCTCCCCGGAGGGCAAGATCAAGCGGGTTTTGTGTGAGCTGCACAGTGCCGTCAGTTGTGTCTATTGAAGATTGTCCGAAGTACGCCATGGCCTTTGCATCGGGATATGCGGCATTCTGCTTGTCCGAGACGCCTTCAAGGAGAGGATACAGCCGCGAGGAAAATGATGTCCGTTTATAGCCTGCGGTGTTGGAATTTGCCATGTTTTGGGTAACATTATCCAATTCCTGGCTTCTCAGCATAGCGCCGGTCATTGCAACATAAATACCCTTATACATTATCGGACCCCTTGATGATGCATATTAATACAATAATGCAATATCAGTGCCAGTTATAAGCAATCAGAGTAAAGAAACTATGATTTTACCCGATAAATAAAACAAGATGGCTGATGATGGAGGCATAATAGACGTCTACAGGATTCGGGAAGTGACCGGTATCGGCGCACCCCGTGTTTTTCCGAAGACCCGCGTTGTGAAGAAAAAAAAGGGCCCCACTGAAGAGGCAGGGGAAACTCCGGAGAAAACAGAAGAGAAAGAGTCTCCCAAGTCGGGCGAAGGCGTCGATATCGAGGTATAATTTTCCTATCGCAGGTAAAATTTTCCCGTTGTTATTCGAGCAAATGATTTTTTTGAGACTCGAAATCCTGCTTCAGTTTTTCCTGTAATGCGTTAAACCTTGCCGTTGTCACCCCTAATTGTTCAAAGCCGATTTTGGAAAAGTCAACCGCGCCCTGCATCCCTATTCCCATATGCAGACACATTGCATCAGCTACCTGGACTATCTGGCACAGCGTCCCGTAGCCGCTGTCTTCAAAGGGCGGATATCGTTCAGCATGATGATATTCAATGACCGCCTCAAGGTTCGCCGGAAGTTTCCACTTCCTGGCAATAAGCCCGCCGACATTGCAGTGATTGAATCCCAGTATCGCATCCTCCGCAACAATGGAAGGGACCTTTTCCTCATAAACCTTGTTGATGACCAGGGTGTATTGATCGGGCAGACTATTGTTTATGACAATCTTTCCCACATCATGTATTAAACCTCCGGTAAGCACCTCTTCCGGCATCATCATTTTGGTCTCTGCCGCCAGGAGCGATGCCGCTATCGACACGCCGAGGCTATGCTCCCAATGCTGCTGCTCGAAGAGTCCGGATTTCCTGTGAAGATCTTTCAGGGAAGCAGCCATTACGAGGGATTTCACTGCATTAAAGCCGATAATAATTATAGCTGTGGAAATTGTATCGATACACTTGCCTCTGCCGTAATACGGAGAATTGGCTATTTTCAGGATACGGGTCGAAAATGACTGGTCCTGGGCGATAATGCTTTCAAGCTCATTAATAGATGCATAATCACTGCTGACCAGCTCCAGGACTTTTGATGCCACAGGAGGAATACTCGGAATATCAACCGTCTGCATAATAATTTTTTCGAGCATATCTTCTCTCATTGCCGTTCAAACTCCCTTATACAGAATTAATTATTTCTCCGGCCATATCATCCAGTGAAAGCACTTTATCCGCAATCCCGGCGTCGACTACAGCCTTCGGCATGCCATATACAACACAGCTCTCCTCATCCTGCGCAAATATCCTCCCCCCTGTTTTTTTCAGGCTGATCAACCCTTTGAGGCCATCATTGCCCATGCCGGTAAGTATTACTCCAAGCGCCCTGCCCGGGAAACATTCCGCAACAGAACCCATCAGTGCATCTACCGAGGGTCTGTATATAAAATCCTCTTTATTGTCGGAAATGCTGACGATTGTCTCTATCCCCTTCACCCTCTTTACACGCATATGTCCCCAGCCCGGCGCTATAAGAGCAACTCCCGGCCTCAAAGGCTCTCCCTCCTTTGCCTCCCTGACCTCTATCTGGCTCAACTGATTAAGCCTTTCAGCAAAAGGACCGGTAAAGTTAGGCGGCATATGCTGGGCGATAACAATAGGAGCGGGAAAGTCCTTCGGAAGCCTCGGGATGATCTCCTGCAAAGCCTTCGGACCGCCGGTGGAGGTGCCTACAGAGAGAATTCCGACCCTGCGCTCGCCGGTGGTCCTGAGAGGCATATGGGTTGGGACCTCAATTGCTCTCGGGGCCGCAGTCCTGGAGGGCGGCCTGACCTGTTTCCTGACAAGACCTTTCCTTGCGATCTGCTTTATTTTATCGATCAATACCTCCTTGATCTTCACAATATTGATCGAAAGTTCGGACAGGTTTTTAGGGATGAAATCAACGGCGCCCAGATCAAGGGCATCCAGAGTGACCTTTGCGCCTTCTGTTGTAATTGAACTCACCATAATTACCGGCAACGGGTTTGTCTCCATGATGTGCCTTAAAGCGGCAATCCCGTCCATTCTCGGCATTTCAACGTCCATGGTGACAATATCAGGCTTCAGACTACCGATTTTTTCTATAGCCTCAAGTCCGTCTCTGGCCGTGCCCACAATTTTGATCTCGGGATCAGAGGAAAGCATAGTGGACAATACATTCCTCATGAAAGCAGAATCATCAACAATAAGCAGTTTTACCATAACACCTCAGAACCCAAAATCCTTAAGCAGATCGTTAACATCCTCCTGTGAAACTTTCTCAGGGGCCGCAACCTTTTCCACTGCGCCGGGCTCAGGCTTGACGCCGAACGTCGTTATAAGTTTTACCAGCTCTTCTTCGATATCTCCGACCAGTTTTATAACTTTCTTGATGGTCTGCCCGGTCAGGTCCTGGAACGACTGGGTCGTCAGAATTTCTGTAAGGTCATCCTCCAGCCCCGCCTTGAATGTCTTCAGATACTTTACCGATTCTTCCGGCTCCTTCAGGTTTCGTATATGTGAAGCAAGTTCGTCCATAATTAATATATATTTCTCGACTATTCCCATCGTCTTGTTCGCGGCAGCTTCCGTCCTGTCAATAACGACTTTCAACTGGTCAACGGCATTAGGCATCTCGGTAACCGCCATGTCCCTGAGTTTCGGATCAAGCGCTTCCTTAAAGCTCCGTATCGAATCATGGAGTTTTCGCGTTACCTTTCCGACCTCCTGGAAGAGGTCATTCTGCCCTTTCTTCAATATGCCCTGGATCGCGCTGTCGGCTTTCTCATAGTCCTGGACCGCAATTGCGTTCATGAAGCTGACCATGTCATCATAGAGCGCATAACGAGGGTCCGCAGCGTCCATGTCCTGCCGCGTAAGGAAATTAATTGCGCTGCGCACGTCACTGACAAGCATTTCCTGCCCTGTCCCCTCAACCTTGCCCACCGGCTGAAACTGCTCGTCCTCACTCTTCACTTCAAAAACCTCATCTTCAAACATGCTCATGTCTTCAAGAGGTATCAGTTTCTTCGTATCCAGCAGGACGATCAATTTTTCGCCGACCTTTGCAACACCGGACACGATATCGGAAGTGTTAAAGTCCGTAGGGGGATCTATCGCTGAATCCTCTATCGTAATAACGCCCGTTATGGCATCAATAAGCACGCCGAAAATAATGCGGCCGCTTGTCACAACAATGACCTTCTCTCCTGAAGAATCCCCTCCGAGGCCAACCAGTTTTTTCAGGTTCACGATGGGAATGATCCTTCCCCTGAGGTTGGTAATGCCCTCTATATAGTGAGGGACTTGCGGCAGCCTTGTCAGGTGCGGAAGGTTAACAATCTCCTGAACTTTGAGAATTGGTATAGTGTATTCATTACCGTTCATGGTAAAACCTATATACTGCATATCTCCTCCTACGCGCAATAAATCTTGAATATTAAGAACATCATTATTAATTCAACATTCAACATTTTATTTATTGCTTATTGCAAAAATACTGCGTGAAAACACTGCAAGGTCAAGAATAAGCACGACCCTGCCGTCACCGGTGATTGTGGCGCCCAATATGCCGCATTCTTCCGATTCAATTCCGTTGATGGTCTTAATCACAATCTCCTCCTGTCCGATTAATTCATCGACTCCGATGCAAAACCGCCTGTCTCCGACGAGCACAACAAGCACATAGGTATAGTCCCTGCCTTCATTGTTTCTGTTCTGCACCGAGAGGACATCGGACATGTCGAATATCGGGACGACCCTGCCCCTTATAGTCAGTACCTTCTGCCCGGTTATATCTTTTATATCGCTTTTTTTGATCCTGAGTGTTTCTTCTATCATGGATTGGGGGACAGCGTAAAACTCGCCGCCCACCCTGACCATCATGGCCTGTAATATCGCAAGCGTGAGAGGCAGACTTATTTTGAAGGTGGTCCCGATATCTTTTTTTGAAATAACTTCAACATACCCGTTCAGCTTCCCGACGTTGGTCTTGACGACATCCATTCCAACCCCCCGGCCGCTCAATTCGGTCGAAACGTCCTTTGTCGAGAACCCGGGAAGGAAGATGAGGTTTATCGCTGCATCGTCAGACATCTTCTGCGAATCTTCTTCTGATATAAGCCCTTTCCCCAGAGCTTTTCTCTTTATCGCATCAATATCAATCCCCTTGCCGTCGTCTGATACTTCAATAACAATCTGCGTCCCTTTTTGGTAAGCGCTCAGAATTATTCTCCCTTTTTTCGGCTTGCCTTTCAGTTCTCTTTCAGCGGCGAACTCGACCGCATGGTCAATGGAATTCCTGATGATATGCACAAGCGGATCACCGATATTCTCTATAACAGTTTTGTCGACCTCCGTATCCTCACCAAACATCTCCAGATCTATGTCCTTGCCGAGCGTTCTTGACATATCTCTTACCATTCTGGGGAACTTGCCGAAAACCTTCTGAATAGGCTGCATCCTCATCTTCATCACGGCAAGCTGGAGATCAGAGGTGACCCTATCCAGAAAACCGGTTGTTTCAAGAAGGCTTTCAACATACGGATCATCGGAATAATTTACATCGAGCTTGGCTGCAAGGTTAAGGAGCCTGTTCCTGGCGAGCACTATCTCTCCGGCAAAGTCCATCACTTTATCAATTCTCGACACATCAACTCTCAGCTGAGAAACAACTTCTCTTTCTTTGGCAATCTGCTGTGTCTGGTCGACTGAAGGCGAAGGTGAAGACACGGGCTCAGCTTTTGCCTCTGCCTTTGCCTCGCCCGCTGCATCTTCCGGCCTCTCTTCCCCGGTCTCCGTATCTTCTTCTCTCTTTGCCTCTACCTCTACCTTTACACGTTCTTCTTCAGCCCCCGTTGCCGGCTTTGCAGATTCAGAAGCCCTGTCTAATTCGGCGAGGAGAGTTGAAATATCTTCATCGAGGCCGTCTTTCATTTTTATATGAAAAATAAAGAGCCGTAATGCATCGACACTCTTCAGTATGACATCCATCAGCTCCTTTGAAAGGACAATTTCAGCATCGCGAAGACGTTTCATGATGCTTTCAGCCCTGTGGGCAACATCAACTATCGGCTGGAAGCCGAGAAACCCGGCAGCTCCCTTAAGAGTATGCATGCCGCGAAATATTTCATTGAGAATATCTTTATCGTAGCCCTTTACTTCCAGTTCGACAAACATGGGATCGATTCTTTCAAGCGTCTCCGAGGCTTCGATAACGAATTCGCTTATTATTTCATCCATTTCGTCAGCCATGCTTATCCCCCTGCTTTCAATGATTTCTTCTTTTCCGCAATTTTTTCGAGTTTCTCTTTAAGTATCTCTGCTGTAAACGGCTTGACGACATAGTTGTCGACTCCTGCCTTAATGGCCTCTATCACTTTCTCCTTTTCCGCCTCTGCCGTGACCATGAGAAAAGGGATGTCCCTCAACGGTTCGGGCTCCTTCCGGACATTTCTGAGAAGTTCGATACCCTCCATATTCGGCATATTCCAGTCGGAGATGACCAACCCGAAATTGCCGCCTCTTAGCCGAAGCAATGCCTGTGCCCCATCTTCAGCCTCATCTATATGTTCAAAACCGAGTTGTTTCAGAAGGTTCCTCACTATTCTTCTCATCGTCGGGAAGTCGTCGACAACAAGCACTTTGAGACCCAGATTAAACATTACCATCACCTCCGCTAAATATCTTTTTGATAATGCGCTTTATACTCTCACTAATCGCATCCGCATTAGTAGGTTTGACCAAATAATCATCAACGCCGGCCTCAAAGGCTTTTTTCTTCTCGTCGTCATCAGCCTCTGTCGTGACCATAATTATCGGGATATTCTTCAGGTTGCTGTCCGCACGCAGTGTTTTTGTGAGTTCAATGCCGTCCATGTAAGGCATGTTCATATCGGTAACAACAAGGTTTATACTTTCGGTGCCGAGTTTTTCAATTGCATCCAGTCCGTTTTCTGCCGGCACTACCTCGTATCCCTTTCCTTTAAGATATAGACTGAGCAGTTTCCTCGTTGTTTTGTCGTCATCAACAATCAGTAGCTTCATAATGAACTCCTCTTAGTCTCCATTGTTTAAACCTTCTGATATATAATTACCTTATTGATAACCACCGGTCTGAAGGCCCTCGTCAGATTATGGAGGCTTTCAGATGTGCCGATAAAGAGATATCCGCCCGGCCTGAGAGCGTCATACAAATGCGATACCACCTTCTGCTTGGCTTTATCGTCAAAATAAATAAGGACATTCCTGCAGAACACTACATCGACCCCGCGTATCATCCTGACATCTTTTTCTTCCACCAGATTTACCCTGGAGAATTTTACCATTGATTTGACCGCGCTCGATAAACTATATTGCTGGTCGGTATTTTTAAAGTATTTATTCAAATAAGCGCTCGGGACATTCCGTATGGAATATGAACCGTATACGCCTGTACGCGCAGATGCCAGTACCGCTTCGCTGATATCCGAAGCAAAAATATCTTTTTTGAATCCGCCGAGTTCAACTTTCTCGAGAAGGACTATGGACAAGGTATACGCTTCCTCCCCGGTAGAAGATGCGGCAGACCATATTTTAATGTCCCGGCGGCCTGCTTTTGCATTTTCAGCGGTAATCTGGTTTAATAACTCACCTCTGAATACCTCGAATTGCTGCGGCTCCCTGAAGAAAAAAGTCTCATTGGTAGTTATTAACTCAAAAAGCCGCTGAAGTTCACGGTGCTCGGAATTATACCTGAGATTATACAGGTAATCCTCGAAGCCCTTGAGATTCAATTCCTGTATTCTCCTTCCAAGCCTGTTCTCAAGAAAATATTTTTTATTGTCCGGGATAAAAATACCGCTTTTCTCGTAAATAAAGTCCCTGAATTGTTTAAATACTTCATCGCTTATTGAGATCGTCATAAAGAGTTGAGCGCCTCCCGGATTTTCTCCCGGACATCTTTGTTATGATGCTCCTCATGAGCAGAAAGCGCCTCATACGCTTCCTGTCCGCCGAGTTCAACAATAGCATCTATGGCAGACATCACAACAGGAATGAACTCATCAAAAAGCAATGGAGCTATCTTGCTGATCGCTGTTTCTCTCTCGCAGGTGAAAGCAACGGTCTTGATCGTATAAAAACGGACCCAGGAGTCGTCGTCCCCCAGGGCATCCAAAAGTTCCGGGGAGCAGCAACGCGCCTCTCCAAGACCGACCACTGCGGCCTTCCGTATATCCGCATCACTGTTTACCAAAAATTGAATCAGCCGCGTGTTGGCCCGATCGGTCCCCAGCCGGCCAAGGCTGTAGATGGCGGCAATTTTTACTTTCTTGTCGGGCTCCTCCGTCAGACTCAGGAGAATATCTTCATCCGATGCAGTCCTGGCAGTAATCTCACGGATAACGGTACTGTAACCGGCAATGCCGGAAAGGAACCTGCCTGCATCTATTTTAAGCAGCGATTCAACAATTTTCTCAAGCACATCGTAATACTTTTCCACGAACATGAGTTCCTCGAGCGGTGCATACGCTTCTTTTGCCTGTATCGTGCCGAGCGCCTCAATCGCAAGGCGTCTCACATGAGCATCGACATCGCGCTGCGATGTCTCAAGGAGCGGGTTTATGGACTCGGGACCGCCTATGGCGCCAAGAGCAAGGGTCGAAGCCCTCCTCAAGTCCCTCCTTGTGTCATTCAAATACCTGATAAGTACAGGAATAGCGCTGCTGCTTTTCATTTCACCCAGGATCTCTATCGCAAACGACTTCCCCCGGTACTTCATGTCCTGAAACTCAAGCAGCCGCAAGAGTTCCTTTTCGGAATCAATCGACTTAATGGTGGATTTCAACATTGAAATTTTCTCTTCATTATCGGGCAATGAGGGGTCAAGAGATCCGGTAACATCAACCATCACGCTGACAGCTTCCCTGCAATTAAGCGCTGCTATTCCCTTCAGTGCCACTTCCTTGTCTTCCCATTCACCCTCTTTGAGCATGGTGATCAGGTATTCTGCAATATCCGACATGTCGGGATTAATGCCTATTTTGATAAGGCTTTTTATTACGGCGTTTCTTTCATCCTGAGGCGCATGCTGCAGATAGGCTACGAGCTTGTCTGCGGCCTTATCTGAACCGAGTTTTCCAAGAGTATCAATAGCCTCAAGCCGGACAACCTGGGAAGGGAGAGACAGCAGCCCCGCTATCTGCTCCACTGAACTGTCATCCTTCAGTTCTCCAAGCGATTCCAGTACTGAAAAACAGACCCATTCCTCGTCATTCAAGGCCTTGAGCAGATCCGGCACAGCCTGACGATATCCAAGCAGGCCAAGTGCCTTTGCCGCAGCAGCCCGTACATTGCTGTTACTGTCCTTGAGCAGCGGGACAATAAAAGCCGGGTCAACGCCATTACCTATATCGGCCAGAAGATCAATGGCGAATTTTCTCACATCATCATCTTTATCTTTAAGCAGCGGATAAAGAAACGGTACCGATACGCCCCCCAGGTGGGTGAGGATAATAAGAGCGGTATTGCGCAGATATGTATTGGCCCTTAAGAGCGGCAGCACCATGTAAGCGGTGACCTCTCCTCCGATAGCAATCAGGGACCTCATTGCGGCATCCTGCACGCCGGCACTTTCATCGCTCAACGCTTTTATCAGCGGAAATAATACCCTTTCATCGCCTTCAGCCAACTCCTCTATAGTCCTCTTCCTGACAGAAGGGTCTTTATCTGATAATTTCTTAATCAAACTATTGATATTCTTTGCCACGCAATCAGCCTCCGAATGACCCCCCACCCATCAATGAGAGGTGAGGTAATCCTGCAGCTTGCTGCAGGGTTTGCTTGTTTATAATGTGTTATAGAATAATATATAATATATGTTAAAGTATTCAAGGACTATAATTATACCTAAAGAGAGAGAGAGAAATCTAAGACTTCTTAAAATGATTATTTAAATTTCTCCATAGCAGACCGGAGCTTCAAAAGGGCCTTGCCGTGCAGTTGGCAAACTCTTGATTCGCTTATATCGAGGACTTTCCCTATTTCCTTCATGGTGAGTTCTTCATAGTAATAAAGGGTCATAACAAGCCTCTCTTTTTCCGGCAAACCATCAATGGCGCTGCCAAGGGACGCCCTCAATTCTTTAAGATTGAGTTCATCAAGCATGTCCTTGCCTTCTTTATCAGAAATGCATTCCAGGATGTCCAGGGACTCACCTTCGTTATTCGTCATCCCAAGGTCCTCAAGCTTGATCATACGCATGGTATTGGCAGTGGATAATGTCTTGTATAGCTCCTCAAGAGATATATTCAATTTTTCGGCAACTTCCTCATCACTGGCGCTGCGATTAAGCTCCTTCTCCAATGCTGAATATGCATGCCTCGCATCATCAAGCTTTTTTCTGGCATCTTTGGATACCCACTGCATGGAACGTACTTCGTCAATAATGGCGCCCCGTATCCTGAAATCGGCGAAAGTGCTCAAGCTGGCGTTAAAAGAGGGGTCATACCGTTCTATTGCCTCCAAAAGTCCTATTATGCCCGCCGACACCAGGTCTTCAACGCTTAATTCGGGCGGAAGATAAAAAGCATACCTCGACGCATAATATTTTACTCTCGGCAGGAATTGGTCGATTATTTGCTCCTTTTCTTTTTCCGATACCTTTCCCATATTGTCATTCTACCCTGAGTGCCTTCTTTAGAAAGAACTGTATATTGCCTTTGACATCGGCCAGCGGATTTTCAATCAGGTTTTTCCCGATAACAGCGAGCTTCTTTGAAAAAATACTGTTTGGGTACATGGCAATGTAGCCTTTCTGCGCAATAATGGCATCTTTGACATGCTGCTCATAAGGCAAAAAGCCTATGTATTCCACGGAGAGGGCCAGGAACTTGTCTGCAACTATTGCCAGCTTTCTGAATGTATCAAAGGCCTCTTTTTCGGACCTGGCCGTGTTCACAAGTATCCTGAAATTCCTTTCTCCAAAATCCCTGGACAACACCTTTATCAAGGCATAAGCGTCTGCCAGCGACGTAGGTTCCGGGGTCACAATAACAATAGTCTCCTGCGCTGCGCTGCAGAAAAACAGCACGTTGTCCGATATGCCGGCGCCTGTGTCGATCAGGAAGATATCGAACGGCAAATCGAAACTGTCCAGTTCAGAAACAAGCTTCATCCGGTTTTTATCGGAGAGTTCCGTCAACGCCCTGACGCCTGAGCTTGCAGGCATGATCATTATGCCTAACGGACCGTTCACAATAATATCTTTTATCGTCTTCTCCCCCAGCAGGACATGCTTAAGATTGAATTTGGGAGCTATGCCGAACAGAACATCGATATTGCTCAATCCAAGGTCGGCATCAAGAATGAGCACTTTTTTGTTCAAACTCGCGTAAAACAGCGCAAGGTTTGCAACAAAGTTGGTCTTGCCCACCCCGCCCTTTCCGCTGGAAACCGCTACTATACGTGGTCCTGCGTTCTTCATTATATTCCTCCAATAATCAGGCCGGCAAGGAACTCCGGGGTGGGGACCCTGATGTCGTCCGGCACACCCGGCCCGGTAGTTATAAATGAAAGCGGCCGGCCTGTAAGCATGGAAATGTTGTAGAGGCCCCCGTAATGGGTCGCCATATCAAGCTTTGTAAAGCCGATTGAGTCGATCAGTTCGGCCTTGCAGTTCTGCCATGACTTGAGCGCCGAAGATACGTTCATAGAGGAATCCATAAGAAAGCATTTTTTGACAGGGAACCCTGAAGGGAAGATATCTTTAATGTCCTCCAGAATATTGTTGAATTCAGTACCGGGTGTGTCGATGAGCATTGGGCCCCTCCCCATTTCCTTGTATAGTATTTTAGGCAGCTCACTTACCCTCCTCACCACTCTTAAAGAACATCGCAGTTGCCGGGAGAGTTCTTTCATGTTTGCAATAGAACCTATCCTGTCGGAATCGAGAGAGATGAGGTTAACAGGCCTTCTTTTTGATACGAAGAGATGGGCAACTTTGGAAACGGTTGTTGTTTTGCCCACGCCGGGAGGTCCGAGGAATATAAGCCCGCTATCTTCGACAGGAAGAAGCCCCTGTATTTTAAGGTCACCCTTTATACTGTTTTTCAGGCTGTCGAGCGTTTCCTGGGACCTCTCCAGCAAAAGCATGGCGAACTGGGTATCAACTCCCTGCTTCACGAGCAGATTAAAAAGTCCCTTCTTGTCCTTTCCTATTCTGAGAGAGGGCACAATCGGACGCAGCGTCTCCTTGAGATAACAGACCTCCTCTCTGAGCCCTTTTATCTCTTTCAGCAGGTCACCCATTTCAGAAGCAGGCGCCTTCTCAGAAGGCCTGGACGATGAGTCATCGTTTTCGTCAAGGGCCACGGTAACTTCGACCGCATCTTTATTAAGCATTCCGAACGGGCCCGTCTTTATTGATTTGCTCGACAATATTATTGCATCCGAGCCAAGCTCTCTTTTCACTGTCTCCAGTGCTTCCTTAAAGCTCCCGCCGACAAATTTCTTAATCCTCATCGCATCATCCCCCTCCCTTTTATGCGCTGTGCGTCGCGCGTCAAAAACATTAACTCGTCATGCCAGAAGTTCTTAATCGGGCATCCATTTATTCAGCCCCTGGATACCCGCCTCCCACACCCCAAAAAGTCTGCGACTTTTCGGGGACCCCGTATTCGCGGGAATGACGCTTTGGTAACTCCATAACGCGCAACTCTCATATGATGTATCATTCTATCTTCAGCGTACCGACCGAAAATACCTTCGTGCCAGGCGCGACCTCGCCATGAGATATGATCATAATGCTGCCGGAAATTCTCTCAGCCAGCTTCTTCAGAAACCTCCTTATCGACGGTGAACAGAGCACGACCGGCTGATAGCCCTTGCGGACACCGTCTTCAAAATTTCGTTTCAGGCTCTCGGTGATCTTTTCAGATGTCACAGGATCGAGGGCAAGATGCGAGCCCTGCGGGGTGGTCTGCACAGCCTCTATTATCTGCCGCTCCACCTTGGGGTCCACTACTATGACCGATAACGAGCCGTCGGCCCCCTGCAACTGTTTTGTAATGCTCCGCGCGAGCCCTTGCCTGACATACTCGGTAAGCACGTCGGTATCCTTGGTGACCGCTCCATAATCCGATAGAGTTTCGAGTATCGTCTGAAGGTTCCTGATCGAAATTCTTTCCCTCAAGAGATTTTGCAGAACTTTGTGGACGGCGCTTAAGCTAAGCACGGCAGGAATAATGTCCTCCACCACTTTAGGGTGGGTTTTGACGAGATTGTCAAGCAGCTTCTGTACATCCTGTTTGCCTAATAATTCACTCGAAAAATTCTTTATTATTTCGGTCAGGTGTGTCGTGATGACCGACGGGACATCGACAACCGTATATCCGGCAAGATGTGCTTCCTCCTTGCTCTTTTCATCAATCCAAACCGCATTTAAGCCAAATGCCGGATCTTTTGCCGGAATGCCTGCGAGCGCCGGAGCTTCGGTACCAGGTGAAATAGCAAGGTATTTATTAAGCATTACCTCTGAGGTGGCGACCTCGACCCCCTTTATAAGAATCGAATAAGCATGCGGCTTCAACGACAAATTGTCCTTTATATGCACCGGCGGAACAATAAAGCCCATGTCCGTAACCATCTGCCTTCTGATCGCCTTTATTCTGTTCAAAAGAGGGCCGCCTTCCTCCACAATCGGTATCAGCCCGTAGCCGATGTCCAGAGAGAGAGGGTCTATGGGGAGCAATGATTCCAGTGTCTCCGGCGGTTTTAGTTCCCCTGCGGCAGGTGGGCCCGCTGCCGCCTTTTCAGGGAGCTTTTGTCTCATAAAGTACGCCCCTGCCCCGGTTATGCTTGCGATCATTAAAAAAGGTATATGAGGCAGACCCGGAACAATACCGAAAAAAGCGAGTATCCCTGCAGCCGTACCCAGCACCTTGGGGTTTGAAAACAGCTGTTGGACCATATCGCCGCCGAGGCTGGCTTCCGACGCGGCCCTCGTGACAATAATACCGGCGGCAGTTGAGGTGACCAGTGCCGGGATCTGCGCAACCAGTCCTTCACCTATGGTGAGTATGGTATAGGTCTGCGCCGCCTCTGCCATTGGCATGCCCTTCTGGAGTACCCCGATGAGAAAGCCGCCGATGATATTTATTATCATTATAATTATGGCGGCAATAGCATCTCCCCTGACAAATTTGCTCGCACCGTCCATAGACCCGTAGAAATCAGCCTCCCTGCTTATGTCCTTCCTTCTCTGCCGGGCCTGTTTATCATCTATAAGTCCGGCGTTCAGGTCTGCATCGATACTCATTTGCTTGCCGGGCATTGCATCGAGGGTAAACCTGGCTGAAACCTCGGCAATCCTGCCGGCGCCCTTTGTAATAACGACGAAATTTATAATTACCAAAATGAAAAAAATGACGAAACCTACGACGAAGTTACCGCCGACTACAAATTCTCCGAAGGCTTTAATGACTCGTCCGGCAGCCTCGGTGCCGGTATCGCCCCTCATGAGAATAAGGCGTGTGGAGGCGATATTCAAAGAGAGCCTGAATAGCGTAGATATCAGCAGCATGGAAGGGAATACGGAAAAATCAAGGGGCCGCTCAGTATAGGACGAAACAAGCAGTACAACTATGGACAGTGTAATGCTGAACGATAAAAAAAGATCGAGCAGCAGCGGAGGCATGGGAATGATCATCAATCCGAGGATCAGCACAATGCCGACTGCCAATATAATGTCGCTCTGTTTTAAGAGTTTTTCAAGCATAACTATACACCAGGTAATTGGTCATGGGTAATAGGTTATAGGTCAAAAAAAACTTTTTAGCCTTTCCCATAACCCATGACCTATTACCCATCACCTGTTTCTTATTCTCCCTTTCAATTTATAAACATTAGCGAGTATTGCAGCAAACGCCTTGTAAAAGACCTCAGGGATTTCCTGATCAAGCTCAAGTTTATATAAAGACCTCGCGAGCGGTTTATCTTCAACGACCGGCACCCCATGTGCTTTTGCTATCTCTTTTATCTTCTCGGCGAGCAGATTGGCCCCTTTTGCCACAACAGCAGGCGCTGCCATTTTGGTTGAATCGTATTTAAGCGCAACGGCAAAATGGGTAGGGTTGGTAATTACCACATCCGCCTTCGGTACCTCCTGCATCATTCTTCTGCGCGCCATCTCTCTCTGAAGACTCCTTATCCTGGCCTTGACCCTCGGGTCGCCCTCCATCTCCTTATGTTCTTCCCTCACTTCCTGTTTTGACATTCTCAGGTCTCGTGAATACTGCCAGCGCTGGTATGCAAAATCAGCAACGGCGAAAACAGAGAGGACCTCAACAGCCGTCAGCATAAGCTTTTTTACCTGCACCAAAGTAAACTGCGCAATACCCGAAGCATCCATATCGGGAAGAAGAGGAAGATTCACGAGCTGCTTTTTTATAAGCAGATAAAGAACGGCGCCGAGGACTATCACCTTAAATATGCTCTTTGCCAACTCGAAAATAATTCTGATGCTGAAAAACCTTTTTATCCCCTCCAGCGGGTTGATTTTCGAGAAGCCCTGGCTCAGCGGCTTGGTTGATATTAAAAAACCGCTTTGCAGAAAATGTACGGTCATAACGGCTATGGGCACCGACAAAAACAGGGGGGCCATCATTAAAAGCGTTCTGATGGAGTCAGCCCTGAATATTTCCACGAAAGTGGTCTCCGTCAGCGAAACCTCAAACCCTCTTTGCAGCGCTGACCTTAAATAAGTGACCAGCATCGTAAACATGAAGCCGCCAAAAGAAAAATACAGGAATACCACCCAGAGCGGCATGATGCCGGTGAGGTCCTTGCTTTGGGGGATATGGCCCTGTTCACGTTCTTTTTCACGTCTTCGCCCCGTCGCCTGTTCAGTTTTCTCCTGAAACTCTTCAGCCATCCCTCTCTCCTAAAAACAGGTTAAGGTAAAGGTTAAGAAACACCTAAAAGATGTTGTCTTAGTCTTGGTCTTCTTAACCTCAACCTTAACCTTAGCCTGTCCTTTCATCTCGTGATCACCATAATGGTGTCTTTCATGCTGGTGAATGCTTTTTCAATGACCGCTATGCTTACCGGCATTGACAGAACTATGAATACAATACCCAGAACTATGACCAACGGCATGCTTATGAAAAAAATGTTCGCCTGCGGAATTGCTTTTGTAAGAAATCCCATAGCCAGGTTTGTCAGCACCTGTACAACCAGCACAGGGGCCGCTATCTTAAATGCAAGCGGGAAAAAAAGTGCATTCAGTTTTATGACGGAACTGAACACGCCGTTATAGTTAATGCCGGTAATATCAAAGCTGCGCACTATACCCTCGATGAAATAAAAATGCATGTCGAATAAAAAAAATAACGTCATGGACAACATTGTATAGAAGAGACTGATCGGGCCCAGTTGCTCCTGAAACAGGGGATTGAAAACCGCCGCCACCGTTAAACCCATCTCCACGCTCATCCATTGCGCAGCCATATCAATAGCTCCCAGGATTATTCGCGCAGTTAATCCCATCGCCACACCCACAAAAAAAGCCTCGAAAATTGCCCTTGCCGGATTAGACATATCAACCTTCACTATCGGAAGGAGCATCACCGTAAGCGCAAGGGCAAGGCCCGCCCTTATCATTACCGGTGTTTGCTGTGCGCCGATAAAAGGGATAAAGGCCAGAATGACCGCTACCCTGATGAATACGGGAATGACTTTGTCGGCATAGATGTTTATTACGTTATACAGTTCCATAATATTTTCACCTCACATAAAGAGGTATACTATTAAAAATACTCTCCGTAAAACCGACCAGCACCTTTAC
Organism: Nitrospirota bacterium; assembly: GCA_963784135.1. GTDB lineage: Bacteria > Nitrospirota > Thermodesulfovibrionia > Thermodesulfovibrionales > Dissulfurispiraceae > JADFXI01. The sequence continues at coordinate 52,996 of CAWAQG010000014.1, read as the reverse complement.
CATCCATGGAAGCGCAACAAGCAAGGTGATAAATACCGCGATAATCTTCGGAACAAAGGTCAAGGTCATCTCCTGCAGCGACGTGACCGCCTGGAAAAGTGCTATCATCAATCCGATGACAAGGCTCACCAGCAATACGGGCCCGCCTACCAACAGAATAGTTGTAAATGTCTGCCTGGAAATCTGGTTTAACAGCTCAATTGTCATCTGAACCCCCGGATAAGAGAACCTATCAGGAGTTCCCATCCATCCACCAGGACAAAAAGCAGCAATTTGAAGGGCAGGGAAACCATAATAGGAGGGAGCATCATCATACCCATGGAGAGCAGTATGCTCGCAACAACCATGTCAATGACCAGAAATGGAAGAAAAATAAGGAACCCTATTTCAAATGCTTTCTTAAGCTCGCCGATAGCAAAGGCAGGGATGACCACGCGCATGGGTAAATCCATCGGTTTTGCAGGGTTCTCCGATTTGGACATCCTGAGAAAAAAAGCGAGCTCTTTCTCTTTTGTCTGTTTAAGCATAAACTCCTTCAGAGGAACAGACGCCTTGTTAAGCGCATCTTCAGCCCCGATCTCTTTCCTGGAATAAGGTTGATACGCATCTGCGTAAATCCTGTCCAGTACCGGTGACATAATAAAAAATGTGATAAAAAGGGACAACCCTATAAGCACTTGCGTCGGCGGCACCGAAGGAGTGCCGAGCGCCTGCCGGAGAAAAGAAAGCACTACAATAATCCGCGTAAATGAGGTGACCATGACAAGTATTGCCGGCAATATGGACAACAGTGTCATAAACAGAAGCAATTCAAGCGGCGTCGACATGCCAAAAAAACCGCCGCCGGCAGCAGGGGGCGCAGGGGCGGCAAAAACAGCCGAAGGCAAAACAAGGCAAAAGGCCAGGGGCGAAAGGCAAAAGGTCAAAAACAAAAACACAGGCCGGCTTTGTATTCTTTCTTTTCCTGGACCTTCAGCCTTTGGCCCTTTGCCCTTAGCCATTGTGTTTTCCCCTTAGCCATTTGTGTTTAGTATTCTGCAAACTGTCTTCCGTTCCCTGTGATTTCAGCGCTTCTTCGACTACTTCCCGATTCAGGTTGCCCAGAAGCGAGATCTTCTGATCGGTGATCCCGACCGCCATGTAGTCATTAAGTACCTTAATAAGAGCTATGCCTCTTTTGGGGCCGAATGACTGATACTGAAGCATCTCTATCATCCCCTTATGCGGCAGCATCTTTTGCTTTAGAAACCTGAGCAGCAGATAAACCGCAGCAAGGGTGATCAGTAAGGCCGCAAAAACCTTGACCACCTCTAATCCCATCTGCAACCTCGCTGCAATTCAGACAGCACGGGGTAATTTTTCTTTGCGAACGAATAGTCCGCTGTGCCAGCCCTGCTGTCTATACGGAATATCATCTGTGTTCCAGGTGAATATGTGGGCTCGGCGTTACTCGCCCACTGCCGATAACCCAGGCGCTCGACTGCAGAAAAACAACCCCGTACTGTCTGAATTGCGGTCATCTTAATTGTCTCACCCTTTCAGTAGGGCTCACGATGTCCGTTAATCTGATGCCGAATTTTTCATTGACCACAACCACCTCTCCCCTGCCGATAAGCTTTTGATTCACGTACACCTCCATAGGCTCGCCGGCCAGCTTATCAAGAGCGATGACCGAGCCCTGTCCAAGCTGCAACAGCTCCTGAATGAGGATTTTTGTGCTCCCGATAACTACCATCAGTTCAAGAGGGACATCAAGGATAAAATTGATATCACGCTGAACAGGTTGGGGTGGTTGGACCTCTCCCTTAAACTCCGGCACTTCCGGATTCTTTAGCTCATCCGCCATTATTTTATCTCCCTTCAGATTTTGCCGATGTCCTGCATCGCCTTGGTTATTTTTACAGCCCTGTATCCCTTGAACAGGCCAAATTTGGCTTTAAACTTGACAAATCCCTCAACTGTCACTCCAAGGTCATCATCTACATTGGTATCAAGGACAAGCACATCATCCTCTTTCAGCGCGAGCACATCGCTTACAGGGAGTATTGTACTGCCAAGAACGCCGGTCACAGTGACAGATGTCTCTTTCAGCCGCTCCTTTAACCGCTCAAGCCATTTAATATCCAGTTCATCCCTGTCCGCGGAAAATGCGCTGTACAATTTCTCTTTTATCGGCTCTACCGCCCCGTAAGGGATGCAGAGAAAAGCCTTGCACAGCCTGCCTTCTATCTCAAGGACAAACTCTACTTTAATGACAACGTCAACCGGGGTAACAATAGTAACAAACTGGGGGTTCATTTCAGAACGCACGTAAACAGGCTTTATCGGATGCACCGGCTTCCATGCGTCCTCCATGTCGTCAAAAAACATTATGACTACTTTATGGATGATTTTCTGCTCAATAGGAGTAAACTCCCTTCCCTCGGGTTTATAGTAACCTTTCCCGGTGCCGCCAAAAAAATACTCGATAAGGCTGAATATCATTGAGGCGTCAAACACCAGGAGCCCGAAGCCTCTGAGCGGCTCCATTTTGAAAATATTTATGCTCGAAGGGAATGGAACGCCTCTCATAAAATCATAAAATTTGGTAATAGTGACGTTGACGTTAGTGACATCCACCATATGCCTGATCGCGGCAGACAGAGAAAGGCGGAAGTTCCTGGCCAGCCGCTCGTTGGCAATATCAAGAGAAGGCATCCTCCCCCTGACAATCTTCTCCTGTCCGGTAAAATCATATGCCTTGACTCCGGAAGTGTCCTCGAGCTTCTCTGTTTCGACCTCTCCTTCAGAGATCCCCTTTAGTAGGGCATCAACTTCATCCTGCGAAAGAATATCTTCCATCTAAAAACCTCGTTCAGCGTTGGGCGTAATGGGTGATAGGGTAAACATAGACCTATAATCAGTCATGCCCGAAGTTCTTAATCGGGCATCCATGTCCTTAACGGTCCGGATTCCCGTTTTCACGGGAATGACGTCAAAGTAACTATGCTCAATAACCAGCTTGGTAAAATACCTTCTGACTTTATTCATAACACATTACCATCACTCTTGACGCTGCTACTGCATGACAAATTCAGTAAGATAAACATTTTTCACCGTGTTGTTCCCCAGAATCTGGTTAGCCATCATATTGATTTCGTCTTTGAGCTGCAGCTTTCCTTCAGGCGACATGAGCGAATCGGAAGTCTTGCTCGTCAGAAGATTGATGATTGCATCCCTGATCTGCGGTGTTTTTCCCTTGGCGCTTTCCAAAATAGCGGGACTAGACAACTCCAGTTGCATCGACACCTTGAGAAATTTGGTGGCCCCCTGGTCGCTCAGATTAACGACAAAAGGGTCAAGGGCCAACATAACACTTTCATCCTTTTTCATTTCTTCCTTCTTTTGCTCTTTGCCGCCTCCTGATTTTGAAAGAAAGAAAAATGCGCCGCCCCCGCCGACCAGGACCGCAACGACAACTATGATTATTACAATAAGCCCTTTACCCTTTTTCTTTTTCGATTTCTTCGGTTCTTCATCTAATTTCTCATCCCTTTCCTCATCCATGAATAAACCCCCTTAAATTATCTTACGCACTGCCGTGGTTTCATTTTTTATCTTTAATTTTTGCTGCGAATTGCAAATCGATATAAAGCACAGAGCATGCCAAAATATAACTTATTGATTTTAAGGATATATTAAAGAGTGGGGTCAACAAAATGACGGTTGGAGAGCTTTTTAAACCCTCCAACCGTCAAAATATAGATAAAAATTAGGTTATAGGTTATAGGCTATAGGTGATAGGTTACAGGTAAAAATTTTAAAAACATTTTAGCCTTTCCTATAACCCATGACCTATTACCCCTTACCCGTTTTACTTACTGTTTTGCATTCTGCAAGGCCGTAAACAGCTCCTGAGCAGTCGAGATAACTTTTGCATCGGCCTGATATGCGCTCTGAACAGTAATCATATTTACAAACTCGCCTGACAGGTCGACATTACTTTCCTCAAGGTTATCCGAGAGTACGCTTCCAAATCCGGCGTTCCCTGCAAGACCGGGGATCGGCTGCCCTGAACCGGCGGATTGGGTATATAGGTTATTCCCCACATTTGTGAGCGCAGTGGATGCATTAAACCGTGCTAATTGAATTTGAGCAATATTCTTGGTTTGTCCATTAGTAAATGTGCCTGTTATGATGCCGGTCTGGGAAACGGTATAGCTCTGGAGACTGCCCGCTGCGTATCCGTCCTGGTACTGGTTCGTGACCGAACTCGGTGAACCATATTGTGTCGTGCCGGTAGTCCCGCTGCCGCCCTGGGAAATCGTCTCATTCTCCGCCTGGCCGAAATCAAAGGTAATCGGCGTATCCTGAGTAACGCCGCCGCTGAAATTGAAGCTGTTATAAGCGTCCGGTGTAACACTGACAAGATCACCTTTGGTATCGAAATTGAGAATCCCCCCGGTCGCTATCTGGGGTATATTGGGTTGTGTAGCGCCGCTGGTGCTGTCGCTCGCAGGGACCACGGCCCAGTACATCCACGAGTTTCCGTTTCCGGTCGAGTTTATCTTCTCGAAATAGACATCGGTCAGATGGCTGTTACCGCCGGAGTCGTATACAGTCATAGCTGTTGAAAAAGCGGCCCCAGGGTTGTTCGGGTCAAACCCGGTAACCTGGAAATTACTTGACGCTGAACCGGCTGCCGCAATGGTCGTGGTCCCGCTGTTAGGCTGGGGAGGGGTAGAAGCCTGGTTATTAATATTAGAAAAGCCCAACATATTCGATGCCGTCGTGCCTGAATTGCTCCAGTTAAAAGTCACTGTATTAGCATCGCCATTAGTGATCGTAAACGTGTACTGGGGGATAGCAGGGGGGCCAACGACAGCGACGTCGTGATAAGCAAACGTTATTGTCGCCGGCAAACCGGCAGCTACGAGTGCAGTATTGACTGCAGTGGCAAGCCCAGCTCCGGTATATGTGCCCGGAGTAATAGTTACTGGAGTTAAAGGACCTCCGTTGTAGGTTACCTCGATTGTATTATTTGTTGGGGTGATAGTAAAGGGTGATGTGCCGGCGGCCGTCGGATCGTTCAGGGGCGCCGTTTGCAACAGGTTAGCAAAGATAGTCGCGTTTGCCGTCGGCGTTGGGGCCCCGACGCCGATCGCGTTTATGTTTATGTTGCCGCTGGCGCCGAACGTGCCTGGAGTTACGCCTGTTTTTGTAGTGACCGGCTGCGTCAGCGCTACGTTACCCTGCAGAAAATCACCATTGGGATTGATAATGTTACCATTTTTGTCAACGCTGAACTGGCCTGCCCTTGTGTAATACTGGGCGCCGCTGACATCCTTGACAATAAAAAAACCGGACCCCTGAATAGCCATGTCAAGAGGATTCGAAGTCGTTTGCAGCGTACCCTGTGAAAAATCTGTTGCTACAGACTCAAGTGAAACGCCGTTTCCGGTCTGGGTCGAAGATGTGGCCCCTAATGATGTGCTCAGAAGATTGGCAAATGTTGTAGAGCCGCCTTTGAAGCCTATCGTATTGCTGTTGGATATATTGTTGCCGATAACGGACAGCTCCTGAGACATTGCATCCAGACCGCTTACCCCGGTATAGAGTGCAGATTCAATTCCCATAATAAACCCCCTTTTCTTTACAACCAAGTTTTTACAGCGTTTATACTATGTCCCCATTCAGGGGAATCTGGTCCTAAAAAATGTTAACTATGTCCCCTACGCGCCTGTACCGAGCAGAGTGAACATAGATGTGAACATATCGTTTGTTGACGACAAAACCGTAGCATTCGACTGATACGCGCTCTGCGCCGAAATTAAATTTACAAATTCATTCGCCTCATTCACATTGCTTCCCTCAAGGGTATTACCAATAACAGCGCCGGCGCCGCCCGAGGAAGGAGTTAGAATTTTCGGGGCCCCCGACCCGTCAGTCTGAGAATACAAATTGTTGCCTGCATTGGCAAGCTGGGTAGGCGCATTGAAAACAGCGAGTTCAAGTTGGCCGACAGTCTTCACCTGTCCGCTCGGATAAGTGGCATTGAGCTGGCCGCTCGAAGTGAGTTGGATCGAAGACGGCATAGCGCCGGTTGCATCCGGAGGTATAGTTATATTCCCTGAAGATCCCTGAACGTTCAAGCCGGCGGGGTTCACAAGGTTTCCGTTCTTGTCAAGCGAGAATTCCCCGTCTCTCGTGTAGGAGATCTTACCATTGACCGGGTTTTTCACTACGAAAAAACCATTGCCGTTAATGGCAAAATCGAGGGGGTTGCTGGTGTTCTGTAACGGGCCTTCCGTGAACTGGGTCTGGACAGCATCGACATTTACTCCGCTTGGATTCTGCTGCAGTGAAGGCACGCCCATGGCCGAACTTAACACATTCCCGAACAGTGACCGTCCGCTCTTGAACCCAACCGTACTGATATTGGCCAGATTGTTGCCGATAACGTCAACGGCTGTCGTGTACGCATTTAGACCGCTCGAACTTATAACAGTATCCGATAATCCGCTCATTCCAAATCCTCCTTGCCCCTCGTTTATTAGCTGCTTGTCCCCTGGCCGCCGGTTGACTGGCTGTTGGGATTTGTGACTTGAGTAATATTGGAGTAATCGACGGTCGATGACGTACCGCTCGAATTAGTAATATTAAGCTGAAGCCCGTTAGTGCTATTGGGGCCTCCGATACTCACACCCGTCACCACGCCGGTTTTGCCGGTGTTGTCCGTTACATCCAACCCGATCATACTGGTCGCGGCAGACTGTTGTATATTGTTGTTGACATTGGTTTGCTGCTGAAGACTGCTGAATTGGGCGAGTTCTGCAACAAAAGCACTGCTGTCCTGGGGATTGGATGGGTCCTGGTTCTTTAACTGTGCGATCAACAGGGTCATAAAATCATTTTCTCCCAATGCTGACGACGACGAAGTTGAAGCAGTCGACGAAGTTGAAGCAGTCGATGAACTCGAAGCAGCCGATGAATTGCTGGTGTTAGTAATCGATGCCTGATTCAGATAATTAGTTATAGTTGGTGATGTCATTATAATAACCTCCCTGGCTTAAAAGCCCTTGTTGTTTATGCAAAGAAATCAAAGAAACTTTGTTTTTGTTCCTTTTGCTGTCTTTGCTGCTGCTGGTTTGTATCCTGTTGCCTGCCTCCGTCTGTAGACCTGTCATCTTTCAAATCCGCAAAAAAATTCCCCGTCTTTATTCCGGAGCTTTCTATTGAACTTTTTATCTGGGGCATTGCAATAGAAAAAAGGTCCCTTACCCCGGTGGAGTCAACCTTGAAGTTGGCAGTTAAAACTCCGTTTTCCATCTTGAGCCTTATCTCGATTGTGCCCATGTCAGGGGGAGAAAGCTTTATAAACAGATTTCTCTCTCCCGATCCCAGCGTTTTCATGATAGGATCGCCCAACTCATTTAATTTATTGACAGGCAAAGTCTCCTGCGCCGGTTGGGAGTCATTGGCAGACGCGGTCTGCTGCAAAATGACAGGAGAAAAAGCGGCATTGTTGTTAGAATCTCCGGACATAGGCTTGTTTTGATTATTTAAGGTCAGATGCATTTCCTTAATACCCAAACCACCGGTTGTGCCCTCTATCAGGGAGCTGAGAGTACCGCGTTCAGTGTTCTGCGTTGAAGCGTTTGCGGTGTTCTGCGTTGAAGCGTTTGCGGTGTTCTGCGTTGAAGCGTTTGCGGCGTTCGGCGTTGAAGCGTTTGCGGTGTTCTGCGTTGAAGCGTTTGCGGTGTTCAGCGTTGAAGCGTTTGCGGTGTTCAGCGTTGAAGCGTTTGCGGCGTTCAGCGTTGAAGCGTTTGCGGCGTTCAGCGTTGAAGCGTTTGCAGTGTTCAGCGTTGAAGCGTTTGCGGTGTTCAGCGTTGAAGCGTTTGCGGTGTTCAGCGCTAAAGCGTTTGCAATGTTCGGCGTTGAAGCCTTTGCGGTGTTCAGCGTTGAAGCGTTCTGCGCCGGACGTTCAGTATTATTGGTCAAGTTTTTCTGTGCCGCCACGCTAAACGCTGCAAGTTCAAGATCGGCGCCGTTAGTTTGGGCATTGACCTGTGCCGCAACAGGCGCGTTTTGATCTGCGACAACCGTATCCTGAGCTAACAGCACGGAATCCACGTTCAACTGTTTACCCGCTGCCTGTCCTGCAACCGGCAATGCAGGTGTGCCGGCAACACTCTGCATTGTTACATCACCCTTTTGCATAGCGCTCTCCAAAGCCGCGATGAGGGCTACCGTACTATTGCCGCTATCCATACCGGTTGGGGCAATAGAGGAAGCAGCAGAGGAAGAAGTATTATCAAACTGATTAGGAGCAATGGAAATGACCGGCTGCGCAGACAATGCCTGCAGTTGTGCCATCATCTGCTGAAGCACATCGGTCATGCTGTTTCCGGAAGTTGATTTTTTGTCAGACCCGATACCTTTACCGTTGGAAAGTTTTTGCATCAGCGCCATCAGGTTATCAGAGGAAACTGTTGTGCCGTCGGCGCGGACAATCGGTCCGCCCTGAAGATTTCCAGTACCTTTTTCAAGGCCGGAAACTATGGCTTGCAAAAGATCGGTAAAACTTGCTGCCGGTGGGCCATCCTGTCCAACCCCTTCAGGTACACTACCGGGAGACGTTATACCCAAAGAGGGCATATTAGAACTGACCTGGACCATTGCGTTGCCGAGCATCCCAACCTCCTGATGACTTTTATAAGAAGGTAAAGAAGCAATATGCATGCCAAGGGAAAAACAGCTCCCTTCCTTAATGACTGCGGTTGATTGCATTATTTGGTACAGGAAAAAACTTCCCGGTAGGAAAAAAAAGCCCGGAAATCTTCGTTGTTAGCGCAAGTTTTCGACGTTGATGCTATTGCTTGCCTTTGGTGATTATTTTCTTGGAAATGGATGCTGCCTTATCGCTGTCCATCTGGGCAAGAATTCCGCCCGCAGCCCTCGGCTTCAGCATGCTGAGTATATCCACTGCGGTATTCTCGTCAAGTTTTTCGAGCCTCTTCGCAGCTTCTTCAGGAGGCATTGCCTCGTACATCTTACTTACTTTCAGCAGGCGCTCTTTAGTCTTTTCGTCTATATTCTTTTGGGCCTCTTCAATCTCTTTTTTCAGTTCTTCGTTGTGTTCAACTTCTTTCTGAATGTCCGCTTTAATGATTGAAAGCCGCTCATCTTCGATGGACCCTTGTTGCTTCGGCTGCTGCTGCGCTTGCTCCTGCGCGTAAGCGGACGGCAGGTTAAAGATAATAAAACTTAAAGCAAAGAGAACACAGAGTCTCATCGGAATCGGTGAGTCGGCGAGTCGGTGAGTCGGCGCAAAGGACAAAAACTTATTTCTGTTATTCTCCGATTCTCCGGTTCTCCGATTCTCCGCTTCGGCCTTTCCCCTTTTCAGTGCTCTCATCTTCTCCTCTGTGTACTCTGTGGTTAAGTTCTCGTTACTGTTATGCAAGTTTTATTCTTTTGCTCGACGGACGTGCCGCATTCCGGCATGCTCGTCCGTCCCTATCTGTTCTTTTCTTTTAACTTCCTTGCGTAGAGCGCTTTTCTGCTTCTCGTCAAGTTTTTCAAACGTCTTTTTCTCTTTCGAGGCCTCCTGAAGCGCTTTACGGGCCGTTTCCACTTGTATCTCCTTCAACTCGATAACTTCCTTCTGGAGCCGTATCCTGTCCAGGACATGCTCAAGATAATAATTCAATCTCTTAATTTCAGAAATGTCGATTAATTCCTTCGAGGCAGATTCAAATTTCCTGCCCGCGCGCCTGTACTGGTCCTCCAGGCCGAGAAGGCGTTTCTCTTCCACATCAAGCTCTTTAAGGACAAGCGCAAACTTTTGTTTTGCCTCATCCTCGCTCCAGCGCTTAAGATTCAGGAGACTTTCGATAGCACCCATAATACCTCGTCACGCAACGCTATTCCAGTAACTGATAGAGTTCCTGAAGGCCCTGCTCAAACGTGACCTTCTCATTTATTTCCTGCCTCAGGAAGAGCCTGATTTTTTCCATCATGAGTATTGCATAATCCAACTTTGGATTTGTTCCTTCCTTATACGCTCCGATAGTAATGACATCTTCGTATCTCTTATATAACGCCATTATTTCGAGCACTTTCGCCACATTATCTTTATGCTTCTCATCAGAGATATCTTTCATAAGCCTGCTAATGCTCTGAAGTATATCGATAGCCGGATAATGATTATGGTTGGCAAGTTCCCTGGAGAGGACTATATGGCCATCAAGTATTGACCGGGCGGCATCCGCAATGGGCTCATTCATGTCATCGCCTTCAACGAGGACCGTATAAAGGCCGGTTATTGTCCCCTCCCGCTCCCATGTGCCGGCCCGTTCAAGCAGCTTGGGCATCAGGTTGAAAACCGAAGGGGTATACCCTTTAGTCGTCGGCGGTTCACCGGCCGCCAACCCTATCTCCCTCTGTGCCATTGCAAATCGTGTAAGTGAGTCCATCATCAAAAGAACGTTTTTGCCCAGGGACCTGAAGTATTCGGCAATGGCTGTAGCGACAAAAGCACCCCGAATTCTGACAAGCGGAGAGGTGTCCGAGGTGGCTACCACAAGAACAGACCGTTTTAGTCCCTCCTCTCCAAGGTCCTTCTCAATAAACTCTCTCACCTCTCTGCCGCGCTCGCCGATGAGCGCAATAACATTGATGTCGGCTGCCGTATGCCGTGCCATCATGCCGAGGAGCACGCTCTTGCCGACACCGCTGCCCGCCATTATCCCGATCCTCTGTCCTTTTCCGCAGGTAAGAATAGTGTTTAAAGAACGTATCCCCAAATCAAGAGCTGTGGTGATACGCCGGCGGTATAACGGATTTATCGGTTCATTATAGACAGGGAACAGTTCACCGGTAACGGGTCCTTTTGCATCAATCGGGTTTCCGATGCCGTCAAGTATTCTGCCCAAAAGGCCGCTGCCCACCCTTATATAGCGCTGCCTGCCCTTGGCCACTATCCTGGAGCCCGGACCTATGCCCCTCAATTCACCAAGAGGCATCAGAAGTATTTTATCTTCCTTAAAGCCGACAACTTCGGCCTCTATCACCTGTCCCGCCCCATCGACACTTGATTCTATCTGGCATATATCGCCGATATTGGCATGAGGACCAAGACCCTCAATCAGGATCCCGATACCTCTGCTTACCTTGCCGTAAACCTTGACAGGATCGGTTTCCCTGACAACAGATTTACATCTTTCTATCAGTTGCAGTGCTGATGACATCCTCGACTTCCTTCATCTGCTCTTCGAGCCTGGCATCTACCTCTCCGGTAGGAGTTTCGATGTAGCAGCCACCGGGTGATATTGCGGCTGAGGGCTCAACAGATATGTTTCTCAGTCCCGATTGTTCTTTGAGCAGGTCAATATACGATATCATTACTTCATAATCAAGCTGATTCACCCTTATAACAACGTTTTCCTCTTTTTCTCCGACTTTTTGTATGGAGTCCCGGGCAACGGAGACTATCAGGTTTCTATCGAGATCGATTTCCTTATGGACTATCTTCTTTGCGATTTCGAGCGAAAGCTCAATAATATCGGGACTCAGTTCAGTGAGCTTATTCTCCCTGAACTGATCAAGAGATACTATAATTTCTCCGAGTCTTTTGAGAGCTGCGCTTACTTCGTCCTTTCCTTCGGCCAAACCTTTAGCGAGACCTTGAGCATGCCCCTCCGCATAACCTCTCTTACGGGCATTGTCCTCAAGGGTTATTATGCGCTCCTGCAGCGCCTCTTCACTCAGCGGCCCTTCGCTCGGCGGCCCTTCCACAGGGGCGAGCTCCTCAGCTTCCGGTATGCGTTTTTCAGCATCAAACTCCTGAAACGTATAAATTTGCACAGGCATTTCCTGTGCGCTAAACAATAATTTCTTCGCCACCTTTGCCTCCAACTACTATCTTGCCCTCTTCTTCAAGCCTGCGGGCGACCCTCACTACATTCATCTGTGCCTTTTCAACATCAGAAAGCCTTACGGCGCCTTTGGATTCCATCTCCTCCTTCAGGATCTGAACAGCTCTTTGCGACATATTCTTGAATATTTTTCCCTTGAGGTCATCAGATGCCATTTTCAGGGCCAGCGCAAGGTCATCGGTGGTTATTTCTTTCAGGATCATCTGTATGCCCCTGTCATCAATGACAATAAGGTCATCAAACGTGAACATCAGTTTTCTTATTTCATCAGCGAGTATCTGGTCTTTCTCTTCGATATTTTTCAGAATCAGGTCTTCGGACGCCCTGTCGAGCTGGTTCAGTATCTCGGCCACGGTTTTAATACCGCCGATCTTCCTGCCCCTGGTATAACTCTGCAGCTGGGACTGCAGCACATCCTCCAGTTCTCCCAGGATAGAAGGCGATATCTGATCAAGGCTTGCGATTCTCAAGGCAACATCTATTTTTATATGCTCCGGAAGCTTCGCCAGCACTTCAGCAGCCTGGTTGGCTTCAAGATAAGCGATAATTATTGCGATAGTCTGGGGATGCTCCCTCGACAGCAGGTTAGCGATGGCGCCCGAATCAAGCCACCTCAGGATATCGAAAGCGCTTGCGCCGCTCTCGATCTTATCCATCAATTTTTTTGCATGCTCTTCGCCGAAGGCCTTTATTAATATTTTCTTGATATAATCCTCATCGACGGCAAACATGGCGGTGCCTAATTTATCGGCAAACTCCTCCAAAAGACCGTCAGCCAATTCGGGGGACAGCTTTACGCGCGCCATCATGGGAATGACCCTTGCCAGCTCGAGAGGATCAAGATGCTTAAAAACTATCGTTGCCGCATCCTCGCCAATTATCGAAAGAAATGCGGCAACCTTTTCAACACCGGTCAATTTTTTCATTCACTTATTCCGAAAGCCATTCCTTCAGAATCGTAGCAGCCCTCCTGGGGTCTTTTTTCACCACATCCGTCACTTTTGTCTTCATTCCTTCTTTTGCAGCAAGACCTGCCTCTTCCTCCCCAATACCTCCAATACCTCCGACTCCGCCGACACCCGCAACTCCTGCCGCCGTCGGAAACTCTCCGGGCACGCCGCGGGCCTCCGGCATGACCTTAAGCGTCTCTATGACAGGTTTAATTACAAAGAGAATAATCATCATAATTAAAACGAGCGGCACCGCATATTTTAAAACAGAGAGAACAATTTTCAGATAATCCGTTTTTTCGACTTCTTCGGGCACCGTTTCAAAAGGCACATTCTCGACAATCACCTGGTCTCCGCGCTCCTTATTGAAGCCTATCGCGGCTTTTATTATTTCTTCGTATTTCATTAACTCAGCTTCACTTCTCGCCTGATAGACCTGTTTATTTTTTTCTTTTTTATAGGTGCCGTCAACGAGCACGGCAACGGATATGCTTTTAACTTCACCCCTCGGCTCGATTATCTTGCTGACGCTCCTGCTTACCTCGTAGTTTATATTTTCTGACTGCTTCTGTGAGGAATTAGGTGATGAAGGAGCTGCTGCGGCCTGCTGGCCCGGCTGGTTTGAGAGCGCACCCGGGATACCGCCGGTCACGGCGCCGCCGGTTTTTTCCTGGTTGCGTTGAACGCTCCTCATGGCGATTGTATCCGGATCGAAACTCTCTTCCGTCTTCTCGACCTGCGAATAATCTATCTTTGCCGACGCCCTGACAATGGCCTTTCCCTTCCCGACGATACTCTCAAGCATGCTTGCCAGCTTGGTTTCGTAGTCCTTGTCCACTGCTTTCTGGTAATCACGTTGTTTCGCATCTGCTACAACATCACCGTCGGACGGTTTTGACAGCATATTCCCCATATTATCTATTACCGTCACCTGCTCGGGAGTCAATCCCTCAACACTGCTCGAAACCAGATGTACAATGCCGCCGATCTGCCCCTGACTCAGCACTCTTCCAGGTTTAAGCTTCAAAACAATGGAGGCTGTCGGCTTTTCCTGCCTTTCGGTAAAGATGGTACGTTCGGGTATTGCTATATGCACCCTCGCCTGGTCCACCTCGGCAAGCTGCCGGATTGTCCTCGCAATCTCACCCTGAAGCGCCCTGATATAATTCAGACGCTGGACAAATTCGGTGACCCCAAGCTGGTTCTTGTCAAAAATCTCAAAACCGACACCGCCCCCCTGTGGGACGCCTTGAGAAGCCAATTCAAGCCTGAGTTCATATACTTGACTGCTCGGAACATAAATGGCGCTTCCATCAACCTTGTAAGGGACCTTCATCTCTTTTAATTTATTGATGACCTGCCCGGCGTCCTCCTGGGTAAGATTGCTGTAAAGGACCTGGTAATCAACTCGCTCACTCCAGAGCATTATCCCGGCCATAAGCGCTATGGTAATCGCAATAACGGCAACAAGTGATATTTTCTTTTTAAGCGGCCATGCTTTTATCTGGTTTAGTACATCATTCCAGGCCATTGTAACTCCTCAACGCTTATACCTGCATACTCATAATTGTATTATATGCATTCAGGAGCTTGGTCCTTACCTGCAGCAACGTCTGCATGGACATATCGGCCTTCTCCATGGCAAGCACAACAGTGTGAATATCCTGGACATCACCTTTTGAAAAATCCTCAATGGCCTTATCAGCCTTATTCTGGACTTCGGATACGTCCTTTAATGCATCCTTGATGGCGGCGTCGAACGATAAGCTTCCTTTTTGAGCTGTTTTTGCGGGTTCAGAAACAACCGGCTGTATGTCTGCCGCGATATTGGTAATATCACTCATATGCACCCCCATAAAATGGCAGGTTATGGGTCATAGGTAATAGGTCATAGGTTAAAAGCATTTTAGCATTTCCTTTTTAGCCTTTCCCATAACCTATTACCCATGACCTCTTACCTGTCTTTTATTTTATACTTGCGTGAGAGCAAGTGTCTTCGAATACATGTCTTTATATGCCGCAATGAGTGTCAGGTTTGCCTCATAGGCATGTGTCGCGTCTATGAGATTGACCATCTCTTCTATAGTATTGATATTGGGGTAACCGACATAGCCATCTTTATCGGCATCCGGGTGACCAGGGTCATAGACCTTTCTTGGGGGCCTCTCGTCCTCTACAATTTTCGAGATATTGACACCTACATTACTCTGGTCATAAAGATATGACTCGAACATTACATCTTTTCTTCTGTACGGACCGCCCTCAGGCGACGACGTGGAGTTTACATTAGCAATATTTGAGGCAATAGTATTCATTCTTATTTTCTGCGCTTCAAGGGCAGTTGCACTTACGTTCAAAGGCAAAAACATTTCTTCCATCAGAGGCCTCCCTTTATTGTGCTGTTAAAATACTCTTTTTCATCCTCGTTTTCATAGCGAGCAGTTGCACCGCAGTATCGTATATTAATGTATTTTCAGCAACCTTTGCCATCTCGATATCAACATTTACTGTGTTTCCGTCCCTGTTGGGCATCGTTGTTGCCGAGTCATATATATCAAAACCTTTATTCTCTTCTGTACCGGCAAGCTTTTCCATCTCTTTTTGAAAGGATACGTCTTTCGCCTTATACCCGGGGGTGTCCGCGTTAGCGATATTTGATGTCAGCAATTTGTTCCTGAAAGCTGCAACATCGAGCATATGTTCAAGAATCCTGCCTGTCCTTTCCGGCATAACATCCTCCTTAATAACAGATTAATAATCGTAAAAATATATGCAATTATTGTTCCAGAAATACAATAATTATTCATTCCCCATATACTCCTCATAGCGAATAGCATACTCCTTTATCTTATTTCTTACGGTCCTCACTGTTTTCCCCAATAATTCAGCGGCCTTTGTCCTGTTACCGCCGGTTTTCCTGAGCGTTTCAATTATCAGTTCCCGCTCCATGTCCTTAATGGTGCCGGTTTTGGCCTCGCCGCCGGCTGTAATATTTTTTGACGGCCCATCTGACGGGGCCCTTAATACCTCTGCAGGCGATATAACGGCAGTCCTGTAAATAAAATTCTCAAGCTCGCGTGCATTGCCCTCCCAGGCAAGATCGACAAGATATGATTTAAGCTCATCGGATAGTGAGAAGTGTTTCCCCATCTTGGCAGCCAGTTTCTTAAGAAAAAACTCTGCCATTGGTATAATATCATCCCGACGCTCCCTGAGAGGCGGAAGCTTCAAAGGAAAAACATTTAACCGGTAATAAAGGTCCTCCCTGAAATGCCCGTTCTTCACTTCGGCAAGAAGGTCGCAATTAGTAGTAGCAATTACCCGCACGTCAACCGGAATCGGCAAGCGGCCGCCAATACGGTCTATCTCCCTCTCCTGGATAGCTCTTAACAGCTTCGCCTGCAGCGAATACTCCATTTCGCTGATCTCGTCCAGCAGCAGCGTTCCATGGTTGGCAAGCTCAAACTTGCCCATGCGCCGGTCTACCGCGCCGGTAAAAGCGCCTTTTTCGTGGCCAAACAATTCTGATTCCAGGAGGTTTTCGGAAATAGCGGCACAGTTTATTGCAATAAAAGGCTTATCGGCCCTCAGGCTGTTCTTATGAACAAAACGCGCAACGACCTCTTTGCCGGTCCCGCTATCTCCTGACAGCAGCACAGTAATATCGCTCTTCGCTACCTCCTTTGCTATGGACAGCAGATGTTTCATCTGGGATGACTCGGCAACGATGTCGGTGTCCTCAGTAGGGAGTATCCGGTCAATCACGAGCCTGAGAGATTCAAAAGAAAACGGTTTCATTATGTAATCAGTCGCGCCGAGTTTCATCGCGTCAACGGCATTCTCTACCGTACCAAAGCCGGTAATTACAATGACAGGCACAAAAATATTCCGCTTCCGTATTACTTCAAGAAACTCTATTCCGTTCATCTTCGGCATCTTCATGTCCGTGATGATAAGAGAGAAATCGTTGATGTTGCATGATGCAAGGACTTCCACCGGGCTGTGATAAACAACAGGATCAAAATCGCACCGTTTTAACGATTCACTGAGCGCAAGCGCCATATCGACTTCATCATCAATTATCAAAATAGGCTTCATATAATTTCGCTCATGTCTTTATTAACTCCGGCAGGGAAACCTTGAACTCCGTCCCTGCGCCCGGCCTGCTCATAACATCTATGCTTCCTTCATGGGCCGCTATTATCCCTGACGTTATCGATAAGCCGAGACCTGTGCCCCTGTCTTTTGTCGAAAAGAACGGTTCAAATATCCTTGACTTTGTCTCATTGTCCATGCCGGGACCGTTGTCACGGATCGAGATTTCGATCGCTGAAGGCACCAACTCTGAATATCTTATTTCCACTGTAATGTTCCCTCCGTCCGGCATTGCCTGGACCGAATTCAAAAGAATGTTGATCAACGCCTGCCTTAACAACCCCTTGTCTGCATAAACAGAATAATGGCCATGCTCTATAAATTCAAGCCTCACATTACTTCCCGAAAACAATTCCCTGAATTCCCTGCAAATTTCATCAACAACATCGTTTATCAAACACTCTTCACGGCGCAGTTTTATCTCCTTTGAAAATCTGAGCATGTTATCGAGAGTATTGACAAGCGTCTTTACTGAATTGGAGATCCTGTTCGCATAATCCCCCTGTTTCGTGCCTTTCAGGTCATTGGAGATCAGGTTTGCAAAAAGCTCGATGCTGCCGAGCGGGTTCCTGATCTCGTGGGCAATTTTCAACACAAGCTCGCCCATCGCGCTTAACAGGGCGTTTCTTTCGTTTTCGGATTCAAGCTGTTTAAGCCTTGTAATATCTTTAAATATCAGCACATGCCCGATGTTGTGCTCTTCGGAATCATTTACAGCAGAAGAGGACGCAAGGGCATAAAAAGGCTTTCCGTTTTCAGGCACTATCATCTCCTCGTTGATCTCCGCGTGGAGCGAGGCCCCTCCTATAATATCGTCAGCCTTGACCAAAAGCAGGCGTTCAACAGCACTATTTACAAGACGTATAGTCCCCTGCTTATCAAAAAAAACAACACCCACGTCAATGCTGTCCAGAATACTGTTGAGCAGCCGTTTTTTGTGCTCCACCTCTTCGGTCAGCAATTTGACCTTGTCCTCGAGCGTTTTGTAATAATGTGTCAGCGTCGCCGAGGCGGAATTAAAACTTTCGATCGCTTTGTTAAGCAGTTCTATATCAGCCATAATAAACCAGGCTATAGGTACAGGCCAGAGAAAATAAATTGGAAATATCTTCTCCCCATAACCTATAACCTTCCTTTTAATTGTATTCCGGCAGCTTCTCCTACTACGCCGCCGCTCTTTGCGGCCTTTTTCAGATATTCTTTATTGCCGGTAATTTTGCCATACTGGTAGTAGGCCCACTGGAGATTCGTTTTATCGGCAAGGCCCAAACTCAACGCCCGTTTATAATACGCACGGGATTGGGGAACGTTTCCGGAAAGGTAAAGCAGGTCACCGGCCTTAAGGGCAGCAATTGCAACGCCACTGTCAGAAGCGGTCTTATAATATTTTAATGCCGTGGCCCTGTCTCCGGTCTCTATATATAAATCGGCAATCCTGCTGTAGATCCTGCTGTCTTTTGAATATTTGGCCGCCTTTTCCAGACAGGCGATAGCGCCTGCAGTATCACCTTCCCTGCTCAATATCTCAGACATGAGAAATGTTGCCTCGACGAAGTATCTGTTTTCGAGCAAAAGAGGTCCGGCGAATTTTTTGGCCTCGCTTAGTTTACCGTCGTTGAAAAGCACTTCAGCCATCGTCAGCGAGGCATCTCCTCTTTCGAGGCCTTTCATCGCCCTTCTAAGCATCAGGGTGCCCTCGAATTTTTTTCCGTTTTCGATCAGGTACCGCGCAGCCGTGACAATAAACGGACTATCCACGCTTATAGCGGAGGAAAATTTGATCAGGCACGCCACAGATTCGGGAGTCCTGGCAGCCATAAGTTTCTTAAGACGCTTTTCCATTTCTGCCGACCTGGTCCCCCTGTCCTTAAGCAGGTTCATGTATGTCAGGGCATTTTCGGTCTCTCCCTTTCTGTCATATAGCTTCGCTATGGACATCTTAATGCTGTCATCCCTTTCGTAATGGACAACGTCGAGATATAATTGCAGGGCCTCATTCACCCTTCCTTTTCCCTCATACAATCCGGCAAGAATTTTCTGGGCCTTTTGTTGTTCGAGCCTGGATACAGGATCTGCGATTATGGATTTGCAGAGTTTCTCCGCCTCGTCATACCGGGCCGCATTAAAATAAATTAATGCCTTGTCCGCCCTCAAGTCCTCTTCTTTTAAGGTCGCATCAAAAACTCTGCTGATTATACGTACCGCCTCTTTTTGCATGCCTTTCTTGCTTAATATGGCAGCCCTCACATAGAGCGCCCGTGGATTATATTCCAGATCTTTCTTGTCCACAGCTCCAATAATGGCTTCCGCAGCCGCGACATTGTCATTCCTGAGAGCGACCTCTGCCCTTCCTATATCGGCCAACTGTTTTAAAGGACCACCCACCCTCTCAAAATAACGCTCCGCCTCATCCATTTTGTGATCATCCATTAAAATATAGCCGAGCAGGAAAAAGGCCTCGTTCACATAAACCGACTGCGGGTAGGCCAACAAGAAGCGGTCCAGGTTCAGGTGCGCCATGTTGTAGCGTTTTAGTTTGTAATCACTTTTCGCCATCCAGAATAATGCACGTTCCGATAGCGGACCCTTCTTGTTGTTTATAAAAACATCGCGATAAATCTCTTCCGCTGCGCCGTATTCTTTTGTCCTGTATAAATTGTCCGCTGATTTCAGCTGTTCTTCGCCGGCACAAACAGGATGAGCACAGGCGGCAATCAGCACGATGATGAGAGAAAAAATGTAAACAGCCTTCTTATCCATTAGTCCGTCATTAAACTCCTAAAATGCATAATAACCCAAACTATGATGGTCTCGCAAAAAGTCGTCATACCCGCGAAGGCGGGTATCCATGGCGTAACCAACTACCTGAAAAGAATGGATTCCCGTTTTCACGGGAATGACAAACAAACGCTTTTTCAGACTTTTTGCTCCTTCGTCAATTATCAATGAAAAAATTATGCCAACCAACATCAGTTCTTGTGTAGCTTATCGTTCATACTGCAGTTTTGCATAAGTTCTAACTATTTGTCATAATTAACATCTACCGAGTGTCATTCCCGCAAGCGAAGCGCGTCGGGAATCCTCGCCGAAACGTCAGAAAGATTCCGGACAAGCCGGAATGACAGGATAACCGCACCATGAGCTGTGAGCCACTATAAGTCAATTATCTGACGTCTATGTTTTCTTTCATTTTTAAAAGTGTTATTTTTATGACATAAGCCTTTACCGGATGATTAGAGCTCCAGCCGCTTCATTTTCTCGATTAATGTGGTGCGATTGATATTAAGATATTTTGCAGCCTGGCTCTTAACGCCGTTATGAAGCTCCAGGGCATGTAGAATAAGTCTTTTTTCGTAGCCCTCCAGTGCGGCATTGAGGTCCAGCCCGCTGACAAAGGGGTTGTTATCGTCATCCTCAATATGAGGCAGTTCCGGTATCCGCTTTCCGGTCATTCTTTCAGGCAAATCGGACGGTGTCACTATATCATTGTCTTTCAGCACGAGAAGCCGCTCTATCGCATTTTCGAGCTCTCTGACATTTCCGGGCCATGAGTATCCGGCCAAAATCTTCGCAGCCTCGCCGGTAACAGTTATCGGGCTTCTTCCAAATTTTCTGGAGTATTTTTCTATAAAGAAACCGCAAAGGAGAGGTATATCATCCACCCGTTCCCGCAGAGGAGGAATTTCAATTGGAATAACATTAAGCCGGTAAAACAGGTCTTCCCGGAAACGTCCTTGTTTGACGGCAGCCTCGAGGTTTTGATTGGTCGCGGCGATTATCCTCACGTCAACACTGATGGTCCTGGTACCGCCCACCCTTTCAAAAGACCGTTCCTGCAGCACCCTTAGAAGTTTCACTTGCAGCATCTGCGGCATCTCCCCGATTTCATCGAGAAGTATTGTTCCCCCATCAGCAAGCTCGAATCTTCCGATCCTCGTCGCAATCGCCCCCGTAAAAGCGCCCTTCTCATGGCCGAACAATTCAGACTCAAGCAGGTCCGTAGGAATGGCGCCGCAATTTACAGGGACAAACGGCCTGTCAGCCCTTTCGCTGTGAAGGTGGATCGATTTGGCAACAAGTTCCTTGCCGGTGCCGCTCTCTCCCGACATAAGGACGGTACTTTGACAGCAGGCCACTTTGGCCATCAATTCATAAATGCGCTTGATAGCATGGGAATTTCCTATAATCTGCATAGAACTGACGCTATCTGATTGGGTCATAAATCCCATGTCATAAATATGACATAACTGATTTAAGAAGTCAATCAAAATGTGGGTAGTGGTACAGTTTGTTTTTACTCTGTATCACCTGGGTTATCAGCAGTGGGCTGGTAACGTCCGGCCCACATATCGAGAAATGGCGACTACAGATAATTCTCAATACATGCCGGTGATTGAATCGAAGGACTAATTGATACAGAGTAAAAATGAACTGTACCACTACCAAAATGTGTAATCCCAAAGTACAAAATACTATCAGGACATTAATTATGGAATTATTCCATAATTAATGAAATATCCCTTAATACGTTATCTATGGCTTTTAATTATTATTATATTTATCAATAAGAGAAGAAGTCTTCTTTTATGGCATGGATATTGCTAATATGCTTATGCTTTATCCTGAATAGTTCATACTCTATATGGGAAAATTCTTTGCAATAACTGAGTTATTTAAATTAATATATATCGGATGAAAAAAATCTTATTCGATGAAGCTACATCGACCGAAAGGCTTCTTAACGTAATACGCGGCAAGAGTGGCGGGACCGGAATTCAACACCCACCCCAGCCCGGGCGATCCACAGTTATCAAGGCAGGCAAATTAATACGCTCGAAGACAAAAACAATTTCTCATTCGGTGACTGTCGGCGTTGACATCGGCTATAAAAGTATAAATCTGGTCAAGGCAGAGAGGTCCGCGCATAAATGGAAAATTGTAGAGTGCAAGAGCATTCCCATCCCGGCTGATATTGAGAAAGGGTCCGACGAATTCAATAATTTTTTGAGGTCAGTGGTAGTCCCTTTTTGCAGCGGCGTGAAGTTGATCGAAACATGGGCCATCATGTCCTCTGTAGAGGTCGAGGTGCGGCTTATTCGCATTCCGAAGGTGTCGGCCAAAAATCTCGAAGCAGCCGTTTTCTGGACCCTGAAAAAAGAGGTGGCCATTACCGAGAAAGACTCTTTCCTGGACTACGAAGTGCGGGGACAAATACGCGAGGGCGGCAATGAAAAACTTGATGTCATGTGTTATTCCGCTCCACTTGAGGCCGTAGAAGGGACCAGGAAAATCTTCTCAAAAATCGGGGTGCCGCTCGCAGGCGCGTCAATCGTTTCGTTTGCAGTCCAGAATATCTTTCTGAATAACGTGATGCCACTGCCTGAAAAACAGGCCGCATGTCTGTTTATCGGCAACAACTATTCCCGCATCGACCTGTACACCGTCGGGAAACTGACAATGACGCGCGATATCAAGACAGGCATTAATAGCATAGTTGAGACACTGATGGAGGACATTAACAGCCGGGCCGGCGAAGGCGGGAAGTGTTCCCATGTCGAAGCGGGACAAATCCTTCTTGCCTTCACGCAGAGCAGCGATAATCCTGTTGTCCTCGCTAACGGCCTCTCGATAGAAAGGGAGAAGGTTGACAGCTTTGTTGCTACTGTTCTGGAAAGGATTGTGCGTCAAATGGAGAGGACCTTCGAGCATTTCACCACGACCCTCGGATATGACAAGGTTGAGAAAGTATATATTTCGAGTGTAATGCCTGTGTCTAAATCTATGATCGACTATTGCGGCGCCCAACTCGGCATCGGGTGCGGCGCTTTTGACCCGCTTGAGCAGGTGCTGCAAACGAGCAGCTTTGATGAACGGAATTCATTTATTCCTGCACTGGGCATGGCCCTGTCGGACAATGCCTATACGCCCAATTTCCTCCATTCCTTCAAGGACAAAAAAAAGGCCGCCTATGTCGTGAAATTTAACAGGGCCATTCTGGCGGGTTTAATAGTGTCGCTCCTCGCATGTTCGGCGGCTATTGCCTACGAATGGCTCGATATCGGCCACAAAAGGTCGGAATTGGCCCGGCTTGAGCAGCAACTGCACAAAAGCTCGCCGCTCGTCAGCAAAGAAACATTCCTCCAGATAGCTGCTGCTGCAAAGCAAAAACAGCAAAACTACCTGGAGCTCGGCAAGAGATACAGGGGAATGGCCCTTATCGGAGAACTGGCGTCCCTTACCCCGGAGTCCGTGAGCCTAACCAGTTTAAGCGCCGACTTTGCGGAACAGGCAAAGGAAGGCGCAGCTAAGGCTGAAAACACCTCTGTAGTAGCGGGGATTATCACCGGTAATGAGAATATACTCCAGACTCTGCTCGCCTCTTATGTGATGAGACTAAGGTCCTCGCCGATGTTTTCCGAAGTAAATGTTTCGACGAGCAAGATAGAATCCTCAAAGCAGGGCGCGTTCCTCACCTTTGCGCTCAATCTGAAAATGGGGCCGCACAAATGAAAAAAATCGGCTGGACAATCCCTGTTCCCAGGGAATGCATGTCGAACCTGCTCTCAAGCCTCGCGGCTGTTATCGTGTTTGTCTGCGCGGCCATTATTCCCGCTTACCTGTCCAGAGTGGCCCTGGAGCAGAAAATCAGCGATGCACGATACCGGCTTGAGCAGCATCAAACCCTGCTGCCGCTTTATGAGGCCCTTAATAAAACTCCGCAGGCTGAATTACCGGCCCTTGCCGCTCCCGTAAAAACCGCTCTCAGGAAGGCTGATGTCGGCAGCGCCTTGACGGCGGTGCGGGACATTGCAGGAAAGTCCGCGGTCGCTGTAAATTATATTAACCCTGATCTAAGCGATGCCTCCGCCCATGCCCGGTCTCTTGCGGTGAATGTATCGCTCGAAGGGAGCTTTGAAAATTTTAGGACCGTGATGGCGAATATAGGCACGCTGCCCTATGTGGAAAATTTGGAAAATCTTTCAATACAGCGGGGGCCGGATGGACGGACACTTGATTTCAAAATGAAAATAATACTTGAGTTGAGTTGAAGACAATGATTGATGCGGGGAAAAGACAGGGTATTATCTTAAGTGTTATGGCACTCGTTATTCTATATGGCCTTTACAATTTTATAATCGCTTCGAAGGTAAGACTGGCGGCGCCCGATGCGAATATGAGGGCAGCGGACCTCCAGTCTTTCATCACGCAGACGACTGCAACTATGGGCAGCGAGATGCCCTCTCCTTATGATATGTACGTTGCAAGCCGGGCCGGGAGCATGTGGGGGAGCAATCCTTTTTACCGTAAAGGCGGGGCTGGATACGGCAGCCTGTCCAAGGGCACCGCCTCGCTGCAGTCTCTTTTCGAGTTTTCCGGTTATACAGAAAGAGGCAGCCGCAAGGTTGCGGTCATCAACGATAACGAGTACCTGGTCGGCGACCCCCTGGACAAGGAGGGGTTCTTTGTGAAAAAGATTTCGCCTTCAAGTGTGCTGATAGAGAACAGAAAAGAGAAAACAGAGTTTGAGATTCCATTATCTGAATAGGGGGGCGATTATGTCCGGCGCGGGGAAAAGAATACTTTCGGCGATTATTTCATTTTTTTTCATACTGTTCATGGGAGGATGTGCCGGCAGTAAGCAGGAAGCTAAAGCCCCTGCTCCTGTTCAGGCGAAGGACGAGTGGGAGAAACTCGCGGAAACATCAAAAGGCCATTCCCCTTCTCCGGTCAAAAAGAACGTTACTATTTCTGACTACCAGCAGCAAATTGAGAAGGAGATTTCCGGCAGCAGGGCAAGACCGCTGCCGACCGAAAAAATCAGCCTGAAATTTCACAATACCGAGCTCAAAGCTATTTTGCGCGCACTGGCCATGGAGATGAATATTAATCTTTTTATAAAAGATGACATCAAAGCGATAACGAGCATCAATTTTGAAAAGGTCCCGTGGAACGAAGCTTTCAGCAGCCTGTTGAAAGCTTATGGCCTGACCTATGTCTGGGAGGGTGATATCCTCCGTGTCCTGTCCAATGACGATCTGGAGCAGGAGCTTAAGGCGGAAACGACCAGGGGAAAGCTGAAAGCCCAGGAACTGCAGGACACGGCTTTCAGTCCTCTCTCTACCGTAGTCGTCCCAATAGACTACGCTGATACCAAGTCTCTCATGGATGACCTTCAGGAATTTCTGACAAAAGACAAGGACAGGAGAGTGCTTCGCGGTTCTGTTCGGGTGGACCAGCACAGCAACTCGCTTATCATACAGGCGACACACGAAGACATTGAAAAAATGCTGTCAGTGATAGAGAAAATCGACAAGCCGACCCCGCAAATCCTCATCCGTGCCAATATTGTAGAGACGACAAAGGATGTGGCTCGGGACCTCGGCATCCAGTGGGGCGGCATCATGAAGACATACCTGGCCGGCAGCGGCAGCAATCTTTGGATAACGCCTGGAGGAGGAGCATCCACTACCACCGGCTCTTCAGGGAGTACAACCGGTTCCGGCTCCGGCCCAACAAATCCTGTTACCACAGGCACCTCAGCTATCAACAGCTCCGGCGGCTATACTCCCACCTCGGGGTCCACCGGGCTCAGCGGTCAGGGCATGGGCGTGAGTTTCCCTGTTTCATCAACTGCCATACAGTCGGCAGGCGGTGTTGGGGCGCTCGGACTTATGTGGGGGACTATCGGCGGCAACATTCTTGAGACCCAGCTGCAGGCCCTTCAGACTGAAGGAAAGGCCAACATAATATCGAGCCCCTCCCTCACAACAGTTGACAACGAGAAGGCATTTACCGAAAGCGGCACGACAGTGCCTTATGTAACGTACACATTGTCCGGTGGAAGTTCCACGCCGACCGTAAACTTTGTTGATGCGGTCCTCAGGCTCGAGATAACCCCGCATGTCATTAACGGCAAAAACCTGAAAATGATTATCGCCGTAAAGAAGAATGACGTCGACACGTCACATACGGTACAGGGGAACCCTTTCATAATCAAGAAACAGACCGAAACAACGCTGATTGTGGAGGATGGCGAGACTATTGTCATATCAGGACTGACCAGTCAGAATCATACTCATAATGTGACCGGAGTGCCCTGGCTCCAGGACATTCCCGTCCTGGGACAGCTTTTCAAGGGAGACTCCAGGGACGATTCCTCGGACCAGATACTCATATTCATTACTCCGTACATTTTGCCGCAATCCGGCGAGGTTGCCGCGGCTAATCATGATGGTCATGCAACACCGAAGGAATAAGCGACTATGGACTATTTCAGCATCCTGAATCTCAAAAGAGAACCCTTTTCCAACTCTCCTGATCCCGGGCTCTTTTATCCCTCGCGCAATCATGTGGAATGTTTGCACAATATCGAGATGGCCATTCGCCTGAAGCGTGGGTTAAACGTGGTGCTCGGAGAGGTCGGCACAGGAAAGACGACTTTATGCAGGAAACTCATCCAGCAGATTTCAAATGAGGCAGGAAATGATGCAATAGAGATGCACCTTATTCTTGACCCCTCCTTTTCGAGTTCCCATGAGTTCCTTTCCGGTATGTCAGGGTATTTCGGATTGGCAGCGCCGGACGGTATTATGGACAGCAGGACTGAATGGCAGTTGAAGGAAGCGATTAAGAGCCGCCTTTTCGCAAAAGGGGTGGAAGAGGGGAAAGTAGTGGTCCTCCTGATCGACGAGGGACAGAAACTGCCCGATTTCTGCCTCGAAATATTGCGTGAGTTCCTCAATTATGAAACCAATGACTGCAAGCTGCTCCAGATCGTGATTTTCGCCCAACAGGAGTTCAGGGAAAAAATCGGAGAGCTGGCGAACCTGGCCAACCGGGTCAATTTGTGTTACTCTCTGACGCCTCTCGGCTTACGGGAAACCGGACGTATGGTAGCGTACCGTATCAGCCAAACGAGCGAGGATGGAGCAGGCCGGTCCCTGTTTACCTGGCCCGGACTGTTTGCCCTGTACTGGGAAACAGGAGGCAACCCCCGGTCCATAAATATGCTGTGCCATCATATTGTCCTTTCCCTGATAATCCAGAACCGCGTGAAGGCCGGATGGTCCCTCGTGAGATCGTGCGCAGGCAGACTCACCCTCGACCGGCGCAGCAGGCCGGCCAATCCGCGGCCGGCGTTCATGGCTATAATACTAATAGTGTTGCTTTCATTTCTCGCATTTACCTATTATGGACCGTTATTGCAGGCGGTCTCCCCGATAAAAAAATATTTTCCGGGAGCTGCTGCTGTCGCGTCAACGCCGAAAGCGGATGCCTCCGGCCTTCAAAAAAGGGAGAACGCCCCTTCCGTTCTCGGGCAACTGAGTATGGAAAAAGACCGGAACATGTGGCATGTGTTCTATGATATTTTTGGTTCTCATAATCGCGGCATGTTCAGGAAATTCGTGAACGCAAACCCTCGCATTGACAACATTCAGATGGTGCGCGCCGGTGAAGCCGTTATCATTCCTGCCATCCCTGCCTCACGCGACAGCATGTCGAAAAAAGCTTTTATACAGGTCGCGCGCGCAAAGACATTGATGGAGGCATATAATCTGCTCAGATCATATGCGGGAAGCCGGCCCGAAGTGATGCTTTTCCCGTTCTGGAACCGGAGGGAAGGTATGGTGTTTGCGCTTGTGGTGAAAAAACAGTTTAATGATGGGAAAGCCGCGCTGGAAGCCCTGAAGCATCTGCCCCCGCCAATGCCCGCCGGCGCGAGGGTCCTGGATACATGGGATGACGATACCGTTTTTTACCATAATCCGGAGGAAAGATCGTGATTATCAGGAAACGATTGGGAGAAATGCTGGTCGAGTGCGAGCTTCTGACCGATGACCAGCTTGAAAAAGCATTGGACGGTCAAAAAAAGGAGGGGGTGAAGCTCGGACAGTATCTTGCGCGGCATTCCATTGTCTCCGAAATGCAGATCTGCGATCTGCTTTGCAGACAGATGAAGATAGGCAAGTACCATCCGGACCAATTTCCGATCGATATAGGTCTTTCCGGCGTTATTCCCTATGACCTGGCCCAGAAATATCAGGTTGCCCCCCTGCTTAAAAGGGGCCGCCTCCTCACCATAGCGATGATTGACCCCCTCGACATCAACGCGCTGGACTCTGTCGAGGCGCAGACAAACTGCGAGGTTGAGCCGGTCGTCTGCACAGAAACAGAGCTGACGAACCTGCACAGGAGCATATACACTGCGCAAACGGGGCTGGAAGGCGTTGTGGAGGGCATGGAAGGCGAGGAGTTTGCCTTTGAAAGGGCGTTAGACCAGCCGGAGGATATTCAGGTCGAAGCGATACAGAACATGGCGTTAAACACCCCTGTAGTTATACGGCTGGTGAACTCCATTTTCGCCAACGCTATCCAGGAACGTGCCAGCGATATTCACATAAGCCCCCAGCAGAACGGGGTGCAGGTCAGATTCAGGATCGATGGGAGGCTCCACAGCATGCCGGCGCCCCCCAGGTCGATGTTTCCGGCGGTGGTGGCCCGCATCAAGATTCTGGCTGATATGGATATCACCCAATCGAGGGTCCCGCTGGACGGGCGCTTCACACTAAAGCTGGGCCACAAGCTGATCAACGTGCGTGCTTCTACAGTTCCCACCCTTTACGGCGAGAATCTTGTCATGAGACTTCTGGATACCAGTACCGGTATTTTCACCCTCGACCGTCTCGGCATGTCGGCAACAGACGTGGCAAGGATAAAGAGTATTATTCATAAACCATACGGGATGATCCTGAGCACCGGGCCCACCGGCAGCGGGAAAACTTCCAGTCTGTACGCCATTCTGCAGGAGATCAATGAGCCGCATGTGCACATCATTACTCTCGAAGATCCCGTGGAATACAAGGTCGACAGCATCCGCCAGATACAATTGAATGTCAAAGCCGGCATGACCTTTGCGGGCGGTCTCAGGGCCATCCTTCGACAGGACCCCGATGTCATCATGGTCGGGGAGGTCCGCGATTCCGAGACGGCCTCCATCGCGGTCAGGGCAGCACAGACAGGACACCGGCTGCTGAGCACCCTGCACACCAATGATGCTGCCGGGGCTGTTTCGAGGCTCATTGATATGGGCATAGAGCCGTTCCTTGTCTCGTCGGTCTTATTGGTGTCCTTTGCCCAGAGACTCGTCCGGACCATCTGCCCTTACTGCAGGGAGGAGTACGTCCCTCCTCTAAAGGCCCTCACTGCCTGGGGTCTCGACCGTATGAAAGATGCGGTCTTTATGCATGGAAGGGGGTGCCAGCAGTGCCTTAATACAGGATACAAAGGAAGGACCGGCATTTTCGAGGTCCTCGTGAACGATGAGAATATACAGGAAATGGTACTGAGAAAGTTGCCGGCGCATGAGATAGCCCGCGAGGCGGTTTCCTCCGGCATGATGACAACCCTTAAACAGGACGCTGCCGACAAAGTCCTCAGGGGCATTACGACGCTCGATGAAGCTGAAGCAGTGGTGATGTCATAAAAAGCATATGACCTATCAGTATCAGGCAATTGACAGTTTTGGGAAGACGGTAAAAGGAATGATCGATGCGGCCTCCGTACCTGCTGCCGAAGACGCTATCGCTTCAGGAGGGTTGATACCGGTCCGGGTCACTGCCGCAGAAGCAAAAAAAGGCCCTTCCGACAGCTGGCTTCAGAGGATGACCTCAACAGTAAAAGCCAACGACCTCATACTCTTCTCGAAGCAGTTCCGTTCCATGTTCCGCTCAGGTATACCCCTTCTGCGTCTTCTTGAAGTCATCGAAAAGCAGACAGAGAGCCCTGCATTGAAAAAAGCGGCTGCTTCCATAAAGGAAGATGTCAGACAGGGAGCTTCGCTCAGGGACGCCATGCAGAGGCGCCCTTCCATCTTTTCCCCTTTGTATTGCGGCATGGTGGGCGCCGGCGAGACAAGCGGCAATGTGCCCGAGGTACTGGAACGGTTGACTTACATCCTGGAGCATGAAAACAGGGTGAAATCCGATATTAACTCCGCGCTCCAGTATCCCAAGGTTGTTGTTGTAGCGCTCGGTCTTGCATTTTTAGTCCTCCTCGGCTTCGTGGTGCCGAAGTTTGCATCTATATTTGCATCAGCGCACATTGTGCTCCCGCTGCCGACAAGAATTGCCATAGCTATGCACCATGCCCTTCTGGGATACTGGCATATTATGCTGCTCGGAATATTTTCTCTTGTTTTCGGACTCAGATTATACTTTAAAACTGAAAACGGCAGATTCGTAAAAGACTCCTTTCTTCTTCGCCTGCCGGTTTTCGGCCCGCTGTTTATAAAGGCTGCAATGTCCCGTTTTTCGAGCATCCTCGCCATACTGATAACAAGCGGCATACCCATAATGAGCGCCATGACGATTCTTTCCGAGACTATCGGAAACTCGGCCATATCCCGTGCCTTTAATTCGATCAGGGACCAGATGGAGGAGGGAAAGGGTATCGCTGGGCCGCTGACAAATGCTAAGTTCTTTACTCCCATGGTGGTCAATATGGTTGCCATAGGGGAAGAGTCAGGCAATCTTGAGGGAATGCTCAGGGAAATCACTGTACATTACGATGAGGAGGTGGAACATGCAGTAAAAAGGCTGGCTGACTTGATAGCGCCTGTGCTGACAGTTGCCCTCGCTGTTGTGGTAGGCTTTTTCGCATTGGCGATCTTCATGCCTATGTGGGACTTGACCAAGATGGCTTCTCCTCACTGAATGACTAAAACAGAATGACTAAAAAAGGTTGTTTTTTTATCAGCAAAAATGTTAAAAATATATCGGCCTGATCTTTAATAAAAAGGAGAATATTGCAATGAAAAACATGAGGAAAATTTTAACTAACCAGGAAGGTTTTACCCTTATCGAAATTATAGCTGTATTGGTGATTCTCGGTATTTTAGCTGCCGTTGCTATCCCAAAGTATCAGTCTTTGCAGCAACAAGCGCAGATATCCGCATTGCAGGGCGCTGTGGCCTCCGGCGCGTCCCAGGTAACTATGGCTTACGCCCAATGTCTGCTTGCCCAGCAAAATCCAAATCCAGGCACCATAAGTGCTGCCGGTGTGTTTAGTGGATGTACTGCTGCCAGCGCCCCTCAAGATCAGGGAGATTTTACAATACAGTATGGCGGTACCTTACCCTCCGTAACTGTTACAATAATCAGTGGACCATCATGGTTCAATAACTTGCAAGCTACAAGCGCCGGAGCAATCCCAACTAAAACTGTGGTCTTGCAATAATTGTAACTTTGCAAATTGATGCAGTTGTAAAAGTCTCGGCCACAGAGAACTCATTGTTTCAAAACTTTGCGTTCTCTGTGGTTTTTAATTGAATGCTGCCTGTTGGTCATAGAGATAAAGGCTTCACCATGATCGAGGTGATTGCGGTGCTGATAATCATCGCTATCATCGCTGCAGTGGCGATTTCCAGGATTTCATCCACTAATTCTATTAGTGTTGTCTCGGAAGCTGCGACTCTGAAAACCCATCTGAGATTTGCCCAGATTAAGGCGCTGGGCGAAACGAGCACGTGGGGGATCCAGGTCAACAGCACGTCATACCAGCTTCTTAACAATGCGGCGGCTGCGAATATCAATCTGCCCGGCGAGACCTCCAATACCCATACGTTCTCCGGCAGCGTGACTGCAACGCCGACAACCATAACCTTCGATAATTTTGGAAATCCTAATCTTGGCGCGGCCAACATCAGCATTACCCTCACCAGTGGTTCTCAGACTGCTGTTGTCACCGTAACGAACACTACCGGGTTCGTACAATAATTTGTTTTGACTGAATCTCCACTTGCTGTCATTCCTGCTTGTCGGGAATCTGTCTGAAAAAAAGATTCCGGACAAGCCGGAATGACAGGGTCCCCTGAAAGTCGAAGACTTTTTGGGGGGCAATGATCATCGGGGGAGATTGCTTCGCTCACGAAGGGTCAGCAATGACAAAAGTAAAGAAGCGTTGGACGCACTACTCCAATCTTAATTGCCGCTTTAGCCGTCTACCTGTCAGTAACAGTGTCTCCGGGGCTGTAATTAACTTAACTTAATGACAAGTCGTACCGCCAGTGCGATCTCCAACCGTATCCGCCCCAGCAACACGAGGATCATAACAGACCTGGCAGCTACCGCTGTGGCCATTTGCTGTGATGTTGGCGTCCATGGCTTGAGTATATGAAATAGAGCCGCTCGCTGTTCCATTGCAGTTGGCAGCACCGCCTGCATAACGCGTGACGGTTCCGCCAACGTGAAGTTGAGGCGTTCCATTAGTAATTTCTTGACCCAGGGTCACGCCGGTTACACATGCTCCACCTGCCACTAAGAAGGGCCGTGCAGTATTATTGTAATTGTCCCATACACGATAGCCCTGACAACCAACATAGACTGTTGATGAACACTGATTGCTGCCTGTTGCGTTAGTAACTGTAAGTGTGTAGGTATTTGCACCTGGCGTGGTGAGACCGCCTGTCGTGCAACTGCCGCCTGATGCACTGGGGGACCCACAGGTACCTCCTGGTGATGTGGTCCATGTGGCGCTGGTCGGACTGTTAGTGACTGTCCACGTAAGGCCAGTGGTGCCGTTGTATGCCACAATGTTTGCGCCGGGCGTGAGCGTACAGGTCGGCGGAGGACTCGTAATCGTAATAGTATATTGTTGTTTATTCGTCTGCGGGCTATGCGGGCATTGGTCGGTGACACTTATTGTGAATGTATAGTTTCCGGCAGCAGTCGGATTGCCGCTGATTGTGCGGGTGGACGTATTAAAGGTCAATCCAGGCGGCAGGCTGCCCGCAGCGAGGGCCCATGTGAGCGTCCCATACCCTCCGCTCGCAGCAAGCGTTGTCGTGGTGTACGCAACACCTTGTGTGCCGTTGGGCAGTGATGTCGGAGTGATGGATGATAGTGTCGGGCATCCCACAGTTATCGTAGCGGAACAGCTATTGCTGCCCCCGCTATTACTGACGTTAAGTGTGAATGTATTTGTTCCCGGCGCGTTAAGACTGCCTGTATTGCAACTGCCGCCTGTCAGCAGATTGGCGGGACCGCATGTCCCACCCGGCGATGAAGCCCATGAGGCGCTGGTCGGGTCAGTGACTGTCCATGTCAGGCTGGTGCTGGTGTTGTAAGAAACATTGCTGGAACCGGGCGTGAGCGTACAGGTAGGTGAAGTGACAGCACTCTGATTGACGGTGTAGTTAGCGCCGGCTATATCAATGTAACCGGTCCTCGCAACTCCGTTATTGACGGCAACATTATAATTGAGGTTCCCGGCGCTTGTGCCGCTGCTGCCCGACGTAATCGTTATCCAGTTAGCAGCGCTCGTAGCCATCCAGGGACAGGTACTTGATGGCGTAACACTGACACTGTTTGATCCTCCGGCCGCGGTGAAATTTGCCCCTCCAGGTGAGATAGTGGGTGTTGGCGATGTGCAAGTGCTCTGCGGGAAAAAAGCCTCAAAGTTGGCAATCGTGACCTGCTGTGTGGCAGCGCCGGTCGCTTCGGTAAAGCCGAAGAATATCTTGCTGAAATCACTGTGGTCCTGAGAGTAGATTTTGACAGTCTTGTTAATTTGGGCAGATATATCAGAAAACGGCACCATGACATCCTTGAAGTGGCTTGTCGAGACAGCTGAAAAACCTTGCAGATCCTGACGCACAATCCAGGCCTTGATCTGGTAATGATAGGTCCCATCGGGATCTATTAAAGTAGGGCGGACAATTTCCATCCTGGCGCTGTATGTATATCCGTCTTCCATCCAGTTGCAGGTGCCGGCAGGACTTAGGCATAATGGTTGCCCATTCCCACCACACTTATTGGCAGGCATATTTGAGCATGTGCATCCATAGTTCCCACACCCACCCAGACCGTTATACAAATTCGTAAACTGATAATAAGCCCCCGTGCTGTCGCCGGGTCCCGTATTATTCTGGGGATCAGTGCCTGTTCCGCCTGCGCCATGCACGTTGTCGTCAAAACTCGCATCCGGACACGGCTGGCCACTAACGCCGTTAATAACACATGTAAAGTTTGCGGCTGGACATGTATTGCCGGACGGCACTGACTCGCCTGAAGGTTCCGAGCTACTGGAAGGCGACCTTGCTCCCCAGAACATGAGCGACACATTATCGATAAACGGTGAGGGATCATCTCTGCTGCCGGATGAACAGATGTTGCCGGCGCCATTGGGATAGGTATCGAACTGCAGCGCCATTTTCGGAGGCTTCAGTCCGAGCCCGTCAGAAGTATTTCCCGGTCCGGCATAGCCCATCAATTCACCCGCACTATAGCCTGGCGGAGCGCCGCCGGTACGGTCCCGAGTATTGTTAACCGCGCTCATGACGGCAAAGGTAAATCCGTCGGCAGAACACGTGCTGCCGGCGCAGGGATCTTGAGTAGCAAAAGTAAAATCAAAATATACGTTGAGTCCTGCGCCGAAACTGCAGGCCCCGTTGTTGCAGGATCCGACTATGCTGCTCCCCTGATACCAGTCGGAGCCATAACTGTTGTTAACATTGCCTCCCAAATTGAGGCTATTGGTGCCCGTATTGGCCTGGATGGAGCTTCCGGGAGTGTTCCCGCCAGTGTCCGGAGCACCAAAGCTGGGCATATCGCCCTGGAAAGTTATAAGGCCGGGGGTTGGAGATTGAGGCGCCCAGGAAACGTTATAGGTAAGCGTCCTTGATGCCTCCCAAAAAGAGCCCTGGTTGACAATTCCTGTGGCTGTAATGATTCCATTGGTAACGGAAACCTGGAATAAATGATTGGAATCAGGCATGTAAAAAGTCTGCTGAGTTGTCAGACTTTGATTGTTGGCGACCCCGTACCTGATCCCCGCCCTGGCAAGTTCATAAGCATTATCATTGTCATTAGCCAGTACCTGGCTAAAAGAGGACGATGTTGTCAGGCTGTAGACACCGGCGCCGAGTATTGACATCATCAGCATGGCGATGACGAGAACAATCAGCACACTGCCCTTTTGATTCGTTAAACGCATCAACCTCTCCTACCAGTATGATTCTGTTATACAGATGCTGTTTGTAAAAGTGGAAGGCGTGTTGTCCGCCCCGGTCACCGTAAGGCTGAAATCAACCCTCCGCACATTCGCCGCTGTTAATGTCGTGTTAGACCCGGCATCATAGCAAGTCAGTCCGGAAGCAGTGACATTATCAATAAGGGTGTTTCCATTGATCTGGACCGCACTGCCTGAGAACGTGATGGTGGAATTGACCGCACCGCTCCCGTTCCCGTAATCGATTGTGTAATTGACAGAATTCGCTGTTACAGAATTGATGTTGTTGCAGGCGCCCAGTTCCTTGACAATCCTCGCCATGGCGATCTGGGCCATCTGAACGGTTTGAGAATTTTGTTGGGCAAAGATATAACCCTGCGAGCCCTTGACCAGTCCCAACCCCGCAACAGCGACGATGATGGCAAGCAGTACCAGGGCAACAATAATTTCAATAAGGGTGAACCCGCTTTCGCTTTTATCTACCGCATTCCCGGATACTTTGACCATCATCCTCACCGCAGCACAAACAGGGTCGTTACTGTCTGGCTAATGGGCGCATTAGCCGGGGGACCGATGGTGACCTTGAGAAACCGCCCATATAGCTGGTCACTGGTGTTGCCGGCAAGGCTCACCTCATTGCCGCCTGAATCGAATTTGATGAAACGGTTCTGGGTGACGTTAAAGTTGCCGAATGTGCTGTTTCCTGTTCCACCTTCAGCGCCGATGAGGGCCTGTAATCCGGACGGGCAGGTACAGCCGACCGCACCAGTACAGGTGCCGGCCAGATCAGGCGCGCAAGACGTAGCCCATTTCCATGTAAACCCGTTGTCCGAAGTAGTGCCGGGGGCTGTAAGACTCCAGTATGGTTCCACGGAGCCGCTTGTCACGCCGCCGGTAGTGGTATATAAGTAACCGTTATGGTTCGGCGTCGTAGGAAGAACAACGCTGTTTGCGGGATAGGTAGTATTCGGCCGCCAGTGAGGATACTGCGTATACTGGAGCGTGATTTTCTCCATAACTTGTGCGAGATTTGCCTCGGCATTGAGCCTGGCAATGGGGTCTGAGCTATGAATAATCCCATTGCCGAAATATACCATCAGCATGGTAACAACGAAGGCAACAATAACAATGGTAATGATTGTTTCAATAAGGGTGAACCCGGATCCGGAATCTTTTTTTCGCAGGCCCATTGAGATGAGATCACGCTGTGGCAGTGTAGCCATATTGATTAGACCTCGCAAGCATTACTTTTATTGATAAATATTACTACATAAAAACTGCTTATTGCAATTTACCAAGACTTGTGCACGCATCAGCGTCCTTGAGGGCGCAGCCTCTCTTGAAATCCCTGCGGGCTTTTGCACTCTCCCCTGTTTTGAGATAAATATCCCCCCGGTTTGTGTAAGCAGCTGCAAGGTTGCGGTCCAGGGAGAGCGCTTTATTGAAGTCTGCAATTGCACGATCAAATTCTCTTATTTCTGAATAAGCAAGGCCTCTGCTGGAGTAGGTCTGAGCGTATTTGGGGTTGAGTTCAATCGCTTTTGTAAAGTCCTCAATTGCGCGGGCATAATCCTTTTTATAATAAAAAGAGAGGCCGCGCCCGTCATAAAAAACAGGGCTTTTATCATATAATGAAATGGCCCTGCTGTATTCCCGGACCGCGTAAGCATACTGTCCTGAATAGTGATAAGCAACGGCGCAATAGTAAATGGAGACTATGTCTTCCGGATTAATACTGACAGCAGCGGTAAAATCTGTAATGGCCTTTACATATTCCTTATGGAACATATACAGTTGCCCCCTGTTTCGACAGACGTCTGGATTATAAGGGTTTTCATGCAGCGCTCTGGAGTAAAACCGTATCGCATCATTATATTTACCGGAGCGTCCGTAGCAGACTGCAAGACCATACAGGGCAGTCTCGGAGTGCGGGTTCATGGCAAGTGCCTGTAAAAAGTTCTTAACGGCAAGGTCGGATTTACCTTTTTCAAGATATATCTTACCCATTCCAATATAGGTCTTGGAATTTTTTTGTATTGTATCTGCTTTAGCAAAGTCCTCGAGTGCCCTGTCATATTCCTTTTTCTGAATAAATGCCTCTGCCCTATTATGATAGGGCCAGACAAAACCAGGCAACAGAGCTATTGACCTGTTAAGCGCTTCAATGGCCTTGTCAGGTTGGTTGATGCTTAAATAGGCATTGCCAAGGTTGTTATAAGCCGTCGCGCTATTGGGGTTACTTGCCACTACATTTTTCCAAAAGGCGATCTTGTCAGACCATACACTATTTCTTACATAGGTCAAACCGAATAAAACGGCAATTATCAGCCCGACGAGCTGAAGCATCATTCTCTTTTCCCTTGCAGCCCTGATTCTCGCAAACAGCATGAACAGGGCCGTGCAGAGTGCGATAAAGAAGCCTGCGGAGGGCAGGTATACCCTGTATTCATCTATGAGCATTGCAAGGGGAATAATGCTTGATTCAACAGAAAGCGTTATAAAAAACCAGAGTATGCCGAATCCAATAAGACGAAGAGGCCGTGAATCTTGAATCGTGAGCCGTGAGCCGATTCCGGACAAGCCGGAATGACAGCAGACCGCAAGCCCTGTTACCTTTTTTGTCATTCCGGCTTGTCCGGAATCTTTCTCTTTAGTGTTATCTTTTGTCTTTATCACCAAATAGACTCCAAGTCCAAAGAGCGCTGATAAAAATATGAACGACAGCATCACCTGCGGCAGAAAAAAGGACTTATAGATCGGATAATCATAAATGAGATTCTGGTCCACAGGCAGA
Organism: Nitrospirota bacterium; assembly: GCA_963784135.1. GTDB lineage: Bacteria > Nitrospirota > Thermodesulfovibrionia > Thermodesulfovibrionales > Dissulfurispiraceae > JADFXI01. The sequence goes on along the minus strand of CAWAQG010000014.1, from coordinate 15,173 downwards.
AGCAGCAGTCTTATATAGGTAACAATGACCCTGAATTGCGTGAAAAGATAGGGCCATCGCGGCATATCCGCATATCCGACGCCGGCAGTTGCCAGCGTATAAACTATCTGACGCAAGGGCGCGCCCGTTCCAAGAACTGTCCATGGGATGATACATAATGTCAACAATATGGGAGCAAGGCGAACTATTCTCTTTTTGGGGGCGCCATTGAAAAACAGGAACTCATAGAGGGCGATAAGGAGAGGCAGGGTGAAGGCATTCTCTTTAGTTTTCATGGCGAGAATGGCTGATAAGATTGAGAGGGAGTAAGACGCATATCGAAGTTTTATATTAACAGTCATGCGTGAATGAGCATATAACACAATCGAGAGGAGACAGAATAGCGCTGCTAATGACGCGAACCTTTGGAATATATAGGTCACTGCTTCTGTTTGGATGGGATGCAATACAAATAGCAGGGACGCAGTGAATGCAACAGCTTTTGAATTTCCGCTTAAGCTTGATTCCCTCATAAAAGGGGTAGTGAAGGTAATTAAAATAAATAAATAAACGAGCGCAGCGTTAGCGAGATGTATGAATATATTTACAATATGGTATCCGGACAGGCTGAATCCATGAAGCTTATAATTAAGGGCAAAAGTAAGATAACCGACATACCTGTTTATGAAGCCATCGTAAAAAGGCAGTCCCTTTGCGTTTGCCAGCCCAACAAAATAGTCCAGATTTTTGATAATTGGATTTTCACGAAGAAAAACGTCTTCATCCCACTGCATAGGAGCATGAAAGGTGTTGGAGTAGGCCAAAAGGCCGATGACAGCAATAAGCAGAATATGGACAATTGGTTTGCGAAGGGCGGCCTTTACTATTTGGTGCATGGTTAATTATAACTTTTCCCATGCCCTTGAGGCATCCCGCGTGGTTTTTTTCATTGATTCATGATGACTCTCTGCTAAAGCTCATAATTCCTCTCCAGGAAAATTCTTTGCATAGCGCTCAACCTAATAGGATTTTAATGCTATCACCTGTCAAGCCACCACCAAGGCACCGCAATGATTTTTGAATGGAGCCACTTGACAGCGTTACCGGCATGCACGAGAACGCCCCTTACCGTCTCAGGGTGTTCATCCATAAAGATAATAAGGTTCCTGATATCGTATGCCGTCGGGTTCTCGGTCATCTTCACCTCAAAGGCCAACAGTTTTTTCCCATGCTCCAACACAAAATCCACTTCTTTCCCTGTCACGGTCCGCCAGTAGTGAGTGCCTGCCCTCGGTTTCATTATTTCGCACAGTGCCCGGATATGGAGATAGACGAGGGTCTCAAAATAACCGCCAAGCTCCCGTGAACGGGCCAGCGATTCCTCATCAAAATACCCTGAAAGGAATATGCTCAGTGCGGGGTCTATGAAATAAACCTTTGGCGCCTTGACAATGCGCTTGCCCCTGCTGCTGAAAAAACCCGGTATGCGCTGTATAATATTCGATATCTCAAGAAGCTTGATATAGCGGTGGGTAGTTGGATGACTGATCCCGCTGTCCTTAGCAACATCGGCCTGATTTAATATGTTGCCGGTCCTCAAGGCGAGAGTCTGCATTACTTTACGGAAATCTACGAGCGACTCCACTTGTGAAAGCTCGCGCAAGTCCCTTTCGAGATATGTCCGCACATACCCCTCAAGCCAGAGAAGGACATCGCCGTGGTCCTTCATCCGCAAGACGGAAGGCATAAAACCTCTCAACATTACTGCAAGCGCAGGGACATCCTCAACAGTTTGCTCAGGCTCAAAGTACCTGCCGTCCCACAAGCGCATAAAATTTACGGATGATAAATTTCCCCGGGCCTCTCCGTATGTCAGGGGCAGCAGGTCAAAATAGAGCGCCCGACCGGCAAGAGATTCAGTGACCTTCTCCATAAGAAGAAGATTCGAGGAGCCGGACAGAATGAAATGTTTTTTCTTATGAGTATCAACAGCCAGTTTTATGGCATTGAACAGACCCGGCAGCTTCTGTGCCTCGTCGATTATGATATGGTCATTTCCCTTCCAGAGAGATTGCGGGTCAAGCCGTGCCTTTTCCATGACTTCATAATCGTCCATAGTCAAATAGGCAAAATCCCGGAATTCATTCTGCAGCATAGTGCTCTTACCGACTTGACGCGCGCCGGTAACCACGACTACAGGGAACTTCCCGATCGTCTCCCTGATCCTGGACGACATCCTGCGTTTGATATAATTCATTTCAGGATATGAAATAATATCTTTCATATCAAGGAATATACTATTATGAGCAGTCACATGTCAACAAAAGGAATTGCATCATCAGAAAAGTATTCGAAAGTGATTCGTCGTATTATTTGAGAAGGTATTCAAAATGAATTTACTTGGTAATACCAACACGTCATTCCCGCAGTCTTTTAGCGGGAATCCAGGTTTTTTTTAAATGAATGCCTATCTTCATATATTTTTCTCTGGATTCCCGCTAAAAGACTGCGGGAATGACGCAAGCTTATTATAGATTTTTTTGAATACTTTTTAGGTGATGCAACGAATACCCACTTCGAATAGATTTTTGCGTGATGCAACACGCAAAAGGAGCATGAAAAGTATTGCAATATGCCGTAAAGCCCGCGGCGATAATCAGCAAAATGTGAAGGAATGGGTTTCGAAGAATGGTCCCCTGTTAAAGCTCATAATCCCCCTCCAGGAAATTCTTTGCGTAACGCTCAACTTTACTGTCGTCATGCAATACCGCATCAAGTTGCCTTGTATAAGCAATCAGCCTGCCTATGCTATCGAGTATCTTCTCCATTTCTTCCTGTCCTATATTTGCAAGCCGCCCGATAATAAGATCACCCTTTGATTGTGTATTAAACCCGTACTCTTTTAAAATAATCGAAATCAGCTCTATCCTCCTCGATCTTTTTACCATATCGGTGGCCCCGCCGGTAAAACGGAAGTAGAGGTGGTTGTTCCTTGCAGTTTCACTGCAATAGCAATCGATCATATTAAAATGATAACCGAACCTGAGGCTCAGGTTTCAGAACGCTTATATCGAGCGCTTTAATCGCACTTATAGGGAGGAGGTTCTAAGCCTGTATCTTTTCGACAGCTTAACAGAAGTCAGGGAGATGACGTACTGGTGGATGATCGATTATAACGAACAGCGTCCGCACGATTCGTTGGACGATTTGACACCGGCAGAATACATGGAGCAAAATGTCGGAAACTCTACTTTACAACTGTCAACCTAATGGGGAAGCTTACGCCTGGAGAACATTACCTTGAAACTCACACGGCCCGCGCCGAATGTGTCCCTGATTATCTTTTTCCCTAATGCTATGACCTTATTTAAATGCATAATTTATGAATTACGAATTGTGATGACAGCGCAAAAAGTCTGGGAAAGCGTTTGTTCGACTTTTTGCGAGACCATTTTAATTAACTGAGCGCGCGTTGTATAGATGCTTTAAGCTCCTTTATTTTGACCGGTTTGGGGAAAAAATCATGGACATCTCCCCTCAACGCCTCTATGGCGGTATCGAGGTTGGCAAATGCGGTAATCATGATTACTTTAACGTCGGGGTAAAGCTGTTTTACCGTCTTCAGGATTACCATGCCGTCTATCCCCTTCATTTTAAGGTCCGTAACCACCACGTCAAACTTTTGCTCGCGCAAGCGCTCAAGTGCGGCCTCGCCGTTCAAAAACGTCTCGACCGCATAGCCTTCCTGTTCCAGAGACAGCTTCGCCATGTCGCCTACAATTTTTTCATCATCAATGACCATGATCCTGTAGTTGTTCATTTAGTCCTCCTCGACGCGTCTTTATAAACAGGCAATTCTATCGTAAAGGTGGTGCCTACGCCCACCTTGCTTTCCACCCTGATGTCTCCGTTGTGGTTCCTGATAATTCCATAGCTGACCGATAGCCCGAGCCCTGTCCCCCCCTCTCCTTTGGTGCTGAAGAACGGGTCGAATATGTGAGGCAGGTGTTCGGGAGGAATGCCCTTTCCGGTATCCATGACCTTGATCTCCACGGAATCCCCGTCGCTGCCGAGCCTTGTTGCCATAAAGAGCGTCCCGCCCTCCTGCATTGATTGTACTGCATTGGTGATGAGGTTCACCAGTACCTGCAATATCTGGTACTCATCGATCAGTACATGGGGGAGGCCCCGGATAAAGTTCAATTTAGTTTCGATATTGGAGATGTCGAGCATGTTCTGCATAAGCCTGAGCGTCTTTTGCATTACCGTATCGATATCGGTCTCTTTCAGGTTGGCTTCCTTTGGTTTTGAAAAATCAAGGAGGTTTTTTATAATCTCTTTTATCCTCTCGGTCTCGTTCTCGATCTTGCTCATGAAATCGATTTTCTGAGACCTGTCCAGTTCATCATAGAGTCCAATATAGGTCTGCGCTATCATGGAAATGTTATTCAGGGGATTAGTCAGTTCGTGCGCCACGCCGGCAGTTAGGATACCAAGAGAAGCGAGCTTCTTGGATTGGATAAGCGCTTCTTCACGGTGCCGCAGTTCATCCGACATGGAATTTATTGCAGCCATGACCGAACCGAATTCTTTATCAAGAATTTTACCTTCGATCCTGTTGAAGTTGCCGTTGGATATCGATTTGGCGAGCTTCTCTATCTCCCTCAATGAGAACATTATCTTCCGTGATATTAAACGACTCACAAAAAGAGCGCATATAACTATCGCCCAGAACGAGTAGAAAAGTATTCTCTTCGAGCCTGATATAGTGTCATACACCCCTTTCCTCTCAAGGCGGGTAATGGTATTCGAAAATTCACGCAGTTTTTTACCTTCCGTCCTGAACCTTGCGTTCAGCCTGATATCGTTGTGAGGGCCTTTCCGCACTTCATCCACAACATCGGCATAATCTTTTAAATGTGTTTTAAGCATTGCGAAGTTGTTCTCTCCAACAGCACGGACAATGTCCATGCCTGCGCTGTCCAGCAACTGCCCGGCGCTCTCTATCTTCTCTTTAATGTCGAGAAGAAAATCCTGCTTTTGGTAAATAAAATAATTTTTCTCTGAAAGCCTAATTTCGAGAAAGGAAGCATTCAGATCATCCGCTATCTCAACAAATCTCAGCTTTGTGAGCATGAGATTAAGGTTCTGCATTGCAAAAAAGCCTATCAGCAAAATCAGTCCGATATTGAATACATTGGAAAGTATGATTTTATTTTCTATCTTCATAATTTTAAAATACAGGTAATAGGTGATGGGCTATAGGTAATGGGTTGTTGATTTTTTCCATTACCTATCACCTATAACCTATTACCCATTACCTTTCTTCTTTATTGGGGCACAGGGCACCTGGGGATCTCGGCCTGCTCCCTCCTCACCGGCATATACCACAGCCATCCGTCTATTGTCATCAATACTCCTGCCGAGATCATAAGTGAGTCAATGGCCGTCAGCAGACTGAAACCGAAGTAGTGCATAAGCCCTAAACCGAGACCCGCAAAAGAGACCCCTGTCCTGATAAAGGCGAGTCCGGTCCTCGCCCGCGCATATATAGTACGGTAGCACCCTGCAACAGTACGCTGGGCCGCCAGAACATTTCTTTCACGCGCAAGATGGGTCCGCTCCCTGCTGGAGGGCGCAGGATATAATATAGTGCAGTGGTCGGCTAAAAAATCGCCGAGACGGGCCAGCATAGTCTGCTTGGACGGTATATACATGCCTGTATCAGGGATAAAATGATAGTTCTCAAGAAATTGCACAGTTGCCGCCGTTACTTCAACAAGCGTCTGATGCCGCGACGGATTTATTCTTGATCTTCTTATTTTCAAATAACCGTGCAGCCCGAAAAGCGCGAGTAAAAATCCACCCGCCATAATCACATATAGATAAGCAAACGATGCATTCTTGTGTGCGCGCATCAGTGTGTCGGACACGGCAATAAGCCCCAACCCCCATCTGAGAAAAGCAAGATACGTCCTGCCCATTGCGAGGTCTGTCCTGTAGCATGCCATTCTGGTCCGCCATTGGGCCATTGTGTTGCGCCAGAAAGCAAGCCCTGTCCTCTCGGTACCGATAAGATACCCGGGCCTGGCATGCAAAAAGTCCTGTATGAACCATTGTATGTCCTCTCCGAGGGCCACCCAATATTCATATTTCTCAGCTTTGATAAACTTTTTTACTTCCTCATGTACCACCGGGTCCAAGGGGTCATTCGCCGCTATGACGACCGTATCGCCGTCCTTAATAATCGGGAACCACTGGTTGATCGATAGTTTTTCACCATCAAGGTCTGTCAGCAGTTCAGGCGGGACAGGCAACCGCTCATCATATTCCGCAAAAGGGCATTGGTAATATTCGGAAAGCGCCTGGAGCAGAATATGCTTCGGTATGCAATATTCCGATATAAGCACCCTTTCCACCTCGATACCCCTGGCGGAAGCGGAATGGTCGGCTGAGTTAAGGGCCTCAAGGGTCATTGCGCCCCAATCAACCAGAATCCCGAACCTTTTGGCTTTGGCCCCGATCTTAGCCGCGCCCATCACAGTTGAACACCACCTTTTTCCAGGAGCGGACCGGCGTCCCATAATCAGGGACCATAATCTCCATTCCTCCAAAACAATATGGGTATTGCTTTCTTATTTTATCGGCAGGAAGATGCCAGTAAATCCCGTCAGCGATAAGCGCAAATCCAACAAACATCAGTAATGAATTAAATAATACCCAGGAGCTATTGCCGGTACCGAAATAGACGAGCAGGCCCATACCCGTGGAAGAAATGCCGACACCGGTCCTGATAAATGCCAGACCGGTCCTTGACCGGGCCATTACTGTTCGCAGTCTCGCCATGACGTTTCTTCTGTCTGCAAGCACGGTCCGCTCAAGGGCAACACCTGTTGTCGCCCATATGCCCGGGGCGTGGGACGGCCTGACCGGCGGAACGCACTTGTATTCCGGACCAGGATACTTCAGTGCCGGGGGAAAGGCAAAATCCCATATGCTCTGCCTGGAATGAGAATTCCGGACCGAATCAAAACTTATCGACCCGGCACGGCGGCCGGGCACATACCAGTAAAAGCCCTCAGCAGCCATTGCAATACCCACCACAATCAGAGAAGCATCAAAAAAAGTCCATGGCCCGGCACGGAACTGGCGCAGTAATGCAATGCCAAGCCCGATAAAGGCAACACCTGTTCTCGTAAACGCGAGTCCTGTGCGTGCCCGTGCCATTTTTGTCCGGTGGCATGACAGGACTGTCCTTTCCTCCGCAAAATCAGTCCTGTCGCTCGCAAGGAACCTTCGCCTCATGACCGGAGACAGATTGCTCCAGAACGAACGCAGTGCCGCAGCCCCTTCGACATTACCGCTACGTTCAAACAAAGGGTCGTTGCCCGGGTTGACTACCTGAAGTACAGTAGTACCCCATGTAGGCTCAGTCCCGGCGCAGTTAAGGGCCTTCTTTCCTGTTCGCCGGGCAGGAATATACCACAGCATACCATCAACAGTCATAACAATTCCTGAAACCAGCAATGCCGCATCAAACAAAGTAAAAATGCCTATGCCGAAAACCCTGAAAAGAACAATGGCAATAGCTATAAAAGATATCCCCGTACGGAGAAAGGCCAGTCCCGTTCTTCCTTTTGACAGCGACGTCCTGATGGATGCCAGCAAAGAGCGTCTGCCTGCCAGAAACGTCCTCACTTTGGCCAGCGGCGTCCTCCCGGCTGTGGCCTTAAAATGAGGGTTCACATCAAAGTTATGTTCAATAATCCTGATAAGGTCTGAAGGCAGCGCGACAATGAAGTCAATACTTTCAACTCCGAGAGTATCTCTGATGTCCTGAATCAGGTCGGCGTCGGAAGGATCATAAGCAATTACCTCGGCATGCCCCTTCCTGACAGAAAGCGGAAACCAGAGACGCAGTTTAAGTTTCTCCATATTGAGACGCATGGTAATAAAATAGGAGGCCATAACACTCTCATCGTATTCGACAAAAGGAAAGCCGTAGAATTCAGAAAAGCAGAACAAAATCTCGTACTTCGGAACGCCTTTTGCAAGCAGCCAGTCTTCAATATGCTTGCCCGATGCAAGTGACTCTCTCAGCCCCTCGCTCAATTCCCTTTCAGTGAGAATTCCCCTCTTTATCAGCCGTCCGAATTTTTTATTAAACATAATTTATATAACAAACCGCAGAAAATTAAACAGTATTCATTTTAGATACCATGCAGCATTCAGTAAAACCATAGTGCTCAATCCGTTATTTTACAGCAAGATGAATGCCTAAGTCTATGGAGGCAATCGGAAGGCAATCACCAATCAGGGCAAACGCACTATGTACCAAAAAGACGAAATTTTCGTCATGCCCGAAGGTATTAATCGGGCATAGAAGAAACAAAAGACCTGGATTCCCGCTTACAGACTGCGGGAATGACGACATTGAAGCAGCTATTTTTGACTTTATGGTAATAGTGCAGTTCTTTATATGCCTGAAAAACACATAGTGCCTTTGCCCTGAATTACCAATTTGATATCCTTTACAAATGCAGAGGCATAATTTAAAATAGAAGTGATTTCTATTTACATAAGACACAATTATTCCGTTTATTTTGCAAATTCTAAATAATATGATAAAAATGGCCTCTCATTAAAAAGGAAACTGCACTATTACATGCTGAACAAAAAAAGTAATAGAATATTTATATGCCTGGCGTTGTTTCTCCTGCTGGCCGGTATTTTTATAATAGCCTTTCATCATCACGATGATGATTGTGACCATGATGATTGTCCTGTCTGCGCAGCCGCACATCAGGTATGTTCAGTAACTCACAATTACTTTCCTTTTGCCGTATTTTATATTTTTTTTGGCATGATCGTATCCGAAAAGGAATTATTATCAGCGTCGATACGCCGGTCCGCGCTTGACAGCCGCGCTCCCCCTGCCTGATCCCCTCTTCTGACTGACATATGTTTAGCTTGATAATGCCTGTAGCTTGCTGAAGGGTTACCGGATTCCTGTCATTCCGGCTTGACCGGAATCTTTGCCGAGAATGTAAAATCTTTTTCACAACAGGAGAAATGCATGAAAATAATGACCGCGCTTATCACGCTGTTTATATTATTATCTTTTTCAGCTGGTGCGTTTGCTCAAACAGACGAAATCCAGGGAACGATCAGGGACGCCCTGGGAAGACCCCTATCCGGGGCGAGTCTGATATTGAAATCACCAGATGAAACTGTCATAGGTCAGACTAAGAGTGATGCCAACGGCCACTTCGTGTTTTCGGGTGTAAAGCCGGGCGTCTATGCGGTCCTGGCGGACAAACCCGGTTTTCAGGCAAGCACCGCCATCGTGACAGTAGAGGCCGGAACAATAGCCGCTACTACGCTGACCATGGCCGCCCAGGAAGCACTGGAGGTGTCAGTTCAGGCGGCGCGCTTGAACCAGGCGCGAAACAGCCTCTCACCAAAGACTGGAGGCAGCGAATACAGTTTTGACCAGAATGCTGTTGCTGCTTTGCCCCAGGGGGACAACACGTCTTTTAACCAGGTATTACTACAGGCTCCAGGCGTGGCCAACGACTCATTCGGCCAGCTGCACGTGCGTGGTGACCACGCCAATATTCAGTACCGCATCAATGGCATTATACTACCCGAGGGGATTAGTGGATTCGGCCAGTCGCTGGACACCCGGTTTGTCGATCGGATGGAACTTCTGGATGGCGCACTGCCGGCCCAGTACGGCCTTCGCTCGGCTGGAGTTATCGAAATAGACACCAAGGCCAACTATGAGACAGGAGGGCGTGTCGATCTTTACGGAGGAAGCTTAAATACCGTGCAGCCGAGTTTCGAATTCGGAAGTTCCAAGGGTAACCTGACCTATTATGTGACAGGTTCCTTCCTAAGTGATAACCTGGGCATCGAAAACCCCACGCCCAGTTCCAATGCGATCCATGACCACACGGACCAGGAAAAGGGCTTCGGGTATTTTTCATACCTTATAAATCCCACGGCGCGGCTAAGCCTGATGCTTGGCAGCTATGATGGTAAGTTTCAAATCCCCAACAATCCGGGACAAGCTCCGAATCCTGATTACCTGGCAGGGGCCGGCGTTACCGGCTTTGACTCTTCAACGCTGAACGAGCAGCAATACGAAACCAATCGTTATGGAATTGTCGCCTTGCAAAGCTCTATCGGATCGGACTTCGATTACCAATTGTCCTATGTCACCCATTACACTTCCGTCCATTTCACGCCTGACACCATCGGCGACCTTGTTTTCAACGGGGTCGCATCGAATGTTTTCCGAAGCAGTTTCAGCAACGGATTACAGGGTGACGGAAGTTACCGCCTGAACGATGCTCACACGGTCCGGATGGGCTATTTTGCGCAATACGAAGATATCGTCAGCAACAATAACTCCACGGTTTTTCCTGTGGACTCCAACGGAAACGTTACCGGCGGGCCCGAACTATCCAGGACAACAACCCGAAGAACGGCAACACCATCGTGTCATTATACCTCCAGGACGAGTGGAAGCCGCTTGATAAATTGACGGTGAACTATGGGCTCCGGTTTGATCGGATGGACGCCTTTGTGACAGCCAGCCAACTGAGTCCCCGTCTGGGCCTGGTTTACAAGGCTACACCGGAGACCACGCTGCACGCCGCCTATGCCCGGGAGTTCACCCCGCCGCCTACCGAGCTGGTCACAGACCAAGTCACTGGACCTGTTCGCCAACACCTCCAATGCTACACCGGGTTTAAATTCACCTGTTGAGCCGGAACGGTCCCATTATTTCGACGCCGGGGTGACCCAGAAGATCATCCTCCGCGCTGAATGTCGGCGTTGATGGCTTCTACAAGATAGTCAGGGACCTGATCGACGAGGGCCAATTCGGCCAGGCCATAATCTATACCCCTTTCAATTATGCAAAGGGGAAAATTTATGGTGTGGAACTGACCGGCAACTACCGCTTAGGCAATTTTGCCGCATATGCCAATTTTGCCTATACGGTCAGCATGGCCAAAGAGGTTGCATCGGCACAGTTTAACTTCGGGCAGGATGAGCTGGACTTCATAGCCAACAACTGGATACATACGGACCATGACCAGACTTATACCGCTTCGGCCGGCATCTCCTATCTATGGTTGGGAACGCTGCTCAGCACTGATGCCACTTTCGGGAGCGGCTTACGGAGCGGGTTCGCCAATACAGAGCATGTGCCGAGTAACTTCCAGGTCAATCTGGGGGCGATGCGTAAGTTTACGTTGGGGTGCCTGGGCCCGATGGAGGCGCGTATGAGCATCATCAATGTTTTGGACAAGGTGAATGAAATCAGGAGCGGGACTGGAATCGGCGTCTTTGCGCCACAGTACGGGCCACGGATTGGGTTCTTTGCGGGCCTAACAAAATTATTTTAGCAACTTATTTTAACGGAGGGGAACTTGTTCCCCTCCAAAACAATCCATTTGATAGAGAGGTCAAGTATGCAAGCAATACACATAGCTTTGGAAGAGTTGAGATTCGGCGGCGCGATGATCTACCCGCTGTTGGTTTTAGGGGTGATGGCCCTCGCAATTGTTCTTGATAAGGCATTCATATACCGGCGGTATGTCATGCTGCCCGCCCCCCTGTTGACCCTGGTGGAGACCTATGGGTTTGCCTGGGCAGACCTGGAGCAGCAAACAACGTCTCTTGTCCCCGGGAACTATTTCGGTCGTTTCTTCGGTGTCATTTCCGATAACCGCGGCAATCCCGCATGGTGGGTTGAATCCCGCGCCGCCGACGAAGCGCAATTAATCGAGAAGGCATTAAGCAGAGGGTTGTGGGTATTGGAGACCATTGTTACAGCAGCGCCTCTGCTTGGACTGGTGGGTACAATTGTCGGCATGATGGAGTCATTCAGATTGATAGGAGGCAGCGGGCTGGTCAATCCAACCGGCATCACAGGAGGCGTGGCCCAGGCGCTGATAGCCACGACCCTTGGCCTCATCATCGCCCTCATCGCCTTATTTTCGTTTAACTTCTTCGCGCATCTGCAATCCAGGACCATGGATGAAATGGAACGCCTCGGCACGCGCCTCGTCGATCATATCCGCATGGACCAGGAAAAGAACGGGAGTGTTATATGAAACTGCGCAGGTCCCGGCAGTCCAGGCGGGGGCGGATAGAAATTATCCCTATGATAGATGTTATGTTTTTTCTGCTGGCAACCTTCATGCTCGCATCGCTATCTTTGCAGAACCTGCATTCCCTGCCGGTCAACCTGCCCCAGGGCAAGGCAGCGCCGATGCAGGCTAAAACTCCGATAACTTTGACCATCACGAAGGGAAGCTCAATTATGATAGACAGCACCCCGGTAACTCTCGACAATCTGGCAGGAACGTTGAAACCCCTGCTGAAGGGTATGAATGATCAGGTCATTGTTGCGGCAGACAGCGCCGCCCCGGAGGGCACAGTAGTACAGGCCATGCTGAGAGCGCGCAGTGCCGGAGCTGAACATTTTCTGATTGCGGTTAAGTACAATGAGTAGAGGTTTTTCATTGACACAGACCGCCGGTATTGACAACCCCTGGCGCCGCCTGCCCTGGACGCTGCCGACAGCCCTGCTGATCTGGGCAGCGGCGTTATGCGGGTTAGCGTATTTTATGGACAGATCCGCCCGGCAGCCGGCGGAGCCGCCTCCTGTCGATGTCCAGTTGGTTGAGCAGTCTGCTCCGGCTGCTGCGCATAACATCCAGCCGAAACGACCTGCCGCCGTGCCCAAGCCTAACCCACTGCCCCCGGTCAAGCCACAGCCGGCTCAGGTGGTCCCCCGCACAGAGCAGAGTCCGGTGACAACTAACACCGCTGTAGTGTTACCTGCCGCTGCCGCCCCAGCCGGCGCCCATGCCACAACTGGTGAGGGTCTGGCCGCAACCTCCGCGAACAGCGGCGCACAAGCCGGACCATATGACGGAAAGGGCCCGTCGAGGGGCAATATGTATGCGAGCAGCGGAGCCAGGGCAATCGTCCGGCCAATGCCGCAAATTCCGGATGACCTGCGGGAGGGAGCGTTCAATTCCGCCGCGCTGGCGCGCTTCCATATTGCCGTCGATGGCAGCGCAACGGTCGAACTCGCCAGGCCGACTCAGAATCCGCGTCTTAACAGGATACTGCTGGACAGTCTCAGGAAGTGGCGGTTTATTCCGGCGATAAAGAACGGCAAGCCTGTGGCCTCTACAGAAAATATCGTTGTCAGGGTAGAGGTCAAGTGATGCGCGTTCGATTGAGTACCCGAAAGCGGCATGACAGGGACACATGATAGGGAGATAATTGCCTGGCAGTTCCAGATGTGATACGATGGAGATATCAATGACAGGCTTCAAGGGAGGTGAACGCCATGATGCATTGGGGAGATTGTAGTTGGGGGTGGGGAATGGATTTTGGAGGAAAAAAGTGATGGAAAAGATTTCTTTTAATGTGGAGAAGAGTTTTTGCGATGAATGTTCAATTGCGTTGAGAAGGTTTGTGGGACATATGGAGGGCGTTGAGTCCATTGATGTCGAAGATGGGAAAGTAGCTATCGCATTTGATAAAGCAAAGATAACTGAAGAAGCGCTTGCCGGAATTATAAAAGACAGCATGGAGAAGCTGGGATACAGAATAATTGATTAAACATTAAAAAGGAGATCTGCCATGAAACTGAAGAACATTGAAGCGCTGGCAAAGGCAAAAGGCATTAAGACTGATAGTATGAAAAAAGCGGAACTCATAAGGGCAATCCAGAAGGCAGAAGGTAATTTTGACTGTTTTGCTTCCGCGGCTGCCGGATTCTGCGATCAGCTGAATTGTATTTGGCGCAAGGATTGTTTGTCGGCCACGACAGCATAGAGGCCGGAGCAATCCGGACAAATGCATGAGGTTTCAAATGAACAGAAAGACTGTCCTGAGTAGTGCCATAGTGCTCTACTTTATAATCGGTTTTGAGATATTGATAATGATAAGCCCTTTTGCCGGGCTCTTCTATTCCGTATTCACGCCTTTTTTACTTGAGTTGGTCAAATACCCTGCCACTCGATGGCTGAGCGCTTTTTATCTGCCTCATATGGTAGTCCCTCCCGATGACTTTCTGAAATTTATTCGTGTCATGGGGTCAGTTCTTTTTGTGGCAGGCATCGCAGTGTTTATTGTCTGTGCCTTTCAGGTATATACGAATAAGTTCCTGAAGAGGGGCACTGCTTTAAAGGGTCTGTACTCCATCATAAGGCATCCTCAATACGTTGGGCTTGTTTGTGCAGGCATAGGGCTTTCTATATTATGGCCGAGATTTCTTACCATTGTCCTGTGGCTTGTAATGATAGTGCTTTATTATTTCCTCTCCAAGGACGAGGAGAGGAGAATGATGAATGGGTATCCTGAAACCTATAAAGCATATATGGAAAGAACGGGAATGTTTTTACCAAAAAAAATCGAAAGACCAATAACTCCTTCAAGCATTATAGGAAAAATCTCTCTGTTTGTTCTCATTGCGGCATTTACTATAGGGAGTGTTTTTTTCCTGAGATACTATACAATAAAACAACTTCCCCTTTGGACAAGTCCCAACATCGTTGCCCTGGCACTTATTCCGGATGACACGCAAAAGATGGAACGTAGAATGAATGAGCTCCTCTCAATGCCGGAAATAAAGACAAGATTGAAAGATAATGAAAAGTATCTTGTTTATTTTATGCCTGCTGATTACATTATGCAGGGACTCATCGCGGATACCGGAGATGAGTGGAGATTATATAGAAGACACTTCACGGTAAGCAGGTTTCTCGATTGGGTATTTCATCCTTTCAGTCACTTGGCAGGGGGGCATCATGCAGGCCATGACCATGCATCCACAGATATGAATAAGGGCGTAGTGAGGAGACTGATTTTTCTAACCATCGCTGATAGTGCAATAAGCACTCCATATGATTTCTTTTCAATAAATGCTCTGAGGGTCCCCCGGTTTATGGCGGATGTGGATATCCACAATCTGAAGCTCCTCGATTTGAAGAATCTGCCGCCGGACACAGGCTGGGGCAAACTTCCTACCCCTGCATTTTAAATCAGCACTGACCTCAGTCACCAATGGGCGTGGTTCAAACCCGCCCCTTGGCGCTCTGAAAGCGCCCTCTGCGCGTACAATTGCTGAGGACGGGCAGAAATTTGTATGATATTATATT
>CAWAQG010000013.1:0-24386 GCA_963784135.1 Nitrospirota bacterium | reverse complement strand
AGTGTAAATTCTACTTTCGCAGACCCTTACCGTAGCTTGAGAAGGGACATTCCTGAAATTGGGTCAAGCTCCCGCGCGGCATTTACACCCTCTATTTCCATTATGATTGCCTCAAGGACAAGAAATGTTTCGGCATTTTCTCTCATGCAGCCGGCTTTTACATTGTCACGTTTTGCGTATGCTCCGTGGAAATGGAGCTTTGGTTCGTCGCCCTGCCAGAAGATTGTGCCGAGGCCTACGATCTCATGGCTTTCTTTCAGCTCGCGCCATACAGGCACAGGGGGCATTTCTTCCCGTTCCGGTCCCACTACAAACCTGCCGCTTTTCATGCCGCCAACCAGGTAAAATACCGCCGCCCTGATGTTCTCTTTTTTAGCTATATCGCCAAGTCCCTGGAGTATCTGGTCTCCGTCCTCAAATCTGGCCACTACAATTCTGCCTGGTTCGCCAATTCGATAATTCATTTTTTCCTCAAGCTCCTTTCATAATAAAATAAATCTATAACCCATCACCTATTACCTATAACCCATTGCCTGTATTTTTTCATACACTTCATCGACTGAAATGGAATCCATGCATCTGATGTCTTTACATTTCTTTTTGTAGCATGGCGCACATGCACTATTTCCTCTTATGATGATGTGTTCCCTTCCGTAAGGTCCTGTCCTGGCAGGGTTGGTGGGGCCGAACAATGCCACAACGGGCACGCCGCACGCCGCTGCAATATGCATTGGGCCCGAGTCGTTTGTCACCATAAACACGGCCTTCCTGATAAGGGAAATCAATTCTTTGATGTCGGTTTTTCCTGCCATAGATATTGCTTTGCCTTTGGAGTGCGCTGCCGCCTCTTGTGCCAGGGTCTCATCAGCTCCGCTGCCTATAATAATAACCGGAATGCCGAGCAGGGAAGAGAGTCGCCCGAAACGCTCCGCAGGCCACTGTTTTGTCTTCCATCTGGCGCCGGGGGCAAACACCGCATACTCTCCTGTTTCCTGTTTCAGCTGGCGGATTTTTCGAGATTCTTTCACCAGCGGCAGAGGAAACGTAACAGTCCGGATATCGCATCCCATAGCTGAAGCTATCTTCAGGTAACGGTCAACAGCATGTATTTCCCTGCCTCCGGTTATACTCTGCGTATAAAAGAGACGGCTGCCTTCACGTGCCTCCCTGAAGCCCAGGCGCACAGGAGCCTTGCTTGCGGCGGTCAGTATTCCGCTCCTCAGCAAGCCCTGCAGGTCAACCGCAATATCATAGGATTCGTCCTTAAGCGCACCCATAATACTTCTGAACTCAGACACTGTCCCTCGCATCCTTTTCATTTCTTTCCACCGGTCTTTGTTAATGACCACGAGTTTCTGCACCATCGGGTGGTTTTCGAGCAGCCCTTCAAGCCCCTTTGCTATCACCCAGTGGATTTCAGCACGCGGGAAAGACTCCCGCATCACATTGAGAAAAGGCAGGCTGTGCACAACATCACCGAGAGAGCTCGGCTTAATAATGAGCAGCTTAGCAGGGGACTTTTTGAGCTTAAACCTTTTCATCCGCCAGTATTACCTTAACCACTTCTTCAAGACTGTCTACTACCATATCGGCATGCGGTGATGTCTGCTGTTTCCCTGTGGTGACCAGTATGCCCCGGGCTCCGACCGCCTTTGCAGCCAGCATATCAACATCCTTGTCACCGACTACAAAAGACCTCTTTAAGTCAATGTGATGCTGCACCCTGGCTTTGATAAGCATGCCGGGAGCAGGTTTCCTGCATTGGCAATAGTCATCGGGACTGTGAGGGCAATAATAAAAATCATCAAATCCATAAGTCCCGGCAAAAACCGCATTAACATCCTTTGTAAAGGATTCTTTAACCAACCCCCTCGCTATGCCCGATTGATTGGTTATCCCGATAAGAAGAAACCCCTTCTCCTTAAGTTTCCCGAGACTCTCCATACCGGGGTATATTTCAAAATCCTTCCAATCGCTGAGATAGTCGGCGTCCCTGCACAGAGTGCCGTCCCTGTCAAAAAATACCGCCCTGCTGTGAGGGAGCATATCTTTGACCTTGAAAAAAACCTCCTCGGAAGTGATCGTATACATGCAGCGCATATCTCTTGTTAAACAACTGCGCTCAAAACACGGACTGCATGAAAAGTCTTTTTTTATTACGTCGTGTCCTTCTCCAATAGGGCCTGTAAGCTTAGGGTCAGTTGAGCCGAATATCGCAAGCGTGGGCGTGCCCACGGCGCATGCGATATGCATGGCGCCCGAATCGTTGGCAATCATAACATCACATTCCGAAATCAGTGCGGTAAGCTCTCTGAGCGATGTCTTCCCTGCAAGAAACAGCTTGCCTTCCGGAATGAGCTTGTCTATCTCATGTGCAAGCGCCGTCTCATTTTGACTGCCGAAAATCACTGCATGGCCGCCTGTGTCCCTTCTGAACCAGTTCGCCACTTCAGCGAATCTGCCCGGGAACCATCGTTTCGCAGAGCCGAAGGTTGCGCCGGGGTTAATGCCGAGTATGGGCCTGCTCAATTCAGATAGTACTGCACGGGCTTGCAGCCGCTCCTCAAGGGAGAGGTGGATAACAGGCTCCTCAAAGCCCGCCGGGATACCGGCTGAAGAAAGAAGTTTCAAATAGTATTCTGTGTGGTGGACCTTACGGTCTTCGCCATTAAAGGGAACCGAGTCCGTCAGCAGGAAACCCCTTCTGTCCCTGTTGTAGCCAATCCTTTTCGGGACCCCGGCAAGCCAGGCAATCAGCGCAGCGTCAAAGGCATTCTGCAGGAGTACGGCCATAGAAAATTTCCTCTTCCGAAGCAGCCGGGCGAGCCTGAGTTTCCCTGTGAAGCCATTGAATTTTTCATCATAAGCTATTATCTCGTCGATATCGGGATTGTTTTCAAAAACCGGTATTACCGTAGGCTTGACAAGCAGGCTTATTGTGGCTCCGGGGTATGCCTTTCTCAATGCACGCAAAGCAGGCATGGTCATAACGGCATCGCCTATCCAGTTAACCCCGCGAACAAGAATAGAAAAAGACATATAAGTAGTTTACCATTTATGGCAAGGGTCGCTAAAGAGGTATCCTTGATTCCCTGATAAGCGTGAAAGATTCTAAATTTTATTGACCTGCGCACTTAAATGTGTCCGTCATGCCCGCGGATTGTAAGCGGGCATCCATTTTTTTGTCATTACGGCTTGTCCGGAATCTGGATTCCCGCTCAAAACACTGCGGGAATGACGACTTTAAAGCATTTCAGTGATCTTCAGACGCAGTTGTCCCTTGTAACCAATGAAACGAAATTTTTTGGCAATGTCAGCTGAGGTCATCCAGAGGATGCAAGGCAATCTGCGGCATAAGACAGCCAATGCAGACGCAGGGCCGACTTTGCAAACAGCAGCTTCCATTTCCGGGCATGATAGACCAGTTTTCCAGCTACCCGAATAAGATCACGGATGATGGTCCGTATGTTGTGACTCCGAGCTTCTTTTGGCAAAAGCTTCATCTTTAAAGCTACCAATAGTATCTGAGCTATCTGCCCCGCTGCGTAGAAGGCTCTATTTGCATTGAATTGACTGCATGGAGGATGGTGCAGGTCCAGATGGATAAGAGGTCCCTTTAAAGCATTCTCCTGTCCCTGCTTTTCCCGATGCCTTTTTACAATCTCTGCAAGAGATATATCACTCCTGCTGACCAGGATGAACGTGTAACGAGGGAAAAGCAGTTTCTGTTTTTCTTCCTGCATGGTACGAACGACTACATATGTCTGCTCCTCTTTCCATCCTCCGGGCTTATGATACAGAAACGCTGCGTGCTCGGTGCCGTCGTCGTTTATCGCCTCCCAATCAGACTCGATAAAGTCCTCCATGGATTCCCTCAATGGACGTTTGTAAGTATTGCTCGTCACGCTGATTGAGTAATCCCATCCATGCTCTTTACAGAAATGCACAACCTCTTTCCGATAATATGCATTATCAAATCTCGCCCACACCGGACATCCTTCACCCAGCATTGCCGCTGTCTCTTCAAGAAGCTCTTTAACGCCGTGAGCTACATGCACACCGCCTTTTTGTAGGCGCTGTGTCACCCACAAACCACCTACAAATGCTGCATGCAGCCAATATCCAAGACTTCCGTCATAGAGCTTCCCAGCTCCTTCAAAATATTCTCCGCTCACTTCTATGCCTGTACCGTCCACAAACACCGGTACGTAGCCCTTGGTAACCGTCTCATGCTCTATCACAGAACCAACTATATTAGATGCCTGCAACCGGGCCACTGCCAATAATCTCTCACATGCACTGTCGTCAAATCGGCTGAGATATTCTCCCAAACGACGATGATTGGGAACTCTCCCAAGTCCGAGCAGTGCGCATCTCGCAGCGTCTGTCCCAAGACGATCAACGTCCAGAATTGCTCCATCCCCCTGTGCCAGACTGTATATAAGGCTCAGAAGCATCTCGACATCTGATGCGCCACGTGCACGCTTCTTAAGCTTGATTGCCGATCTTATCTCATCAGTAAGGCCCATCCTCGCTGCCATCGCTGAAAGAAACACTGATCCTGCCGAGGCTGAAATCTGCTCGTCTGTGAACTCTATCTCTATCTTCCTTGCTATAATACTCATTGGCACCTCCTGGGTGAAATATCGTTTCTGCCCGAAACTCAGATATTATAACCCTTCAGGTGCCTTCTTCATTCTGTTAACCGGGAATATAGGAAGAGGTATTCGCGAGCCCTAAAGTATTTAAGGTATAATATGAGGCGATGCGTGGGCCATTATTCAATAATGTAACTATTATCGGCGTCGGTTTGATTGGCGCCTCATGCGCGCTTGCTCTCAAGAGTCGGGGACTTTGCGGGACGGTCTGCGGTTATGGCAGGAAAGAGGCAATTTTAAAACAGGCAAAGGAATTTGGCATTATAAACGGGTACAGCCTCGAAATCAGAAAGGCTTGTGAAGATGCGGACCTTGTTGTCCTCTCGACCCCTGTTGGCTTATTCAAGAAAATTGTGCTCGAAATGCGGGATGCCTTAAAGAAAAACACCCTTGTTACGGATGTGGGGAGTGTAAAAGGCCCTCTCGTCAATGAATTGGAAGAGTTAATGCCTGAAGGTGTGCGCTATATCGGCTCCCATCCCATCGCGGGAAGTGACAGGTCTGGCATTGCTCATGCCCGGGCAGACCTTTTCGATGGGGCACGGTGCATCGTTACTCCTACGGCACGTTCAGATAAAAACGCAGTCCAACAAATAACCGCACTATGGGAATCATGCGGGGGGAATGTTGAAGTAATGGACCCTATGCTGCATGATGAGATTTATGCAGCGGTAAGTCATCTTCCTCATCTCATTGCCTATGCCCTGGTAAATACAGTAGACGACAGCAATGCCGAATATTTGAAGTACGCAGGACCCGGTTTTAAGGACACTACAAGGATAGCGCTCAGTTCACCCGAACTGTGGAGGGACATCTCGCTCCTTAACGGAAATAATCTCATTGCACTGATAGAGCGCTTCGGGAACAATCTCAATTTAATTGCCTCGCTGATCAGAAATGCCGATGCCGCGGGCCTGGAGCATGAATTCTCAAAGGCCCGGACGCTGAGGGAAAAGTGCTGATGCCGATGAAACAGGTCGAACTGAAAAAGGCGCGTAGACTGAGGGGCGAGTTGTTGCTGCCCCCTGACAAGTCCATCTCCCACCGGGCGATTATGTTGGCATCGATCGCCAGGGGAAAGAGCAAGGTAAGGAACTTTCTCAGAGCAGAAGATCCGTTGAGCACCATGAATGCGTTCAGAATGCTTGGAATCGAAATTCTGGAAGAAGACGGAAGTGAAGCAATTATAAACGGCAAGGGACTCTACGGACTTAAAGAACCCTTTGATGTCATTGATTGCGGCAATTCGGGAACTACAGTTCGACTCATCGCCGGCATCCTTGCTGGCAGCCCTTTCTTTTCAACCCTCACAGGCGACGCTTCTCTCAGGCAGAGGCCTATGGCGCGGGTTGTCGCTCCCCTTCAGGAGATGGGAGCAAATATCGCAGGCAGGGCAGGGGACACCCGCCTCCCTATTGCTATAAAAGGAGGCAGCCTCAAGGCAATGCATTACGAAATGCCGGTAGCCTCCGCCCAGGTGAAATCATGCCTTATTCTTGCCGGGCTTTATGCCGATGGCAATACATCGATAACCGAGCCTTACAAGTCCCGCGACCATACCGAAAAAATGCTCGCTTCAATGGGAGCGCATATTGAATCAGGCGGCAGCGGCAGGCCCATCAAGATAAAGGGAGGCACTGAACTTAACGCGTTGGACATGACCGTGCCTTCTGACTTTTCATCGGCTGCATTTTTCCTTGCGGCGGCCCTCATTGTGCCTGGCTCGGAGCTTCTGATCAAGAACGTCGGGGTCAACGCTACGAGGACCGGCCTCATTGATGTAGTAAGAGAGATGGGCGCCTCCGTTAAATTGCTCAACAGTCGGGAAATATCCGGTGAGCCGATTGCCGACCTTTACTGCAAGACTGCCGGTATGCTCAAAGCAGTCAAGATAAGCAAAGAGGGCATTCCCGGGATTATTGACGAATTCCCCATCCTCTGCGTCCTTGCGACACAGGCAGAGGGTATTACGGAGATACGGGGTGCAGAGGAATTGAGGGTAAAGGAATCTGACAGGATCAAGGCAATGGCATCGGAACTCAGAAAACTCGGCGCTGAGGTCGAGGAATATACTGACGGAATCGCTATAAAGGGCAAGAAAGTATTAACGGGCAGCAGCGTGAACAGCCACGGAGACCATCGCATAGCCATGTCCATGGCCATTGCCGCGCTTGTTGCGGATGGGACAACGGTTATTGACAACGCCTCCTGCGTCGACATCTCGTTCCCCGGTTTTTTTGAGCAGCTGAATAGAATAACAGGCAAATAGGTTGAAAGACAAAAAATGATTTTTTCCTTTTTCTATAGCCTATGGCCCATTGACCATTGCCTGTCTCTTACAGCCACCCCACTCTTTTTTCCGCTATTATATCCCGCTCTCTTTCGAATACAAACCGCATAATGATGCTTCTGGTCCTTTCATCCATAGCCACGTATCTAAGAGCGACGCGGCAATAATTCAAATATGGCTCAACCCTAACTACCTCTCCATAAACAAGCAGCGGAACTGCCCAATCCTTTTTAAACATCATTTTAAGCGCAACAATATCGCCGGTCGCATAAAAATCTTCGGAATTAAAGGCGATTCCCGCACCGCTGATATCCACCTTTTTCAATGTGTCTGCAGCCCATGAGATGTTACGGTCCACAGGCAGCGCCCTGGAACCAATATTTGCCCTCTCTTCGTGAGGGACCAGGCCGCTTAAAAGGTGGATATGGGCATCAACTCTGAAGAATTCCCTGTTAACTTTCTTCGCGGGACTACCGCCTCCGGTCCTTTTGGTTGTCTCTTTATTGTGCTGTCTTTTTTCCACGGTGTCTGCCTCAAAGTTTGGACACTCTCTCTCCGGGTAGTTAGATCATCACTACTTATGCTATTATTTCACTTATTGGATTTTAGCGCAAGCTTCTTTTATTTCTCTGTGGCGAGCAGATAAACTGTCCGTATCTGTAGCACATAAACTGTCCGGATAAAATATATGGATAGCAAGGGGGCTATCCATGAAACGTTCGGCAGTGTTGCAGGAGGTACGGAAGATGAGATTTGAAGAAAGCTATGAGGGTTGGATACGAGGTCGATTAACGCAGGAAGAAGCAGCAACGCTTCTGGGTGTGTGCGATAGGACATTTAGAAGATATATGTTGAGGTATGAAGATACGGGCCTGGAGGGCCTTATAGATAAGCGTTTAGGGCAAATATCTCATAAACGTGCGCCTGTTGATGAAGTAGTCGCACTATCGGATCTTTATAGCAATCGCTTTTGTGGTTTCAATGTCAAACATTTTTATAGCTGGTACCGGCGTGCTTATCAAGGGACCAGAAGCTACACATGGGTCAAGAACACCCTTCAGGAAAAGGGATTGGTCCCGAAGGCAGCACAGAAAGGTACACACAGGAAAAAGCGTACAAGGGCACCTTATACCGGTATGATGCTGCACCAGGATGGTTCCAAACATCAGTGGGTTGAAGGAAAATACTGGGATCTAATCGTAACTATGGATGATGCCACGAGTGAACACTACTCGATGTTTTTTGTGCAGGAGGAAGGCACTCAAAGCAGCTTTCAAGGGGTAAAAGAAGTTATTGAGCAACACGGATTGTTTGCTTCGTTGTATACGGATCGTGGAAGTCACTACTGGCATACACCGGAGGCCGGAGGGAAGGTGGACAAATCAAATCTTACCCAGTTCGGTCGTGCAATGAGCCAACTTGGAATTAAGATGATTGCTGCGTATTCTCCTGAGGCCAGGGGTCGTTCTGAGCGAGCCTTCGAAACTCATCAAGACCGCCTCGTCAAGGAGCTTGCAATGGCGGGCATTACTGAGATGAAGCAGGCCAATGATTATCTTGCCAGTACTTATATGCCAGCCCATAATGCCGAGTTCACTGTTGTCCCGCAGGAACCACAGAGCGTGTTCGTGACTTGGGCAGGCACTGCCTTGGAAGACATCCTATGCGAACAGTATGACCGCACCGTAGGCAACGACAACTGTGTAAAGTTCGATGGGCTAAAACTTCAGATCCCGCCAAATCAATATCGCTGCCACTACGTTAAGGTCGAAGTTCGCGTCCATCGTTATCCGGATGGTGGCCTTGCTATATTCCATGGACCGAGAAAACTGGCGGTCTTTGACCCTAAAGGAAAGGAGATTGCAAAGTGCTCACATGCAGCGGCATGAGACTCAATAAAACTGACATCGGTGGCCTGCCATGTTCCATGCGCAGCCACCCTGCAGAACCGGACAGTTTATTTGCTCTAAAACCGGACAACTCTATTTGTTGACAACAGCTTCTTTTATTTCTCCAATTAAATATTGTACGGGAGCAGGCATGGACACTGTAAAAATCGGTATTATCGGCGGGTCAGGCATGGACGACCCCCGCATTATGAAAGCAAGCAGGGAGAAAAAAGCTGCCACCCCGTACGGCAGTCCTTCTTCACGCCTTACCATAGGCACTATCAACGGCTTGGATGTCGTTGTCCTTGCGCGCCACGGCAAGGACCATTCAATATATCCTTCCGGCGTTAATTACAGGGCCAATATCCATGCGCTCAAGAAAGAGGGCTGTACTCATATCCTTGCCACCACCGCCGTAGGGTCCCTGAGAGAACGGATAAAACCGGGACACTTTATATTTGTCGATCAGTTTATCGATTTTACAAAACACAGACCCCTCACTTTTCATGACGAGAAGGTGATTCATACCCCGATGAGCGAGCCGTTCTGTCATGAACTGAGGTCTCTTCTCGTTGCCGGCGCCAGGGAATTAAAGCTCAGATGCCACGACAAAGGCACAGTCATAACTATAGAGGGCCCGCGCTTTTCCACAAAAGCCGAATCGCATATGTTCAGAAAGCTGGGGGCTGATGTAATCAACATGTCGACTGTGCCCGAAGTCATACTGGCGAGAGAGTTGGGAATCTGCTACCAGTCAATCGCCATGTCTACCGATTACGACTGCTGGAAAAAGGGAGAAGAGCCTGTTACCTGGGAGATGATTAATGCCATAATGTCAAAAAATTCCGAAAACGTAAAAAAATTGCTGGTCAGGACGATAGGTAAAATAAAGCCCACTGAATGCTCGTGCAGAAAATAGGAGGAGACAGCGTGCCGATAAAATCAAAAATAAGGACTATACCGGACTATCCGAAGAAAGGGATTATGTTCAGGGACATCACCACTCTCATAAAAGACCCGGTGGGGTTCAGACTGGTTATAGACAGCCTTACGCAACAGTATATACGGGAAGATGTTGCCTTTGATGTTATTGTCGGCATAGAATCAAGAGGTTTTATTATCGGAGGAGCACTTTCCTATACGCTGGGGAAAGGGTTTATTCCCGTCAGGAAAGCTGGAAAACTTCCCGCGGAAACGGTGCGCCATGAATATGCCCTTGAGTACGGCACCGATGTCATAGAAATGCACAAAGATTCCCTTTCAAAAGGCACCCGTGTGCTGCTCATAGATGACCTGCTCGCTACAGGAGGAACAGCGCTGGCAGCGGCGTCCCTTATTGAAAAATTGGGAGGCATAGTTGCTGAAATGGCCTTTATAGTCAATCTGCCCGATGTAGGCGGATCGGCAAAACTTATGGCAAAAGGGTATAAAGTATTTTCGCTGACAGAATTTGAAGGAGACTAAAAACCGTGAAACGTGAATCGTGAAACGTGAGACGTAAACGGCAAGGCCAAAAAAAGAAGGCTGACTTCACATTTATTGTTTTGTAATTGGCTTCTATCTTTCCACTTCTCACGATTCACGTTTCACGACTCACGGTTAGTTATGAAAAGAGTCATTGCAATCGACGGTCCCTCCGGTTCAGGGAAAAGCACTATATCGAAGCGCCTCTCAGAGAAACTGGGATTTCAGTTTCTTGATACAGGGGCACTATATCGCGCCATAGCACTGCACTTGAGACGCGCTAATCTGACGCCTGAAAGCAGCGATGCGGAAATCAGCAGCGCCCTGGAAGGCGTGACAGTTTTTTTTAAAAACGGCAGGGTCCTTTTGAATGGCATGGATGTTTCCGATGCAATCAGGACGACCGAGGCCGGACATTATGCCTCTGTTTTTTCAGCCCGCCGGACAGTAAGAGACTTCCTTTTGCAGGTACAGCGCGATGCGGCACTTTATGATGATATCGTGGCCGAAGGAAGGGACATGACGACAGTCGTATTTCCCGAGGCATGGAGGAAATTCTATCTTGACGCCTCGGAACAAGGCAGGGCACGGAGGAGATACCTGCAGTTGAAGGAAAAGGGGACGCCGGTGACCATGGAAGAGGCATTGAAAGATGTCAGCGAGAGGGACATGCGGGACAGCCGGCGCGACATCGCACCGCTTAAACGAGCGGAGGATGCCATTTATATCGATACAACAACTATGGACCTTGACGAGGTGGCCGCCGCAGTCCTTTCTTTTTTGTAAAATTTCTGCTTACCCGCTGTCTTCTTCTCTAACACCTTGAATACTCTGTTCAAAATTCTGTATCCTACAGGTATGGGGAAAGACGTAAAAATTATGATCGCCAAAAGGGCCGGATTCTGCTTCGGCGTAAAAAGGGCTGTTGACATGGCGTTCAACACCGCTCAAAACAGCAGTAACGTATATACGCTGGGACCGATAATCCATAACCCCCAGGTCATTGAACGGTTGAAATCCGAGGGTGTTGAGCCGATAAGTACTATTAATGGCACTAACATAAAAGTACTTATCATAAGGACTCACGGAGTCCCGTACGAGGTTTCGGTAGAACTTGGCCGGAAAAAATATAAAGTCATTGATGCCACATGTCCTTTTGTGAAAAAGGCACAGCAATATGCTAAACTTTTAAAGGAAGCCGGATATCAGGTCGTCATTATCGGCGATAAGGAACACCCTGAAGTCAAAGGGCTTGTGAGTTACGCCGGTGAAGATGTCGTTGTGATCAATCGTGGCGAGGCGCTTCCAAGACTGCGGAACAAGGTGGGAGTAGTGGTGCAAACGACCCAGCCTCTATCGCTTTTAAAAGAACTTATGCTTGAAATGCTTGAACATGTCAAGGAAATTAAAGTTTATAATACAATATGCAATTCCACAGCGCTTAGGCTTAAAGAGACGAAGGAAATGGCAAAGGCGGTAGATATGGTGCTTGTTGTCGGCGGAAAGAACAGCGCCAACACAACACAGCTCGCCCATCTTTGCACTTCCATGTCAGTCCCCACATATCATATAGAGACCTCCTCCGAAATAAAGGAGCGCTGGTTTTCCGGCGTGCAGAGCGTGGGAATTACCGCGGGAGCTTCGACTCCTGACTGGATCATTAAAGAGGTAGAAGAAAGAATTAGATATAGAGGAGGAAGGGCACCTAATGGACACCCAAACAAAGGAAGAAACAAAAGAACTCGAAAAACTCTATGCTGAAACACTCCACCGGGTAGAGAGAGGGACAGTTACAAAAGGACGCATCATTACAGTCAAAAGCGATACGGTCGTCGTGGATGTAGGATATAAATCTGAAGGCATCATCCCGGCCTCGGAGTTTACGGAAAAAGAACTCTCCGAGTTGAGCGAGGGCGCCGAGATAGATGTCTTAGTCGAAAGAATAAATGATGAGGAGGGGGTCGTTATCCTGTCTAAGGACAAGGCCCTGAAAATCAAGTGCCTTGAGGCGCTGACTGCAGCCTTTAACAACCATAAGCAGATTGAGGGCAAGATTATTGAGAAGACAAAAGGCGGATTGTTTGTCGATGTGATGGGCACAAAGGCATTTCTGCCGGCCTCACAGATAGATGTTAAAGGAGTAAAAGATATTGACGCCTATATTGGCCAGGTAGTCCCACTGAGGATACTGAAGCTGGTTGCGCAAAAAAGTTTCTCAGGCCAAACATCAGGACTTTCAATTATTGTATCACGGCGAGTCATCCTCGAGGAAGAAAGAAACAAAAAGAAAAAGGAGACTCTCAAAGTCCTTACAGAGGGCGCCGTTCTGAAAGGCACGGTGAAAAACATAACCGACTACGGAGCTTTCGTCGATTTGGGCGGAATAGACGGGTTGCTCCATATATCGGACATATCCTGGAGAAGGGTAAACCATCCTTCCGAGTTCTTCTCTATCGGAGATGAGGCCGGCTTTATTGTACTCAAATATGATGAGGAATCTCAGAAAATAACGCTCGGATACAAACAGAAAATAAGCGACCCATGGCTGGCAGTGGACGAGAAATACGTGCCCGGCATGAGGATAAAAGGGAAAGTAGTGACCATTGCCGATTATGGGGTCTTCATAGAAATTGAGGAAGGCCTTGAAGGTCTTGTGCACGTTTCGGAGCTGGATTGGGCGCCGCGCCTTAAACATCCTTCAAAGTATGTTTCAATCGGCGATGAGGTGGAGGCAATTGTGTTAAGTATTAACAAGGAGGAGAGGAGGCTCTCTCTCAGCCTCAAACAACTCTTTCCGAAACCGTGGGAACTTGTGGGAAAGCAGTATAAGGTCGGCGATACTGTCACCGGAAAAATTAAAACCATCACTGATTTCGGGGCATTTATGAGGATACCTGAGGGCGTGGACGGATTGATCCACATTTCAGACCTTTCGTGGACCAAACATATCAAACATCCTTCCGAGGCACTCAAGAAAGGCCAAAAAGTCGAGGCGGTCGTACTGAGCCTTGATCCCGAAAAAGAGCGGATGGCCCTCGGCATAAAGCAATTGACACCCGATCCCTGGCAAGATGAAATACCCGCAAAATTCAAACTCGGCGGAGAGTTTACGGGGAAAGTATTGAGGATCACGGATTTCGGCATGTTTGTCGAATTGGAAGGCGATGTTGAGGGGCTTGTCTACTCATCTGAGATAGATGCCTCGAAAGAGCTGCAAGAAGGCTCCGAGATAATGGTCAGGATCATAAAATTGAATATCGATGACAGGAAAATAGGCCTCAGCATGAAAAACCTGAAAACACATGAAAATTAAAAAAACCTGTATTCTCATAACCGTGTTCTTATTATTTCTGATCGCTTTAAGCGCTTTGTTCACTTTTTTTCAACGAGAGATATCTTTCGGCGGCAAAGTAGCTGTTGTCAGGATAGAGGGACCTATAATAGAGGCCAAATCAATTATCGATGAAATAAACGGATACGCAAAAGACAACTCAATAAAAGCCCTGGTGCTCAGGGTCAACAGCCCCGGAGGCGGCGTCGTCCCTTCACAGGAGATATATGATGAAGTTAAAAGGGCGGTCGCACAAAAAAAAGTTGTCGTGTCTATGGGTTCTCTGGCAGCGTCCGGCGGTTACTATATTTCCGCCCCGGCTAATAAGATTATCGCTAATCCGGGGACTATTACCGGCTCCATAGGAGTAATTATGGAGGTCCCCAATGTTAAAGAGCTTATGGATAAGATAGGAGTAAAAACAGAAGTTATAAAAAGCGGCAAGCATAAAGATATTGCCTCTCCGTTCAGAGGCATAGGGCAAGAGGAACGCGCTATCCTGCAAGGCGTAATGGATGACGTCCACGCACAGTTTATTACCGCAGTGTCCGAAGGGAGAAAGATGCCTGTCGACAGGGTCAGGGAAATCGCAGACGGCAGAGTATTTTCAGGAAGACAGGCGATAAAGGCAGGCCTTGTGGACGAACTCGGAGACCTCGATTACGCAATCAAAGCTGCTGCAAAGATGGCGGGAATAAAAGGGGAGCCTGAAATAATAACCAAAAAAGAAAAGAACCACCTTCTTGACCTGTTGAGCGGCAGGATGCAGGAAAGCGTATCAAAGATACTCCCCTCACCGGGACTGAAATTCATGTATGCACCATAAAAACAGGCAATAGGCTATGGGCAACAGGTAACAACCTGTTATCTTCTACCCATAGCGCATGGCCTATAACCTATAGCGCATATTTTAAGGAGGAGACACATGACAAAATCGGTATTAATTGAACAAGTCACAGAGAAAGTAGAAGGCCTTACGAAAAAGCAGGTGGAAACTATTATTAACACAATCTTCGATGGCATGAAAGATGCCCTCTCGCGCGGTGAAAAGATAGAAATCAGGGGCTTCGGCAATTTCAGAATCAAGCAAAGAAACGCAAAGATTGCGAGAAACCCGAGGACCGGGGAAAAGGTCGATGTACCTGCCAAGAAGGTATTGCATTTCAAACTGGGCAAGCCCTTCCACGATGCACTCAATGAGCCGGCGCTGGAGAAGTAATCCTCTCAGTTGACCCATTATTATGGTTGGGATGCCAGCTCTTCTGGATATAAAAAACCTCTCGATATTGTTCTCTGCCGATCAATATCCCCTGAAAGTCGTATCCGGCCTTTCCTTTGATATAAAGAGGGCCGAGGTCTTTGGGTTGGCGGGCGAAAGCGGCTGTGGCAAGAGCCTTACAGCCCTGTCTATTCTGCGCATCCTTCCACCCCATGCTTATGCAGAGGGAGAAATTTTGTTCAACAGCAAAAACCTCCTTTCGTTCGGTGACGGGGAAATGCGGCAGATACGGGGGAAAGACATCGCTATGGTCTTCCAGGAACCTATGACCTCTCTCAATCCTGCACTGACAGTCGGCTATCAGATAGCAGAAACGCTGATTGCCCATTTGAACTTTTCTAAAAAAAAGGCGATGGAAAACGCGGTCGAATTGTTGCGGGCGGTGAAAATACCCTCTCCTGAATCCAGGATCAAGGATTATCCCCACCAGTTGTCGGGAGGAATGCGGCAGCGTGTAATGATCGCGATTGCCATAGCCTGCAACCCTTCCCTCCTTATCGCCGACGAACCGACTACTGCGCTGGACGTAACTATACAGTCACAGATTCTCTCACTCCTCCAGGAATTAAGAAAGGAGAGGGAGATGGCGGTACTCCTGATTACTCATGATCTGAGCATTATTTCAGAACAGGCGGACAGAGTCGCAATTATGTATGCCGGAAGGATAATGGAGCTTGCCGATGTGCAGGAGCTCTTCGAGAACCCTTCGCACCCATATACAATCGGCCTCCTTGCATCCCTGCCGGTTTCCAGGGGCACATCCCTTAAACCTATAGCGGGTTTTGTTCCCGCCCCGGGGCATTTGCCTGAGGGATGCAAATTTTCCGACAGGTGCTTTGCGATGATTCCCCAATGCACCGTGGCAGAGCCTGAATTGGCAAGTGTTGCCGGCAATCATTATGTGAGATGTATAAGATGGAAAGAGGTGCAGCGGGGTCTGGTAAGTGGCCGATAATAGCAAAATAAGCGGTCCCGGGGGGTCTTTGCTTGCTGTTGACTCCATCAGGAAGTATTTCCCTGTAAAGAGGAGCTTCGGGACCACGGGCAAACTGCTTAAGGCCGTTGACGGCGTTAGCTTTGAAGTCGGGAAAGACCATGTTTTTGCCATTGTCGGCGAGAGCGGATGCGGGAAATCAACAGTGGCGAGAATGATACTGAAGCTGCTGAAGCCGACTGAAGGCGCAATCCTTTTCAAAGGTGAAGATATTGCCGGCTTTAACGGTGCGAGGCTCAAACAGTTCAGGAGGTCTGTTCAGATAGTATTTCAGGACCCCTTTGCGTCACTAAATCCACGGATGAGGATTATTGACGCGTTATCGGAGCCTTTAAAAATCCATAATATCGTTCCTAAAAATGATATTACAAAAAAAATAATTCAGCTTCTGGAGCAGGTGGGCCTTACTAAGGACGCATTATCCAGGTATCCTCACGAGTTTAGCGGTGGACAGCGTCAGAGGGTATGCATTGCGCGGGCACTTGCACTCTCACCGGAATTGATTATTGCCGATGAACCGCTTTCCGCGCTTGATGTCTCAATCCAGGCACAAATTCTTAATCTCTTTAAGGAGATAAGGAAGACGACGGCCATTTCTTTTATTCTTATCAGCCATGATTTAAACGTCGTCCGTTACTTCAGCGACGAGGTCGCGGTCATGCACCTGGGGAAAATCGTTGAACAGGCCAAAACCGAAGAGCTCTTCCGGTCACCCAGGCATCCCTACACAAAATTGCTGCTGTCTTCAGCACCTAAAATGAGGTATATGAGGAATGACTTACAGGAGTGACTCTATTTTCCTGACCACTTCAGGATCAGTCCAGTTTTCTCCCCCGTAAAACTTGTCCACAATTATGCCTTTATTATCGATCAGGAAGCTCGTCGGCAGCATAAACACTTTATAAAGGGGCTTTGACACAGAAAGGCTATAATCCAGCAGCACAGTGTAGTCTGACGGATGTTTCTTGAGAAATTCCCTGACATCCGAGACTGAACGATCGGTGGACACTGCAATAATTGAGAACTTCCTGTTTTTTAACTGCCGGGCCAGCTTGTTCAAAGAAGGAATTTCCTCTCTGCAGGACGGACACCAGGTTGCCCAGAAGTTAAGCAGGACTACCGTGCCCTTATAAGAAGAAAGAGAGACCGTACCGCCGTTTATATCTTTCAATGTAAATTCAGGCGCCTGCCGGTTAATAAGTTTATCTCCGGCAAAGGGAGAGAGGTCTTCTGCATAAAGGACTGAAGGCAGTAAGCAGCAGGCCGCAATCAGAACATAGAACACAGAACACAGACTTATGCTTTTTATTTTTTGTTTCTTAATCATCCCTTGCCCTCTTCTCATTTCCATTATTTTAAATGATTCCGGAGCTTTTCAACACACCTTTAAGTTTCTCTCTATTTGCAGGTGACATTTCGCAGAGCGGCAGCCTGAATTCCTCACTTATCTTTCCCATAAGCACCAGGGCCGTTTTTACCGGAATCGGGTTCGTCTCGATAAACATGGCTGCGTTGAGAGGTTCGAGTTTAAAGTGCAGTTCACGCGCCTTTGCCATATCTCCCCTGTCCCAGGCATTGCACATTTCAGCCATCTCACCTGGTGCAATATTGCCGGTAACTGAAATCACTCCCTTGCCGCCAAGGGCAAGGAGCGGCAGTGTGGTAAAGTCATCGCCTGAGATGACCGCAATCCTGTCGCCGCACAGCCTGATCAGCTCGCTAACCTGTTTTAAATCACCCGTCGCCTCTTTTATCGCAACAATATTCCTGCACTCCGCCAGGCGCACAACAGTTGTGGGGAGCATATTGACCGCTGTTCTGCCGGGAACATTATAAAGCACGATAGGGATGTCCACCGCATCTGCAACAGCTTTGTAATGCCGGTAGAGCCCTTCCTGTGTAGGTTTATTATAATAAGGGGTAACCAGTAGAGCACCATCGGCGCCGAGCTCTTTCGCCTTAGCTGTAATATCGATCGCTTCATCAGTGGCATTCGCCCCAGTTCCGGCAATCACCGGTATACGCTTATTTGCCGTCTTGACCGCCACCTCGATAACACGGTAATGTTCATCATAATCGAGCGTTGATGCCTCTCCTGTCGTACCACAGGGCACAATGCCATGCGTCCCCCGGGCAATATGCCATTCGATCAGATTACTGTAGGCCTTTTCATCAAACTTACCGTTCTTGAATGGTGTTACCAGTGCAACTATGGAACCGCTAAACATGAGAGACCTCCTTCAAATAGCGCAGGTTACATGAACATCAGGCCGGCCCTGCATTTTTTTTCAAAATTGATACTCCAAATTACCACAGCATTCCTGAGTACCGACTGGCCGTCTTTTTTTAAGAAAGAGATAATGGTGCCTGGCTTCAGATCGATGTCTGTAACCACGCCCGCCCCGGATTCGCTTATATCGACGCAGGTGCACTTATTAAGCTTATCACTGGATTCTCCCTTCCTGTAGAAATCGAGCGGGATCTGACAAGCCCTACGCTGATGTCTTCTTTGTTCGGACCGCTTTTCGGAAAGACTGGCGATCCTGCCCTCAAAAACCTCTACAGCAGGACCTGTCATATACACCCGTTCATCCTTCGGCCATTCCACAGTAATATCCCCTCCCAAAAGGTGTATGGTAACCTTCCTTTCAGTGAGTCCTTTCAGCATAGCAGCTACTGCGGAGGCGGATGCTCCTGTTCCGCAAGCCTGCGTCTCCCCTGCACCTCTCTCCCAGACCCTCATACTCATTTCCTTTTTATTCAGCACATTCACAAACTCGACATTGGTTTTATTCGGGAAAATAGAGTGTTGCTCTATAGCGGGCCCGTAAACAGTCACCGGAAAGTTAAGAACTTCTTCATCTATAAAAATTACTGCATGCGGATTCCCCATAGAAACACAGGTAGCCTTGAACACACGGCCATTGACCTCCAGCGGATAATCAATTATCGGGGCAGTAGATTTGAGCCTAACCGGAATTTTGTCTGCCTCAAGTACCGGTTCTCCCATGTCAACCCTGACCAGGTTTCCGATACGTTCGGGCCGCCTTACTCCTGCAGGAGTTTCGATCTTCAGGATATCCTTGGTCGAAATTTTCCGGTCCCATATATATTTGGCAAGGCATCGTATGCCGTTGCCGCACATCTCGACCTCGCTGCCGTCTGCATTGAATATCACCATTTTATAATCAGCTTCACCGGAGGAACAAAGCAGCAAGAGCTGGTCCGCGCCAATACCGGACCTCCTGTTGCAGAGCATCCTGGCAAGCTCAGCCATATCGAAATGACGGGACAGGTCGAGATCCCTGCTGTCAATGACAACAAAGTCATTGCCCGTCCCGTGCATCTTTGTAAATATAAGTTCCATATTTAAATAAACTTCGGAATACTCTCGCCCTTCACGAGGTCGCTGTAAATCTCCCTTTTCCTGATAAGCGAACAGTTCTTGCCTTTTACAATGACCTCTGCAGCCCTGGTGCGGCTGTTATAATTTGACGACATGGAAAACCCGTATGCTCCTGCACTCATCACGGCAATATATTCACCATTCCTGACACTCTGCAACTCCCTGTCCTTTGCAAGAAAATCTCCGGACTCGCATATTGGGCCTACTATATCTGCGAAGATCTTATCTTTTCTGTTCTTCAGCACCGGCTGAACATGGTGATACGCGCTGTAAATAGAAGGCCGAATAAGATCGTTCATCCCCGCGTCAACAACAACGAAATCCTTCTCCTCCCCTTTCTTGAGGTAAAGAGTCTTCGCCACCAGAATGCCTGCATTGCCTACAATCGACCTGCCGGGCTCTAAAATAAGGGTGAGTTTCCTGTCTTTAAGCAGAGGCAAGATATTCCTGGCAAGCTGCGACGGATTTGGCGGCGTTTCATCGTAATACGTGATGCCCAGTCCGCCCCCGATGTCCAGATATTCTATCTTAACCCCCAGTTTTACCAGTTCATCCATAAGAGACAGTATCCTCTTGAGTGCGTCAACAAAAGGCGTGACTTTTGTAAGCTGGGAGCCGATATGCTTATGAATACCGATAACGTCGATATTCTTCATGCCGAGCGCAAGCTTGTAGTGCTCAAGCGCATTCTCCATAGGAATGCCGAATTTGTGCTTCCTTAAACCCGTAGAGATATAAGGATGAGTCATGGTGTCTATATCAGGATTGATCCTCAGTGCAACCCGGGCTTTTACCTTCATTTTGCCCGCAATTCTGTCAATTTCCCGCAACTCGTCCTCTGATTCCACATTGAACATGAGAATCTTGCTTTTGAGCGCATACCGGACCTCTTCCCCGGTCTTGCCGACACCGGCATAT
The DNA here is from genome assembly GCA_963784135.1 of Nitrospirota bacterium. GTDB lineage: Bacteria > Nitrospirota > Thermodesulfovibrionia > Thermodesulfovibrionales > Dissulfurispiraceae > JADFXI01. The sequence continues at coordinate 4,157 of CAWAQG010000013.1, read as the reverse complement.
ACAACCTTTTTGGCCGGGATGCCGGCTTTCAGCGCCCTGTAAAGTTCTCCTCCTGAAACCACATCCACCCCGCTTCCGTTTTTGGCGAACAATTTCAAAAGCGCAAGGTTTGAGTTGGCCTTGACCGCATAACAAATAAGGTGGGGAAACCCGCTAAATGCATCCCTGTAGGCCTTAAAATGCCTCAGCAGCGTATTATAGCTGTAAATGAAAACAGGCGTGCCGAATTTGGCGGCAATATCTTTCACCGGCACATCTTCAGCATACAATTCTCCATTTTTATAATTGAAAAGATGCATAAAACGCCCCTTACTTGGTTGATTTTTTATATGTTTTTTTAACATAATAACCGGATTAATGTCAAAAGGCCGGGGTAAATAATGAAAAAAAACATAGTTCAGAAGATATTTGAGGCGCATAAAGTCTCGGGGGAGGCCATACCCGGAAAGACAATAGGCTTAAGAATAGACCAGGTATACACTCAGGACGCTACCGGGACAATGACGTGGCTTGAATTCGAGGCAATAGGCATAGAGCGGGTCAAGATCCCCCTCGCTGTCTCATATGTCGATCACAATATGCTCCAGTCAAATTTCATGAACGCCGATGACCATCTTTTTCTGCAAACCGCTGCACAGAAATTTGGAGCGTATTTTTCAAAACCCGGCAATGGCATATGCCATCAGGTACATCTGGAAAGATTTGCCGCTCCGGGCAAAATAGCTCTCGGCACCGACAGCCACACGCCGACCGGCGGTGGCATGGGCATGATAGCCGTAGGAGTCGGCGGACTGGAAGCTGCAACAGTAATGGCTGGAGCTCCTTTTGAGATCATGATGCCCAAGGTGGTGCAAGTCAAATTGACAGGCAAACTGCAGAGGCCCTGGGTCACGGCAATGGATGTCATCCTCACTCTCCTTAAAATGCTTACCGTAAAGGGCGGTGTTGGAAAAATACTTGAATACAGCGGACCCGGAGTCGCAGGTCTGAGCGTACCGGAGCGTGCCACCATTACCAATATGGGCGCGGAGTTAGGCGCCACAACCTCAATATTCCCAAGCGATAGAAACACCCGTGCATTTCTTAAGGCGGAAGGCCGGGAAAGAGATTGGGTCGCGCTTTCGGCAGACAAAAATGCTGAATACCAGGAAACCATTGTGCTCGATCTGGGGAGCATTGAACCCATGACTGCACGGCCGCACAGTCCTGACAATGTTGTTGCCATCCGGGAAATAGCCGGAACAAAGATTAACCAGGTCTGCATCGGCAGTTGCACCAATTCCTCCTATCAGGTAATGAGTACGGTTGCCTCCATATTGAAAGGGCGGACCATTCCCGAATCGGTGAATCTTCTTATTAACCCCGGATCAAAACAGGTCTATGAAATGCTTTCCAGAAAAGGGTTGATAGCTGACATGATCGCTGCCGGAGCACGGATTCTCGAAGCCTCCTGCGGCCCATGTATCGGCATGGGCGGAGCCCCGGGCTCCGGGCAGGTGTCAATACGCTCATATAACAGAAATTTCCAGGGGAGATCCGGCACCAAAGATGCCTCTGTTTTTCTGGCCAGTCCCATTTCCTGTGCCGTGATGGCTGTCAAGGGAGAGATTATAGACCCCCGCGATGCAGGGGTCACAGTTGAAGCAGCCGGACAGCCTAAGACATTCCTTGTCAATGACAATCTTGTCATCCCTCCGCAAGCCGCCACAAAAGAGGTAATTATAATGAAAGGGCCGAACATCAAAGAGGTTCCGGTAAAGGGACCGCTGAAAAACAGCATGGAAGCAGAGGTCCTGCTGAAACTCGGCAATAACATTACGACAGACGACATTATGCCTGCCGGATCAAGAGTGCTGCCTTTCAGGTCCAACATCCCGGCAATCTCCGAGTTCGTATTTGAAAACATCGATAAAACCTTCAGCAGCCGGGCGCAAGCTGCAAAAGTGAAAGGCGGAGGAATTATTGTCGGCGGTGAGAATTACGGGCAGGGTTCCTCAAGGGAGCATGCCGCAATAGCGCCTATGTACCTGGGGATACATGCAGTCATTGCAAAGTCTTTTGCCCGGATTCATAGAGCGAATCTCATCAACTTCGGGATACTGCCTCTCCTATTCCATTCAGAAGAAGATTACGATAAAATAGAACAAGGGGACCGGATCGCAATAAATGACGTCATTGATGCCCTTGACAACCACCGGGACCTGGTTGTGAAAGACCTGTCAAAGGGTCACAGCTTTGGGGCGCTCGTGCAGATCAATGACAGAGAAAGGGAGTTGCTCATTAAGGGCGGACTTTTGTCTTACACAAAACAGAGAGCGCCGGCCTGAAAATCGGCTCACGTCTGTTGACAAAAAGTTGATTAAAATAGTAGATTATCAATTGCTGAATTTCGGCAAAGCGTTTGTATTGCTGTTGAGGGCCGCTAGCTCAGTTGGTAGAGCAACGCCCTTTTAAGGCGTGGGTCGTTGGTTCGAATCCAACGCGGCTCACTTGAAAACCGTAACGGGCAATACGTTACGCGTGGTCATTTGATGTCCCCATCGTCTAGCCCGGCCTAGGACATCGCCCTTTCACGGCGGTAACAAGGGTTCGAATCCCTTTGGGGACGCTTGAAAATCAGGGGGTTACGCGAGTAACCCTTTTTCTTTTTCCCCTGACTGTAGCAGAATTGTAGCAGTCCCTTTCCCGTCAATAAAAGCTACTACGTCACGGTTCTCCGGTAAAAGGTGAGCATAACGGGCGCTCATCCTCTGATCCTTATGACCGAGTGCATGTTGTACCTGATACAAAGAGGCCCCGTTATTGATCAGCAGAGAGGCGAAATCATGTCTAAGATCGTGAAACCGTAAATTCTGGATCCCTGCCTGCCGGCACGCTCGGTGAAAGGCCATAGATACCGCCTCTCGGGCGTAGGGCTGATCATCTTCCGCAGCAAAAACATAAGGACTTTCGATAGAGCGACTGTTTAAGACCTTCTGCAGGGTCGCCTTGACCTCCCCAGTCATGCTAACGGAAAAAGGTTCCTCATTCTTCATCTCATCGCCAGCGATGTTAATCCGGCTGTTGTGAAAGTCACACTGAGAGACGGTTAATCCGACTATCTTACTTTCTCGAAGGCCCGTGCCGCATCCAACGATCACTATCTCCTTTAGGTATCGCATTGGCGATTGACACAGCGTGCATGCGAGCTTTTCTGCTTCATCAGGCAGGACATAACGGACACGCTTAATATCCTTCAACCCCTTGATGACCTTCTTTACGGGGTTGTCTTTGCAGAGTTCCCACTCATCAATCGCCTTGTTGAACACCTGCCTAAGAAACGAAAGCTCTTTCTTGACAGTCGACTCTCCAGCCAGCTTTCCTTTGCCCTTTCCGAATTTAAGATCCCCCGTCAGTCTGGCGGCTTTGTAAGAGCTCAACACGGGTACTGTCACCTCGGAAATGAGTTTGTCTACAAAGAAAACGACCAAGTGGTCGGCTATCTCCCGGTTCCGCTCATGACCTTTTTGAAAGGGTGATACCTCTCTCATATAACGCTTGATAACAACCGTCATCGTCGGCACTTCCTCAGGTGTCTGAAAATAAGAACCGCTCAGGATCTGAGGCAAGAGGTCAGCGTATTTTTTTTCGGCCTCCCTCCTCGTTCTTACCTCAAGCGACTCTTCTACTTTGACACCCTTGTAAACTTTTTTGAACCAGTAGACGTTGCCTTTCTTATAAATCCCCATTTTTTAGCCTCGACCTCCTTTCTTGGGGCCGCTGGCAACGTTTTGGGCTATCTGATTATAATCGCAGAAAGGCCCTTTTTTGCAAGTCTCAAGCCATGCAGAAATATCTGTGGGATTGAACCTCACTGATCCCCCGATTTTCAGCGAAGGAATGATATTAAGCTCAGCCATTTGGTAAATGGTTTTCGCGCTTACGTTCAGGATCTCCGCTAACTCACCAGGGGTAAGCAATTTTCCACAAGACTCTAAAGATAACATTCGCAACACTTTTCCAAGTATTTCCACTCATGAATAGTCATGCCGTAACACATTAGATCGCTCATCGCAGACCATATATCAAATCACATGCCAGATTTACTATTATAGTTAACAAATTGATATTCCGGGTAAATTAGGACGCCAATCTTATAAGCATTTGTCACATGATGT
>CAWAQG010000012.1:0-360502 GCA_963784135.1 Nitrospirota bacterium | reverse complement strand
CAGGCAACGCGGGCCGTCGGGCAATATGACCCTGCAGGAGCGGCGTCAAGAATCATATGATATTGACAAGGGATTTATTTCGTGCGATTGTTTATTTAGACTTTCTTTTGAATAAACTGTTTTTGCGCGGACCCTTGAGGACATTTATGGCACAGAACGTGGAGAGAAGAAAGGGGGGATTTGAATTCAAGGAATGCGCAATCATCCGCAAATCAACCGGAAAGAAAGCCTCAACCCTTAGAGAATTCCGTCGCCTGCTGGTAGACATCAGCGAGAAGTCCCTTTACTACCACATCTATCAATATTTTCTGAAGCAGGAATTAAGCGAGTACACAAATGAATTTGCACGGTGGGCTGGAGAATTCCTTGAGGAGCGGGCACTTGCCGAACAGCTGTCAAACGTGGACCCGTATGCCTTCAAGGACATCTCGAGCCTGAGAAACGAACTGCTTGCGGTGCTTGACTCTTACCAGAAACAATTCCCCGAGCCCCGCGAGGTCGGGCCCGGGCATGAGTTTTATTTTGAGGAAACTGTAACTTTTACATTTCCTGTGGGCATCAAGGCGCGCAACCTCGCGGAGTTCCTTTTCGGAATTAAATATGTGGACATCTCTTCTGTCTATTACCATTTTTATGAAGCACGGGTGCAGAAGGCGAAGGATGACTTTTCCCTTTGGATAGAGGATTCTCTTGAGGAAAAGGCACTTGCCGAAAAGATCCGGGCGATCGACCCCTTTATGCACTCGTTGGACCGAATCAGGGATTACATAGTCACCGCAGTCGAACAGACGGTAAGGAGCAACATGGAGGGTTTGTAATATGATCGAACAATATCAGGGCATCGCTCCCAAAGGAGACCTGCTGCTCCTGAAAAGGCTCGGGGAAAAATTGGCCCGAAAAAGATTTCTCCATATCAATTCGACACGCTCAGGCGGCGGTGTTGCCGAAATACTGCAGAGGATGGTCCCCATGCTGCAAGGGCTCGGGATCGAAGCCAGGTGGGAAGTTATCGAAGGGGATGATAAATTCTTTGATACTACAAAAAAAATGCACAATGCCCTGCAGGGTCAGGCGGAGACAATAACCGATGAAATGTGGCAGCACCATTATGAGGTCAACAGGAATAATGCCGAAAAATTGGACCTTTCCGCAGACGCAGTGCTTATTCACGACCCTCAACCGGCGCCGCTGATAGATTTCAAAAAAGACGGCAAATGGTTCTGGCGCTGCCATATCGATCTGTCAAACCCCGCACGCGGGGTATTTGAATCACTTGGAAAGTATTGTGAAAAATACGATGCCGCTATTTTCTCCGTAGCGCGTTTCTCAAGGGCAATCCCGATCAGCCAGTTCATCATTACGCCGTCAATAGACCCTCTTAGCGATAAGAACAGGGACCTTTCAGGCGAAGATATCCATAAGGTGATGGAAAAGCTGAAAATTCCGGTTGACAGGCCTATTCTTCTGCAAGTATCGAGGTTTGACCGGTTCAAGGACCCCACCGGCGTCGTAAAAGCCTACCGCATGGTGAAAAAGTATAACGATTGTATCCTTGTGCTTGCGGGAAGCCCTGCTCTCGATGATCCTGAAGGAGCAACAGTCCTGGCCGAGGTAACATCGTTTGCATCAGATGACCCTGATATTCATATCCTGCTGCTCCCCCCTTTCAGCGATGTGGAGATCAATGCCCTGCAGCGTGCGGCCACGATAATTTTTCAAAAGTCCCTTAAAGAAGGGTTCGGCCTGACAGTTTCTGAATCGCTCTGGAAGGGGAAACCCGTTATCGGCGGAGCGGCAGGGGGTATTCCTTTGCAGATAACGCATGGAGTTTCAGGATTTCTCGTTCATTCCGAAGAGGGCGCCGCTTTCCGGGCGCGCCAACTGCTGAACAATCCAGAAATGGCGAGAAGCATGGGAGAGCAGGGCAAAGAGTATGTGAGAAGCAATTTTCTCATTACGCGGCAAATGCGAGATTATCTCGCGCTCTGGTACTCGATGGAAGATCCCGGCAGAGATTTTTACGAACTTTGATCCGGGCGACCTCATTTTTGAATAATGGACAGCCGACCTATTACTAAAGCGTATTGGCAGCTTGATCTTGGCGCTTCTTTCACGAACGGGAAGCTGCAATTCAGGGTATGGGCGCCAAAGGCGAGGGAAGTTGCCGTCAGGATTGTGACAAGCGGGAAAGAACAGTCATTGTATCTTTCAGGAAGTCCGGGGGGATATTTTACTGCCCCGGCAGACGGCCTTTCAGCAGGCGACCGGTACTTATATGTCCTCGACGGAATTTATCAATACCCTGATCCTGCGTCCCGTTTCCAACCCGAAGGCGTCCATGGCCCATCCGAGATCGTCGATCCCCGAACCTTTGAATGGCATGATAATGACTGGAAGGGCAAAGCTGAAGAGGACCTCATTATCTATGAACTTCACACCGGTACTTTTACAGAGGAAGGGACATTTGAAGCCGTTGCAGCGAGACTCGGTTATTTGATTGAGCTTGGGATTACCGCAATAGAAATAATGCCTGTCGCGCAATTCCCAGGACCGAGAAATTGGGGATATGACGGAGCGTATCCTTTTGCGCCCCAAAATTCTTATGGCGGACCGACAGGACTGAAAACACTGGTCGATTCCTGCCATGGCCGGGGTTTATCGGTCATCCTTGATGTTGTTTACAATCACCTAGGACCTGAAGGCAATTATCTCGACAATTATGGCTACTACTTCACTGATAAATATAAGACCCCCTGGGGGATGGCGGTAAATTTCGATGGGCCCTACAGCGATGAAGTAAGGAGATTTTTCATTGATAATGCCCTATATTGGTTGACCGAATATCATATCGACGCTTTGAGGTTGGATGCTGTTCATGGGATCTTTGATTTCAGCGCCAGGCATTTTTTACGTGAACTGGCGGATGTTGTCCATAATTCGGGAAAAGCGTCAGGCAGGAACGTCTATATTATCGCGGAGAGCGATCTTAATGATGTTCGCATTATCAAAGCGCATAAAGCCGGAGGGTATGGCATTGACGCTTTGTGGAATGATGATTTCCATCATGCTCTTCACGCATTGATTACATGCGAAGATCAATCATACTATGAAGATTTTGGGGGAATAAAGCATTTGAAAAAGGCTTTCAGTGATGGTTTTGTTTATTCCGGCCAATATTCAAAATTCAGAAGAAGGCATCATGGCAGCATCTCAAAATCCATTCCGCCAACTAAATTCATTGTTTATTCTCAAAATCACGACCAGGTGGGAAACAGAATGAGAAGCGACAGGTTGAGTCAGACCCAATCGCTTGAAAAACTCAAGCTCTGTGCAGCCATAGTTGTTCTGTCGCCGTTTATACCCTTGTTGTTTATGGGCGAAGAGTATGGAGAAACTGCGGGCTTCCACTATTTTATCAGTCACACCGACAGCAGCCTCATAGAAAATGTTCGAAAGGGCAGGAGAGAAGAGTTTGCCGCTTTTGGTTGGCAGGAAGGGTTGTCCGACCCTCAGGCTGAGAACACATTCCTGGACTCAAAGCTCCATATTGAACTGCATAAACTTGGAAATCATAAAATTCTTTTTGAATTCTACAGGAAACTGCTGCGGCTCAGGAAAGAAATACCGCTTCTCAACAGGCCTGATAAGAAAAAAATGGAAGTGACCGCTCTTGAATTCGAAAAAGTATTAGTGGTGAAAAGATGGGACGACGATGATGAGCTTGTAAGCTTGGCCGGTTTTAATGAAAAAACGGTATTTATACCATGGCGGTTTCAGGGTGCGTGGGACAAGATAGTAGAATCATCGTCGCATCCGCAGAGTGGAAACGGAGGATTGGCGACGGGGCCGGAATATGACGGGCCCGGGAGTCTGCTGTCTGTTGCTCCTTTCAGTTTTGTTCTCTATCTCAGGCGCAAAGGTCAATCCATGTCGAATTTTAGAGGAAGAATGATATGGAAGAGTTGAGGGAACCGGCAATGCCCATGCCGAGAATACCTGTCTCCACATACAGGCTGCAGTTTAATTATCGATTCACGTTCTCCGATGCTGCGAAGATAATCGGCTATCTTCATGAACTCGGCATATCAGATATCTATGCCTCTCCCTACTTTAAGGCGCGGAAGGGGAGTTTGCACGGGTATGATATAGTTGACCCGACCATGCTCAATCCGGAGGTGGGAACTGAAGACGATTATAATACATTGATCGGGGAGCTTAAAAAATATGATATGGGACAGGTGCTCGATATTGTCCCAAATCATATGAGCATCGGCAGCGAGAACCCCTGGTGGATGGATGTTCTTGAAAACGGACTTTCTTCCCCCAGGGCAAAATATTTCGATATCGATTGGGCTCCGGAAGAAGAAAAGCTCAGGAACAGACTCCTCTTACCCATTTTGGGCGATCAATACGGCACCGTACTTGAGAACCAGGAACTGAGATTGAGTTTTGAAGAGGGGGCATTCTTCATTTACTACAACAGTCATAAGCTGCCGATACAGCCCAATTCCTATGTACTTATATTGCAACATCGGATAGAGAATCTTGGGAAAACTCCTCCCGACGAGGCCCCGCATCTGACGGAGCTGCTGAGCATTATTACTTCAATAAAACATCTGCCGCAGCACAATGAGACAGACGGAGAACGTATTGCTGAAAGACGCCGGGAAAAAGAAATCATAAAAAAACGCCTTTCCAAATTGTACGGCGACAGTTACGGGATCAAGGACCACCTCGACGCAAACGTGAGACTGTTCAACGGTTCCAGGGGAGACCCTAAGAGTTTTGACCTTCTTGACGGGCTCTTAAATGAACAGATATGGCGGCTGTCACACTGGCGGGTAGCCCTGGAAGAGATTAATTATCGCAGATTTTTCGATATAAACGATATGGCCGCACTCAAGATGGAGAACTATGAAGTATTTGACGAAACTCATAAATTAATTTTCAAACTCGTTTCAGAGGGGAAAGTCACTGGGTTGAGAGTCGACCATGCTGACGGATTATACAACCCCCTGGCATACCTCATGATACTTCAGCAAGCATGTTTTACACATTTGCGGCCGCCTTCCGCGAAATCACAGGACATTGAGTTATCCGTCCCAGGTCCCCCGATGATAGAGCCGAATAAAGCCAAACAAGATGAAGATACACCCCAATACAAGCCTTTTTATATAGTTGTGGAGAAGGTCCTTACCAGGAATGAAAAGATGCCCCAGGAGTGGCCCATATTCGGCACAACAGGATATGGTTTTCTGAATTCACTCAACAGTATTTTTATTGCTACAAAAAATGCAGTTTCATTTGACCGCCTATATTCACAGTTTATCAGGGACAAAATAAATTTTTTCCAGGTAGCATATGAAAAAAAGAAACTGGTTATGCAAGTTGCAATGTCCGGTGAAATACACACCCTCGGCAATTATATCAGCAGAACAACTGAAAGAGACAGGCATTCAAGGGATTATACCGCGGTCAGTCTCACAAAGGCCCTCACTGAAATTGCGGCTTTTTTCCCGGTCTACAGGACCTATATAAATACCTCGAACGCAACGGACAGAGACCGCCAGTACATTGAGCAGGCAGTAGCGAAGGCAAAGAGAAAAAATCCGGCTGTCAGCGCATCTATTTATGATTTCCTCAAGGCAGTCCTTTTGCTTAAATTCCCGGATGATTTCAGCGAAGATGACAAAAAGGACTGGCTCGACTTTGCCATGAGGTTCCAGCAGCTGACAGCCCCTGTTATGGCAAAGGGGCTTGAAGACACCGCTTTCTTCATTTACAATCGTCTCGTCTCGCTAAATGATGTCGGGGGAAGCCCTGACAGATTCGGTGCAGCCCTTGAAGCATTTCATGGGCAGAACCTTGAAAGAATAAAAACCTGGCCTCATACACTAATCGCCACGTCCACTCATGATACCAAGCACGATGAAGATGTCAGAGCGCGGATAAATGTGCTCTCGGAAATGCCTCATGAATGGAAAAAATGCCTGATACGATGGAGCGGGTTAAACAAGAATATAAAAAAAATCATCGATGGCCAGGCAGTCCCCGACAGGAATGAAGAGTACCTCATATATCAAAATATCATCGGAGCATGGCCCCTCAATCCGATGACCGGGGCCGGTTATGAAATATTCAGGGACCGGATAAAAACCTATATATTGAAGGCGATAAGGGAAGCCAAAATAAACAGCAGTTGGATAAGCCCTAATGAGGCCCACGAAGAAGCGGTGATGGCCTTTCTTGATGCCATTCTCTCAGGAAATGAGAAGAACAGGTTTTTACGCGAATTTGCGGCCTTTCATAAGATTGTTTCGCACTACGGCATGTTCAACTCCCTCTCCCAGACTCTGCTCAAGATTACAGCTCCCGGCATCCCGGATTTTTATCAGGGGACCGAGATAATGGAATTCAGTCTTGTTGATCCTGATAATCGAAGGCCGGTCAATTACCAGGTAAGAATCGATATGCTCGGCCAATTAAAAAAAAGAGAATCAGAAATAGGGCCGTTGGCGCTTGCAGGCGAATTAATCTCAGAAAACATGGACGGAAGGACAAAACTTTTCCTGACGCACAAGGCACTCAGATACAGGCACAATAATCATCTTTTATTCATGCAGGGAGCATACATTCCCGTGGAGAGCCGCGGACCTCGAAAAGACCATGTCTGTTCTTTTGCGAGAAGCAACGCGAACAAGGGGGTCCTGGTTATCGCTCCGAGGTTTGTTTCCGGTCTTATACATGGCATAAACGAAGCGCCTCTTGGTGAAAAAATATGGGGGGAAACATGTATCATTATTCCGCATGAAATTTCAGCTGACGGTTTCCGTGATGTCTTTTCCGGCGAAAAGGTCATCGCCTCCAGGAAATATGGAGAACGCGTGTTATACATAAGGGAGGTATTGAAGCATTTCCCCTTCGCGATGCTTGAGGGAGACTGACAGCGGAGTTCCGGGGCCTAAGTCCATTCCTCACATTTAAAGGTACACCTGGACTTAAATTTAACGCACCTGATATACATTGTATTGTTCTTTTTATCATCCACAAAAGATGACGAGAGGCATTGCAGCGGGTCCTCGCCGCAGGCGCCTTTTGCCTTTTCCTTCAGCCAATCTTCTGTCAAGTCTTTGAGACTCTTATCTTCCATATATTTCTCTTAACAATAATTCGTTATTGTGCGGAAAGCTGTTTCAGGTTATCGCAGGAATTTTTATCGCCCATATCACATGCCTTTTTATAATCAACCGCCGCTTTCTTTACATAAGCAAACGCCCTGGAAGCATATGCTTCCACAAAAGCCGGCCTGATAGAAAGCGCCTTATTGAAATCGCCGATCGCCTCATCGTATTGGCCCCTTCTGGAATAGGCAATGCCGCGGTTCTGATAGGCTGCGGCAAATCTGGGGTTGATGGCAATCGCCTTTGTATCGTCCTCGATGGTTTTGCCGAACAAATCTTTCCTGAAATAAGCAAGGCCGCGGTCATAATACATATCCGCATCGTCGGATTTGATAATAATGGCCCTGTTGAAATCCTCGATTGCCTCATCGTACCGGCCCAGCTTGTAATAGGCTTTACCCCGATAATAGTAAGGTTCTGAACGGTCCTGGACGAGAGAAATTGCCTTGCCGTAATCTTTAACGGCGTCGGCGAACTTACCGTCATTGTAAAACCTTGTTGCGCTGTCAAAGTACGATTGTGCATCGGCGCCCAGAGCTGAAGCAGCACAGCATATTATAAATATGGCCGCAAAGAACATCATTGTTCGCATTTGTCTCATGTCCGGTTCCCTCTTCATTTAATTAAAATTAGACTCCGTTTATATTACTTTATTCGATCAAAAATTGTTAAGCTCAAGGTATTCCCTGGCCACAGCCGGGTACAAAGCGGGATTGAACAAAATATTGGTCATGAAATAGCACTCGTGCGTGCAATAACATTTCCTGTCCGTTATTGAACTGACAACGCCGCCGGCCTTGTCAGTGAGCAACAGCTTCTTGATGTCACAGTCATAGACTCTCACATTTCCCAAAGTTTCGCTGAGTATTTCGCAGGGGAAGACATCCCCGCACTCGGTAATCACCAGGTTCAGCCTGCCTGCGTAACAGGAGATAAGCCTTTTCTGTTCATGCATTGTTCTGTGTATCAACCGCCGTTGAACAATATCCTGGGCAGCTTTGATGCGCCCTCCCGTGAACCGGTATCTGCGGGAGCAGCCTCTCTTCAGATCGCTCTCGAGCCGGCCTATTGCACGATTATAGAGTTCGCTGTCCACATCTTTATACTGTCCGTTCTCCAGGTCTCCGCGCACCAGCGAGATCGTATGTGTCTTTACATGCTTCAGCTCCTTCACGAAATCGATTATGCCGTCCATGACATGCTGGTTCCCCGAGCAGAACACCGTATTGACACCAAGTTCGAAATTAGGATAAGCGTCAACAAGTTCTCCAAGCACTCTGTACGTCTGCATAGTTCTTTCAAAACTCCCCGGCGTATTTCGCAAGGCATCATGTGCCCCATCAAGCCCGTCAACGGAAAGCTTTACGGCAATAACGCTTTTTTTGCAGAACTTCAGTATCTGCTCAGTCCTGGACCGAATGACCTCGGGGAGAAGGCCGTTTGTCGGATAAAGCATTATAGCGGGCCTGTTGTTGTTGTAAAAGACCCTGCTTATTTCGACAAGATCGTCCCTCAGGTAAATTTCTCCGCCTGAGAAAGCCAGCCACAGGAGGCTGCCCATGGAGCTGAGAAATTTTTTCAATCTCACTGAACGTGAGTTCTGCCGTTGAATAATCCTCAGACCGTCGCCTGCCTCTCAGATAGAAACAGAACGGGCAATGAGCGTTACATCTGCGGGTCAGAAAAAAAGTCAGGTGAATTGGTCTGGTTTTCCTGAAAATCTGCCCGATATGCCGTGCCGGTGAATACATAATTTATAATACACTACCTGTCTTTTCCACGTTGTCTCACATATGCTGTCAGCCCTGCAACACTGCCCGCCCATACCGGAGCAGGATATAACAGCAGATAGTAGAGCGCTGCCCGCAGAGAGAATTGAAAGCCCCCGGTTTTATAAAATTCAGCCAAAAGACCGCGGCTGACAAAAATATTAAGTCCGACAAAAACGGCCAGCAGGAGAAGCCAGGCCGCGACGCCCGTCAGGACGAAAAGCAGCGAACACAGCAGACATGCCCAAAATGCTATGCCGTTGATCTTAAGCTCTCTTGAAGCAGTGCCTGAATCAGCAAGAATATCGCGGTTCATAATCGAGTAGATAGTCCAGTATCGCGCCTTCCTGTAAGCGTTCAGAATGGAGCGCTTCAACGTGAAATTAAATATATGACGGACCATTATCCCGGGGTCCATCACGAGCCGGCAGCCTCCGCGATTAAGTCTGTGGCTGAACTCTACATCCTCGAGAATAGGCAGGAAGTCTTCATCGAAACCGCCCGATTTCCTGAATGTTTCCGCAGAAATTACCATCGCATGCGTCGCTATGTAATCCGGCCTGCCGGTGTTCCTGGTTTCCGAATAATGGATGAAGATGGACTGAAAGGCACTGAAGAAGTCTTTATCATACGGGATTGGCGTATAAGTGCCGCCGATGACCGTATCAGGGCCTGCCTCAGTGATCGCTCTGTTCGCCAAAGAGAGTGTATCAACAGATAAAAGGCAGTCAGCATCTATAAAAAAAAGCACCTCTCCCCTGCTGTGAAGCGCGCCTGCATTCCTTGCCTTTGAAGCGCCCCCGTGTGTCTTGAGTTCTATAAGCCTGCAGGGAAACTGCTTTATAATCTCCGCCGAATTGTCGAGCGAACAATCGTCGACAACAACGACCTCGAAGTTCCCATAGGCAGATGCAAACGCAGCTTCCAGGCATTTGCCGATAGTAGCGCTTCCGTTATAGTTGGGGATGATTACAGAGATAAACTTTTCCACGGCTGATATAGGAAACTATTCAAGCTATTATAAATAACCGTATCACACCGGCTGCTGAACAGTCAATATTGGGTAGTGGGCCATAAGGAAGGCGGGAGAAGGGGAGTACTTGTTTTTCGAAGCGCTGAAACTACTTTCGCTGACAATTCCCAATTTTCCCATGAAAGCGATATACGAATCCGTTCTCAGATGAGGCTCGGCGTTACTCGCCCCCTTTACAGTAGAGCCGTGCATCGCGTCGAAAAACAAGTACTCCCCTTCTCCCGCTATTAATTATATTGTGTGTTACTATAGGAGCAGCATGGAGGGCGCTTCATGAGGAAAAAAGTCGCCGTTATTGTCACTGACAGACAGCAGGAGGCCCTCAGAATGGCAGTCGGCCTCACTCTTGCCGACAACCGGGTGACCGTTTTTGTCATGGAACACGCCCTTACGCCCGGAGACATCACTGATCTCAATCTCCAGACCCTCGCTGAAATGAATGCGAAGATATTCTCCACTATGCCCGGATACGGCCTGACGTTATTATCCACTGATGAGGTCGCCCGTATGCTTGTGGAGTTTGACGCGGTAATTCCTTATTGACATGTTCTATATACTATTGTTATAAATAATATCCTATGCTCCAGAAAACAGATAAGATATGGATGGATGGCAAGCTGGTGCCCTGGGACCAGGCCACCGTGCACATTATGACGCATACATTGCACTATGGCCTCGGGGCCTTCGAAGGTATCAGGTGTTACAGTACGCCGAAAGGCCCTGCCATATTCAAACTGGATGATCACATCAACAGGCTTTTCCAGTCAGCGCAAATTTTCCTTCTGAAGATGCCGTATACTAAGCAGGAAATTAAAAAAGCGATAATTGAGACTGTAAAGGCAAACAAGGTCAAGGAATGCTATATCAGGCCGCTTGTATATATCGGTTACGGAGCCATGGGGCTCTATCCGAAGGGATGCCCCATATCCGTTGCGATCGCAGTATGGCCGTGGGGGGCATATCTGGGAGAGGATGGCCTGAAAAACGGCATACGGGTCAAAGTATCTTCGTTCATAAAAAATCATGTGAACTCAAATATGTCACGCGGCAAGATTTGCGGCTATTATGTCAATTCACAGATTGCCAAAAAAGAGGCAATCTCATGCGGTTACGACGAGGCACTACTCCTCGATACCGAGGGATATGTATCCGAAGGCAGCGGTGAAAACATCTTTATTTCAAGAAACGAAACTCTCAAGACAACACCGCTGACCTCGATTCTCGAAGGGATCACCCGTGACAGCATTTTTACAATTGCAAAAGATTTAGGCATAGAAACAGTCGAAACCAGATTTACCCGTGATGAGGTTTATATCTCCGATGAGGCGTTCTTTACCGGGACAGCGGCAGAGATTACCCCCATAAGGGAACTTGACGGCAGGGCCATCGGAGATGGAAAGGCGGGCAAAATGACGAGGAAATTGCAGTCCGTATTTTTCGATATCGTAAAGGGTAAAAACAAGAAATACGAATCGTGGCTTACCTACCTGAAATGACTGCGCAAAGCATAATAAAAAAAGGCGACCGTATCGGTCGCCTTTTTTTATTATCCTGAGATGGACTATTTCGTGTGACACTTGGAACAGTTGGCCGCATCTGATGTGCTGAAAGCCTTGGTACCGTTATGGCAGGCACCGCAAGCCTTTCCCTCTTTCATCTCAGCCATTTTGAAAACGCCTTCGGTCTTCTTCATAGGGAAAATCTTTGTGTGGCAGTCCCCGCAATGCAACCCCTTGTCAGCATGGACTTTGCCTGAAAATACAACCTTCCCTGTCCCGCCGCCTGCAAACTCAACAGTCTTGCCGGGAGGGACCGCCATTGCACTGCCGATAACAAACACGACCGCAATAATTACAACTACTAATGCTGATAAATATTTCATTTCTTCACCCCCTTTCTACTGATAGTATTATTATAGCAACTAACATGCCCTGCAACTCCAGCTTTAATTTTACTATAAAAAAATACAACATGAAAGCTTTTTTTTACAATTTAAGGATACTCTTGTCATTTTGGGGAACCAGCCTGACCGAGCTTCCTCTTCAGCAGTTCATTCAGCATTTGGGGGTTGGCCTTGCCCCTGGTCGCTTTCATTACCTGGCCCACGAAAAAGCCTATAAGTTTTTCATCTCCCGACCTGAAACGTTCAACCTCTGCCATATGTCTGGACAGGACTTCATCCACAGCTTTCTCTATGGCTCCCTCATCGCTTATCTGGACAAGTCCCTTTTCCCTGACCACTGTCTCCGCATCTTTACCGCTCCTAAACATCTCTTCAAAAACCGTCTTTGCTATTTTACCACTTATTGTTCCGTTGTCAATAAGCCGGAGCATGCCGGCAAGCTGACCAGGCTGTAATGGAGAGGCTTCAATTGATATGTCGTCCTCATTGAGCATCCTCATCATTTCACCCATCATCCAGTTTGACACTACCTTGGGCTGTCCGCCCTCGCTGACAGCACGCTCAAACCATTCAGCAACAGCCTTTTCCGAGGTAAGGAGATCCGCATCGTATTCGGGCAGGCCGTACCGGACGGCAAAACGTTCGCGTTTTGCATCGGGCAATTCCGGTAGTCCGGCTTTTACAGCATCAATTATTTCCCTGTTTATCGCCATAGGCACAAGGTCCGGATCGGGAAAGTACCTGTAATCGTGAGCTTCTTCCTTTGTTCTCATGGACTGTGTCATACCAGCCCCTGCATCCCAGAGCCTCGTCTCCTGCAGGACATTACCGCCTTCCTCCAGCACTTTTATCTGGCGCTTTATCTCATATTCCAGGGCCCTTTCGACAAATCTGAAGGAATTCATGTTTTTCAGTTCCGCCTTGACCCCGAACTGCATCTGCCCGACCGGGCGCACAGACACATTGGCATCGCATCTGAGAGAACCCTGTTCCATATTACCATCGCACACGCCGAGATACCTGAGAACGCTCCTGATTTTTTTCATGTACTCAGCAGCTTCTTTGGGACTTCTGATTTCGGGCTCTGAAACTATTTCCATAAGAGGAACGCCGGCACGGTTCAAATCGACAAAGCTGTAATTTCCCTTTTCCTCATGGATATTTTTTCCTGCATCATCTTCCATGTGTATTCTCGTTATGCCGATTCTCCTGACCTCTCCATCAACCAGTATTTCGATAAAACCGCCTATGCACAGTGGGAGTTCGTACTGGCTTATCTGGTAGCCCTTCGGCAGATCAGGATAGAAATAATTTTTCCTGGCAAACCTGCTGTAAGGGGCGATACTGCAGTTCATGGCAAGCCCGGTTTTGACGGCATAATCAACCGCTTTCCGGTTAAGCACCGGCAGGACGCCCGGCATGCCTATGCAGACAGGGCATGTCTGAGTATTCGGCCCGGAGCCGAATTTTGTGGAACAACCGCAGAACAACTTCGTTTCCGTCAGCAACTGGGCATGCACTTCAAGCCCGATGACCGCTTCATATTTGGCGTTACCGAAAGTCCCCGTCTTTACTGCGCATGCATCGTTTTGCTTAATGCTCACAGGGATGGCCTCCTGGTATGCCAATTTGTGCTTTGCTCATAGGCATAGGCAACTTTAAAAATGGCCTCTTCATCAAAATGCCGTCCGATTATCTGAAGACCGATAGGCAAATCGGCCTTTGTAAAACCGCAGGGCATGGACATGGCCGGAACGCCCGCAAGATTTATCGAGATAGTAAAAATATCGGACAGATACATCTGGAGCGGATCGGTAGCTTTCTCTCCGATCTTGAATGCAGCGCTTGGCGATGTTGGGGTAACGATTACATCAGCCTGAGTAAAGGCATTGTCAAAATCCTGCTTTATCAATGTTCTTACCTGCTGGGCCTTCTTGTAATATGCGTCGTAATAGCCCGCTGACAAAGCATAGGTGCCGAGCATTATCCGCCTTTTGACCTCGGGACCGAACCCCTGCGCCCGCGTGTTCATGTACATCTCAAGCAGATCTTTTCCGCCTGCCCTGAAGCCGTACTTGACGCCGTCGTACCGCGCGAGGTTTGAGGACGCCTCAGAGGTGGCAAGGATATAATACGTTGCAATCGCATAACCTGTATGAGGAAGAGAAACTTCAACAACAAAAGCCCCCAGGGACTCAAGCTTTTTTATGGCCGCGTGTACCGCGTCCTCTACTTCTTTATCCATCCCCCCGACAAAGTATTCCGTAGGTATGCCTATCTTCAATCCCTTTATATCCTGTCCCAGTGCCAGGGCAAAATCAGGCACATCAACCGGCGCCGAAGTTGAATCAGAATGGTCATGGCCGCCGATGCTATTCAGCATTATGGCCGCATCCGTAACATTTTTGGTTATCGGTCCTATCTGGTCAAGCGATGAGGCGAAAGCGACAAGTCCGTATCTCGACACCCGTCCGTAGGTGGGTTTCAGTCCAACTATACCGCACAGGGCCGCGGGCTGCCGTATCGAGCCGCCGGTGTCGGAACCGAGTGCGGCAATACATTCGTCCGCGGCAACCGCAGCAGCAGAGCCGCCGCTGCTGCCGCCGGGTACACAGTCAAGATTCCAGGGGTTTTTTGTAGTATGAAAACTTGAATTCTCTGTGGAGGATCCCATGGCAAATTCATCAAGATTTGTCTTGCCGACCATTACATAGTTCTGCCCGGTCAGCCGTCCCGTGACAGTACTTTCATAAGGCGGAATGAAATTATAAAGGATTTTTGATGCGCAGGTGGTAGCTATCCCTTTTGTGCACATATTATCTTTGACCGCAACAGGAACTCCGGTAAAAAGGGATGCCTTACCTGACATAATTGCCTCTCCGGCTGCATCAGCCATTCCGTATGCAGTGTCGCCGGCAAGTGTGATGAAAGCCCTGACCCTGTCTTCGACCTCGCTTATGCGTTTATAAGTATCGTCAAGGACATCCCGGGGCGTGATCTCCCGGTTGTCAAGCAGTTTCCTCACATCTGAAATAGTGAGTTCGTTAAGCTTCACAAAAATGCCTCCCTTGTACATCGACCGTTAATAGTTGGGCGTTGGGCAATACTTAGGGAATATACGTTATATGACGCTCCATCAGGCAACGTAATAATATATGTGTAATCTTATCACTCTGATATAATATTTGCAAGGCTATGAAGGAGATTTGTGGCGAGCAGATAAACTGTCCGTATCTGTAGCACATAAACTGTCCGGATAAAATATATGGATAGCAAGGGGGCTATCCATGAAACGTTCGGCAGTGTTGCAGGAGGTACGGAAGATGAGATTTGAAGAAAGCTATGAGGGTTGGATACGAGGTCGATTAACGCAGGAAGAAGCAGCAACGCTTCTGGGTGTGTGCGATAGGACATTTAGAAGATATATGTTGAGGTATGAAGATACGGGCCTGGAGGGCCTTATAGATAAGCGTTTAGGGCAAATATCTCATAAACGTGCGCCTGTTGATGAAGTAGTCGCACTATCGGATCTTTATAGCAATCGCTTTTGTGGTTTCAATGTCAAACATTTTTATAGCTGGTACCGGCGTGCTTATCAAGGGACCAGAAGCTACACATGGGTCAAGAACACCCTCCAGGAAAAGGGATTGGTACCGAAGGCAGCACAGAAAGGTACACACAGGAAAAAGCGTACAAGGGCACCTTATACCGGTATGATGCTGCACCAGGATGGTTCCAAACATCAGTGGGTTGAAGGAAAATACTGGGATCTAATCGTAACTATGGATGATGCCACGAGTGAACACTACTCGATGTTTTTTGTGCAGGAGGAAGGCACTCAAAGCAGCTTTCAAGGGGTAAAAGAAGTTATTGAGCAACACGGATTGTTTGCTTCGTTGTATACGGATCGTGGAAGTCACTACTGGCATACACCTGAGGCCGGAGGGAAAGTGGACAAATCAAATCTTACCCAGTTCGGTCGTGCAATGAGCCAACTTGGAATTAAGATGATTGCTGCGTATTCTCCTGAGGCCAGGGGTCGTTCTGAGCGAGCCTTCGAAACTCATCAAGACCGCCTCGTCAAGGAGCTTGCAATGGCGGGCATTACTGAGATGAAGCAGGCCAATGATTATCTTGCCAGTACTTATATGCCAGCCCATAATGCCGAGTTCACTGTTGTCCCGCAGGAACCACAGAGCGTGTTCGTGACTTGGGCAGGCACTGCCTTGGAAGACATCCTATGCGAACAGTATGACCGCACCGTAGGCAACGACAACTGTGTAAAGTTCGATGGGCTAAAACTTCAGATCCCGCCAAATCAATATCGCTGCCACTACGTTAAGGTCGAAGTTCGCGTCCATCGTTATCCGGATGGTGGCCTTGCTATATTCCATGGACCGAGAAAACTGGCGGTCTTTGACCCTAAAGGAAAGGAGATTGCAAAGTGCTCACATGCAGCGGCATGAGACTCAATAAAACTGACATCGGTGGCCTGCCATGTTCCATGCGCAGCCACCCTGCAGAACCGGACAGTTTATTTGCTCTAAAACCGGACAACTCTATTTGTTGACAACAGGCTATGAAGGAGATTATAACAGTTTCCCCGGCAGACCATTCAACGAGGCTCGATGTTTATGCAGCGGGCAAAACAGGGACCACCCGCTCCCAAATACAGATACTTATTAAAGAGGGCCATCTTCTCGTAAACAACGCGCTTGCAAGCCGAAGTTACAAGGTGCAGCCGCATGATATTATCGAAATAGTGCGCCCTGAGCCGGCTGCTGATGTCCTCGTACCTGAAACGATACCGATAAATATTCTCTACCGCGATGAACACCTTGTCGTTGTGGACAAGCAGGCAGGTATGGTAGTTTATCCATCAGCCGGACACAGGCAAGGCACGTTGCTCAATGCGCTGGCGTCCCGCTTCAGGAAGATGGCCTGCATCGGAGGACCTTTGCGGCCCGGCGTGGTCCACCGGCTCGATAAGGACACCTCAGGCGTTATGGTAGTCGCCCTCGATGACCAAGCCTATTACAGCCTTGCCGAACAATTCAAAAACAGAACGATAAACCGGCGCTATAAAGCACTCATCTACGGCAATATCCGGGAAGACTCCGGTGAAATTATTATGAGCATAGGACGTTCCGCTTCAGACAGGAAGAAGATGTCAACTCGGACACATCACGGCAAAGAGGCAGTCACCCGATGGAGGGTAACAGGGAGGTTCGGCGTTGCCACGCTTATCGAGGCAAAACTCGGCACTGGAAGGACCCACCAGATCAGGGTGCATTTTGCCGCAATAGGACATCCGGTGCTGGGCGATACAACATATGGAAGAAAAACGTCTGTCGAGGTCAAACCTGGCCGGGTCACTTTCCCCCGTCAGATGCTCCATGCCGAACTGCTCGGCTTCACCCACCCTGTTACGGGAGACTATATTGAATTCTCGAGCCCGCTGCCCGGGGACATGGAGGAATGCATCGCGAAACTTAGTGCTGTCTGATAATCAAAAATAGTTTTTATTTCAGAATGTGACGTTTATGTGTTAAAATTGATTTTTAGAGCGGATATTTCCTTTGAAGAACGAGGCGTGCGCCCATAGCTCAGTTGGATAGAGCGACGGACTACGAATCCGCAGGCCGGGGGTTCGAATCCTCCTGGGCGCACTTATCACAAGGACCTTGACTATAATCCAAAGGAGCATCACCGGCCATGTCCGGAAAGATTCTGCAAAATAAGGCCACCGCCCTAAAGATAGCCGGCGGCTATGCCCTGGCGGGTGGACTGTGGATACTGTTTTCCGATGGGTTAATGGGAAAAGTCTTCACAGATATCCCTACCCTTATAAAAATAAGCACATTTAAGGGATGGTTTTTTATAGGTGTCACCTCCTGGTTGCTGTATATATTTATACGGCGAGATATAGGGGCACTCGAACAGCTCAATTGCTCGAATAGAAGATGAAAAAGCCAAATCCGAGTCTATACTGGCCGCTGTAGGAGATGGGATCCGCATACTTGATACTGACTTTAAGATACTCTATGAGAACAAGGCGCACCAAAATTTTTTCGGCAGGCATGCCGGCGAATACTGCTATAAGGCATATGCCGGAAAGGACAGCGTTTGTGAGCACTGTCCTGTAAAAATGACTTTTTCCGATGGTCTGACCCACCGGTCCGAATGGTCCGTTCCCTCTAATAGCGGAGTCAAATATTTTGAATCTTCTGCCTTTCCTCTTAAAGACTCTAATGGCAGGATAGTTGCGGGCATTGAGGTGATCAGGGATGTGACCATTCGTAAAAAAACCGAAAGCGATCTGCTCAGGACAAAGAGGCTCGAGTCAATCGGAATTTTTGCCCGCGGTCTTTCTCATGATTTCAACAATCTTCTGACCGGCATACTCGGCAATATTTCACTGGCAAAAATATCGTTGAGACCTGAGGACCCCACGTTTATTTTACTGACAAAAGCAGAAGACTCTTGTCTGCGCGCAGAGGATTTGATCTATCAGTTGCACACCGTTGCGAAAAGCAGTGAATCCGGCAGAAAGACCCTTTCGATTATCGGGCTTATAAAAGAGGCTTCACGATTCGCGCTGAACGGCTCTCAGATAGAATGCAAGTATCATCTTCCCGATGATCTCTGGCCTGTTACGGTGGATGAAGACCAGATAAACCAGGCGATCTATAACATCATAGTCAATGCCAGTGATGCAATGAAGGATAAGGGACACATTACAATCAGTGCAGAGAATGCTGTTGTCGGTCCCGACAACAGCACTTAAAAGGGGAATTACATCAAAATATCCATAGAGGACGAAGGCTGCGGCATCGAGGAAAAGCTGCTCCCCAATATATTCGACCCTTACTTTACCACAAAAAAGCTCGGTAGCAACAAGGCGACCGGGTTCAGCCTCGCTGCAAGCTACTTCGCAGTTAAACATCATCAAGGATATATTTTTGCCGAGTCAACTGTTGGGAAAGGTACCACCTTTTTCATTTACCTGCCCACTGCGTAAACTTCATGAGCTGCTGTCAATAACGGGCGCCCCGAAAAGTCATAAGACTTTTGGGGTGGAGCATTAGGAGTCTCTTGTCTTCAGTTGAGCGCATAAACTTTACCGCGGGAAATTTATGGCTGTCCATATGGCGGCTTTCATGGCCCATGCTGCTCATCATGATCTTTAACTTTTTGGTCGGGATGACGGATATTTATGTAGCTGGATTCATCAGCCCGGAGGTACAGGCAGTTGTAGGTTTCGTCAGCCAGTTATTCTTTCTGAATATTATCATTGCAAACGCCATCAGCATCGGCACCATTGCCCTGCTCGCACGCTTTATAGGGGCAGGCGATTTTGGCGGTGCGGTAAAAATTGCCCGGCAGTCGCTTATATTCGGTATCTTGGCCGCTCTGGTGCTGATGATGGCCGGTCTTGCATTCTATCGGCAGATCGTTGCCATTGCAGGGTTTCCGGAAAACATACGGGGCATTGCGGAGCGTTTCATCAGGATTTTTGCCCTGTCGCTCGGGCCGAATTATATCCTAATTATTTCCAACGCCGTATTTCGTGCAAGCGGAGAGGTCAAGAAAGTCCTGCTTACCATGTTCCTGGTAAGCGCCGTAAACATTACAGGAAATTTCGTGCTTGTCTTCGGGATCCCTCCATTTCCAAAGATGGGATATACAGGCATCGCACTTTCCACAGCCCTCGCGGTAACTGCGGGGATGCTTATAAACTTCATTCTGTTCGCCTTCAGCAGGTGGCGGGCCATCTATAGAGCACCTGCCGCGGTGCCCGGCAACACTATCAAAAAAATTATAAGTCTGAGCTGGCCGGCCGCGCTGCTTCAGATCGCCTGGAATGCCGGGAGCATTGTCCTTTATCACATACTTGGAAGATTGGGCAGCACAAGCATCACCGCGCTCGCTGCGCTCACCAACGGCCTTAGAATAGAGGCAATCATTTATCTCCCCGCCTATGCCCTGAATATGGCTGCGGCAGTACTCGTGGGGCAGAACCTGGGGGCAAAAGACGTTGCCAGGGCGGAAGAAGTGGGATGGAAGATGGCTTCATCAGGCATTGCTCTCATCAGTGTAATGGCAATCATTATCTTCATCCGGGCCGAAGCCTTTGCGTCAATAGTTACCGGCAACCCTTCGGTGCTTAAAGAAACCGTCCAATACCTGAGATTTAACATGGTATCCGAGCCCTTCATGGCACTGAGTTCAATTCTGGGAGGAGGACTTCAGGGGGCCGGTGACACCAGGGGAACAATGCGCATAATTATCATTGCCATGTGGGTCATCAGGCTTCCCCTCGCCTGGCTGCTTGCCTTGGGGTTAGGCTATGGAGCACGCGGCGTCTGGACGGCAATGGTCATTTCCATGGTCATTCAGGGTATACTTATGGCATATAGATTCCGCCGCGGACTATGGAGAGATACATGCTGAAACTGTTTAATACCATGGGGACGTAAGCTCGAACCGTTCACAATACGGCAGTCCGGGATAGTGACCATGTTCACTTGCGGACCTTCTGTTTACCAGAAATCCCATATCGGGAATTTCCGGACCTTTTTATTCGAGGACATCCTTGTGCGGTATCTGGAATATCTTGGCTATACGGTGAGGAGGGGCATGAATTTCACCGATGTCGAAGACAAGGCAATTGCTGAATCCGGAGGGCAGATGGCGGAACTCAAACAGCTTACCGGAAAGAACATAAAGATATTTATGAAGGAAATGGGACTCCTTGCCATAAAAATCCCTGATTACATCCCCAGGGCGTCGGAAAGCGTCGAAGAGGCTGTTGAAATCATAGAACAGCTTCTCAAGCAGCATGCCGCCTACCGGCATCGGGGAAGTGTCTATTTTGATCCGCTGTCATTCCCGGGGTTCGGAAAGCTCTACGGCCTCGACATGTCACAATGGCCGAAGAAGAAAATACGTTTTCATAAGGACACATACCCGGGCATGCGGTGGAACCTTGGAGACTTTATTCTTTGGCACGGCCATAAACAGGGTGACAGAGTTTACTGGGACACAAAAATCGGCAGGGGCAGACCGTCATGGAACATACAGGACCCGAGTATGATCGTCAGGTATTTTCATGAAACGCTCTCTTTGTACTGCGGCGGCATCGATAACCTCTACCGTCACCACGATTATACCCTGGCTATACTCGAATCATTAAGAACTTCTGCCAAGTACCGCTTCAAGCCCATGTCCCGGTTCTGGCTGCATTGCCGGCATCTTTATGTCAACGGTCAGAAAATGTCGAAGAGCAGAGGCAATATCCATTACATCGAAACCCTTCAGGCATCGGGCTATACTCCTGCTGAAATCCGTTTTTTCCTTATATACGGCCATTACCGCCAGACCCTCAATTTCTCAAATAGCGCAATGCTCCTGGCCGCTGAAAAGCTCAGACACTTTAAAAGGACCATCAATGTCCTTGAAAAGAAAATGCACCGGCATCGGCGTACCGACAGCCGCACAGCCCGGGCCATAAAAAAAGCTTCGGGGAGCATATGGATAATGACCTGGATGTCAGACAGGCATTTGATGAAATATACGCTGCGGTGATACACCCAGATTTGTCAGGAACCGGACCAGCCGATGCCGCTGCAATAATACAGGCGCTGAAAGAAATTGACCAGGTGCTTCAGATCATTTTCTAATACGAAAGAAGAAGGGGACACACTGAAAATGGAACGGAGAATCATCTTCAGGACATGGGACAAAAAAAATCTGGAGATGCTGCATAATCCAGCCAGCAATATTGATTTCGGAACGTGGTGGAAGGAACACTGCTCGTACAATGCCGGACGGGAAGACGAGATTATTTTCATGCAGTTCACCGGTGTCCATGACCGTTCCGGCAAGGAGATATTTGAAGGGGACATTATTAAGTATCAATCCGACTCGGGCACACATGAAAGAGCCATAGTGCATTATCTCACCCGATACGTCTGCTTCGGAGTGAGGGGAAACATCTCTCTGCGTATCATACATAACATTGAGGTTATCGGCAATATCTTCGAGAATCCGGAAGATGCTCCTGATGAATGCGACTTTCCCATAGGGACCCGGACCAAAACTTTATTCAATGTGGTCTCTGAAAAGAAAAATAATCCAGGTAGTAACAAGTAGAAGAAGGATTTATCTGGTAGAATATGCCATCACGTGATGATGGCATATTGGCCCGAAAAGCAGTTTGGCCAGGAGAACTTTTCTAAGCTACGATATCGATAAGCTTTTTGCTCATGTCCTCGGAAGCTTGAAGTGTTTTAATATTTGCCTTAAAGCCTTCCTCTGTGGCAATCATGTCCACCATTTCCTTTGCGATATCTGTTCCTTCCTGACTGCCCTGGCTTAATGTAACGTAAACACCACCGTTTACACCCTCATTCATAGTTGAATCTGCCGGCTTAAAATCTGCAGTATTGACATTCGCTACATTGTTCGCCGTCACACTCAGGTTATCCGAATAAGCCTTCAGGGCACTCGCAGCACTGTTAACGCCGTCGATACTCATTTTGCAGACCCCCTCTCTTAATAATCTTATTATAACACTTTCATAAACGAATTTGAGTGTGTTTGACCAGTAAATGCTTTTTCGATATGTTCTGTTATATTTTTGCTACCGTGCAAAAAAGCATGTATTTACTTTTCATGGTTTCCCTCCAATTTTAATTTGTACTTAATAATCAGGTTTCTGATCTGTTTTAATTGATAGTCAGAATTTGCGTTTACAAATGTCGTCAACGTAAGGGCTCGCGAATAAATACCGATGCAGATTATGTGTTGGCGTTCTCATTAATCAATTTCATCAGCGCCTCAAGCAACTCCTCTTCTTTCACCTGTCCCACTACTTCCCCTTTTTTAAAGACAAGGCCCATGCCTTTGCCCCCTGCAATGCCGAAGTCAGCTTCTCTCGCCTCACCAGGCCCGTTGACCACACAGCCCATTACCGCGACACTGATCGGCTCTTTAATGTCTTTAATTGCATCCTCCACTTTCCGGGCAAGCGGTTTTAAATCGATACAGCACCTTCCGCAGGTGGGACACGAAATTATTTCCGGGCCCCGCCGCCGCAAACCGAGGGATTTTAAAATCTCATAAGCGACCCTGATCTCTTCGGCTGATTCGTCAGTGAGTGAAATTCTTACCGTATCGCCTATACCCTGGGCCAACAGTATGCCGACGCCGACTGCGCTCTTGATGGTCCCGCTGAAGGAAGGGCCTGCCTCTGAAATGCCGACATGGAGCGGGTAATCGTATTTTTCCGAGAACAAGCGGTATGCCTCGACTGTCTTTGTCACGTTCGAGGCCTTGAGCGAAACCTTTATATTCTGAAAATACAAGTCCTCAAGGATTTTGATATTGTCCTCGGCACTTTCTACAAGTGCCTCGGGAGTGGGGTGTCCGTATTTCTCAAGCAGTGTTTTATCCAGCGAACCTGCATTGACGCCTATCCTTATCGGCACGGACCGTTCAGATGCAGCAAGCACTACTTCTTTTATCTTCCAGGGTGCGCCGATATTGCCGGGGTTAAGCCTAAGGCCGTCCACTCCCTGTGACAGTGCTTCAAGGGCCAATCTCCAGTCGAAATGTATATCAGCAATAATGGGGATAGTGACATCCTTCTTAATCAGAGCGAGGACGCGGGCCGCATCCAAATCAGGCACGGCCAGCCTGATAATGTCACATCCCACTGACTCCAGATACCGTATCTGTTCAACCGTGGCCTGCACATTACGGGTATCGGTCTTTGTCATTGATTGAACAGAGATAGGCTCTCCCCCGCCTACTGCAACGCTTCCGACATATATCTTTCTGGTTTTTTTTCTATTAATTGGCGACATTCTTACTCATCCTTTCCGCTCTATCTCCAGAGTATAGTTCCCCTGATTCTGTTTCTGAGGCGCCGTTGCCGGACCGTATCCTCATGATTGCGGCCCTATGTTCGGCCAGTGTTTTTGAGAAGTAGTGAGTACCGTTATTTTGAGACACAAAATACAGGTAAGGCACATTTGCGGGGTACAATGCCGCGATAATCGATTTTATTCCAGGGGATGCTATAGGTCCTGGAGGCAGCCCTTTAATTACATATGTATTGTAATTGGTCTTGTTTTTGAGATCACTTCTTGTTATTTTCAGTTTGCTGCTTTTTACTCCGTAGATTGCAGTCGGATCCGCCTGCAGGGGCATACCCTGAGCGATCCTGTTATGATATACGGCAGAAATTATGGGCCGTTCCTTGTCGGTTACCGCCTCTTTCTCTATAATGGAAGCCAGGGTCAGCACCCTGTTTTCGCTCCAGCCTATTTCTTTCGCCCGCTTTCGCAGTTCATCCGTATATGCCGCTCTGAACAAAGAGACCATACCTTTCAGCACTGTTTTCGGATTCACCCCTTTGGGGATTTTGTAAGTCTGGGGAAAGAGATAGCCCTCAATGCTGGGGGCATAAATTCCCAGTAACTTAAGAAAGTCGCTGTCCCTGACAAGTTTATTGAAATCGTCGAGCGTTATGATTTTAGCTGCGGCAAGTTTAGTGCCGATCTCGGGCAGGCTGTCTCCCTCAACTATGGTCACCTCATATTCGATAATTTTTCCCTCTCTTAAACGTCTGAACACCTGAAACGGGCTCATTCTGCCCCAGAATGAGTAATATCCATATCGTATCTTCCGGTCAAGGCCGGTCAGCTTGCCCAGAATGATAAAGATATTTTTGTCCCGTATAAGATTGTTACTGTAGAGAATGTTAATGGCCTGTTTATAGGTAGCACCCTCCGGTATTTGCACTTCCAGTTGTGCAGTGCCGATGTAAGAAGGTACGAAAAGCTGCGAACCTATATATATAAGAGGCAGGAGGAAAAATACGGCAATGAATAATTTGATATTATGTCTTACGGTCATACTACCAAGAATAACAGATTATAATCATAAAATTGAAATGGGGCGGCCTTATTACGGCCGCCCCTGACTTCACCCCGTTATGCCGTGGAACTTCCGGCTGCAAACTGCCGGACACCGGCCACGGGCGTGCTGTTTTTTAGTACATGCCTTCCATACCGCCGCCGCCCGGCATCTGGGGCATCTTTTTCTCCTCTTCAGGCATCTCGGTAATCATCACTTCCGTGGTAAGCATCAAACCAGCTACGGACGCTGCATTCTGAAGCGCCGACCTGGTCACCTTTGTCGGGTCAATGATGCCCGCCTTAATCATATCGGTGTACTCCTCTTTATAGGCGTCATACCCGTAATTAACATCTTTTGATGCCCTCACCTTTTCAACTATAATTGCACTCTCGATGCCGGCATTCTGAATTATCTGTTTTATCGGCTCATCCAGCGCCTTTTTAATTATATTCACGCCGAGCTGCTGGTCAGTGTCCAGTTTCATCTTATCCAGCGCCTTGATGCACCTGATAAGGGCAACACCGCCGCCGGGCACGATACCTTCCTCGACAGCAGCCCTTGTCGCATG
Source organism: Nitrospirota bacterium (assembly GCA_963784135.1). Classification (GTDB taxonomy): domain Bacteria; phylum Nitrospirota; class Thermodesulfovibrionia; order Thermodesulfovibrionales; family Dissulfurispiraceae; genus JADFXI01. The sequence goes on along the minus strand of CAWAQG010000012.1, from coordinate 335,121 downwards.
GAGGGCGTCCTCAACTCTGGCCTTTTTCTCTTTCATTTCAGATTCGGTTGCAGCTCCGACATTAATGACCGCTACACCGCCGACCAGTTTCGCAAGCCGCTCCTGAAGCTTTTCCCTGTCGTAATCAGAAGTGGTTTCTTCAACCTGGGCCTTGATCTGTTTTACCCTGCCCTGAATCTTTGCATTATCACCTGCTCCCTCGACAATAGTGGTGTTTTCTTTATCGATGGTGATCTTGCGAGCTCTGCCTAAATCGTTCAGCTTGACATTTTCGAGCTTTAGTCCGAGGTCCTCGGAAATGACCGTACCGCCGGTAAGAACGGCAATATCCTCGAGCATTGCCTTTCTCCTGTCTCCGAAACCGGGGGCCTTCACTGCGGCAACCTGAAGGGTCCCGCGCAGCTTGTTCACCACAAGGGTCGCAAGCGCCTCGCCCTCGACTTCCTCGGAAATGATGAGCAGCGGCTTGCCCATTTTAGCAATCTGTTCAAGAATGGGGAGGAGGTCTTTCATGCTCGAAATCTTTTTGTCGTGGATAAGAATGAACACATCGTCAAGCACGCACTCCATCCTGTCGGGGTCGGTGATGAAGTAGGGAGAAATATATCCTCTGTCAAACTGCATTCCCTCAACCACATCAAGAGCTGTCGCCATGCTTTTAGCTTCTTCAACAGTAATAACCCCATCCTTGCCGACCTTGTCCATCGCCTCGGCAATCAATTCGCCGATAGAGGGATCATTATTTGCTGAAATGGTGCCGACCTGTGCAATTTCCTTTTTCTCGGCAACAGGCCTGCTCATTGTTTTTAACTCCCCGACCACAGCTTCGACTGCCAGGTCAATTCCCCTTTTCAGGTCAATAGAATTTGCGCCTGCAGTCACATGCCTCATGCCCTCTTTGTAAATGGCATAGGCCAGCACGGTCGCGGTTGTCGTCCCGTCACCAGCCACATCAGAGGTTTTGGAGGCAACCTCTCTCAGGAGCTGGGCGCCCATATTCTCATAAGGGTCCTTCAGCTCGATTTCTTTTGCAACAGTGACGCCGTCCTTTGTTATATTTGGCGCACCAAATTTCCTGTCTATAATTACGTTCCTTCCCCTCGGGCCAAGGGTAGCCTTTACTGCATCGGTAAGAACAGTCACGCCCCGTAAAATAGTCTGCCTTGCCGCTTCGTCAAACAAAAGTTGCTTTGCCGCCATAATATTCAGTCCTCCTTTTTTTATTCAATTATTCCTAAAAGATCTTCTTCTTTCACGATCAAATACTCAACATTGTCGATTTTGATTTTCGATCCTGAATACTTGTCGAAGAGCACCTGGTTCCCGGCCTTCACTTCCTTAACTTCTGAACCGACCGCTTCCACGGTGCCTTTTTGCGGTTTCTCTTTGGCAACATCAGGAACGTAAATGCCGCCTGCTGTTTTTTCTTCTTGTTCTTCCGAGTACCTGATAACTACTCTGTCCTTAAGTGGCTTAATCTTCATACCAAACTAACCTCCTTTTAAAAATAATTTTCAATCCTTAACGGAAAACCGTTCAAGGTAATGACCGGTATAGACGGTCTGTTAGCACTCACCATCGTTGAGTGCTAATAATAACGTAAAACTAAAACAGTTGCAAGGCTTTAGAAAGACGAATAAAGCTTAATAGCAGCTAATAATAGCTGTTTTCAGTTATTTTCGGCTTTTTTCTATCAAAATCTGATTTTTTTCTGCGGCAACCAGCACCTTATTGTCAGGAGTCCTGCCAGAAAGCCGCCTACATGGGCGAACCACGCAACGCCGCCATGCTGGAGAGTTCCGGTACTAAGGAGGCCGCTAAAGACCTGAATCAGAATCCAGAAGCCGATGACAAAGACCGCGGGAATGCGCACGACCTGCCAGAAAAATCCAAAGAAAAGAAGGGTATGCACCCTTGCACGAGGGAACAGCAGTATATAGGCGCCTAACACCCCCGATATTGCACCGCTCGCTCCAATCATGGGGATCATCGATTTGGGATCGGTCAGTGCATTACCATAGGCTGCTACAACTCCGGAGAACAGGTAAAACAGCAAAAACCTGAAACGACCAAGCTCATCCTCAATATTATTGCCGAATATCCATAGAAAGAGCATATTGCCCCCGATATGAAAAAAACCGCCGTGAAGGAACATGGAGGTGAATACACTCACCGGCGGAGACACCATCTGGGCGCCTCTAAAAGTAACAAGGTTATGCGGTATGGCCCCATAGAGGAGAGCAATCTGCTCTCCCCCCATGGGTGTCACCATTTCCCAGATAAACACAATGATATTGGCAATAATCAGCCCCAACGTTACAAAAGGGAATGTGCGGGACGGATTATCAACCTTAAAAGGGACCATCTACTGTTTCTTGACAGGCCGTATAGCTTCGGCTCCTGACCATACAGATCGTTGCGCCCTCGCGTATTGAGGTGGATACTGAATAGTAGCGCCAAGCTTTTCAGAAGCATGCCAGACCCACCGGGGATTGTCCAGAAAAGCCCGGGCCATACACACCATATCAGCTTTTCCGGATGTAATGATGTCCTCTGCCTGTTCAGGAGTGAAAATCATGCCCACTGTCCGCGTAACAATCCCCGATTCCTTTTTTACTCGTTCCGCCAAGGGCACCTGGTAACCAGGAGCAACCGGCACTTTGATCGACCGCGTTATTCCGCCCGATGAAACACAGGCGTACCCGGCGCCGAGTGATCTCAGTTCGTTCGCAAACACAACTGCATCATCGAGCGTCAATCCCCCCTCAAGCCAATCAGTGCCCGTAATGCGGACTCCCAAAACTATGCCTTCCGGCAATGCTTCCCGGACAACACTTACAACCTCAAGGGGAAACCGCATACGTTTCTCCAGATTACCGCCATAAGAATCCGTGCGCCTGTTCGCAATTGGAGAGAGAAACTCATGGAGGAGGTAGCCATGGGCCGCATGTACCTCAACAACTTCAAATCCGGTTCGCGCTGCCCTGCGCGCAGCACAGGCAAATGCCGTGAGGATTCTCTGCATCCCCTCCCTATCCAATGCCTCCGGGACCGGCCACCCGTCAACATACGGCAATGACGAAGGCCCAACCGCCGGCCAGGGGTCCTCACCGGGAGCAAGCGGTCTCCCTCCATCCTCCCATGGGCGCTTGGCCGAAGCCTTCCTTCCGGCATGGGCAAGCTGAATGCCAAATCGTGAGGGTCCGGCAAAGCGCCTCACTGCACTCATGACACGCCCGAGTGCTGCTTCACATGCATCAGAATAGAGTCCTAAACAACCGTGTGTAATCCGGCCACGCCGTTCGACAGCTGTTGCCTCTACCATAACCAGTCCGGCGCCAGAACAGCCGAGTTGCATAAGGTGATGCAGATGCCAGTCGCCCGGCACGCCGTCGTCGGCACTATACTGACACATTGGCGAAACAACTATGCGGTTTGCCAGTTCCAACTGTCCTAATTGCAAGGGAGTGAAAAGTTGACTCATGGTATATAGATTCTTTTCTCTGCTTAAAATAACATCCGCAAACTTCTTATCTCAATTATATCATGCAAAAGAGAGAACTCCATCACAGGATTTATCACATTGTGGCGAGCAGATAAACTGTCCGTATCTGTAGCACATAAACTGTCCGGATAAAATATATGGATAGCAAGGGGGCTATCCATGAAACGTTCGGCAGTGTTGCAGGAGGTACGGAAGATGAGATTTGAAGAAAGCTATGAGGGTTGGATACGAGGTCGATTAACGCAGGAAGAAGCAGCAACGCTTCTGGGTGTGTGCGATAGGACATTTAGAAGATATATGTTGAGGTATGAAGATACGGGCCTGGAGGGCCTTATAGATAAGCGTTTAGGGCAAATATCTCATAAACGTGCGCCTGTTGATGAAGTAGTCGCACTATCGGATCTTTATAGCAATCGCTTTTGTGGTTTCAATGTCAAACATTTTTATAGCTGGTACCGGCGTGCTTATCAAGGGACCAGAAGCTACACATGGGTCAAGAACACCCTTCAGGAAAAGGGATTGGTCCCGAAGGCAGCACAGAAAGGTACACACAGGAAAAAGCGTACAAGGGCACCTTATACCGGTATGATGCTGCACCAGGATGGTTCCAAACATCAGTGGGTTGAAGGAAAATACTGGGATCTAATCGTAACTATGGATGATGCCACGAGTGAACACTACTCGATGTTTTTTGTGCAGGAGGAAGGCACTCAAAGCAGCTTTCAAGGGGTAAAAGAAGTTATTGAGCAACACGGATTGTTTGCTTCGTTGTATACGGATCGTGGAAGTCACTACTGGCATACACCGGAGGCCGGAGGGAAGGTGGACAAATCAAATCTTACCCAGTTCGGTCGTGCAATGAGCCAACTTGGAATTAAGATGATTGCTGCGTATTCTCCTGAGGCCAGGGGTCGTTCTGAGCGAGCCTTCGAAACTCATCAAGACCGCCTCGTCAAGGAGCTTGCAATGGCGGGCATTACTGAGATGAAGCAGGCCAATGATTATCTTGCCAGTACTTATATGCCAGCCCATAATGCCGAGTTCACTGTTGTCCCGCAGGAACCACAGAGCGTGTTCGTGACTTGGGCAGGCACTGCCTTGGAAGACATCCTATGCGAACAGTATGACCGCACCGTAGGCAACGACAACTGTGTAAAGTTCGATGGGCTAAAACTTCAGATCCCGCCAAATCAATATCGCTGCCACTACGTTAAGGTCGAAGTTCGCGTCCATCGTTATCCGGATGGTGGCCTTGCTATATTCCATGGACCGAGAAAACTGGCGGTCTTTGACCCTAAAGGAAAGGAGATTGCAAAGTGCTCACATGCAGCGGCATGAGACTCAATAAAACTGACATCGGTGGCCTGCCATGTTCCATGCGCAGCCACCCTGCAGAACCGGACAGTTTATTTGCTCTAAAACCGGACAACTCTATTTGTTGACAACACACAGGATTTATCACACAGGATTTATCATTTCATATCGATTCCAATGTGAGGCAACCGGGACAGATGAACTTAATATTTTTTTAAAATGATGAGAGCGAAAACAACATAAAGGGCGAACCCCGTTGTCAGCGAGGGGAGAAAACCGAGACGAGGCGTCAAAACAATAATGGCAAAAATATACGTAAGCCAGGGGAGCATCATCATGACCAGACCCTTGGCATATGGCACAATGACCTTCTGCCCTGCTTCATGGTGAATGGTAAGAAACGTGACAAGTGTGATGACCGGAAGATTGGCTAAAAAAGCCGCAAGGAGGGGCCTCGCATGACTTGCGAAATAAGTGACAACACTTATCACCATCCCGCCGATTAAGAAGTAAAGAACGTATTTTAATCCCATGCGATACTAAAGCACTAAGTCTTGAATATATCTGTCCGGGTCCTAAGATCTTCCGTCATTCGTGCGAGTTCGGTAGATACATTCTTTATCTGTTCAATAGCGCCATATGTCTGAGTTATCGATTGCGACATTGTAGTAGTATGCATGGCTATAACTTCAGAAGTTGACGATTGTTCCTCTGTTGCTGTTGCCATTTGTTGCGTCACGCCGGTAACATTGGTTGACGCATCGTGTATCGAGCCAAAAGATTGCGAAACACCCTGCAGGACGGACAAGCTGCCTTCAACTTCTTCTTGCTTTTCCGAACCGTATCTACAGACTTTTGTGCCTCGGACTGTATAAGCTTTATTTTCCCGGCTATTTCCCTTGTTGCCTTAGAGGTCTTTTCAGCCAACTTTCTCACCTCGTCGGCAACAACGGCGAAACCCCTTCCCTGTTCACCAGCACGCGCCGCTTCGATTGCGGCATTCAACGCAAGGAGATTTGTCTGGTCGGCTATATCTGTAATGACAGACACTATATCGCCGATCTCTTGAGAACTGCCCGCCGAGTTCCTCTATAGTCTTGGCCGTATCTTTGATTATGTCGGCAAGTGCGACTGATCTTCTCGAAAGCATTGATTGATATTTCCTTCCCGCCGTCAGCCAGAACAGATGACTTCATTAGATAGCTCTGTAACGTGTAAAGAATTTTTGCTATCTCGATGATGCTCTGAGACATCTCTGTAGTGGATGTTGCAATCTGGTCCATTTGATTGCGTTCCTCCTCCATTCTCGCAGAGAGTTCACGTGTAGTAGCTGAAAGTTGCTCTGAAGTGGAAGAGAGTGTCAAAATACCACTTTTCACGGTTGTCACAAAGTCTCTTATTTTATCTGTCATTTGGCTCAAAAGATTGCGTCATCTTACCTATTTCATCCATGCCCTTGCATTTTATCTCCGAATCCGCTGGTAGGTCCCCATTTGCCATCTCCATTGCCTTCTCTGAAATGGCCACTACCGGACTGATTATCAGTGAAGAAAGAAATAACGTCACGACTACAAGAAAACATATTGTCAATATGCCGCCGACAAGAAAACCATATCTTATGAAATTGGCCTCTTTTTTCATTTTTTCTACAACCATCGGGAAGACCGCCCTCAAGGTGTCGAGCGATGGAGACAGGTTTGTCATCAAGTCGTGGTGCTGATCTTCGAATTGGCCCTCAATAACCTCCATTAGCTCCGCTGGAATTGCCTGCGCCCAGGCCTGGAATAATTTTTTCTTTCATAGTGGTCTTGTATGTCTCCCACGTTTTATAGTGCATTCATAAGATTGGAGGTGACAGATGTTTGAGCTGAATGGCAAGAGCCACAATAAAAGCTGCCCTTTTCAGCAGGCGGAGTCAAACTTGCCTTTTACAGATTGAAATAATGAATCCGTGTTCTCAATTCTCTGCATCATTGCATTCTTCACAGTTTCATCCGAATTTTCAATGTTAGCATACATGGTGCCGCGCAGAAGGTTGATATTAATCATTATCCTTGACATTTCGTCAATAGTTTCGCTTTTAAAGTCCATTCCTTTATACTCCTGCCCTCCCACCTGGACCCGGAGAAACGACGCACTGCCCTATTGCCACGCCGACTATTACCGCAACAATGAGAGAACCGAACATCAGGTAAAACTTGTTCCTGAGACCCATATTATAAAACCACTTAAGCATAGCGCCCTCCTGAAAATTGTTAGTATATCAGAATTCAAAGTGCTTCTTCCAACATTTTATTCACCGGTAATGGCAAAAAGGCAAAATTTTTTTCACCATAATGAAAATTCCTGGTCCATGTTGCACCTCATTTGTTGAGGTATTATTGGCAGTGGGTCGAATGGCGCTGACTTAAGCATACCATTCGACCCACTGCCGGATTTTTTATTTATTGTTTTTTACGCAAAATCCTGTGGAAAAATTCGCTCGCCTTCTCCCACAGAGACTTTGCAGTTTGCGGCATCATTGCAACCGCCTTTTTAATTTTTTCCAGGATATCGGGAAGCACATCCTCGGCCACACTCTCCCAGTCCTTTTTCACCTTCTCCAGAAGGCGTGCCAAACAGGTTCCGATTGCCGCATGGAAATGTTCGATTAGCCTTTCCAGGATATACGCTATATAAACCTCGACCGCCAGTCTGCCAAAGTTTAACAGCGCCTCACGGTGGTTTAATACGTGTTCCACTACGCGTTCAACACCTTTCATATATCCTCCTTTTGGGACACAAAAAAGGCCGGCGACCCTGATAACGGGATGCCGGCCTTTTCATGTAAGCTACGGACTATTCGTACTTCGAAACGAGCCCATGAACATACTGAATGTATTGGGCTGCGATCGCCTCGTCATAAATGGTGATCATGTTCTCCGCGTTTTTGGTCGCGTTGCCCGAGAAGTTGAAGCTGCCCGTCTTCGTGACATACCCATCGACGACGACCAGCTTGTCATGCATGAAATCGTGGGTCCATCCTCGCTGTATGGTGTGGAATGCTTGGCAACCAATTCTTTCTTTATCACATTCCACAGCCCAATCTTTGTTTTACTGGCGACACTTTTGCCCTTGTCAAAAGCCCTTGCGACCTGGCCCATCTGCGGCCCGTCATAGATGCCCCATATTTTTACGCCACGTCTTATTGCAGCGGCCAAAGCATCCAAAACGTTACCGGAAGAAATAACCATCGAGGCAATCAGGACCTCCTTTTTCGCTGACGCGATCAGATCGGCGATACCTTGATCCATCGCTGCACCATCACCAGGCGCAAAATCTACTTCAACGTTGATCCCGTCGATTCCGGCATCGCCGTGATCGTCCTTGCCTGTGCCTGCAATGCGACCCGACTCCCACAACTCCGCAAAGTCGGTCTCATAATATGCGGCGATATCCGGCGAATTCAGGATGACAATGTTGTTATCCTGAATGCTCCATGCGTCGGTCGTAAAATTGGCCGACCCCATCCAGACACGACACGCGTCGGCGACTATGTATTTGCTGTGCATCAAGTGTCCGCCACCTTCAATCGGCAAGGCCCGGACATCAGGCGGAAGATCGCGTATTCCTTTGACCGCCTTCAGCTTTACATCTTTGTGAAGACGCTGCAGAAATTTTCTGTCTGTTCCCGGAGCCGGGTCTCCTCCGGGTGCATATTTGCGTTTCCTGTTTTGTTCGAAATAGGCGACCCTGACATCCTTTCCAGCTGCAGCCTTGTTGCTTAGCGCATCAATTACGATCTCAGCTTCGCCCTCATCAAGACGAAAATCGTAGATCGCAATGTGGACGCTCTCGCGGGCCTCGCCAACGAACTCGCTGAATTTATTAGCGACCTTCATTGTTTGTGCTTTTTTTGTACTTTCGGTATCCTGCGCTGTTAAAAGCGCCAGTTCAATATTGTTAGTCATCATTTTTTCTCCTTTTTGAGATAAAAAAACCCGCCGGGCGTCAAACGCCGTACAGCGGGTGTTAAGGGTTAACGGCTGTTAAGGTCTTGAACGCAAAAAGGCCGGTCACTCCGAAAACTCATACGCACCGAAAGCTGCGCGTTGAGTGCCCGGAATACCGGCCTGATTGATGGTTTATACTTATTAGTTGCTGCGCACTATCTCATCAAATGCCCTTTCAAACGCAGCATCAGTCATGGAGGCTATGTAGTCCACCACCATTCTTTCATTAGATGTGGAACTTGCGTAGCTTTCGCCAATACCATTAGCCCACATGGCAATGGTCGAATGCTTATCCTTCGTTTGCAAGAGGGCGTGATAGAAAAACAGGCGGAACTTGCTCTCGCGTTCCCTCAACTTCTCCGGCACGGTATGGGCATAAATTGCCCTGTAGCACCATGCCATCAGGGCTTCGAGAGCCGCAAAAACATGTTCGGAATAAGAAATAATTCCGCCATAACTCTCCCTAACAACATCATCAATGAGAGCTTCCCTGATCGAAGCTTCAGTGTCGCCTAAAACTGTGCCGATCTTCTCAGGAATATCGCCTCTGGTAATCAGACCCAAAGTGATTGCATCCTCGATGTCACGGCCTATGTAGGCAATGACATCAGAGGCACGGACGATACAGCCCTCCAGAGTCATCGGCCTGATGGCCTTACTGAAGTGCGGTACGGCGAAGCATCTATTTAGTTCTGCTTCGAACCATTCCAGTGTTTTGCCGCTATCGGGAATATACTGCCTGGTCAACATCTCTCCGTTGTGGCAGAGCATGCCGTCCAACACCGGCAATGACAGGTCCAGCCCCTTTTCCAACACTGTGAGTATCCTTGCGCTCTGTGCGTTGTGGGCAAAAAATCCGCAGCCCGACTCAATGCACAGCCTGTTAAGGCAGTCTTCACCTGCGTGGCCGTACGGCGGGTGTCCAAGATCGTGTCCGAGAGCAATAGCCTCAGCAAGGTCTTCGTTCAACCCAAGCTCACGGCAAAGCTGCCGGGCGGTGTGGCTGACAAGCTGCACATGCAGCCACCTGCGGGTGATTCCATCACCTGAATTCCCGGAAAATGCCTGGCTCTTGTCATAGCGTGAATACGCTAATGATCCGATGATCACGCCTGTTTCTTTGAAATAATCGACTGTTATAGCTTTCATTTTTTCCTCCTTTTTTATGGTTATTACTGTTTGCCTATACTCTGTCTAAAACCCACTTCAGACTTTTCCTGTCTGCCTCAGGCAGTTCTGAGAGGGCCCTTACGACAAGCCAGGGCTTCTCAGCTATAAGCGCTTCTATCCTTTTGTAGATGCCGGCGCCGGCAATTATGCCCCTCTCTTTTGCAACATGCTTCCCGCCGTTCATTGTGCGCCTCCTTTTTCCTGCGATCCGTCAATAGCCGCTATTGCTTGCGCCTGTGACTTCTGAGCGGAACTTATTAATCCCTTTACCCCTGTCACTACAGAAAAAATGATGACCGCCGCTACGATTGCTGCCATGACCGCTGCTGTGATCGTTTTCATAACTTCCTCCTAAGGGTCTGCTCACAAACAAAAAAGGCGGCAGGCTTTTTCACTCATAAGAGTTACTTGCCTGCCGCCTTCGGTTACTTCGTCTGAAAAAAATTACTTCACTGCGCTAATATTCTTCCTCCTTTAAAAATATAAAAGGCACAGCCCCTTCCAAAGGTCGGGCACTGTGCTCTTTGCTGAACTGCAATCTCTTATATGTATTTCTCTGTGCTCTGCAGTTGTTAAGGTAGTTTTATGAGAGGTTCTTAATGATTAAAAGCATTAACGATAAATTAGCGGTCTGTTGGGGAGGGGCCTGAGGCTTGATTTCTTAAGTTATTGTTTTTAGCTGGTAATAGAAGAACTTGAGGACAACAATTTCCCTGTTCTTCTTTTTTGAGATACTTCCGGCATGTCGCTTGAGGAGTGGATTGATCCAAGGTTTATATAAAACCTTATGAAAATCAATCAAGAAAACTTTATAGAAATTGTAATTAGATTCGGCAGTGAAGGTTATTTCTAAAAATACTATAAGGAGAAAGGCAACGCCTGTAAATAACAAAAAAATATTTACATCAAAATCGTTTGAAATATAAGCGAATTATCTTTAAAGAAAGATGAAGTTCCTATGTATTGCGCACGAAGGAGGAAAACATAAAAAAATCAAAGAGATATTTTAAAAATAGCTTTGAAAATAATAAAAATTATTCTCCAATAAAGAGGCAACAAAATTTGTTGCCTCAAATCAAGATATAATTATGACAATTTTTACCTTACCTCCAATCTGTTATGATATTTCCAATAACTTCTTAGTCACCTATAAAGTTACCTCATTTTCTCCTCATTAGTCACCACCTCAGTCACCTACCTGGATGCCCGACTAAGAACTTCGAGCATGCCGGGTAAAGAATTATCGGAATGACATCTCGATATGGGTACATGCAAGTTGTATTATGCTTTTAACGCTACAATGCTGAACGCACGACGCATAACACGTTCTTGAAATTGCTATCAACAAGAAAGCTTTAAGCTAACAAAAGAGGCATCATGTCTATTACTGAAAGCATATTGATAGCGATAGTAATATCTCATAGCGTTCCATGTTGAGCAAACAGCGTTATGGCTCAACAATCCATGAAACGCAACAGGCTTATCATTTATTTCACCTGGGAGGTAGCGTATTATGAAGATGGGAATTGATGTGGGATACGGTTATACCAAGGTTGTTACGGCGCATTATTCTATTATTTTTTCATCTCGTGTGGGACCGGCAAAGGAATCTTCATTCTCTCTAAAAGAAGGCGTGGATGCTGTCGGAGAAACTGTCGAGTATGCCGGCGAACGATATTTTGTTGGAGAGAAGGCAAGGCATAGCGATGTTACATATACGCTGAGGACAAGGGGCTGGGTCGAAAGCAAAATGTACGGAGCATTGCTGACTTCGGCCATTACCAGGGCAATGAACGGCAGCTATACGGTATCCGACCCTGATGCAGTAATTGTTGTAACCGGCCTTCCTGTAGACTACATGAGAGATAAAACAAAAGCCGAAGAGAGTATCAGAAAGACATGTGATGGGATTGGTCTCCACATAGCAGGTATCAATGTAATTCCCCAGCCTTTCGGCTCTTTTTTTGACATGTTTTACGATAATAACGGTGAGATTTCCGGCAGCGCCCCTTTATTTAAAAGACTTGGGATCATAGATATCGGTTATCACACTACGGATTACATACTTATAGAGGATGCAAAACATAATATCGAGAAGGCCTCCGGAAGCGTTCCCACCGGGGCCTGTGAGATCTACGACATTGTGGCCCGTGAATTAAAGAACCTATTCGATAGGGATACAGTTACTGCCGAAGAGGCCGAGCACTGTATTAAAACAAAATATTTTAAAGTCTCCGGCCAGAACAAAGACGTGAGCACTCTCGTTGATCGCGTGCTGTCACAGGTGGGGCAGAAAATAACGGGGATTATAAAATCAAAATGGAGCATCGAGGGAGAAGTTGATGTTGTTCTGCTCACCGGAGGCGGTGGAGCACTCATCCAGCAGCACATATCCCCGATAGCACATACTCACTTCCTGATAAGCGGTCCCCAGATGGCCAACGCCCGGGGATACTACAAAAGAAGCGTGCTCCTGGAACGAAAAATGAGGAGGTAGTGCTTCAGTTCATAAATACGGTGTCGCACCGAGAGCGTCGATGCGCCACAACAAAGCTGGAACGGATGCGGGGTCCCCGAAAGTCGAAGACTTTTGGGGCAGAGCGGCGCTCGAATGCAACCGTATTTATGAATTGAAGCACTTAGCAGGGACAGTTACTTATGGAGAAGATTGAAGTATGTTTCATTCGTTTATATCCTGATAATCCGGAAGATGCCCTTATTATTGCAGGTCTCGGCGCCAGAAAAAGAAAAGGGGAGAAATCAAGGGTCATTAAAGATATACTTTACGCCTATTTCAGTGGCGGGAAAACCAATCGTCCGGAATTAAAATCAACAAAAAAATCTAATCCTCAAAATTATTTCACGTCCGCATCACATAAAGCAATTATAGAGCCGGCAACGCTTGTCCAGCCGGAAATTGCCGCACTTTCGGACCATGATAAGGAAACATTAAAAAAGAATCTGGACGAACTCTCGGATATGTTCATATGATGCGGATGTCAAATTTTGACAAAGCATCCTGTTCCTGTTCGCACCAGTTTACCGGTGATTATCCTTGCAGCATTGCTCTCAAGAGTGTCTGTCCTGCCCTCAAATGCAGTATCCGCCAAAACAGCAGTCGTCCTCTGGAATGATGCGGAAGCAAGAAAACTTTTTGAGAATAACGGTATCTGGCTAATTCCAAGCAGCACCGGGACCGCGACCGGGGACTTTAAGCCCCTGCTCCTGGTCTTCTCGCACTCAAGGCCAAATTCACTTTTCTGAATTGTTTCACCCGTTAAAAATCCCGATCCTCCCTGATCTGTAATCTTGACAAACCCGGTCATCTGCCTGAGAATTATTTCAAAATGCTTGTCATGTATAACCACCCCCTGCTGCCTGTATATTGTCTGCGCTTCATCGAGCACATATTTCCACAGGGCAGCGGCGCCATCAACATACAGCAGGTCATGAAGGTTTACTGTACCGGCATTCCCCGGTTTTCTTGCTTCAAACAGATCAATAACTGCTGGAAGCCCGCCGGTTATGTCCATAGTTCTTATTGCCTCTTTGGGCATTGAGGCAAGCTTTGCTCCCGCAAAATCGGCGGTCCCGCCGCTATGGAATGTGCGCAGTGTCAGCTGTGTCCCCGGCTCACCGACTGATTGTGCAGCAATAATACCCACCGCATCTCCTGTTCCGGCAGGCATGCGGCTGCCGACGTCGAATCCATAGCATCGCGCACAAACCCCGGCCCGCGCTTTGCAGGCAAGCACAGATCGTACCTTGACCCTTTCCACTCCGGCTGCGGAGATCTTTGATGCGGTCTCTTTGTCGATTTCAGCGCCAAACCGGGCAATAACAGTATGGCTTTGCGGGTGCAGGACATTATCAGCCAATATCCTGCCGGTTATCCTTTCTTCAAGGGAAATTACAATTGAGCCGGCTGATTTCAGTGGTCCAAGATAAATGCCTTCGAGCGCCCCGCAATCGTCCGTAGTGACAATAATATCACGCACAGCAGTCACCAGCCTTCTCGTAAAATAACCGGCCACCGGTGTCCGGAGGGGGCTATCAACCCTGCCTTTTCGGGCCCCGTGCGTGGAAAGAAAAAACTGGAATGCACTCAGCCCTTCTATAAACCCTGATGTTATCGGCACTTCCACAATTTCACCCGTGGGCTTGGCCATCAAACCCCTCATTCCGTTTATTTGACGTATCTGGTTGATGTCACCTCTTGCTCCGGAATCCACCATCACAAAGAGCGAATTGAATTCCTGCGGCCGATTTTCTCTTAATGCTCGCATCGCTTCCGTCGTTATTCTGTCAGTTGCCTTGTTCCATATCCCGATTACCTTATTGTGCCTTTCATCGTCTGACATAAGCCCCTCTTCATAATGATGTCTTACCGCCGCAGTTTCCCACTCCGCCTCGCTGACAATGGCCGTCTTTTCAGAAGCTACCTGCATGTCATCAAGACACAGCGATATGCCTGACATTGTCGCATACTTAAAGCCCATGACTTTCACCTCATCCAGAAACCTGATCGTTTCTCTGGCGCCGCACTTCTGGTAGCACAACTCTATTAAATCGGCAAGGTCCTTTTTTTTCATCAGCTTATTGATAGCCGTGAATGAAATACCCCGCGGAGTTATGCCGAAGAAGAGCACCCTGCCAACAGTTGTACTTACAAGAGAGCCGGAGATTCTGACGAAAATACAGGAATGTTCTTCTACGATATTGTTTGCATACGCAATACACACTTCTTCCACATCGGAAAAAAACGTTCCCTCTCCTCTTCTCCCTTTCCTCTCTTTAGTCAAATAATAAATACCCAGGACAATATCCTGGGACGGCAATAAAGCGGGCTTGCCGTTAGCAGGATGGAATAAATTATTAACGGACATCATGAGAACTCTGGCCTCTATCTGTGCCTCAAATGAAAGAGGCACGTGCACTGCCATGGTATCTCCGTCGAAATCTGCATTAAACCCCGAGCACACCAGAGGATGAAGCCTTATTGCAGCGCCTTCAACAAGGACAATATCGAAGGCCTGCATGCTTAATTTATGCAGCGTTGGAGCTCTGTTAATTATGACCGGATGCCCGGCAATTATATCGTCAAGGGCATCCCAGATTTCGGGTTTTTCTTTCTCCAAAGTTTGCTTTGCCTGTTTAAGCCCCGAAGCAAAACCATTCTTAATGAGCCATCGGTATATAAAAGGCCTAAAAAGCTCCAATGCCATTGCCTTCGGAATGCCGACCTGATGGATCCTTAATTCCGGCCCTATAGTAATATGGGCCCTGCCGGAATAATCGACCCTTTTGGCAAGAAGATTGGACCTGAACCTTCCACTCTTGGTGCTGATCATGTCTGAAAGCGACTTGAGCGGCCTTTTTTGAGACCGGCTTTCGGCGGTAACGTTCCTTCCATTGTCAAGCAGGCTGTCTACCGCAGCCTGAAGAAGCCTTTTTGCATTCTGCAGTATGATCTCAGGAGCACGGATGTGAATAAGCCTCCTCAAGCTCTGATTTTTGTAAATGACCTTGCTATACAGCATGTTAAGATCAGAGGCAACGACAGTGCCGCTGTCAAGAATAAGTATAGGGCGCAGGTCAGGAGGCAATACAGGCAGTATGTCAATAATCATACACTCCGGCTTGTTGCCGGACCTCAGCAGTTTGTCAATCAAAGAGAGTCTGCTTCTTTTTCTCAGAGATAACATGTCATGGGCTTTAAGCTCCTTTGAGAGGACCTCCATGTTAATGCTTTTAAGAAGCGCCTTAACAGCTTCCGCACCGGTCCCAGCATAGAAATGAGCAGATGAAGTCCGGGACTTTCTGTAGTCTTCATGTGAAATGATCTGGTTTTGTTTAAGACCGCTGTCACCCGGTTCAATTACAACATAGCATTCATAACGCACGATTTTCTGGACCTGTTTGGGCGGCAGTCCAGTCAGCCTTGCTATAAGGCTTTTCGGTCCTTTGTAATACCAGACATGGACAACCGGCGCCGCGAGAGTTATGTGTCCAAGCCTTCGCCTTCTCTCAGCCGGATCCAAAAGCTCCATGCCGCAGGACGTGCATACTGCGCCACCCGCCGCTAACCCATTATAAGAACCACAAGAACATTTGCCTTTTCTTTTAGGGCCGAAAATTCTTTCGCAGAACAATCCGTTTTTTACAGGCTCGCCATTTTTTACACTCAATGTTTCCGGGGAAGAGACCTCGCCATATGACAGCAAACTTTTTCCCCGCGGACTTAAAAGACCGATTCGCAGCGAGTCGAACATGTTCATAGAAGATAAGCCAATTTATGGCCAAAGCAAGCATTAAAGATGTCAGTGATTGGCTCCCAAAACGAAATATTCCATGCCGTCTGCCTCATAACTGTCCCTTATTAATTTTTCATAGACGCTTTTGAACGTCACATCGTTTTCCTTCTTGATCGCTATGATAGTTGTGTCTCCGTCCTTTACCGCAACCATTGAGCCATATGAACTCTCCAGCTTTTTGCCTTTTGCCCTGATCTTATCTAATATCCACCTGGGGACAGCGTTTGGATTATTTAAAGTGCCTGGACTGTCCGGAGTCACCCGGACCTCAGTTCTTTTTTCTTCTACCCCTTTTGAAACAGATGCCTCAGAAAGGACATCGTCGATCCTCTTATGGAGGGACGTGACATCATCGTTATTTGCCGACATATTTACGGAAATATTATCAGCATTAACGTTTTTATAGGAACCGGCAACTGAGCGGAATTCGCTCAAACCCTTCCTTTTAATGTCGAGGTCATTCAATTTTGCAGACAGGATTTTGAACTCGCTGTCCTTCTGCCTGTATAACACCGCAAGGTCTTCCATCTGCCTGGCAAGGGTACCTATCTCCTCAGTCAAGGTTGTTATACTCTGTTTTTTGACATCGCTTTGCACTGACAACATCTCAATAGTCTGTTTCTCCGACTCAATAGTGCTTTTGCGCATTGCAACGTTCCGTATTCCAGCCAGTATCTTTGCAATATCCTTTTGAAGGGACCCGAGGGTTTGCCTGATGTCTTTTGAGAGATCATCAATTTCCTGAAACTCTGACGGCGTCTTCAAGTCTGAATCTGCCTCGTCATTGTTCTCCACCTTACTGACATGTCTGGTATTCTTTGCATTGACCCGGCCCGAACCATGACTCTTAATTCTCACCTCATCGGCATGTACGCATACCGCCTGGGCTAAAAGAATGAAGAAGAGTAAAAAAGCTATCTTTCTTAACATTTTCCCTCCGGAAGCATTTTGGCCGGGCTGGTTTCGCATACTAAATATTACTTTTTGATTTTTCGGATAAGCTGGACTGAGTTTGACAAAATGATGCATAACAGAAAGAGGAAAAATTATTTGTATCCTGACAAGTTCTTTGCTCCTGTACGATTGCCCAATGTTACAAAAGAAAAATTAGAATTAGTGAACGCATAGCATTTCGCTCTACGGGATGCGGCGAAACGACCGCAACCTCATTTTATGGAAATCGGCAAAACCCCTCTGTCACCCGATGGAAACTGTATTACCTCGCTGAATCTGCATCCGTTTACAAGGAAATGAGACCACAAGATAAATGAGACTGGCGGAAGGGTTGCCTGCCTTTTTGCCATATCATTCTGCAAATACTGGAATATCCTCCGGAGACGTTCACCATTAGGAGCCACCATCAGGACATAATTTCTGAATGACGATACTTTCTCAAAAACCATTGACCTTCCCATACTGGCTGCATCTATTTCAACATCAAAAGTATATGCCTCCCCTTTATATGGAACTATCCGGATTCTAAAGTCGGGGAAAAAGGCGCTCCTCTTTTCCCCTTTTTTAATCTTTCTTCCAAATACCTTCCGTGTGTAATACTCTGTATGGATATATTCTATTTTATAAAGATTATGCGTCTCAGCCTCTTCAACCATCTTGCGCATGGTAGAGGCAACCATTAGATCGTGCATGAGTTCGATAGTCCTGGGAAACACATAGCGCATGTTTTCGATTTCAAAGCCATACTTTAATGCAACCTCATAGGCTCCGGCCTTCTGCAGCACAACAATGGGGCTATCATGCCTGTCCACTTTCCTGCACTGGATTAGGCCGGCATTCTGCAGTTGTGCCAGGCGTCTCCACGTATATTTGGAAAATTCTTTTGAAGCGTCCTGTTTCAGAAAAAATTTCTTCCCTATAGAAATAATGTTGCTTGGCCCATACGAAAGATGCTTCAATATTTCATAGTCCCGTTCTGTTACCTTTTCGATTCTCATAGACTATCCATTGGGAATTCGGCCGTTTCCTGTAAAAAACCTATTCCCCCGGCCCTATCAGCCTGCGCAGTTGCTTTTTCCTCATGTGCATTACCAACAATTGTTCTGCCTTCCAACTTTTCGTGTTTCTTAAGGTAGCCCTGCACATCGGAGGGCCTTTCCTTCAATAAATCCGCTATCTCTCCTTTTTTAATTTCATTCGGGAGCTCAGGCATATAGAATTTAAACGGCTTATTCAGCACGTCCTTGTATTTCCTGTCTTTATAATAAGGAAGCTGTTTGGCAAAAAAAGGCCTGATCCCTTTTGCGAGTACCAGACAGCTGTTTTCATCCATATAATGAATATTATCTGCTGTTATTAGAGGGGCCTTTTCAGCCTTTTCATAATACCTGAATGAAATAAAATCAAAGACTCCCCTGCTCTTCATGGGAGAATTAAATGAAGTCTCCCCCAGCCATAACGATATGTCCTTGCACATCTCGTAAGAGCATCCCGGCAATACGATAATTGTCCTTAACGAGGAAATGAAGGACTGTGCGCTGCCCGACTTCAACTTTTTCATCATGCCCTCGATATCGGATTTGTCCTGCACATAAACAGTCAGCCCGGCCTCTGAAGACCTTCCGGTCGCGGCAAATTCATCAATTTTGGGCAGATTCAGGCGTGCAAATTCGTCAAGATAGAACCATACAGGGCGGGGCTTCAGCCCCTTTTTGTTGGCATCGGCCGCTTTTTCGTAATCGCGCAGTATGAGAAGACGTGCTATCATGCTCGCCATGACTTTCATGTCGTCCCTGTGCATTTCCGCTTTTACTACAAAAAGGCAGGGCTCGTTGAAAAATATTTCCAAATCGAAATCATTCCGTATAAGTGATTGCCGCAACGTTGGTCCATCCATAAACTGAAGCTTTCGATAGAGGCCCTGCATCGCATTGACCCTTTCCTGCTGCGTGGTATCCGCAAAGAACCTGAACTCGTCAATAATATACCCGTCTCCGGTGCTTGCGATAAACCTGGCCAGTTCATCAGGAGGAAGTTTAACTGCATCGAGTACTGTTGCAAGATTCCTGTATTCAGCCGGCATTTTAAGCACAGCCATCAAAATGACCCATATTAACCGGTATTCTCTCCCAATAAAATGGTCCGTATCAGGTCGCACCTCGCCAACCATGGCAAAGTAGCTGCCGAACAACGCATTAATTATCTCTTTCACGGCATCATGTGTCTTCTGGCGTGAAAAATCGCTTTCCACAATCATCAGGGGATTGAAATGCATTTTCCATTTGTACGGATCAAAATTAATTACCTTTCTGCCCCTTGCCCACCATGCATGGCCTACTATATCAACGATGTCTTCGTCAGGCTTGACATCGACACAGAAAACAGAACAATCACTGAAAGAATCATTTATGATATTGCTGATCAGAAAACCGGATGTCTTGCCCGAACCCGGCGGACCCGGAATCAATACCCCCTCCTGCCTTCTCTTCTTATCGATTCCTATCCTTCTGCCTCTGTAAGACCCGATTTGGAAAAAATTATCCTTTGCGGTCCTTTTTTCGAAAAACATTGACTTTTTAATAAAAGCATTCGTGAGACCTGAGGCCGCCGCCAAAGACATAATGGCCAGGACCGGAGATGCTGCAATTTTATGATATATAAGGTAATAGGGGACTATTCCGAACGCATAAAGCACAATACTCCCACCTGATCCAAGAATGGCATAAATGCGCGCTTTACCCGGGATAGCGAGCCTTGACAGTATTTCCCTATTAGTAGCAAAACGGCCCGAGGTGGCAGGATTGTCTTTTATACGCACTCTTCCACGGGAAAAAATGGCTATAAAAAAGGCAATAATAAAAAAGATAATCACCAAAGCCAGGAATAAAAGCACAATAACCTGGCTGGGACTTACCTGCAGGCCGAGTGTTTTCTTGATTGATAGTACCAGGTCTGGAAGAGAGCCCTTATTCAATAAACGCTCAATATCTGCAAGCACTACCATATATCCTCTGCGTTAATTAAGCTTGCGGTCACGCCGTGAGGGTATGTCTTGGCAAAAGCCTTCGTCGTTTCATTTTCTATTTCGCCGTCTTCAGCCCCGGGCAGATTTCCCCTTATATCCTTCCTGATGGCTGCATATGCCTCTTTGTCCGGCGGATCAGTGGTGAATGTGGCATAATTGAGCGGCGTTGACATAAACCTGATTACACCTTTACCCGAGCCTCCTGCCCTTAGCCTCTTAATATGAATAAATGCCTCGCTGTAAAATCCCATCAGGCTTTTTAAGCTCTCTGTAGTATAGGCGTCAGGCTCCGCGAGTCCCAGGTAGCCCCTGGCATCAAGCACGCTCAGACTCGGCTGACGGAAATAAATCTGGATGTTCGCCTGGGAGAGACAGACTTCTCCCACTTTTCCGGCTTTGAGGAGGTCTGAAACCTTTTGAGTCATTACACCGACAGCGGTATTGTAATGCCGGTATGTTCTGAATGCGTTGTCGACAAAATCGGCGCCGACGGACTCAATGAATATCCGGTGGGCTTCATCGATTGGAAGCCATTTTCGCCCGAGCAATTTTTTCACCTGCTCACCGATAACAAGCATGATATTAAAAAGCATTGCCCGCATAAGGTCCGGGGATTCTTTTAACCCCCCGATATCAAATACTATAAAAGGGTTATTTACATCGAATGAAGACCTTCTGAAAAAGTTTGCATACTTCCCTTTACCGACGTAAAACGCCAGGCGTTCGGAAAGAGATTGTCCTTT
The DNA here is from genome assembly GCA_963784135.1 of Nitrospirota bacterium. Classification (GTDB taxonomy): domain Bacteria; phylum Nitrospirota; class Thermodesulfovibrionia; order Thermodesulfovibrionales; family Dissulfurispiraceae; genus JADFXI01. The sequence continues at coordinate 314,104 of CAWAQG010000012.1, read as the reverse complement.
GGGGCCGAAATGAGACTTCAGCACGTTGTTAAAATCTTCGAGTTCAGGCGTCCTGTTGTAGTGCCCGAGTTTTTCGTAAGTAAACTCTATTGCCTTGTCGATCAGCGCTATATCGGACTGGGCCAATTCCTCATTCTTGCGCGTCATGATCGCTGAAAGGAAGTTCGACAACAACAGGAGACGTTCTTTGTCGAGCGCGCAATCAAACGGATTGTACGATACGGGGTTGTTGAGGTCAAACGATATATACTCGCCGCGAAGGAGGGAGCAAAGTTTTTTGTAGGACCCCATCATGTCGATAATAAAAAACCTGTCGCCCCGTTTTAAAAATCTTACCGCAATCATATTGAGCAAGGCGCTCTTGCCGGTGCCTGTTTCTCCGGATATAATGAAATGCGGCACCGCGCCATCGAAAAAATCAAGATATACCGGCTCGCAAGTCCTTGAAAGCCCGATTATGCCGGGGGTTTGAGTACCGAGCCAGGCCCCTGTTGCCGGAACCATTTGCGCAAAAAAGTGCGAGGGCAGCTTAAATGTCCGCGACAGATGGTTCCTGTTATCGAGAGCGGCATAATGGAAAGGAAGAGCGTTTTTAAAGAGGCTTTGAGATATAATGTTGTCCGCGAGCATCGGTATTTCCATATCTGCAATTTTGGCCTTGACCTTCTGCGCATAGGCATTCGCCATGCCGTATGTTTCGCCCACATTGGTAACGTAAAAAGAGAAATGGAATACTTTTTTACCTGCAAGCATGTCCTTTTCGATAGTGTCTATATCTGCTGCTATAGCTGAATTGTCATTGTCCTCTCTGCCGAAAGGATTCATCAGCCCAAATGAAGCAAAGTTCCCCTTCCATTTAAGTGCGCTCTTTTCTTTGTCCTGCGCCTCGACAAAACCGGTCAGGCAGATATGAATATCTCCCGGAATTTCCATAAGCTTATACATAATCCCCGGCGACGTATATTGGGGGGCATTTGTCGCTGCGGTGGTCCGGTAATAATGACCATCTGAATAAACAAATGAATCACCGGTATAGATAAATGTTCTGAACAGCTGACCGCTCAAATCCAGTTGAGGTATGTATTCAGGCGTGCCCAGTCCATCTTTAAACATGTTCTTGTGGAGGTGTTGATGAAAATAGCTGATAAGGTCTCCGGCTCCGCATCTGCGCAAGCTGAACCCGTTATTTTTCATCATGGATTCGAATACGGTGACATTGCCGCTGAAAACGTGTATTTTTTCCCCGATATCCATCTTTGTTGACTCCAGTTCTACTCTTTCAATAGCGCTCACCGACCTTTCTCCAAGTGTAATCTTCCGGGGCACATGAAAAACTGTTATATAAAACCGCATAGTTCTTGGGAAAACGCTCTTTCCACCCCAAAGTCCGGTTTTAGAACTCTCGTGGAGAAACATCACCTGTTCATTATAAAGAGTGTCAATTGCAGCCGGGCCGGCCCCTTCCGGTCCATACTCCCCGGAAGCAATGAGTGAATCAGAGGGTAAGGGAAGAAACGAACCGACATTCCGGTCCGACACGGTAATAAACTGGAATGCATAACCCTCGGGTATTTGCAGAAGCGCTGTTTCCATCAGATTAGCTATTGAGAGTTTCTGCCCGTCAAGACTGTTTGCCTCATGCACAAACGGCGTATACTCCCACATAGCTCCGACATGCCTTTCTTTTTTGGCTGAATCTCCAAGAATAAACACCTTATGCTGTTCATCGAAACTCCTGTAGGGAAGCATGCTGCCAAAAGACGGCAGTGTTGTGAAGGACCTGTTGACTTCCTCAACGGTATCGAACCGCACGTCATCCAGACCAATATCTGCCAAAGTCTTTTCAGGCGACATTGAACTTCCGGTCATCATGTCCCTCAAAAGTGTTTATATATTCTGAACCGTTTATATAATGGGGAATCTCATGGCTTTTACCTTCCCGTATAAGCTCTCTGATCGGTTCATTCGGAAATAAAGCCTCTACAAGGGCCTTTCTGCCTCCTGTCGGTTTTTTTACCAGCCTTTGCGCTACGGTAAGGTTCAGGGTCGATGCAATCTGTTGCTGGACAAGATGCCTTTCCTGGGGAGGGAACAGCCCATAAAGACGGTTTACCGTCTCGACAACATTTATAGTATGCAATGTCGCGAAGACAAGATGCCCGGTCTCCGCAGCATTAACCGCGAGCCTCGCCGTTTCAGTATCCCGTATCTCCCCCACCAGTATTACATCAGGGTCTTGCCGCAAGGCATACTTGAGGGCATCGGAAACATCATCGGTATCGCTTCCTATCTCCCGTTGATTTACCACAGAATAATTGGTGCTTTCAAATAGATACTCTACAGGGTTTTCTATTGTTATAAGATGTATACTTTTTATCCCGAGCATATGCTTAATCATGGCTGCGATAGTGGTGGACTTGCCGCTTCCTGTAGGCCCTGTCACCAGCACCATGCCGTTTTTCATGTCTGCTATCCGGTTGAAGCTCGCCGGCAGACCCAGAGCCTCAACATCGGGTATTTGAAGGGGAAGCAGCCGAAGCGCAATCGAAAGCCTCTTCCCATTGGAATGAAAGTAGTTACCCCTCCATCTTCTCTTTGCGAAGGTGAATGAAAAGTCTCCGTCTTTGCCGGAAAAACCGGCTGGGATAACATTATCCAGGAACCTGTTCATATCTGAAATGTCCACAGACTCAAGATCACTCCTCACCAAATCTCCATCGATACGAAATACCGGCCGGCTCAGTTCGGTAAGATGAATATCGCTCACACCGTCCTCAACTCCGATTGAAAGGATTTCCTCAATACCATGATGGGTCTCAGTTAACACTGCAGCCATTTTTCTTCAATTCACCTTAAAGCCGTCTTTAGCCAGTTGTTTCTTGACCGATGTGACATATTTTATTTTCTTGAGCAGGTTATAGCTGTGATAATTGCCCACTGCATGCCAGGTATACCCGCGCGCAGCAATTTCGCTTGAGAGCTTGTAGGCTGCCAGCAGTGAGGATACATAAGGGTCCAGCATCTGGATTTTTGTTACTCCCAGCCTTTTGCCTATGTAATGATAATTGACCTGCCAGGGGCCTACATCAATATTATCAGTGCTTAATCGGGACAGGTATTGGACCGCTTCATAATATGTTGCCGGATAAATTGGCATGCTTTTGCCGTTTCCCAGATTTACACATAGCGCCCAGGGGTGACCGTTGCTCTCTACCTGCTTGATGGCGTTCAGGAGTTCAACCGGCACCTGAAAGCGTGCAGCGGCCTTATACTGAGCGTCGCTGATTATTTCATGTATATCCTGCTCCGCGCCTGCAAATGGAATTGGCGAAAGGCTGATGGCAAAAAACAAAAATAAAAGATATTGTCTCACTCTTAATATTACTTCGGGTCAGAAGTTTATGGTTAAAAGGACGGTGGGAAAAAGGGAGAGCCCTCTATATTATAGAGTAACGGTCGCCTCTTACTTCGACTTCTTTTTAGGATGGTCCTGACGGTAAGACTTAATGAAAAAGACCAATGCAATCAGCACAAGACCTGCAAGTATCACGTATGCACCATCAGACATGTTAGCCTCCTCCCTTGGGCGGTATAGTAAAAAAAGCCAATATCAACAGAATCACTACTACAACAATTATAACTAATCCATTAATAAATGTTAATTTGTTTGTGAGGATGCCGCCAATCAGCCCTACTGTAGCCAGGAATTTGGCGACATCCATGAACATCTTGCCGAGTTCTTTTCTCCGGTCTTCATCTCTTAATTGGCTCGCCATAGATACCTTCCTGTTTGAGGAAAAGCCGCCTTATACAAACTTTTTCTGCTCCCTGCTTAGAAAATCATATAAATCCCCTCCATACTTATTTTCAGAGCTCATCACATTTCCCCATCTGAGCTTTGCCACATTTGCGCCGCCGCCGGGGAGATAGCTGAATTTATATCCGTCAACAGCTGTTCTTGCCGCAAATGTCTCTCCTTTACCGGCACTGTTGAGTCTTGCCGCCATCACCCCATCTGCTGCAGTGCCGCCTTCCGGTTTTGAAAAACTCACCCTGCCGTCTGCACCCGCCTTCATTTGCACACTATTCCAGGAGCCGGAAGCGCTGTCCCGCACTTGGGCGGTCACGCCAGACTGCAGCAACTCCGGTGAAATACTTTTAAAGGCGCCTCCCGGTTCGCCACCGTTCCTGCCGCCTTTAATATGGCCTGATACCATCTGGGTAGCAGCATAGTCCGGAGATGACGCCGAATTATCGCCGGTGACCGCAGCCAGCGCATTGTTAAAAGCTTCGCTGTTGCCTTTGTGCATTTCATAATTGCTTGCCGCTGTTGTAACAGGGGAGCCGGCCGGCGGCTGCCCCCTGCCGCCGGTACTGGCCACCACGTTGCCGCCCCCCCAGCCTCCGCCGCCGTCGAGAATATTTCCCGCCGGCCCATGCGGACCGCCTCCGCCGCTTCCATGGCCGCCTTTGCCGGATGGCCCAATTACCGACCTGACCGCTCCTCTCACCGCTGCCGCGGCGCCATAGGCAGCGCTGCTTGCCGCACTGGATGAACCGATGCGGGCTGACCGCTGACCGAAAAGCAGCAAAGAAGTTATCGCGGGAGCAGAAAGCACAATTGTGATTTTGGCGAACATAAGCATCGTAGCAGGAAGGCTCAATAAATCCTGTGCTATGCCCGTTAGTCCCATACCGGAAAAATCGACTGCTGCAACAACTACAGGTATAAATGCAAGCCAGAGATATCCTTCAAAATAGGTGACTATCCCCTTCCATCTTCCCGGCAGCATTGCCATGGCAACGATAATAGGAAACATGGTGACATACATCTGATTAATAATGCCGAGGAAAAAGGGCAGCGCTTTGGAATATATGTAAGCAATAGCATAGGGAATTAATGCGTAATACCTCAGGACTACACTCGCAATAGCTTCGGCCACAGCTATTGCAATGTTCGAGGGAGAGAGTTTTCCTACAGTGCTGTCCCAGGTGCGCTGCGCCCAGGTCCTGGGATCAGCGCCTGCAATATCAGTTGGATTCATACCCGTTTGACTGGCTATCTTCTGTATCGAGGTCTGTTCCATATTAGTAAGAGCGGTTGCAGTATCCAAACACTGCGGGTTAGGCGGGGGGCTGGTCCGAACATAGCCGGGTCCGTATATATCATAACTATTTTTGGGAGGATTCGCCTGATAATACTGCTCGTTAAGACAATTTGCATAGTAGAACTTATTTTTATCAGCAAACTCCGGGTTTTTTGCTGCCTGGGTGATCATCTGTTGGACCTGACCTAATTTCATTGTGTATTTTTCAGTGGCAAATGGCTTTGCACCGACATCTATACTAAATTTGCTCATTGATACTCTACCGATAGCGCCCTTGGCCCATCCAGCTACTGAATTTATAACAGCGGTTGTATACTTGAACCCGGGAGCCATTTGGTATGTCATAGCTGTCGTACTGCCATCCAGGTTATCCAACGTTACAGTAACATCTGATGTTATAGCGCCGCTGCCAAAAAAAAACCATATAAAAAAAATGGTAAAGAAATGATTTCGCAGGTTGCTGACAAGGGCGGCGGTACCCTTGAAGTCAATAATTATCCAGATGAAGCTGACGATTGCAACCAAGGCGTAAAGAGTCTCAATATAAGAACTATAATTCGCAATCGTCGACATTCCGTTATTAACGCCATTGTATATTTCGGGAATGGATGTTTCCATATTTCCGGGAGGTTATGGATTAGAATAGCTGTTTGAAATACTGTTAATAAGAGTTTGAATATTGTTTTGATTAGTGTTCCGGTTGCTGAGAGTACCGCTGCCAAAAAGGCTGTTGCCGGCATCCGTTTCATTCTGCTGGCCCGTTGCCGCTCTTGTCCAGTAGCTGTTCCGCTCCATAACCTGGCTTTCCCAACTCGAAAGGCTGCCGTCAGTGCCATTGGCCTGTACTTTTAACTTGACAAGGTCGTTAACCTCCTTTTCCTTTTGACTCGTCATTTTAGCTATAGGCAATGTAAATGCGTCAGGGACAGGTGTTTGGGCCGTAGACGCTGCTTGATTCATTATTGACGACCAATTATAGGTATTGTAAACGGTTTGAAGGAGTGAAAGGTGTTCAGCCAATTTTGCTGTAAACACAGCTTGTTCGTCAGCAGGAAAGGTTGCAACCATATTGATGGCTTCTGCGTGAGGGCAGGTTACACCGCCTTTGCTCCCGCTGCCATTGTTGCCGGATCCGGGGCCGACGCACAAGTTCATTGATTGAATGTCAGCCTGCGTGAGGTATCTCGTCCGGGCAGCAGACACAGCGCTGCTTACTGCCGGACCGTAAAAGCTCATATTTGCCTGGTACACCAGGTCGGCAGTCAGCGTAGGCGCAGTCCTGCCGCTGTTGTCCGCGCAGACCTGGAAGTCGCCGAAAAAAGATTTCATGGTATCGATAGTAATATTTTGAGGAAGCGTTACTCCGGCGAGGGACTTGTCCATAACCGACACGCAGCCCGGAGTGCCATACAGGTACTGCCACGCATTAGAAGGCATGGAACATGTCATATCATCTCCCATAGTCTGTTCCATGCACCTGGCATAGGCAGCCTTCCTCATACCTGACGTATCCTTGTTTTCCATATTACCTCTTGCGGCCTGATATGTATTGCACTTTTGGGTCAATAAAGCCAGGTTTTTCTGCGCCATGGACATCAGGTTGCCGACAGTGCTGTATTCCGTCGGCATAAAGTAGGCGAACATAGCCGTAGTCGCTACGCTCGCCAAGCTCTGGATACTGCCTACCGCCTGCGATGCAAGATTTGTGAGGTTAGTCAGTGAAGTGTTCATCCCCATTGTGCCGCAGCCGCCCAGCCCCATGGTGTTAAGGCCATTAAATTGGTTAAAGTTTGTACCGGAGCTTTGCGGCAGTACCGGTATCCCAAGTTTCGCAGTCAAATCCGGATCAACGGCATGGCAAATATCCGCAAGGCACATTACTATAATCATGGCTGCTATTACTTTCCGCTTCATTTGCCTCCCCCTCCTTGATAAGGCGTTTCTATTGCGCACTGCCCAAAAGCCTTGAGAGCGCTGCCCTGTCCATAGCGCCCTCATATCGGCCCACTATATCACCCTTGTCCGAAAGGAGGACAAGCGTAGGAACTGCTGTTACATTGTAATTCCTGGCGATGTCCCCGGAATTATCGCCGCCGGAAGGGATGCGCACACCGTTGCGATGCAAATAGGCCGACGCGCTGCCGTCAGTGGATTTTATCCCTATCCCCACCAGTTTGCCAGTCTGTTGAAATTCTGAAAGCAGAGGCGTCATTTTTGCACACACAGGACACGCCTCATCGAAGAAATACACAGCCTTATTAAATATTGCCGGTTTTATTTCGTATGCAGCAGGTTGCTGCGGCCCTGCATTAATCACCTGTGAATGCGGCTGCGCATCACTGCCTGACATGATCAGACCGATTTCGTTGACACGTTCCATGCGCTTTTTGTACCATTCCTGGTAACGCGCTATGTTTTCAGGTGAGGGGTCTTTGAACACATCGACCAAGGGCGGAGGCGGCTCACCGGCAAACCTGGGCTGCCAAACGTAAGGACCGCTTTCCGCTTTTTTATTGCCGGCTGGTGTTTCTTTCTTTTCCTTACACCAACCGTCAAAATAATTTACTCCGCAGCTATTGTCGAAGGCATAGACTGAAGCGCTATGCAGAACAAAAACTAAGACAATGAACAGCACAGCCATGAATTCACCTTTTCAGAATGTTCCAAAGTTGCAGCATGTACTGACAAACCTCCAGTAAATGGTAACAACCCTGTCTGCGCAGAACAGCCGGTTGGCATTCATCTCCTGGAGCATTGGCGCAGCAGGGTTTCCTATTGGATAGCACGCGCCGGGGTTCGGGCCGCCTATTTCATATTTATCAACATATAGTGTGCCTCCTTGTAATAATGAAAATTCAGCTCCGAGCTGCTGCGCCCTGTATGACAGGAGCAGGCTGTTCGTTATATTCGACGGGTGATTGCTCCATCCAGTGCGCGGATAGAGGGGCCCCCACGAACCGACCGCAGATGCGGGAGGGTTGGCCCCGGTGGGGTCTTTTCCAAGTCTCCATCCAGGGTAGTCCTCACTCTTAAAAACAGTACCTCCAGTTATCGAAGATGCGGCAGTGAGCATGCAGGTCATGGCAGGATGTCCTGCAAGTATGGTTGCGACATCAGATGTCGAAAGCTGATAAATATGAGCTTCCCTGTATTTTGTCTGCGTGTCGTTGCCGGCCTCTCCCTGCACCATGCTGCCGCCGGATGTGGTCAGGCCCGGGTTCAAAATATCAGCGAGCGATTTGGGGAAAACAGTAGTATTGGCTTGTCCCGTAACTTCGATGGCGTATGTCGGCAGCCAGAATGCCGCCATTGCAGCATAAGGTTTACCTTTGTGATAACACATCCCTGTAGTAGTAAACTGCGCGCATGGCGCGACAAACGGTTTCACTCCAAGGAGCACCTGGTTGAATCCTCCGGGGTAGCAGGCGGCAATTGTGCCTCCGTCGCCATCCAGCGCAAAGGACGAAGACGAGCATAATGCTGCTGCCACAAAGAAAGCGAGATAAAATATTATTTTTTTCACTATCGCATCTTTTCCTGAAGAATGTATTCAGTAAGATATTACTTCCGGAAAGAATTATGCGAAGGACGGGTGGCTCTTGTGAATGAGCAACCCCATGCCGCCAAAGGTTATTCCGAACCCCCACAACATGAAAGTTTTAAGATCATCAATTTGCCGCTGAAGGGATCTATTGCCGTCTTACAATTTCGTCTCCAGCCTTATCAACCGGTCTCTGTCTTCCCGGGTAAACGAAATTTCTTTTGAAACGGATATGAAAGGCGTCATTAAAATTATATGGCTATGCACTTCACGCCACCTATTGACTATTCGTATTTAATTGTGTAAGATGTCTTACATATAGGAGGTAAGCCAAATGAGCGCAACAATTACTTTTCGGATTGACTCAAAGACAAAAGAGCGCCTGGAAAAACTCGCACAGGCGACCGATAGATCAATGTCATATTTTATCGGCACAGCTCTTGAGAAGGTTATAGAACAAGAAGAATGGCAAATAGGAGAGATAAAGCGCAGGGTGGAGATTGCGGACAGGTCGGGCGCCAAGTTTATACCCCATGAAGATATTGAGGCATGGTTACAGTCGTGGGGGACAAAAAAAGAGCGGAAACCTCCTAAATGCGCATAGAGTGGTTACTTGAGGCAGGCCAGGACCTTATTGAAATTCGCAGCTTCATATCGGCGGACCGTCCGGGCGCAGCCGCGCAAGTAGCTAAACGCATACTTGATACTGTAGCTTATCTCCGTGAACATCCGGAGATCGGCAGAGTAGGACGGATACCAGGCACACGAGAATTAATAATCCCCGGACTTCCCTATATCGTCCCGTACCGGGTGAAAAATGCTGTGATAGAAATTTTAGGTGTACTGCATACAGCACAAGAATGGCCGAAGGAACTTTGATAGTACAATAGTTGAGGATAGATGGTGTCAAGTGCATAGCCATATAAAATTATTGCAAAAAGTATGATTTGTATGATTTTTCTCATTTCTACCCTTCTTTTAGCTTTTATAACACAACATCAGCTTTTTGTAAAAGAGAAGCCGGAGCGCCACTCTTATTTGTAGTTAACCTCCACCATATTTTTGTCCAGTGCGTAGTATACGTGTCCGTTATCCTGAGCTTCTTCCAGGATGGATTTGCCCAACAGGGTTTTCGCCCTGTCGCCGGCCCCCCGGTCGACCCTGACTATCAACTTGTCATCCGCTATCACGAACTTGATGCTGCCAAGATCAGGAGAATAACCGGCTTTGCCTGCGGATTCCAAAATGGAGACCAGAGCGTTTACCTTAGAAGCCGGAGCAGTTATGGCATCAGGGGCCGCCGCGCTGTTTTTCTGCGCCAGTTCGTTTTTTAATTTCTCTACAATAGCGATGAGTTCTTTGTTGTCCTTCTCGCGCCGGCCAGCGATAGCTTCGGTTTCTTTTTTCTCCTGATTTAATTGCGCCAACTGTTTCTGAAGCTCTTCCTCCTTTTTGCGTAAAACCTCTGTTTCTTTATTCTCCCGGTCATTTTTTTTAATAGCTTCCTTCTCTGCAGTATCGCATATGACTTTCCTGACAGTTACCAGACAGCCGTCTATTTCACTCCCTACCTCTACTGCTGTGGTATCCCCCCTGCCGTTGACAACAACTACTTTACTGCCTATGTTTCCCTGGACCTCCCATTTAGCCGGCCCCGCTTTTTCGGAAACTGCATTGGAAGACTGAGGGGAGGTGGAAATATCCTGTGCGTATGCAGACGCTGCGAATGCTATTAATAATACAGGCAGAATATTTTTTGACATGCTTTCTTTAACAGTTATGAGGCCTTAGATTCGTACGCCTTCTGTATGACGTCCTGAAGCTGCAAAGATTGGTGTTTACCGGCGGCATATTGCGACCCTCCCTGCGTGCGTATTGCACAACTACTCCCCTGGTTGAAAAACAATATTTCTATAAGTCTCATAGAGATTGATGGGCGGTATTATTTTCCCGGACGCCTCCTGGTATATCAGTTCGGTCACAATCACAACAGCCCTCGATTGTTCTTTATCGAGCACATACGAATAGCAAATCTCCAGCGCGGCAGACAGGTCTTCTGCACCGGAGATATTGTGTATTTCCTTCAGCCACCCAAGGACTTCGCTGATCTCTATCTTCAGGTTGAAGAATTTTTCAGAGTTTACCCGGATATATTTATTTTCCACGCCAAAGTCTCCTTTAGCTGCCTTTTAGTTGAAAGCAAACATCATGGATGCAAGTATCTCTTTCTTTTCTTCATCCGATATCACACCCTTGTTCATGAGTTCAGATATGCAGTCCGGGAAAGTTATTGACGATTGAGCCAGGACCTTTTCCTGGTAAAACATCCTATGTATATCCACGAGATTGCCGTCCTGTATTTTTTTCTTCACTGTTTTATCGGGGATGAAGACTTCATAAACCGGCACAATCTTGCCGCTCAGGGTCAGATGAAGGCAATGAGACACTATCGCAAGCAGGCTTGTCGCAAGCAGATATTTGGCGCTCTTCATCACCGACATCATCAGGGACAACGCTTCTATTGTGTTCTTGGCGTGCATTGTGGAAAACACGAGATGGCCCCTGTTGGCGACATCAAGCAGCTCATAAATCTCCTGTTCGGTTTTGACTTCCGAAATCATCGCAACAGACGGCGCGTTCCTGAGGAGATGATACTTCAGTGTTTCGAATGTCGATAGTTTGTCCTGGTCCTTTATGTGTTTGCCGAGTTCATACTGTCTTATTATGGCCTTTGTCTGCACAAACCTGTATTCCACAGGGTTCTCGTAAGTCACTATGGTCCCGCTGATCCTGTCTGCTATATGCCGCAATTCACTTGCGATCGCAGTCGTTTTGCCGCTTCCGGTCGGGCCTATATGGAGCACAAGGCCGCCGCTTCCGATGTATCCTATCCCATGTTGCTTACCATCGGCGTCGGTCAGGGTCCTTTCCCTTATCAACGTCTCAAAGAATTTCTTGTAATACGCCGGATACTGGAGCCCGTCAAACTCCGGTATGTCAAAATCGAGGTACCTGATGCTCAGCCCAACCCCCATTATGTCCCTGGAGTAATTCATCCTGAATATCCCTATGCCGTAAATGGCAAGCGAAAAATCTATGGAAGACATGCTGTTAAGGTAGCTGTGGTCCTTCCCCAGCAAGGAGTGAGTAAGGAAGTTGATATCATCTCCGGAAGGCTTGAAGATGTTGCCGTTCAGCTCAAGTTTGATCAAAAGAGGAATGAATGATTTCACTGCGCCCACCTTGATCAGCTGGTTCTCTTTGATGACAATATCCGTGATATTCTGGTACTGCTTCATTTTTACGACCTGGCCGATGAACCGGACAAACCAACCGTTTTTTGAACCCAGCTTGCTCTTGAGTTCTTCCAGGGCCTTGGCCGGCTCCCTGTGATCAAATCCATAATTAAGTTCATTCATATTTATCAGATTTCCTCCACGCATGATTTTTCGATTACGCCTTCCCTGACCCTCTCAAGGAAAACCGACAGTTTCGTTTTGCCTATCCCGTACATCAATGCCAGGTTCTTTATGTCGTTAGGGCTGAGATCGTTTTTGATCACCTCGTTTATGAACTCCTGCGTGGGGATGAAATAATCGTAGATGACTGTCCTGCCTTTATATCCTGTGTGATAACAATAGCTGCACCCTTCCTCATTCCTTCTGTACCCCCTGGCCGAAAAGGAGAGCAGCTTCTCCTTTTCGATCTTGGACAAAATGTTCAGATACCTCACATCATCCTGCGTAAAGTCAATGTCGGTTTCTACTCTGCAGCGATTGCATAATTTCGGCAGGAGAAGCTGATTCAGAGACATATGCACCATCCTGGCGGACACGTTTTTAGGTATATGAAACATTTCATTAATCGCGCTGTAAATCTCAAAGGAACTTTTTATGTGCAGCGTGGTAAATATCAGCTGCCCCGCATTTGCTTGTTCAATGATAGCTTCCGTCAGCCCTTTTGATTTTCTCCATTCCCCGATAAAGACAACGTCGTAATCCCCTCTCTTGAATGATTTTATGAACTGCTCAAACCCCATCTTCAAGTTTTCCTTTTCAGGTTCGTATATCTGGTGTTGGATTATATTATGCCTGTCCAGCACGCATTCCACGGGGTCCTCGACAGTGCCTATCTTTTTCGTACGGTCAAGCGCAGGCAGTATGTTCCATATTGTTGTGGATTTCCCCGAGTTTACGATACCGCTCACAACAAACAGGCCGGTTTTCCTGCGGGTCACAGACTCAAAAGAGATGATGTCGTCTTCCGCAAACCCGCATTTTCTCAGGTTGCCCCCCATATCCTCAGATATGTGCAATGCCCCCTTGGAGATAACTCTGGCAGTGATGTCAACATGTTCGAGCGTTCTGCCGTCAGGGACAAATTCAAGTCTCAACCCGACACCAAGGTCGGCGTATTCGATCTTCCCCAACTGCGAGACCTTCGTTTCATCTATATTGAAATTGCCCTTGGTATGGTCGCTCGCCTCTATTCTGATCATTCTCGAAAATGCCTTCCCCTGCTCCACATTCATCAGGAACTCCGGGATTTCAAGAAACCTCCCGTCTATCCTGAAAAAAACCCTGTAGTGGTCCGTCTTCGGCAGGATGTGTATGTCTGATGCATTAAAAAGAAGGGCTTGTCTCACCACATCCTTGAACGTGAAACATATGATGTCGTCTCTCTCTTCCGTTTTCTGCATTGACGACTCCAGTAAAAGATTTTGACAGTGGTCGTAGCTGAGCAGTATCTGGATCTCATCTGTGTCCTGCAGGGGGTAGAAGATCGGCTTGACCTTCATGCGCTTGCCGTCGTCCGCGCACAGGTAGACATCTCCATCGTTCACCGTTACATCGTTAGGGTCGTAGTCTATTATCACGCCGTCGCTCCGCCGTTCCCTGAGCGCCTCCCTCAGCAGCTCAAAGCTCTCACGATATGTGAGGATGCCAAGGGAATTCAGCGTGTTGATTATATGCGAGTCTCTTGTGTCCTCTTTCTTGCCTACTGCAAAAACGTATTTGTCCCTCCCAATCCTGTCGATTACTTTCCTGACAAAGAGCCTGTAGAAGCCATTCTTACTCCGCTCAACAAGACATTCCATTTTCCTTCATCCCTCTCCTAATGTCCATAAACAATGTCCGCATACGCACACGGATCAGCCTGCCCGCCTATTACTCCTGTCCCCGAGCTGTTGTTGAGGTTGTAGCTGTATCCTGCCAGATCGGAGCTTGTGTAAAGATTGTTGAGCAGATACGTACCATACTGTGCCGGGTTTGAGCATGAAAACGTGCCTGAAGATGCCGCACTCAGAATGCTGTTGAGTGTCCCTGCATTGCCGTTTTGGAACAGAAAGCTCCAGGTAAAGCTCTCGCTCAACGAAGAACAACCGTTGTTTGTCCCCATCCAGTATATTGCTCTGCACACGTCTACAAGCGACTGCTCCACGTTTGCGAGCTTGTAGCGCTCCATAGTCGTGTCCACAGCAGCAGTCATATTTCCGGCGCCGCCGTAATAAGACGACTCCGGCGCCGGGCTGTCAGCAATAGCAAGTGTATCGCCGTGCCGGGCGGGGTTTTTGGTGCCCTGCCCGAGGAGCGCTGTTATGACCAGCAGCGCGGCTATTACAGCCATTAGTATCATTTGCATGGCAGGCTTACGAGCTGCATGTTGTCCCCGTTATTGTTACGGTAACAATAGTTCCGGTTGTACCGGTTATGGTGGCGTTCAGCGCACCATTCCCCGAGTTGTTAATCTTGTTCACCAGCATCCCCTGGGCGTCGGCATTCGGCGTGCCGCTGTCGACAATGGCGATTGACGCTGATGTCCCTGGTGATACGCACTGGTATGTCCATTTACTTATGTCTGCCGAGTTAGAACCGACATATGGCGATAATGCTCCGGATGTGGTGGTAGTGCCGGGCGCGATAATGCTCCCCTCTGATGCGGCCGCCGGATAAGTTCCTCCCCTGTCGTTCTTGCATGTATTGAGAGCAGCAAGCACGCCGTTGAACGTGTTAAATTGTGAACTGCTCCATGTTGCCGGAGCTACCCTGTTGTTGTAGAGGAGAAACACGCCTCCTCCCAGGACCGCTATAAGCGCTAATACGAGGGAAATCTCGATTAGCGAATACCCCTTTTCACCCCAAAAAGTCGAAGACTTCCCGGGTACCCCATGGTTTCTAAAAACCGTGAACATAACTCCACTTGCCTTCTTCACTTTAACTCCTCCTCTTTTTTATTTACGCCGCCTAAGCTTCACGCCCCATCAGGCACTCAACCCATGGTTGCCTACTGAATTCCCGAGGGGAACCGCGTCATCCGTTGACATGTCATCCTGTAAAATATTACTTTCGTAAAAATACTGAAGAATTCCGGAGATTGTTGAGGACAGGATTACTACAAAAAAGGACTTGAAAGAACTTGAGGTCAGGCTTGATTTAAAACTTGCTGGACTCAAAGCCGATGTCATTAAATGGGTTGCCGCCCTGCTCGTGGCCCGGGCTGCTGTCATTGCTGCCCTTGTAAAGATTGTCAAATGAGTATAGAACCCCTAAAAAGATATTAGCGCTTTAAGACGACAGGGCAACGAAGGAATTCGACGAAGCAATCAACGAGGTAGTATCTCTTTCAATTTATCCTCAGTTTTCCTTCATTGTATTTATGAATTAGCATTGATATAAGCGATTGATATGGCAGCCCCTCTTCGACCGCTTTAGCCTGAATTTTCTTCAAATCTCGTTCTGTCATTCGGATATTAATCCGCTTTTGTTTGCTCAGACTATATCCGGCATATTCCTCGTATTGCTTCTTTTCCTTCTTGGTAAGATTGGGAACCCATTCTTCATTTTCAAGTGATTTCGCCAATTCCATTTCGTCTTTGTCTGAATATTTTGTCTTTTTCATATATTGCCTCCTAAATATTTCTTTGTTGCTTTGCCATTTGGTATTATTGTTTTCAAAAATATGCTTTCGTCATCCTCAACATATGGCACAGAATAAACATAATCTTCAATCTTTACTATAAAGACTTTTTGATTAGGATATTTTGCAGGATTGGAATGCCGAACCCGGTCGAGCAAATCGCCTGCTGCAATTGCCAGTTCAACCTGCTCAAATGAAACACCCCGTTCTTTCTTGAGCATCTCGTTCTTCTCATTGTTCCAGTCAAAAAACTTCATCAATGGATGCCTATTGTATTCATGCCTTATAATATCAAGACCCCATGGTTCTGTCAAACAGCCCTAAGGGCTTGTCCAGGAGTTTACCGAATCGGCAGATTCAATCAGGATAAGGGATGCGACATGACGTGCACGTTTGACCGCTCTTTAAAAGGAGTCCCCTCTTTTCAGTGCTCTGATCATGGAAGTTTAGCAGTAGGGCTATATAGAACTACCCCTTACCAGTAGACTATCGCAGTGCCGGGGCCGCCAGGGGCCGCGCTCATGCCACCTCCTCCCCCGACGCCACCGTTCCCACCTATAATAGTGGATGGAGCACCCCCTCCGCCGCCGCCGTACCCTCCGTCTCCAGCAACATTGTAAGAAGGTCCTGTTCCAGGACTTCCATATGATCCGCCACCGCCTAAACCACCAGGCATGCTGGCAAAGATTGGATTTCCCGCATTTAAACCTGTAAAGGTGGCAACGCCCCCATTGCCTTGGATGTCTTTGGTGTCCCACCATATGGAATTATTGACGCCTAAGGGATTGATTGCCATGGTCTCCCCTGACAGATTAGCATGAATCCCGAAAGCATAGCCTCCATATTGACCGTTGTACCCGGAATTACTTACAAGCCCATTGCCGAATCCGCCGCCGCCACCACCACCATTTCCACCATTAGCGTAAGGCCCGCCAGCCCCTCCTCCTGCCGTGCTGGCGGAACCGCCACATGTAGATATGTCACCACCGCTGCCACACCCGCCGGAAACGGTGCAACCGCCGCATCCAGAGCCCACCCCATTAGTCCCACCGGCAGCTGATATTGTTGTGCCGCTTATGTTAATTGATGTCGTGCCCTGTGAGCCGCCCGCCTTAACTATTACTGTAATGCTGGCACCGCCCGATGTTGCGTAAGTTTTCTCAGAATAGCCACCGCCACCGCCGCCGCAACAATCGGTGACTCCATTCCCCGCAGTTCCTCCAGGGCCGATCACAACCGCCTTCATTTTTGTCACGCTGGCTGGCACCGACCAATTATAAGTGCCGGGAAGAGCAAAAATCAGCCTATTCTGGTATCCCGCAGACGATGTGCATACACCAGAGCTGCACGTCACTATTGGTCCCGGGCTCTGGTTCGTACAATACACAGTCCCGGCGCCGAGGTCGTTGTAGTTACACGAGATACCTATTGCTGATGAAGATGCCGATGGTACGCCAGGAATATAAACGCTGCTTGCGGCAAAGGCGTTATAACCTACAGCAGTAAGCGTTATAGCGTCAGGGAACAACAAAAAAGCTAACAGCAACAGCGCGCTTAAAGCACACCTTTTGAGTGAAAACATATATTCACCTCTGCATATATTAAAATCCTCTGGCTGCCGTCTTTACCTTAAAGAAGGCTATACTAAAATATTACCAGGAGCTCCCCCAGAAAATAGGGGTTTCTTTCCGATTTCCCAATTTGTAATGGTTTTGCGATAGACAGTTGACTACGTCTGACCCAACATGTACAATAATATGTACAGATTATATTGGAGGCCCAATGAACACCCTTACATACACAACGGCCCGAGCCTCTCTGGCCAAAACAATGAAAAAAGTATGCGAAGACCACGAACCAGTCATTATCACCCGGCAGAAAGAAGAGTCGGTGGTGATAATCTCTCTCGACGATTACAAAGCACTTGAGGAGACATCATATCTGCTGCGAGTTCCTAAAAACGCCCGGCGGCTTCTCGAATCTATTGCCGAACTTGAAAAAGGTGGCGGTACTAAACGCAAACTTGCCGAATGAAACTCATCTTTGCCGGGCACGCCTGGGAGGACTACCAGTACTGGCTGGAGACCGACAGGCAGATGCTTAAGCGCATCAATCGCCTTATTAATGAGATCATGCGTCATCCGTTCACGGGTTCCGGCTTGCCGGAACCGCTCAAACACGGCCTTTCCGGCTACTGGTCGCGTCGCATCAACGACGAACACCGGATCGTCTACCGGCCCGCAGAAGATGCCATACTGATAGCGCAATTACGGTATCATTACTAATTGCCCTGTTCAGCTTCCACTGTAATAAAATATTTTAATAAATATGTGCTACCGGGCAGGAATTTTCCCTCAAAAGCATTACTCATCACTCATTAAAGCCATGCTGACTGTTAAACCCTCTGCGTCAACTGCCCCACTATAGACAACAGTACATAAATCGATAGCCCTACGGGAATAAGAGCAAAGGTAGTAAGCAATTTGTTGAATGCGCCCGTAATGCCGCTTACGACTTTTTCCACGTCCATAATCCTTCGTTCAACGATACCGGAAAGTATTCTCGGCTGTTCTCCAAATTTGACCGATGTTTTTAATAACGCGCTCTCTACCGGAGTAAGATAATAGGCGAGGGCTTTGGCGAGTCCCTCGATGTTCTTCTCATGCGGCTTCAGCGCCTTTATTCCTTTGAGTAAGTGTTTATCGTCAAGTTTCTTGAAAAACGCAATTGCGTCCGCAGATGACATGCCATTGCCATTGAGCGTCTTTATTATCAGGAGATAATTTGCCGCCCTGATATACCTGTATACTCTGTTCCACAGAGGTATCCTGTCGGGAAACTTCATGATGAGAAAATGCACGGAGACAATGGGGGCCGATACAAAAAGAAAGTAGTAATTCCTTATGGGACCTATGGCCGACATGTCCATGTGCGGCATTTTGCTGAAATTAATGTAGAAAGTATTAACAGTGAAATATGAAAGCAATGAGACCATCACATACATGATTGTTGGTTCCAGAAGGGCGCTTTTCATCATGCCTTCCGCCTTTTGGATTATATGCTGCATTGGGAGGTAGTCTTTGAAAAGGTCTCCAGCCATCACCTGTTTGGCTTCTCCAGTCTTCAGCAAGGTCAAAATATTGGAGGGAAGGATGTTCTTATATGCTATGCTGCGCGGTTTGCCTTTTGACAGCAGACTTAACGCGCTGTCAATATATAGATTGCTTTTCAATTCCTGCCTGACGTGTTTCAGTACCTCGATAATGTCCCGTCCGGAGCTCGGGACGGAGACCTCGGCGCTGTATATTACTTCCCTTGCCTCTTTCTTTTTACCGAAAGACAGCAGGCGATGGGCTATAGGCAATGGGCTATAGGCAAACATATTGCCTTGCTTATCACCCTTGTGTTCGCCTTTGTCTATACCGTTGTCCTTTCCCATAGCCTATCGCCTATTACCCTTAGTCCATCTTTAGTTGGGATATACCACTGTCCACCGGCAGAAATCCGGATACGTGGTCGAGCCTCCCGTACACAAAGGGCTCACTATAAGACCCGTATACGGAGGCCTCGGCGCATAATTGGCCGCTGTCATTGCAGTCAGATAGCTGCCCTGCGGCATCGGCGGAGTATTGGTCGAGGGGATGCAGCCCGATACATCGCCGGTGCAACCGTTGGCAATCGGCACTATCCTTAACGGGTTGCCGAACGCATCGCCCACAAAAGTCAAGTTCGATGCCATCAGATTCGTGGTTATCAATATCCACACGTCGGCATAAGTGGCAGCCTGGGCCGCGGTTGCCCATTGCGTGCCTGAAACAATGGAACCGCATGTGGCGGGGTCGCTGCACAAAGTGAGCGTATTCGCCCGAGTAGAGGCCAGGGCCTGCCATATCCAGGGCACAAAAAAAGTATCCTTGCTCAAAAGCCCGTTGGGCGGCACGTTCTCGAACTCGGATGTCATGCTGCCTATGGCGTACCCTCTGAGCGCAGCATCAAGTGTTATCAGGTTGTCCCGCGTCTTCTTCACCCTGTCGAGGTAAAGGTCTGTCATGTCCAAACGGTATGCAAAATTCGGCACATTGGCCTGAGCGTTGAGCATGTCGTAATGCGAGATTGTTGCCCCGGAGTTTGAAAACCTCTCCGTGTACTGGATATACACAGCCGCCGGGAAATCAAGGAAGTTTAAAAAATCTGCGTTAGTAGCGTTGGAATGAGGGGTAGGGAATATGTTTACCGTGTTCGCAGCGGTGTTATTTTCCGGCGTTGCCGTGTTGCCCGGCCCGGATGTGAGGGTTTGATACTGCAAACCGGTTATCGCCAGCCCCGAGCAAGAGAACGATACCGTTGTTGCCGTTTTAGAAGAGAATGGGCAGTATGGCGAAATATTGTTGATTACCGAATTGACCTGGCTGCTGAAATTGGCCGTGTCTATGTTATAAGTCAGGAGGTTTGTCATTATATTGTATATAGGGAACGGCGAGGTGTTTAAGCAGTTCGCGTGCCTCCAGCCCCAGGCATCGTTGGAATACGCATTTGTTATATTGGTGCATACGGTCATTGACGCGTCCATTATCAGCTTTGCGTTTTCTTTAATTGCGTTGGCAAGCGAGGAAATGTTGTAGGCCTGCTGGTTAACATTGGTTTGCATTGTATATGTGTTGATAAGCTTGAAAGAGGCCGCCAGGATGATCGACATGATCACCAGGGCCAGAGACATCTCGATAAGGGAGAAACCGAATGCAGACCTGCACCAGGCAATCGGTGATAGACGATAGGAAGAATGTCTGTTGTCTTTGTCCATCGATTATTGCCTATCGCCTGTTGCCTCGTTTCTACAAAGTGTGACATCCAACTTCCCCTTCCCTGTCGAGATAGTCATGGAATTCAGCGCAGTATTGCAGGTCATAAGGGAATTATATGAATCAACCGTTTTAGCGGCGTCACCCTCGTAGACGAAATGGACACACTTGTCCTCCCTCTCCTGCACATAAAAAGCGTCGTTCAGCATCTGCAGAGAACAGACATCAAAGTCTTCGCTCTGTACAGGAATAATGTCTTTTCTCTCTAGGGATAT
Organism: Nitrospirota bacterium; assembly: GCA_963784135.1. Classification (GTDB taxonomy): domain Bacteria; phylum Nitrospirota; class Thermodesulfovibrionia; order Thermodesulfovibrionales; family Dissulfurispiraceae; genus JADFXI01. The sequence goes on along the minus strand of CAWAQG010000012.1, from coordinate 293,463 downwards.
GGTTTCCGTGAGCGCCTTCCCCCATATGCCCCTCTCTTTTGATACTGACCCTATCTCGGGATAGCGGTATTCTTTGTTCGTGACAACTATATATGAGACAGACTGCGGACCCTCTGTCTTCTGTACCGTAATAGCTGCTATCCTTGCATATGCGTCCCGCCGTACGGAAGAAACAATCATCGAAATTTGCTCCGCGACTTTTCGTGTGCCGGCCACCGTTAACTTTTTCTTCTCGTTATCACTGAGCGGAGAGGGTGCGGAAGGCATATCTTTGTTTATTGTGCTGTACTTTTTCGGCTCGGTGACCTTAAAGAGCGCATAAAAGAATACGGCTATTGCTGCAAGCACGATTGCGAGGACGACCCTCTTGTCCGAAAGCGGACCCTTCTTGACCTCCGGGACTTCGGATTCATCGAAGACCTCCGCGGACCGGCCTTCAAAAAAAGAGTCTATTTCGAACTTGGCTTCGCTGTCGTCAGTGATGGCCCTTGCATCGAAGGTTATTACATCGCCGGTCCGCTTTACAAAAAGGTACCCTGCCTCAAGTCTGTAGATAGCCTGTGAGAAGTCGTTTGACAGCAGATGAGCTGTGAACTTGAGGTATTCTTCCTCTTTTTTATCGTCAAGTGCAAGATATGCTTTCCCGCCATCGATTTTAAGCGGTATGGAATTTTTATCTTTTTTCTCCAATACTCTCATCAGTTAAACTCCACGGTCCTTTTACTTGTGGCAAAAGACGTCTTGTTTACAGAGAAAACGGTCTCGTTGCCAAGCTTGTCTCCTTTCTTCAGGACACCTTCGCTCGTAATTGCTGCACACGTGTCGGCGAACAAGCCTGTTTCTCCGATGCAGGTAATGCCGAAGATTGTCACTTCCCTGGGCTGTTCATTAACGGTTAATGCATGCACCGGAGGCAGTGACTGCGCTCCGCTGTTTGTATTCAAGAGCCTTGTCAGGTCCGGAAGGTCCTGTTCCAGGCGCATGGCAGGGCCTTTTGTTAATATTGCACCCGGCGACCCATGCCCTAAATAAAACTCCTTGAAAACATCACGCTCTGCGTTATGCGTTGTACGTCGTGGAGTGCTGGTTAAACCGTCCACCTTCTGCGTTGCGTATTCTGCGTAGTGCACCGCGAGCTCTGTTCTTTGCTTCTTGACCTCTGCGTTTGGGACAGGGGCCTGCTGAGCCTGATGCGCAGCAGGCGGGGGAGGATACTGGGAGAACTGCATTCCCTGCAGTTGCCGGTAGTGCCCCCTTAATTTTTTGCCGTTGCTGTTGTCAGTCGCCATAAACTCCAGGCCGGCAAATCCTATTCCTACCAACAAAAGAAATATCAGAACTGAAATCAACTGTCTTTTTAGTGATTTTTTCTTTGCACCGGTATTGACAGCATACTCTGTCTCAGCAGCCTGTGAATCGATAAGGTTTTTATTGTCCTGATTTTTCCGCAACAGATTTTTAATCATGGCTGCCCCCAACATTCCGCTGTTCATTGTTTTTAGTGGCCGTAATTACGATACAGAGTTCGGAGCCGTCCTGGTTTTTTTGTTGCGACCCAAATAATGCCCCCAAAACAGGTATTTTTGAAAGGACCGGAACTCCGTTGGCGTTATTAGAGTTTGTCTTGCTCTTAAATCCCGTCAGAACAAAACTGTCGCCCCATTTTATAGCTAACGGGACTGCGGTATTGGTCAGAGAAGTCTCGGGAGCGGTTGTGCCGCCTTGACTGACTGACCCTCCGATATTATCCATGCTGACCAATTCTGAAAGCTCAGCATATATCCCTCCGTTAAGGGTATCCCGCCTGATGTTAGGCAGTATCTTGATTTTCAGTCCTACACTAACGTAATTTACCGCTGTCGAGGTTTGCGCTACTCCTGTTGTGATAACCTGTGATTGAGTACCATACGGAATTTGCTCCGTTACATTAAAAAATATGGGCACCCCGTTTGCAGCTGTAGTATCCCAGCTTTTGACAACTTTTGAGTTCCCATACGTCCCAAGCACGCCGAGAAGCGCTTGTACGGGATTACCGCCCTTTGTAGTGTTATATCCCAGATTGAACGCTCCAGCGGGTGCAAAACTGCCGCTTATAGTAGCGTTTTTGATTACCGCGTTCCAGTTCACGCCTGCCGAGTAATCATCCGAAAGGGCAACGCTGATTACATCCACCTTGACCCTAATCCCGGACATCTCGCTGTCTTTTGCCATTATTGTTTTTATTTTTGATATTGCGCTCGGAACGTCTACTACTACAACGTAGCCGCTTTTGGATATTTGGACTGAGCCCTCTTTAGTAAGGAAAGTTTTAATGAACTGAACGAAATCGTCGAAATTACCGGATATCCCTATGCTGTCAGATCCGGAAGACCCGGTTGTCGCCGGTGTGGCTGCCCCTGCAGCAGACGTTGCCGTGGTTGATTGCGTTGCTGTTGTCGTTCCCGATGTGGGCTGTGATATGCCGGGCGAAGTAGTGCCTCCGCCGGCGCCGCCTCCATTAGACACTGAATAGGTAAAGAAGATGTCTTTGTCTATTACATAGACTTCATACCTGCTGATTACCCATAGATCATTCTTTTTCTCACAATATATATCGGCGCCTTTGCAGAGAAGCCCTACAGCCTCGTCAACAGAATCGCCTTTGTAGGCGAAATTTACTGTTATATCGTTAATATTCTGCCCCGCCTGGGCCGGGTGCTGCCAGCTGCCGGGAGTTGCAGGCTGCGGAGCAGGCTGAGACGCAGCCAACAACCCGGCGGCAGACGGTCCTGAAGCGCCAGGTGCCGCCGAAGATATTGAGTAGTTAAGTGTGTATAGCTGGGCCAATGCCCTCAGGACATCACCGAATTTTGAACCTTTCAGGTTCAGGCTTATGCGTGTCCCCTCCGCCGGCTTATCTTCTTTCTGCTCATCTGCTTTCTTCACGTCGCCAGGCGGACTGGTTCTGTCACTATTAATAACATACCGCATTGAGTCATCCGGTCCGCCGGCTATTGCGGCATTGACAAAGCACAAGAAAACAAACAACGCTGATACAAAAACCGTGCATTTTCTGGTCATATCAAATACGGCCCATAAAAGGGAACCGCCGCCTCCTTTATATTTGAATTTTCAATTTGACTTCTTTACTTTCACTCGCGTTATACGAACTCCCTTAAGGCTCGCAAATAAATATTACTTTCCGCCTCCAGTTGAGAACGAACAATCTTTTTGTGCTATAATTTCTTATGCCCCTGGCAATTAAAAAAGACAGCCGCTATACTTACACCGATTATCTTTCCTGGCCTGATGAGGAACGGTGGGAGATAATCGACGGCAAAGCTTACGACATGAGTCCCGCACCGAAGCCACGGCATCAACGGATTGTCTGGAATCTAAGCAGCGTTCTCGATAGAAATAAGGACAAGCTAAAAGGCTGCGTCCCTTTTTTCTCCCCCGCCGATGTTGTCTTTGACGAACATACTATTGTTCAGCCGGATGTCTTTGTTGTCTGCGACAAGAGCAAAATTACCGAAAATAACATCCAGGGCGCTCCTGACCTGATTGTCGAAGTGATTTCGCCTTCCACAGAGCTTAAGGACAAGAAGGAAAAAAAGGCGCTCTACGAGCGGTTTGGAGTTAAGGAATACCTGCTGGTGCACCCCGAGGCCGAATATGCAGAGAAGTATATCCTGGAAAACGGCAAATATGGCATGCCGGAACTGCTCAACTGGGATGAAACCCTTAAACTGCACACCTTTGAAATAGAATTAAGCCTCTCCGATATTTTCGAGAAGACCGAGCAATTAATTTAGGGTCTGCGCACAAGTTATTTGTGAGCAGACCCTAAGGGCAATCGGGGGGAAGAGGCAGGAAGAGTCAGGAATTACAGTAATAATGATTTTCTTATTTTGCACTGTCTCGTTTGCCTTGTCCTGTTCCGCTTCTGCCGGCAATGAGGTCTGTGTTGTTTCTAATGCAAACCTCAGCAGCAGCATGTATTCCTCATCCGCTCCCTTATTATCAGGACTTTCCGCATAGCAGAATTGAGGCATAATCAGAATGGCTACTGTCAGTGCAAAAAACATTATTTTCATTGCTTTCAGTCCTTTTATTGTTCCAATGATCTCAAGACAGGTTCTGCCGGCTTCACGATCACTGTCTCCTTGTGCGCAGGATAAAATACCCCTCCCCTGATTGCGGCCGGGACAATAATTTCCTGCAGTATTTGCGGCTCCCAAATATATTTATATGGCTCTGCATAGGGTGATTTTTTCATATTTCCTTCTTTTCCCGTATCTTTATTGGTCACACTTTTAGCGTCTTGCACACCCCCCGAATGATTGTCCGTTGTTGCACATCCATAGGCTGCAAGTAATATAATCAGGCATGATACGACAAATCCCCCTCTCCCCCCTTTTTCAAAGGGGGGAGAGGGGGATTATTTTCATTAGTATTTTTATTCATGTTTTTTGGGTCCCCATACCTTAAGCAGATAGTTGTCCTGAGATACAAACGCCTCATTCACTGAAATAACTTTTGTTTTTACATAACCGTTTTTTACATAATGGATTTGATACCGGGCCCCATAAACATCAAAGGAATAGGAATGAGCACCTATTATTACGGGCTCTTTTTTGAAAAGCATATAGTATGTTGTCAAGGCATCGTCGTTATAGAGAACGGGCTTTTTTTCAGGCTGAAGGGAGGGACCATCATCTCCCTTAATATCCGTTCTGCGGACCGCCAGGATTATATCATCGCCAAAAGAGGGAGATATTATCGACGAACGTGAAGGTATGGTATATTTTCCCCTTAAAACATCAATTTTGTCAGAATTGTTGGTCGACATGCCCGCCCGATCATACCTTGAAGTCCTTATTATATCCTGCGCATAGAGAAGACCCGGAACTGATATAAAAATAAATAGCAGCGACCAGAACTTATGCATTCTCAACATTCCCCGCAAATAGCCCCATCCTGAAAAGAAAGCGGGGGTCTGCCCCAAGCGGAAGGCTTAAAAATCGCGCCTGCTTCTGAAATAACTTTGCCGGCAATACCACCGGCCAGAATCCCAGGTTATAGCAGATGGACATATCTGTAATAATATTATCTGAATTTATCAGTATGGACTCCCTGGCGCCGCATATGGCATGAGAGAAATCCATTTTCCCTGCCAAGTTATATACGCTGTTTTTCCTGGCGGCTATATAGAGATAATATTTCTTCGTTGCAACAATCTGTGAAAGCTGCATGGCCGACAACAAATCCGGCGCATCAGCTATTTGTTCTTTTAAGCGCATTACTTTTTCAAAGGCATCGTCGTAAATTCTTTTCATTCTGTCCCTGGCATACTCCGGCCATAAAAATGTTTTAAGACTGTTCCCTGCGTATTCGAGTCTGATATTAGTTTTGACAGCTGCGATTGTTGAATCAAGGAATTCGTTATGAATGCTCTGAAAACTGCTGATATTTTTATCGGCCGGCCCGCTTTTACAGCACCCCTCTTTGAGGTATTTGGCATCGCAAACAAATCCGAGGCACCCGTCAGACAATATCGATATCCCTTCTTCTTCCTTCCAGTACGGGCTTATATCCACTTATTTTTTCTCCTGATCAGGAATATTTTTCTTATATATGTCGGCGGGAACTATGGTATCCAAACCTGTATTATCCGGCGTCCACCAGCTTTCTTCCTGGACAATTGCCCATACATAGTGCTCGCCGATCAAACGGCCCATCGGTGATTTCATTGGTGCTATATATATACGCATTACCTTTCCGGGCAATCGCAGCGGCATACCCGGTGCAGTATATCCAATGATTTTATCAGTGTTGTTTGCCCTCTTCTCCAAAAGTGCTATTGTTTCATTCAAGGTATCGCTCACTTTGTCCTTAACCGGCAACGTTGCCGTGTAGTTTTTCCTTTCCGTTGTTCCGCAGCCATTAAGGGAAAAAATGAAAACTATTAATACGGCAGTCAGGATGGCGCGTCCAGAAACCCCGACCGGGAGAGATGCTATTTTATCCATGTAAGTTCCCGCATATTAACGCCATGATAGCCATCAGGTATATGCACTCCCCTTGAAAAGACAATTTGCACTTTATCCGTTGGCTTGACCTCAACGAACGGCATGAACTTGTCCGCCTTTTGTTCCAGTTTTTGGGCCAGTTTTTCAGCGGCGCTGCTCGCTCCACTATATAAACCTTCGCGCATAGCGCTGCCGGTAAGGCTGGTAGTGACTGTACCAGTTGAAGCGCTCACCATTGACGTTGTTTCCCCGACAGCCAATCCTTTTGAAATCCCGCCGGCAAAAGACGCTAAAATAAGTTCTGCTATATAAGGGCCCGACTGCTCATCGACCCTTCCTTTCAGTCCGATAAGCCCATCATTCAAATCAACTATATACCCGTCAACAGCCTGCTCAATATACTCGCCTCCTATATAACAATTTAATGTCTTGGCCTGCATGTATACTCTCCCTGCTGATAAATCGGCGCTTGCAGCTCCGATGATTGAACAATCTTTTATTGGACGGCTTGTAGCATTCGGGCCCACTGAAACAGAGGTAAGATCAATAACAAGAGGATAAGGGAGTCCGGAGACCGCGGCAACCCCGTGCGAGAGTGAACCTAATGCTCGTGAACCTCCCAGGAGGTTCTTCTCATACTCTTTGTTATTGTCCTGAGAAGTTGCCGCTGTGAGAGACTGGGCCTGATGTGCCTGAGTCGAGAGCGCTTCCGGCGGCGGCAAAACCCGCTGCATCGGCTTATAAGATGGAACGCCGGCCTTCTTTTGTTCCTGGGCTGCCATAAAATTTACAGCCTCTCCAGGGCTTGAAAATACGGGGGCATGCTTCTGCGTGTCAGCCGCTGCGGAGGCAGACGGAGATTGCCGTCCCACCCATGGCTGCTGTGCAGATACCGGGGGTTGAAGCCTTATTTCTTCCCTGAGCCCCTGGCCTTTCAGTGCCTGATTTTCCTTTGTAAGATTTAACAGCTTTTCCTGGTCAGTTTTGTTCTTCTCGCTTAATAGTCTGTTTGCTTCGGCAAGATCATCCCTGGACTGGTTTTGACTTTTCCCATTGGTGTTTTTCTTTGCACTGTTGGGTCCGGCTAAAAGTGCATTAATGATTGCAACACCGATAAAGGCTATTACAATCGTCGCCATAGTTCTCGTCAGGCTGCCGAAGAAAAATCTACTAATGCCCGAGGGACGTCTTTCAGGTGATATTTTTTCAACATCTATTGATTCGGGAGGATTCACATCCGGCATATACTTTATTGACCTCCGGGGACAACAACCAGGTATACAAGCATTTTATGCTGTCCTGTTACTGCTGTTTCGGCATCCTGGGGAGTCGGGGCCATATAGCCGCTCTCTCTTTCAAGTGCAACAGCTGCTACATTAGGACCTACAAAATCCTGCTCCGATATTACCAAGGGCAGAATTGACTTATTTTTCAACTCCACAATAAATCCGGTGAAAAAGGGAGACTGATATACTCTTTTGACCCTTGCTTCAAGCATGCCGTTCTTATTGAATCTTTGGAGTAGCTGGTCTTTTTGGGTGATCGAGAACCCTGCAAGCGGCTCATCCCTCGCCATTGCGACAGCAAGTGTTACAGGGTCTATGTCTTTGGTCAGACGCTGTTCCTCCTTGACCTGTTGCGCAATGACCTGTCTCATATCCCGAATATCCACAACAAAATCGTTGTTTTCCGGCGATATTTTCACGAGAATGGGATACGTGACCCCTTGGGCTGAAACAAATATTTGTGTATCTGTTAAATCTGCCGATAGTGTTTTGACAAAAATAGTCTTCTCTCTGATTTGAACGTCGATTCCTTCGGTGGCCTTTATTACCTCCTGTACAGGTAAAGGAAAATTAACTTGCACAGCCTTATTTACCCCGGCATTTATCAGAATAACCTCGCCGTTCCATTCAACAAAACGTTTACCGTCAATAGCAAAGGCAAAAGAAGGCAAAAGGCAAAAACAAAATAAGGCAATAGACAATATGCTATAGGCAATGGGAACAACATATGCCGGAAACGATAGGCTATGGGCTGCAGTTTTTTGTCCAATTGCACTTTTCCTGCCCCTCCTTGCACGACCTCTGTTATTTGCCCTTTCCCATTGCCTATCGCCCATCCTTGTTTGTTTATTCATGACCCTGAAAGTTGCCCCTTCCTCATATCCGTAATATGGAACCCGTATATATTCATATCATTAGGCGCCGTTGCCTCCAAGAAAACCTCATAATAGAACTTTTCTTTTTTCTTGACCTCTCCTCCGCCCAGCACGCTTCTCTCTCCCTTGATAGTGACCATATATGTCTTTTCATCGATTTTCTTAATTTCATGTGTTTCAGGGGAAAAAAGAAAGCTGATATCGCCGTCCTTCAATGAATCGATGACCATTTTCTGGTCATCATAAAACCTTGATCTGTATAACGGGCTTAAATACCGCGAAGAGCGTTTTGTAACGATATCCGCAGTATCGGATGTTACAGACGCAATAAGCATGACAAAATTTTCAGCGATGCTCAGTAATACGTCCTCTATCGCCTCGCCCGGAGCATAAATGCCGGGCCGGGCCCCTGGGACTATATAGGCGCGCCTTGGGGTCTGCGAGGATTTGACAAGAGCAACTGCCAAAAACACAACAACGAGCAGAAGAATGACCGACATCATCTTCCATGCCGCCCCTTCACCGGCATATTTTGCTATAAGCATCCACGATTTTTTTTCGGATGAAAACACAAATTCTCCTTTTAAGGTGAATACAATTTCTTTCCAGGGGCAATAAGATGGTTTGCCCTCATTTTGTCATTCCACACGCCGTATTTATGCATAATGTGGCGAATATACCCTACCGGCCTTACCTCGGCAATCTTTTTAAGCACTAATGCTATTAGCAAACCAATAATAATTGGTATGATAATACCGAGTATGGACTGCTGGAATCCGGCGCTTTTAAAAACTACGATTAGAATTGATACAAAAACAACTACGATAGCCAGATCATCCGCCGGCAGTCCGAAAAACAACAGCGGCGTGTTAAGCGCCTTAGGCACACGGTATCGCATTCCTGATGCCTGTCTATTGGTTTATAGGGTTGGAATTAGCCCCAGTTTCGACGCCGGGAAACAGGAGACCTATTAACCCAATGAGTACATGCGGAGCAACGCCGACCACAACACATGTGAATAGCATTCCTATGTTCTTGCCGCTCATAAAATATTCGATAATCCCGATTACGCCTGCTGCTATGGTAAACAATGCCCCATAGATACCTGTGACAGCGTTTTTGGCCACGTTGTAAATATCTATCAAATTGTTTGGCTGAGCAGCAGCATAAGTGGTATCTGCATTGGCTAAAATGCCGATTCCGATGATTACTCCAACTAAAACCAAATCCACAACTGTAAACTTTCTCATGTTCTCCTCCTATTTTGAGTTGATAATATCTTCGAGGAAATAATCTCCCTCGATCTTGAAGGGAATATAATCCCCTGTTATCTTTTCATTCCTGGGGTAAAGATATGCATGGAGGTCTTTCTCAACAAGTTCTAAATCGTTCAGTAATTTACCATAGTCAAAACTCACCAGACTCTTGGTCGATTTCGATTTTTCGGTGTAAAAGAGCGCTTGTTCCAGAGAAAAGTAGGCCCTTTGCAGATACGAAAGGGATTTTGCCTCTCTATAGTCCTTCATCTGCGGCATATCGCTCAAAGACTCACCGTAAAGAGGCGCAGCCAACAAAAGTGTGAAACTAATAAAAGTGATAATATATCTTCTCATTGCATCTCCTATGACTAAAATATTACTTTGCTGAACATTGATTGGCCGTTTGTTCAAATACACTTAGGTTTTCAGCTATAATTCTTCCATTCCCGATCAGGCCCTGGACGAGCACTACATCTCCTGCGCGTATTTTGGACATTTTTGACATCACCGTTTTTTCTGTCGTCTCTATAACATGGGTGATAATAAATATTTGATTTTTTCGGGGTTCTTTCGTTTCCAAAACAAATCTCATTCCATCGTCCAGTGCAACGGGTGCCTTCTTAACTGTTCCTACCAGGGTTGCATCATTGATATCCTGATTTCCAAAATTAATCAACTCGGCTGCTATTATTGATCTGGATCCGGATATGGGGCCTTTGACGTAAACAATATCGTCTACCCTCATTTTGCTGAGTATCCCCATTAGCCGTTCATCTTTTGTCTCTATGACATGCGGGAAAGCCAAAATCTTATTGTCCTTTAAAACTCTCGTTTCCATTGTGAACTTCATTCTGTCATTCTCGCGGACCGGCAGAGAGGTGACGCTGCCGGTCAATCTGTTATCATTCACATTCCTGTTTACGTCAAAATGGTCCCGCATTATATTTGTCCTTTCGCGGCATGTTCAATAATACGCCGCCGTTTCGACAGCACTCTTTATCTACCGCTGATAAATACTACTTACGACCGTTAATATAAACAAACTCTATTGGGCAATAGCCGGCATCACAAGCTGACTGCATTTAAGCACCTTGCCGTATTCAGTAAAGTAAAGGTCGGCCTCTTCTCTGGATCCGGCACATACTATTACAACGCTGTATGTGCCGTTCAGGCATTCAGCCTTGAAAAGTTTCATCCCCATGGCGCTGATTTCGGAAATAAGCTCCTTAAGTATTTTGTTTGATAGTGTCCCTCTTCTTGTACACCCGTACATTTTTTCAAGCTCATTGATTGCAGGCGTCGAATAGTGCTGATGCGTTAAGAGCCTTAGCGTATCCAGTATTCTTTTTGAAATTGATTTGTCCCTGAACGACTTAATGCAGACATGGAACTCACTTTTTGTTTCAGAGCCGGCCTCTGTCCCATATCCTGCATATTTTGAATTTCGACTGTATGCTCTCCCTTCAATCTCACCAGATGGTAAAAATACCCGCTCGAAATCTATAGACCTCGATTCGTTATCAGATGCCGGATTTTTTCCATAACTGATACTTTCGCCGCCATCCAGCCCACGGATACTTTCAAAGCCTTTTTTTAGATACCAAACAAATACAGTGGTATCTTTTGTCTTTTGAAATTGATCTCTTTTATATACTTTGGCCTGCAGTCCGGCAAGATAAGCAATTGACATTGCTTCTTTTTCGTTAAAATTACGGCCTATACTTTTTCGGGCAATTTTAATTATGATTCCCTTATTTCTTTTGAGAAATTCCTCAATTTTATTATTGACGTTAACCATAGCAGTCCCTCTCAGCTCAATGATTTTGGCATGACAGGTATTTTATGGTAAATCTCTGCCAGCATGGTTATTCTGCTATTAATGCTCTTATTATTCATATACATACCCGTTATAATATCTTTGAACTCTTCAAACTTTTCCTTTGTCCGCAGGCTTGACAGTCCATTATCATCTCCCCATTCCAGCACTGACAGCAGGGTAAATATAGTGTTTGCCGCTAATTGTCTAATGATGACGCCGTCATTTTCTGAAACCCTGGGAATTGCCTGAATATGCTCATTGATATGCGTTACCATAAAATTTACATACTTCTCGAATTCCTGACGCAGCCGTTCGGTTGTAAATTCGCATTGATAGCTGCAGACTTCCGTTCTTCTTTTCAGTTGTGCCTCTTTTTGCTGCAACAGGTCATTTTTCTTCAAAAGCTCATTTCTTGTATTTTGCAGTTCGTTTCTTGCGCCTCTTAATTCATGATAAAGCGCTTCCATTTCTATCGCGTAGCCGCAGTCTTTTATAATTTTCGCCGCGCCTGGGAATTTTTGTGCAAGCAACGGCAAAACTGCAGTTTTGATCTCGTGGTCAGTAGCGTTGTTAACGTCAAGCTTGCGAATTGCATCATATATCTCGTCTATTCTTTTCTTTGTTGATTCAGCCATCATTAGACGGTCAGATGATTGCAGGATGTGGGATGCAGGTGTCACGGCGCCCGGCACAGGCAATGACTCTCCCTTCTCATCTGTCGGCATCCATTTATACGACTGTCCATTATTATCATTAATACTCCGGGCCACTTCAGTTTGTCCGTGTTCATGGGTTTTAAGACTTTTTTTGGCAACTTCATGTATAAGCCGGCGTACAGTTGTTCTGGGCACCCCCGTCTCCCTGGCAATTTTCTTAATAGATGCTCCCTGTATTAATAAAGTCTTTACCAGTTCTTTTTTATTGGCTCTCTCGTGCATCGCTGTATCTCTTCTTTCTCTTACTTCACTTTGCAGCCACCTGTAAACTGTGGCTTTACTTGCTATGCCCGTTGCTATTATTTCGGCACTTGTACTTCCATATATGGCCATTTTTTGAACAGCATCTTTTCTCTCTTCATTGCTCAGCGACATGCCATGCCTCGCATTTGATTCACATGCTTTCATTAATAGGTGTTTCTTTACCTCATAGGAACTTAACTCTGCTTCTGAAATTGATACATCAGTGCGTATCCTCGCTTTAATTTTCTTCAGCTTAATATCTTTTTGCGCCAGCAGTCTGTGCACGCCGTCTTCCAGCGCGAATACCTCTTTGCCAGGCACCCCGGTTTGTACCAGAGATACGTCAACAGGTGGAATTTCAAAAGCAAGGTCCTCCTCTTTTTGAGAATAAATGTCTCTGAAAAATGCAATTCTTGTATTGTCGGTTTTTGTCCTGGGGCTGGTACCATCAATAATGACAACTGAATCCACTGGGACCTCTTTCGTGTAAAACACTCTTCCCTCCTTTAAAACACTCTTAATTGGATTTTTTTATGACGACTTTCTACGAGCTAATCAGTCTTACGACAAAGTAATAACTTCCCCTTTCTCAAAGATAACTAACAAGTTAGTTATCTTACATATTTATCATTACTTTTATGTTAAAATAATATTAAAATTTTATTATGTTTCTTGAGCAGCGTATTATAATTGGGCGCTAAAAATTTAGAACTCTTTGAAACCCTTTAAGTTTTACTGGCAACGTCGTTGCTATCAACAAATTGTTTTTTCCTCTTGCCATTGTTTATCATTTAAAGATGTCACTTTGGAATTCCATTAAGGAGATACGGCTGAAAGCCCAGCAAACGCAGAAGGAGTTTGCGGATGCAATAGGGTACACCCCTGAGTACATCTCTAACGTTGAGCGCCCTCCTGACATAACCCGCAGAATCGCCACGGAAAAAATGATAAAAAAAATTGCTGAGGTATATACGGCAACAGAAGAGGAGAGAATCTCCCTTGAAAGAAAACTGCTCCTTGAAAGGGCCCAGGCAACAGTAAGCCCTGAAGTGGCTATGCATTTCTTAATGGATGAGAAGAAACTGTCGGGTTACCAGTCAGAGGACGGGATGCCTCTTGTATTTATTGAGCGCTTAAAAAAAGATTTGGGAAATGTTAAGGACATAGATGCCTTCTTCAAGTCTCTTAAAACAACCTCAAAAGATATCATCGAAGAAAGCATCAGGGGCATGCGGCTTCTGCCGCGAAAAACTGTTGTTGAACTCACAAAGGCCTTGGACCAATCGATTGAAGAATATTTGACACTCGCGGATTATATGCCGAGAGAGTTTCAATCGCTCATCATGCACAAAGGCATGAATGACATGTTTCGCACTATGAGCGAACTGGACTCCGGGGAACTCGATGCCATGATTGATGTTTTTTCAAGTGTCTTGCGAATGCGCAAGAAAAAGAACGAAGGACCGTAAATCCTATTTCCCACAGCTTACCAATGAAAGCGTATACGGCAGAGTGCGATTGAACCAAATAGCACCTGTTTCATTTAGTCTTGTTATTATTATTTCTCCGGAAACCCCATATAAAGTGCATAGTTTATCAATATCAAGGACCTCGTGAGCGACCAGAGCCTGTTTTAATTCTTCAAGCGGAATAAGCATTTCTGAAGCAAAGGCGTAGGATTCCCAATCGCATGGAAAAATGCCTTGATCATAGAGTTCAGATGAAGACGTTATGACAATACCGCCGGTGCAATGTCCCAGCACTATATGCGCTATCTCCTGCGCTAATGCGAATCGTTCATTAAAAAACGGCTGGTGGGACTTTATCGTTATTACGTAGCTGCCATCCTGCAAAGGAATTGTCGCCCCGTTGACATTATGGGGCATGTCACTACGATAATATATGTCAGTGTTGACCTGCTGCGCTATTTGCTGTAAATTTACGGGATAATGCGGACCAATTCTCTGCATAAAATTTCGTACTGCGAGTTGTATAAGTTCTTTATTCCCCATAAGCCTTCCCCTGAAATCGTTTCAATATGATAATTACCATCTGTTACAGACTTATTAAGTTGGCATTAAATTTCTGTTAAATTCATTTCGACTCATTTTTCTCCCCCGCCGGACTGACCGCTTTCGAGCAGCATTTTTTGCCTTTCTATTTCTTTAACCGCTTGCAAGTTAATGCCAGTTGGATTGTATTTGTATATCAATTCCGCAATAGTTCCAAGTGCCTGCTTTAATTTTGTCCTGTCTTCAGGGTCTTTTATGTAATCATCCAGCATCCCTTCATAAGCTGCCAGTATCTTTGGCATATCATTCGCGACCCTTTTCTCCTTGTAGCTGATATAAAGATACCCTGCGCCTATCAGCGCCAGGATTAAAAGGAGGCTCCCCATTACATGAACACTTCCGCTGCACCCCGATAAGTCTTCTCTTTTCCCGGGAAACCGGACATCGAAATTTCTCATAAATAACGCTCCTTGAAGAATTTTTACTCTTTATAGAATATTACGGTTAGGGCAGAAAAAGCTGATTTTCTCCTCCCCCTACATCCCTCCCCTCACCCATCAAGAGTGAGGGGAGCCTTACTTCGAGTGCTACTTACGAGTCCGTAAAACTTAGAACATTACCTGAACGCCTGTATTTACAACCCATTTGGTTTTCAACTGCAGGCCGTTCAGGTACTGATAGAGTGGCATGCCGCCTTCGACTCCAAAAGTAAGTCTGCCTGCCACGATATTCACTCCTATCAAACCGTCGAGTCGCTGCCCTCCATAATTGCGGGGATCGCCATCAGGCGTTGGCGCCCAATTCTGGCCCATCTGGATCTGTGAGTCCTGTCCGCTGATCCTTCCCGTATCGCTATAGGCAAGTCGCAGCCATGTTGCGGCAGGGCCGAATGTGCGCTGCAGCCAACCGGTCGCCTTGAAGCTGTCCCCGAGGCTGTAACCGTCATTGTTTTTTGCCGTGTGATACGTATACATTGCCTGCGCTCCCCAGTTCAACTTTGCGTCATCGCTGAGGTCGCTGTAAGTCAGCGCAGGCTTGAGGTCCCATGTGCCGGAACCGAGTTGCATGTCATAGGGCGCCCGCTCCACTTTGCCCATCATCACATCCGTCTGTTTGATGCTGCCGGTGGGAATGCTGAGACCAAGACTGCCGACCAGGTATTTGTTGATCTTGTAAAGCCCCCGCAGCTCCGTGTCACCGAATCCCTCTGTTTTCATGGGGGATTGGGTCATGTAAGGCTTGCCCATACCCATGTTCATGAGCATCTGCATATCGTTATACTCATAGTTAGCCATGCCCATAAGTGTCAGACTGTCGGTGACCCCGTACATCGCCATAAACATGTTCATGTACATGTCCATATACGTGGGTATCATCATATAATCATATGGCTTCTTGCTCATCCAGCCGACACTGTGTGTGTCTACGTTGTTAGTTCCGGCGCGCAGGCCGCCCATGTTCTCATACATGTATTTGTAAGTGAACATCCACATGCCGGCTGGGTGAGTATGGTATATATCGTCGCCAAAAGCCGGATTATACAGCATCTGGCCTCCAGGGTGATAGTGAACAGTATGCCCGCCCTCCCCGGCTACTTCATCGGCAGCAGCCTTCATCGCTTCGTCAAATGCAGCTACTTTCCCGCCGTGCTCCTTAACAAACTTCTGAGCGTCCTCTGCCCTTGCAAAGGCCCATTTGGCCACAGCTGTCATGACACCATTAATATCACCGCCGACTACCCATGTTGCAGTCCTGGCATCTATCATCTCTTCTGTTGCGTAATCGGCAACCATGATCGACTTGACAGGCTTGTCTTTGTTTTGTTTCATCTCCTCAACTGCACAGTGCAGACTGCAGACCGCGGCAGTGGTCCCATCCGTATAGACGATAAGCATATGGCTCCTGGCGGCATCGGCCAGGTCCATCCCGCATATCTTGCAAGTTTTGGGGTTCTCCCCCGCGTTTGTTGCTCCAGCGAACGCACAGGTAAACAGCAGGCATATTACCAGGAACACCGTGAATTTTTTCATGCTGAATTCTCCTTTTTTTAATAAAAAATTATAAAAAAGCCTGAAGATACATTCTGAACAAGATTGTTTTTTATCCATATTGTCCAGGGTGACACTTCAATAAAAAAATGACTCCACTCCGGAAAATATTTTTCAGATAATTCCCAAAGTGGAGTCGAGCTTAATGGGGAACGTCATGCAGCAAAAACGCTTACAGCGCGGGCATAAACTCGCGCCTGCGTCAAGAACGACTCACAACTCTGGAACTGCGGGTCAGGCTTTTGGAGGGCGCTCCTGTTGAAAGGCCATTAGAAATGGAGTAAAAACAGAGTTTGCAGCCGCATACATAAAACTGCTCTCAATGAGCGATAACGCGCAGGGACATTCCAATACGCATGGAACATCCGCCTGTGCTGAAAGAGCAGTTCCCGCGGCATGACAAACGTCGAGTGTTAAAATAGATGCGGTCCTATTGCCCGGGTTGAAATGAACATTGATTTTAAATGGCGCACAGATAGTCATGGTGAACACAATAAGCACTATGAGAATTCTTACCTTCATGGCTTTTTATAATAATTTATAAATTCAACGGTGTCAACCTCAAGTTATACACAATCTGCACGTTGGAAAACATTGCGGCATCCAGGCAGAAAATATTAAAATTGCACATGAGGCTTTTATTTGTACTCGCCGGCCTGATGTGTATTCTGACCTCATGTGCCAAGGCGCCTTCATTCATCCAGGCGCCTTTTAACGGCTACACATCTGAAATAGATGCGAGCACCCTCATCCCAGGGCAGCCCCGGTTTTATTCTCTTTCTATTGAAAGTAAAAAGATCAGTTTTTTTCTTGTAAAAGTCAACGGCGAAATCCAATCATATTTTAATGCATGCAGGGAATGCTATACCAAAAAACTGGGTTTCAGCTTTGAAGAAGGATATGTGAAATGCAGATCGTGCAATGAACGGTTGCCACTGGAGAGTTTACGGGATGGAATGGGAGGTTGTTATCCCATCCAGTTAAAGGGAGTTTTAAAAGGTAACAAATACGTTATTACCCGGGCGGCCCTCCTGGAGGGGATGCAATTTTTCTGATAAGTAAAAATAGGGGACATTTTGGGCGTTGCAAACCGTTTGGCCATAATGTAGACTGTATTAAAGAATGCGATAAAAGAATGTGAAATGTAAAACGTGAAAAAAAGTGAAACAAAAAAGCGGTGAATGGTGTTGACTCTTCACATTCTTTAATCACGTTCTCTAAAAAGAGGAGGTCATCTAATGAAGAAATCATTCGGCCCCAAAACACTGGCTTACCCGACTCCTGTATGGGTGTTGGGGACTTATGACAAGGACGGCAGACCGAACGTGATGACTTTCTCCTGGGGAGGAATATGCTGCTCCAAGCCGCCCTGCGTTTCGGTTTCGCTCAGGCAGGCCACTTATACCTATGGCAATATAATTGAACACAAAGCATTTACGATAAATATACCTTCGGAAAAATATGCTGCGGAGGTAGATTATTTCGGGATGGTCTCAGGCAGAACTATTGATAAGTTTTCAGTTACTGGCCTGACTCCGGTAAAAAGCGACCTTGTCGATGCCCCCTATGTGAAGGAATTCCCTATGGTTGTGGAGTGCAAGGTAATCAAGACCGTGGAAATTGGATTGCACACCCAGTTTATCGGTGAAATTATCGATGTGAAGGCGGATGATTCTGTAATCGGCGACAAAGACTTGCCGGATATTGCCAAGGTGAGTCCTATTGTTTTTTGTCCCGAGCAACGGACTTATTGGAGAATTGGAGGACCTCTTGGAGAAGCTTTCTCAATAGGAAGGAGGTTTAATAATGTCGGATAGGAAAAGAACTTCCGCTATCGGGATTATTATGATTTTGATCTGTTCATTATTTTTTGCTTCGGGTTGCCGGAAGACAGAACGTATAGGCTTGTGGGAGAGGCATTGTGCTGCCTGCCATGATGGGCAAACCATTCTAAACGGCAAGGTTGTTATAAATAGGGAGCAAATAAAATCAAAATACAGAACGCTGGACGAATTCTCAAATGCCTGTGCCGGCACTGCATCGTGCATGAATATACTGAAGCACGACAAGAAGTTGTTTATTGAGGTAGGCAAGGAAATTGGGATAGGCGGTGCAACTGGAAATTATAGATTATGAATTGAAGCACCTGGTGTTATAATATGACGGGAAAGAGGTGAATACGGCAATGAAGGCAGTCGAGATCAAAAACGGAATTTATTGGGTAGGCGCAATTGACTGGGCAGTACGTGATTTCCACGGATATATGACGCCGCGAGGGACTACCTATAACAATTACTTGATTATGGATGATGAAATAACCCTGCTCGATACGGTCAAATACGATTTCGCGGACACTGCCATCAAGAACATACGAAGCGTAGTAGACCCTGCCAGGATAAAGAACGTCATTATAAACCATATAGAAAATGACCATGTAACCAGCCTGGATGCCATAATGGCCCTGACTCCCAACGCTGCCATATACATAACGGAAAAGGGCAGGAAAGGACTTGAGAGGTTTTATGATTTGTCCAAATGGACTATCAGGACAGTAAAAACTGGAGATACCCTAAAAATAGGCAAAAGGACGCTTCTCTTTCTGGAGACCCCCATGCTTCATTGGCCCGACTCCATGATGACTTATATAAAGGAAGAAAAGATACTGATCAGCCAGGACGGTTTCGGCCAGCATATCGCCTCTGCGGTGAGGTTCGATGACGAATTCATCACCTGTCAATCCATGGCCGAACTGGACGACGCTATTATAGACTACTACGCCAATATCCTCATGCCTTTCGGCCAGCTGATTAAGGCAAAGATAGCAGAAGTGCAAAAGCTCGGCCTCGACATCGAGATGATCGCTCCCGACCACGGCATTATATGGAGACGGGACCCCCAAAAAGTCATGCAAATGTATCTCGATATGGCAAATGGCAAGGCGCACCTCAGGGTTTCGATCATCTACGATACTATGTGGCACAGCACAGAACAGATGACTACGCCTATGATGCAGGGGATCAAGGATGAAGGCGTGGAATGCAACGTGATTAAACTGAGGGCCACTCCCATGAGCGTCGCCATAAAAGAATTCTGGAACTCACGGGGATGTCTTATCGGCACGCCGACCCTCAACAATATTATGTACCCGACAGTGGCCGAGTTCTTGACCCACTTGAGAGGACTGCGTCCGAAGAACAGAATGGCCGGGGCTTTCGGAAGCTACGGATGGGGCGGAGGAGCTGTAAAAGAGGCCTACGAAGAATTAAAAAGAATGGGGCTTGAGCTTTACGAGCCCGGGTTGCAGATACTGTACAAACCTTCTCTGGAAGATGAGACCAAATGCTATGATTTCGGCAGGGAGTTCGCCAGACAGGTCAAAATATACCACGAGAAATTCTGAAAGGGGGCCACTACCATGAGCAAATCTGAGAAAAACCTGTTGGATGCATTTGCAGGAGAGAGCCAGGCGAACAGAAAATATCTCGCTTTTGCAAAAAAGGCAGAAGCCGAGGGCTTCAAACAGATTGCTAAACTGTTCCGCGCTGCTGCTGCAGCCGAGACAATTCATGCCCATAACCACCTCAGGGAGTTGGGCGGCATAAAGAGCACCAGGGAAAATCTGGAGGCCGCCCTTCAGGGCGAGGTCTATGAGTTCCAGAAAATGTACCCGTATATGATCGAAGATGCGCAGGCTGAAGGCAATAAAGGCGCTCTAAGAACATTTACCTATGCCAATGAGGTTGAAAAAGTCCATGCGGCACTCTACCAGAAGGCAATTGATGAATTCGGCAAGAATACCGGGACAGACTATTATGTTTGCGATGTATGCGGACATACCGTGGAAGGAGAGCCTCCCGACGAGTGCCCTGTCTGCAAGGCAAAAAAACAGGCCTTCAAAAAGATTGAATAGTTCACGCACGGAAAGCAGATGAATATAGCGGCATTTCTCGGCAGCCCTCGCGTAGAAGGCAACTCCGATATTTTATTAACGGAGGCGCTAAAAGCAGTGGAGGGCGCTGCGCATAATGTCCGGATTTTTAAACTCAGCACCATGGACATTAAACCTTGCCAGAATTGCGGCGGCTGCGATACAACCGGCATGTGCATCATTAACGATGACATGCAGGAAATAAGCAGGGCGATCCGCGAGGCTGACCGCGTTATTCTTTCGTCCCCTATTTTCTTTTTTGGCCTCAGCGCTCAATCAAAAATCATGATTGACCGCTGCCAGTCCTTCTGGTGCGAAAAATACCTGTTAAAAAAAACTATCCCCCCGGGTCCCCATGGAAGAAAAGGGCTCCTCATGCTCGTGGGCGGTATGAAGAAAGAGGTCGGCATTCAGTGCTCCGAAGTAACGGCAAAGGCATTTTTCAGGACCATCAGCGTTCCCGATCACGAAACGCTGGGCTTTCTGGGGGTCGATGCAAAAGGGGCGATACGCAATCACCCGACAGCGCTGCACGATGCCTATGAGGCGGCAAAAAGACTAATAACATAGCCCTATTTTAAGGAGGATACCATGAAAGAATTACCAGGGCAGTATTTAAGCATCGCAAAGAGGTTCAAGAAGTACACCAGGGCTGTTGAAAACCTCGGAAAAGCGGCGAAAGAGGCAGGCCCTATTGATGACAAAACATCTCACTTGATCCAACTGGCTGCCGCCGCTGCCATAAGATCAGAGGGGTCAGTCCACTCCCATGCCCGGAGGGCCTTGCAGGCGGGCGCATCACCTGATGAACTTCACCACGCCATCATCCTGCTATCGAGCACTATAGGGTTCCCCACTGTCTCCGCTGCCCTAAGCTGGGCGGATGATGTGATAAAAGGACACAAGGGCTGATTGTATACTTCCGTTCCTGAGTATATACAATTCTTCCCTACCCTGAAGTGCAACAGGCATTGTGGTTTCTGCTTCAACCGGGGCCTGGAAACTGAAGGCGAGATTACCGCTGCCGGCTTTGAGAGGCTCGCAGCCAAAATACTTGACGCAGGGATAGGCGAGATAGACATCCTTGGCGGCGAGCCTACGCTGCATCCCGATATTGTCGGGCTTATCGACAAAGCTGCCATGCTCAAGCTCAGGCTGAACCTGAGCACCAACGGCACAAACGTTGCCATGCTGGAACACCTGTCCGGCGCCTACGACAAGAATACCCTGAATATCGGCATATCGCTCAACGACAGCCGCGTGGCAAAAGAACTCGAAGACTACATTGCCAGGCACCGGCCCGTCATTAAAAGCGTCTGCAAAAAAACGGCCCTGCCAGGGCCGGCAAACATCTATTTCGGCGTGCCGGAAATAACCTGCTATCTGCTCTACATGGATACCGTATCCGAAAGCGATCTCATTAACAATATGCCTTTCTATGAATATTATAAACAGCTTTCTGATATGCGGGACAAATACCCTAATATCGCCGGAGTATACTGCGGAGGCTTTCTGCCTGACACTGAAAAACAACCTCTTTTAAGAAACACAAGATGCCCTGCAGGGACCACAAAACTCTCAATTCTTCCTGACGGCTCGGTGTATCCCTGCTACCTTTTTTTCAGGCATCGGGAATTCAGACTGGGCAATATTTTCACCGAAAGCTTTGAAGACATTTCGGGAAGTCCGATACTGAATTATTTTAGAAAGTTCCGGCGCAACAAATGTCCTGTTACCGCCTGCGGACTTTTTTCAGAATGCCATGGGGGATGTCCTGCAGTAAGCCTTTTGATATGCAACGACATCGATGCGCCTGACCCGAGGTGTACTTGGAAGAGCATTAAGCACGATCATTATTTCAGCTCCTTAGGCAGTGAAAAATAAAAAGTACTTCCCCCGTTCACTTCGCCCTCCGCCCATACACGCCCTCCGTGGCGTTGTATAATACGCTTAACGTTAGCAAGTCCGATCCCTGTGCCCTCGAATTCATCCTCTGCATGGAGACGCTGAAAAACCCCGAAGAGCTTGTCCACATGCTTCATGTCAAACCCGACCCCGTTGTCTTTGACGAAAAAGACAAACTCGCCACTCTCATCCCTGCACCCGATCTCGATTCTTGCATGGGGAAGTGTTCCGGTAAATTTAACAGCATTGTAGAGAAGATTATTGAGCACGAGTTTCAGCATCGACTGGTCCCCGTGGACCTCGGGCAATTCCCCGATTATCCATTCAATATCACGTCCCTTGAATTCCTCTGCAATGTTCCGCATGGTTTCTCTTGCAAGCATGCTGAAATTGACTTTCATCTTCTGCATCTCCAATCAACCCATGCGGGAGAAGTCCAGCAAGTCGTCTATAAGCGTCTCCATCTTCCGTGAGGCGCCGGTTATAGCAGCCATATATTGTTCCGCCCTTTCATCATGCAGGTCTTCGAGTCTCTTCCGGAGCAGTTCCGAAAATCCCGTTAAATGACGCAAGGGCGCGCGAAGATCGTGAGAGACCGAATAGCTGAAGGCCTCCAGTTCCTCATAGGCCTCCTTCAGCCTCTCTTCCGCCTGTTTGCTGTTCGTGATATCGAGGGTAATTCCCAGGAGGTTCGTTATGTTCCCTACATCGTCATACAAGGGGACCGCATGGGTTTTCAACCATATCTTCTTACCCTTCAGGTCGAATGCCTCAAACTCGAGTGTGCCTGATCCGCCCTGACAAACTTTTTCTGTAAGACTTACAAAAGCTTGCCTGTATTGAGAGGAAACCAAATTATAAATGCACTTCCCCTGCACCTGTTCGATAGAATCAGCATCCAATATTTTCAACCCCGCATAGTTCATTTTCAGCAGGGTACCGTCTTTAGCAACGAGCTTTATACATTCCGGGGCATTTTCTATAATTGTTTCAAGGAACCTTTCGCTCCGTTTCAATGCCTCATCAGACCGTTTAAATTCCTCCGCGGCTGTCTCCGCCCGCCGCCGTGTACGCTGCAGGGCGTCTACCAGGAGGCACCCCACGATGCCCGTGCCTAAAAATATCAGCCATTGTGCCAGGTCCGGCCATAGTCCTTTGCCGGCAAGAAAGTCCGCCGGCATCCGCAGGAAATAGCCCGTGCCCGCGCCCGCCAGGACTACAGCCAGCCACCCCACCCTCAGACCGCCGAAGTAGACGCATAGCAGGATTGGAATAATGAACAAGATCAGGAGCGGGCGGCTGCCGAGGTAAAACGACATGACCCAGCGCAGCAGAAAAGCCAGTGCGATCAATGCCACGCCAAGAACATAGTTCGTTCCCTCACGCCGAATCAGTCGCCGCACGGCCAAAATGCGTTCGTTGATACCGGTGCCCCATTGCATATTTTTTGCTGCAGGTCTTTTTTCCGGATTGCGTTCAGAATCGTTCTTTATCATTTTTTTCACATAGGTGGAGTTCTCCCCTTCCGCACTAAAACAGTCGGAGTGTTATTCCGGACAAGGCATCCGAAAAACAAGAGGAAGGGACTCTCATCCCTATGATTTTATAGTATCACTTTCACCAGTAGAAATCACTACTGTCCGGAACAGCGTCGCTCTGGATTTTAAGGGAGTACCGAAAAGTGTGAATTGTTCTTGGAAATTGCCGACAACAGCAAAAATACAACAGAACTATTTAAATGATCAGCTTGTCCCGCGCAGAGTAGCTGATGAGATAATACCAAATATCAATTTCACCTCACGGGAGATTGCGTTAAAGCTATTGCAGCAACAGTAAAAAGCGGAGTGCAAAAATGGGCCTGTTCACAATGAAAGATCAAGACGACGTAAACGCTCCGACATGATCCTCATGACCTGAAGCGCAAAGTAAGGTGTTTGCTGTACCAGAAACATAAAGCGGTCCTTGCTCACTGGAACTATCTTGGGCGAGTTCTACCCGATTACAACCGAAGGTATGATACCGATAACAAACACCATGACCACAGAAATAAGGAGGGCAAGCCCGAGTGATGGAGAAGGGTGGATTGCGGCCTCTTCGGTCGCATCCTTCATATACATGTTCATTACTACCCTCAGGTAGTAATAAGCGGAAATAGCGCTGAAGATGACTGCTATGACTGCCAGCCAGGCGTACCCCGCCTTGATTACCGCCATAAAGATATTGAATTTTCCAATAAAGCCTGCTGTCGGCGGTATTCCGGTCAACGAAAACATAAAGACGAGCATTAACGCCGCAATGAGCGGACGGCTCTTTGCGAGACCATTATAGTCTTTTATTTCTTCTCCCTTGTCGAGCATAATTACTACCGCAAAGGCGCCCATATTCATAAAAGCATAGATAAGCATATACGTCATCATCGCCTGGCGGCCCTCAAGCGTCCCGGTAATAATTCCGAGGAGCATATAGCCGGCATGGGCAATAGACGAATAGGCCAGCATTCTTTTTATATTCGTCTGCACAAGGGCAAGGATGTTGCCTGCGGCCATGGTGAGTATCGCGATGCCGATGAGCACGGCAGTCCAATCCGGTTGCACGTTCTGGAACGCCACATAAAATACCCTGCCGATGACAGCAAAGCCCGCGGCCTTCGGGCCAACAGACATGAAGGCCGTTATCGATGTGGGAGCGCCCTCATAGACATCGGGGGCCCACATATGAAAGGGGACCGCCGCTATTTTAAAACAAAAGGCAACGGCAATGAGGAGCATGCTCAGCAGCAGAGTTGGGGAAATTTCAGCCTGTTTTAATTGCGCAGCAATTTTATATAGATCCGTGGTTGCAGTCAGTCCGTAAACGAGTGATATACCGTAGAGGAGTAATGCTGACGAAAATGCCCCCAAAAGAAAATATTTCAGGGCCGCTTCGTTTGACCTGATATCATGACGCTTTATTCCGGCAAGTATATAAGTGCTCAGCGCCATGAGCTCGAGTCCGAGATAGAGGACAATAAAATCCCTTGCCGATGCCATAATCATCATGCCGGTGGTGGCAAAGAGCAGCAGGCTGTAATATTCTCCGTATTCCGCTTTCTGCCGCTGTATATACTTCAGCGAAATCAATACGGTCAGGACAAAGTTTATAATGAAGATCAACTTGAAATACATACTGTAACTGTCGCTTATAAACATACCGCCGAACGTTTCACCGTAGCTTGCCGGCAGCAAGTAGAGCGCTGCGGCTGCAGCAATAACTCCAATAAGCGCGAGGGCACTTTTATCTTTAACTACAAGATCGAGGAGAAGGAGCAGCATAGCTGCCGAGGACACTATGATTTCGGGCAACAGCGGAGCAAGATCGGGAAAGGGGATGTTCATTGTATCACCTCAATTATATGCTGCGCCAAATTCTGCTGGACCGGCGTGTTGACCCTTGCAATCAGGTGCTGCACGGATACGTCCATAAAACTTAAAAAAGTATTGGGATACACACCTATCCAGAAAACCAGGATAATGAGCGGGACGAGCGTCATGATTTCCCTTAAATCAATGTCCTTGCTGCCCTGGATTTTCGGGTTAATTTCCAAGAAAAAGACCCGCTGGTAAAGCCAGAGCATGTATGCGGCGCCGATTATTATTCCGGTTGCCGAAAAAGTCCCCATTATTTTTGATGTGGCAAAACCTCCGAGGATTATGAGAAATTCACCGATGAACCCGTTTGTTCCCGGAAGTCCTATCGCTGCAAGTGTGAAGACAATAAACAGCGCTGAGTACACAGGCAGAACTGACGCTGCGCCGCCGTAATCGGCAATCTGTCTCGTGTGGGTCCTGTCATAGACCATCCCTATGCAAAGGAACAGCCCGCCGGTAACTATCCCGTGGTTAATCATCTGCAAAATTCCGCCCTGAAGTCCCTGCATGTTGAGCGCAAATATGCCGAGGGTCACAAACCCCATATGGCTCACAGAACTATAGGCGATAAGTCTTTTAATATCCGTCTGCCCGAGGCAAATTACCGCCCCGTAGATAATTGCCACCACTGACAGTACCATCATTGCCGGGGCCATGGCCTTTGTCGCTTCCGGCAGTATGGGCATGCTGAATCTCAGGAATCCGTATGCCCCCATCTTTATCAGAACTCCGGCGAGGATAACGCTTCCGGCAGTCGGCGCTTCGGTGTGCGCGTCAGGCAGCCAGGTGTGCACCGGGAACATGGGGACTTTCACGGCAAATGCCGCAAAGAACGCCCAGAAGAGCATGACCTGGAGATTAAAAGGATAATTGGTTGACATCATCTGCAGTACGTCAAAGCTCTTTCCGGTATTCAGATAGAGGACTATAATACCCAGGAGCATCAGCACGCTGCCTACAAGTGTGAAAAGAAAGAATTTGATAGCTGCATATACCCTGTTCGGACCTCCCCATACCCCTATCAGAAGGAACATGGGGATAAGCATCGCCTCCCAGAAAATGTAAAAAAGGAACATATCCAGGCTGCAGAATACGCCTATCATAGAGCCTTCAATAAGAAGCAGCGCGGCATAGAATTCTTTTGTTTTCATTTTTATGCTGTTCCATGATACGGTCACGCAGAGGATGGTCAGCAGGGTGGAAAGCAGGACGAACAGGACACTTATGCCATCCACGCCCAGAGAATAATGTATGCCCCACGCCGGAATCCATGCACGCTTCTCCGCAAACTGCATGGCCGCAGTCGTTTTATCGAAACCGGTGAAAAGGGGTATGCTCAGCACAAAATTGATTATGCTGATTACCAGTGCCATCCACTTGATAAATGTATCGCTGGACCTCTTAATTAAAAAGATAATCAGCGCACCCAGTATGGGCAGGAAAATTACAGTGCTTAAAACCGGGTAATCCATCCATCCTCCTCTAAAATCCGTGAAACGTGAATCGTAAAAACTAAAAGATAACAGACTTTGACTCTACCTTTCACGATTCACATCTCACGATTCACGGGTTTTCACGTTATTTATAAATCAGTAACAGCGAAAGCAGAATAAACAGCCCTATAGCCATACTCAATGCATAGTGCTGCACAGACCCGGTCTGCAGCTTTCTCAATCTTTCTCCGAAACGGGCAATCGCTTTAGGCACTCCATTGACAATGCCTTCTATTATCGTGCCGTCCGTCACCGGGATGAGTATACTGCTGGCAAGCCACATTGTCGGCCTGATAATAATAGAATCATACAATTCGTCGACATAATATTTATTCCACAATACGTTGTAAATACCTTTGAAGTTCGCAGCAAGGCGCTTTGGAATTTCGGGCTTTAATACATAGAATATCCAGGAAACCAGTATGCCGCCTACCGCACAGGCGATTGAAATACCCATCACCATCCACTCCTCGTCTTCGCCGGAATGAACATGCGGGTGGCCGAGCACAGGCTGGAAGAAGTGGCCTATGAAATCACCGCCGCCCAATGCTTCAGAGATTCCCAACCAGCCTGCAGATATAGCCCCAATGGCAAGCAGCATAAGAGGTATAGTCATCGACCTGGGCGATTCATGAAGGTGATGCTCCTGCTCGTGGGTGCCCCTGAATTTTCCATGGAACGCCAGGAAAATTATCCTGAAGCTGTAGAATGCGGTGAGCGCGGCGACCAGCGTTCCCATGGCCCAAACAATCCTGCCGACAGTGCCGCCGTTGTATGCCAGCCAGAGAATCTCATCTTTGCTGAAAAAGCCTGCAAGACCGGGGATACCGGCAATGCTCAGCGAAGCAATTAAAAAGGTCCAGTAAGTAACCGGCATATATTTTTTGAGCCCGCCCATCTTCTGTATGTCCAGTTCGCCCGCCATGGCGTGCATGACGCTGCCGGCCCCGAGGAACAACAGCGCCTTAAAATATGCATGGGTAAAAAGGTGGAATACGCCTGCACCGTATGCGCCTACGCCGCAGGCCAGGAACATGTAGCCGAGCTGGCTTACTGTGGAATATGCGACTATACGCTTTATGTCATTTTGCACCAAAGCGATGGTTGCGGCAAACAGGCTCGTCGTCGCGCCTGTAATGGCCACAACACCCATTGCAACAGGCGACAGACTGAAGACAGGGTTAAACCGGGCCACCATAAATACACCGGCTGTTACCATAGTGGCCGCATGTATCAGCGCGCTCACCGGTGTCGGACCCTCCATTGCATCAGGCAGCCAGACATGGAGCGGGATTTGTGCCGATTTGCCGACTGCCCCGCAAAACAGCAGCAGCGCGATAAGAGTTATAAGATCTACGTTATACCCGAAAAGAGCTACCGTCTGCCCCTGCAGCATTCCGACCTTGCTGAATATGTCGGCATAGTGGACGCTGCCGAGGTTAAGGAAGATCATAATGACTCCCAATCCGAAGCCGAAATCTCCGAACCTGTTTACAATAAAAGCCTTTTTGCCGGCATCGGATGCGCTCTTCTTATGAAAGTAGTAACCTATAAGAAAATAGGAACACAACCCAACCGCCTCCCAGCCAAAATAAAGCTGAAGGAGATTATTGCTGAGCACAAGCATGAGCATCGAAAAGGTAAAGAGGCACAGGTAGGCAAAGAAACGGTAATACCCGTTGTCACCATGCATGTAGCCGATTGAATAAATATATACGAGCAGGCTTATGCTGGTCACTACTATAAGCATTATGGCGGTAAGCGGGTCTATTAAAAACCCGACGCTCGCTTTGAAGCTGCCCGATATAATCCAACTGTAAATATCCTGGTTTACAACCTTGCCGCCCGCCACTTCGGCAAAAGTCATCACCGAGAGCACAACTGATCCGAGCAGCGCAAGGACCGCCGGCCAGTGGGCCTTATCCCTTATTATCGATTTACCCAGCAGAATATTAATTACGAAGGCGATAAGCGGCAAGAGAGGAATTAAAACATATTGTCCCATCATCTACCCTTTCATTTCCATAATTTCGTCGGCGTGCAACACCGCCTTGTTTCTAAACATCGCCACCACTATCGCCAGGCCTATAGCCGCCTCGGCAGCTGCCACGGTGATTACGAAAAGGACCAGTACCTGGCCCCTTATGTCCTGAAGGTAGTGGCTGAAAGCTACAAGGCTGATATTTACCGAGTTCAGCATCAGTTCTATGGAGATAAGCATAATCATTATATTGCGCCTGATAAGAAACCCGACAGCGCCGATAATGAATATTATTGCACTTAACCCTATATACCAGTTTAACGGTACCATCAATCCTCCTCTAATCCCTCCTGCCCTCCCTTTAGAAAAGGGAGGCCTCTGAGTCCCCTCTTTTTTAAAGAGGGGTGAGGGGAGATTACTCTTTACGTTCTCTGTTTCTTTGCCAGCACTATGGCGCCGACGACTGCTATAAGCAATATGAGCGATGCTATCTCAAAGGGGAAGAGAAATTCCGTATACAATACCCTGCCGAGCACCTTCGCATGGGTCTCGGACTGGACAGCCTCTATGGTGTAACTGCCGAGCGGCCCGTGCGTTAATGTCGTGATCGCAAAAAGAATAAGGACCAGTATCGTGCCCCCTACAAAAACCGCTACCGGCCACTCCCCTGAAAACCGTTCAACCGTGACCTCTTTCTTCAGGTTCAGCATCATGATGACGAAAAGGAAGAGCACCAGTATCGCCCCCGCATACAATATCATCTGCACCGCCGCCAGGAACTCGGCATTGAGAAACAAATAAAGACCCGCAACATGAAAGAACAGGAGAAGCATCCACAGAATGCTGTGTACAGGGTTCTTCCGGGTTATGATCAGAAGCGAAATAACTATCATCACTATGGAAAAATATCCGAAAAACAACTTAGGCAGCATTGCTCAATTCCTCCGGGGAGTGCGTGGTTTTGTCCGGTGCACCACCCTCTATTTTTCCTGCGCCGCCCCTGAATACCGCCTGGTCCTCATGGGCTTTAAAGTCCTCGCTCATCGGCCTCCAGAAACGTTTGAAATATTCCTCCCCCTTCTCGCCGGCCATGTATTTGTCCCAATTTGCGAGGAGTTTGTCCTTGTCCATAAAAAGGGCCGCCCGTGAATACCCGGAATACTCATAATGCCCTGTGAGCACCACAGCTCCAAAGGGACAAGCCTCCACGCAAAACCCGCAATAGACACACCTCAGCACTTCAATCTCGTACCGGTCGACAACCTTTTTATGGTCATCGCCTTCGCTGGTGTAAACATCGATGCACCGGGAAGGACAAACCGCCGCGCACAGGCCGCACCCCACGCACCGTGCCGTCCCGTCTTCTTTCCTTACAAGCGCATGCAGCCCACGGAAGCCGGGGAACGCTTCCCTCTTTTCCTCGGGGTATTGCCTCGTTACCGGCTTAGTGAGCATCATCCTGAAGGTCAATGCCATACCTTTTATGATTTCAATAAGGAAAACCTTTTTTACAATAGTCTTCATTCCCATGATTATCTTAACCTTTCAACTATATGAGTAACGGAAGCCGTACATTTCGTCATACCCGCGAAGGCGGGTATCCACTTTTTTAAAAGAATGGATTCCCGCTTACTAACTGCGGGAATGACTGAAAAACAACACTCTGTAGCCCTGCGAGTAGTTCTGATCATAACACCATCCATTTTAGATACACTACACTAATAACTTTACCTTTCACCTATCCGACAAAGAATTTCACAACAGAAGTCAACACTATATTAACAAGCGCCAATGGCAGCAGCACTTTCCAACCCAATGCCATAAGCTGATCGTACCGGTACCTTGGGACCGTGGCCCTTATCCAGTAGAAAAGAAAAATGTGGAAATATACTTTCAGCAGGAACCAGATTATCCCCGGCACTGCCAAAAGGACCGGCACCGCGCCGGTAATAAACGGCGGCAGGGTCCAGCCTCCCAGGAAACAGAGCACCGCTATCGACGACATTACAAGCATGCCGATATATTCTGAAGCATAATACAATGCAAAACGCATTCCGCTGTATTCAACAAAGTAGCCTGCCACAAGTTCGCTCTCTGCCTCAGGCAAATCAAAGGGAGTTCTGTTGGTCTCGGCAAAGGCGGCAACAATGAACACAAAATAACCAAGGAACTGCGGTATGATAAACATGCCATACCAGTGCTGCTGCTGTGCCTTTACGATCTCCGTAAGGTTCATTGACCCTGCCAGCAGTATCACGCCTATCAGGCTCATGCCCATACAGACCTCATAACTGATGACCTGCGCGGACGATCTCAGTCCGCCCAGGAAGGAATACTTTGAGTTGGACGACCATCCGGCCATTACTACTCCGTATGCCCCCAATGACGACATTGCAAGAACGAACAGGAGTCCTACATTAATATTGGCCAACACAAACCCATCATAGAAGGGGATTACCACCAGGGAACTCATCGCGGCAAACGTAAAGACCACCGGTGCCAGCTTGAAAATTGTCTTGTCCGCTTCAGCAGGAATAATGTCCTCTTTGAAAAACAGTTTCATGCTGTCCGCAATCGGCTGCAATATGCCGTGCGGGCCGACTCTCATTGGTCCAAGCCTCACCTGCATATGCCCGATCACTTTTCTTTCAAAATAGGTTGCATAAAGGACATGTACCATGGTCACGCCGATAACGATAGCTATTTTTACGAGCATAATAATGAATTGTATAATGAAGTTGAAGCTTCCTGATGAAGTTACCATATCAACGACGTTCACGCTGATACCTCCGTTGTCATCCGCTCTGTCTTTCTTAACGAAACCTCGATGCCGTCGAGTTCCGGAGCTTTAATGGTCTCGTTCATTTTATGCGTTAGGACTTTATACACGCCGGCGCCCTCAAAATTATTAGGCACAAGGACAATATTCTCGGGAAAATCCGCAAAAAGCATCACCGGCAGCTCCAGCGAACCGACGGAAGTCGAGACAGTAACATAATCGCCATCGGCGAGCGAAAGCCTCGCAGCAAGCTCCCGGCTTATTTTTGCAAAGGGCTTTGATGAAATACTGGTGAGCGCCAGGGAATTCCTGCTCATGCTCGCGGAATGGAAAAGCGGCTTTTCGACGCCGATATAAAGCTTGTCTTTTTCAGGTTTTTTCAACAGGGCTTTTATGTTGGGGACTACGATGCCGGACAGCGTAATATCATGGCGCAACGGTTCACCCTTATACGGCCACATGCACTGCCCTCCGTCCATATCTTCATAAGTAATACCTTTATGCAGGGGCGATACTTTCGCTATTTCAGCCAGTACGTCCTTTGCAGCTGCATAGTGCATATCCACGCCGAGCAATCTGCTTATCTCGGAGAATATCTTCCAGTCCTCAAGTCCCTGCCCGCCGACAACCTTGTTCAGGTGCTGCATCCTGCCTTCAAGATTTGTATATGAGCCCTCTTTTTCAGCCCAGGAAAGTACCGGCAGCACCACATGCGCCTGTCGTGCAGTTTCATTCATGAAGACATCCTGCACAACGAGGAGCTCGAGAGCTTCCAGTGCTTCCTTCACATATGCATGGCCCGGAATATTAAAAGCGACATTCTCACCCATTACATACAGCGCTTTCACCTTTCCTGCGCGGGCCCCTTCTATAATCTCCATCATGGAAAGGCCTGGAGACGAAGGGATTTCCGCTCCGACAAATTCCTCATAGCGCTTCCGGAAGCTCTCCACGCTGATCGGCCTTCCGCCGGGCAGTGAATCAGGCAGACAACCCATATCAACCAGTCCCCGCTCATTCGGAAGCTCCGATGAAAGATAGATGCGTCCGTTCATCAGCTGCGCCAGCGCGGCAAGAAGCAGCAGGTTCGTATGCCCCTCAGCCCTTTGTATGATATCTCTCCCTATAATGACGGCCGGATTGGTCATGCCTGCAAGCGTTTCCGCGCAGACCGCCATTTCACCGGCAGGTATACCGCACGCATCCTGCGCTTCTTCAGGTGACACCGGCTGTATCGTGCGGATAATCTCCCCGAAGGCGCTCTTTTCAACAGCAGAAGGCTTCTTCTTCAACAGTTCGGAAACCAGTGCTGCCAGAACTATAGTTTCGGTAAACGGAGCGGGCAATAGCTTGTTTGTACTGAAATTGTTCAGTCCGGGAGTATAACCTATAGTTAAGATAGGGACTTTTTTCCTGGACGCAGCCCGTATCTGCAGTCCCAATACAGGATTTACGGATGTGGGATCTCCGCCTACCACAATGACCCCGTCAGCCTTGGCAATACCGCTGATAGGGTTGACAGTAACTCCCTGTCCGAATATGCTCTCGAAATATTTCTGGCCTGGAGCAAAAGCGAAGCTCGCCACCGAATCTATGGAATTGCTGCCCATTGTCACACGCATAAACTTCTGGAACACATAGTTATCTTCATTGGTACAGCGTGCCGATGCAATGCCTGCTATGGCGCTGCCGCCGCTTTTCGCCCTGATTTCCTGCAACCTCCCCGCAACGTAGGCAAACGCCTCGCTCCATGTCGCCTCTTCAAGATTGCCGTTCTTCCTGATCAGCGGGGCTTTCAGCCTCCTGGAACTGCTTATATAATCGTACCCGAATCTTCCCCTGTTGCATAAGAGCCCCTTGTTTACGCCTTTGACGATTTCAGGAACGACCCTTACAATGGAGTCACCCCTTACCTGAGCGGTCATCGAGCATCCGACCCCGCAGAATGAGCAGACCGTCTCGACTTCCTTTTCGATATACCACGGCCTGTACGTATGTTTGTGCAGCCTCGACATGATAGCTCCGACAGGACATACAGTAAGACAATTGCCGCAGTATTCGCAGTTATAACGCCCGCCTGAAAAAGGCTCCACAAATGTCTTGCTTGTTCTGTTGACCATGGATATCGCAGATGCGCCCTGCACTTTATCGCACATCCTGACGCAGCGCGTGCAGGAGATGCAACGTTCCATATTGCGCACAATAATAGGGTCGTCATAACTCTCGGGGTGTTTTCTTTTGCCTTCGGTAAACCGCCCCGATGAGGGCCCGTATTTCATAACAAGGTCCTGAAGGTCGCATTCTCCGGCCTTGTCGCAGTAGGGACAGTCAAGGGCGTGGTTGATGAGCAGGAACTCCAGCATCGCCTTCCGGGCCTCAATGACCCGTTCCGATTCGGTATGGACCACCATACCGTCGGTTATATACATAGTACACGAAGTTTGAAGTCTCGGGACCTTCTCGATTTCCACGAGGCATAACCTGCATCCCCGAAAGGTTCGAGCAGGTCATGATGGCAAAGGGTGGGTATCTTAATGCCCGCCATTTTCGCCGCATTAAGAATAGTGGCCGGCTTCTCCAGCTTTACCTGTTTCCCGTTGATCGTTACTGTAATCATGCTCCCACTTTGACGGCTTTATTGATATGCGCTTCAAACTCAGGCCTGAAGTGTTTTATGAAATTCTGCACAACGCCGGCGGCGCCGTCGCCGAGCGCGCAGAAGGTTTTTCCCATTATATTTTTCGAGACCTCCAGCAGAAGCTCAATGTCTCCCTTCCTGCCCTCGCCGGCGGCCACTCTGTCAAGAATGCTCCTCATCCACCCTACTCCCTCCCGGCACGGAGTGCATTTACCGCATGATTCATGCTCAAGGAACTTTATTGCCCTCCGGCATACCTTCACCAGGTCTACCGATTCATCAAAAACCATGACCGCACCCGAGCCGAGCATGCTGCCGTGCTTGGGCATATTCACAAAATCCATGGGGCAGTCTATTTTATCTGCCGGAAGAATCGGCGTTGTGATGCCGCCGGGCACAACTGCCTTCAGGCGCTTGTCCCCCGCAATACCCCCGCAATGCGTATAGATAATCTCCTTCAGGCTGGTCCCCATGGGGAGTTCATAAACACCCGGTTTCTTTACATGCCCGCTGACCGAGAAAAGCTTGGGGCCGGGGCAATCCGAGCTGCCTATCTGTGAGTATTCGTTTGATCCGATTTCAATAATATAAGGGACGTTGGCAAGCGTCTCCACATTGTTGACAACAGTAGGCTTTGCCAGAAATCCTTCATTGACAGGGAAAGGCGGCTTTATGCGGGGTTGTCCTCTCTTGCCTTCGAGGGAATCGATCAATGCGGTTTCCTCGCCGCAGATATAAGCGCCGGCGCCCTGGTGGACAGCAAGCTGGAACCTGACGCCCTTGCCGAGGACATCATCGCCAAGAAAGCCCTTGTCATATGCCTGCTTTATGGCGCCCTCAAGAATCTGCTTTGCCTGAGGGTATTCTCCTCTCAGGTAAATATATCCGTATTCGGCCTCGAGGGCGTAACCTGAGATGCACATCCCCTCTATTAAAAGATGCGGGTTCTTTTCGAGTACCGGCCTGTCTTTGAAGGTCCCCGGCTCCCCTTCATCGGCGTTGCATAAAAGATATTTCGGCCTCTTCTGGTCGGCTGCGGCAAAGGACCACTTCATGCCTGTAGGAAATCCGGCGCCGCCCCGGCCTCTCAACCCTGACTTCTTTACCTCATCTATAATTTCGGAAGGCTTTAATGTCAGCGCTTTTGCAAGTGCTTTATAACCCCCCGCCTTTATATATGCGTTTATGTCGGCTGAATCAGCGTTCCCGATATTTCTTAACAGAAACGTTTCCATATCTATCTATATTTCTCCAGGGTGGCCAGGATCGTGTCCCCATTTATATTTTCGTGAAAATCGGTATCCACGAGCATTGCCGGCGCCGTGCCGCACGCGCCGATGCACTCCATAATGACAAGAGAAAACCTGCCGTCTGCTGTAGTGCCGTTAGGCTCAAGTCCGTATTTTTCCCTGAGGATATCAACAAGACTCTCCGCTCCCATAACCATGCATGCGACATTGGTGCAGAGCTGGATGAGATGCCTGCCCATTGCCCTGTGCCTGAACATCGAATAAAAGGTAGACACTCCCTTAACAGTGGCCTTCGGCACGTTGAGCAGTTCGCCGACCGCTTCCATAGCTGACGGACTTATCCATCCGTTTTCTTCCTGCACAACATAAAGTGAAGGAAGAAGGCAGGAGCGGGCATCCTGGTATTTGTTCCGTATTTGCCTGATTTTAATTAAAGCGCTGTCACTCAGCATCGCTATCTGTCGCACTCCCCGAGCACTATATCGATAGTGCCGATATTTGCAATAACGTCCGCCACCAGGGCGTCCCGGCAAAAAACGGGCAATGCCGATACATGGACAAAAGAAGGAGCTCTCAGCCTCATCCTGTAGGGCCTTCCGCTTCCGTCACTGATTATATAATAGCCCAGCTCGCCTTTCGGGACTTCGGTAGCCACATATATTTCACCTTCGGGTGCGGCAATGGGGCCTTTGGTAATCAGGACAAATTGATGAATAAGCGATTCCATATCAGCCAATACCCTGTCCTTTGGAGGCAGAGTGAATTTGGGAGCATCAGGCGCCATAATGGGACCCCTTGGCAACTGCTCGATGCACTGCTTTATGATCCAGTTCGACTGCTTCAACTCCTCCATCCGGCAGAGATAGCGGTCATACACATCGCCATTTTTTCCTACCGGCACATTGAACTGTACCTTTTCATAAGCATCATAGGGGGCGTATTTCCTTACATCATACGGCACTCCGGAGCCTCGCAGGTTAGGGCCTGTAAGGCCCCAGCTTATTGCTTCTTCGGCGCTTATAACGCCGATGCCCTGCGTGCGCAGCTTCCATATCCTGTTTTCATTCAGGAGGGTCTCATATTCCCGTTCTATAGTCTCCTGAAATGTCATGGTGAATGCGTATAATTTGTCAAGAAACTCCTGGCTTACATCATTCCTCACGCCGCCGATTCTCGGGTAGCTGACGGTAAGCCTCGCGCCGCAGGTCATTTCAAACAAGTCCAGTAACGTTTCCCTGTCTCTGAACGAATACAGGAAGAGAGTCATCGCGCCAATGTCGAGGGCATGAGTTGAAACACCGATTATATGGCTGCTTATCCTCGTCATTTCCGACATAATGGTACGGATATATTTTGCACGCTCAGGCGCCTCGATGCCGAAAAGCCTTTCGACCGCCACACAATATCCGACATTGTTGGACATGCTGGAGATATAATCAAGCCTGTCAGTCAACGGCAGCGCGGAAAGGTATGTCCGGTTTTCAGCAAGCTTCTCCACTCCCCTGTGCAGATACCCTACATACGGAGTGCATTTAATAACGCTTTCACCGTCAAGGTCAAGCACGACCCTCAGCACGCCATGCGTCGCGGGGTGCTGCGGCCCCATGCTGATGGTCAGCTCTTTTGTCTTAATGTCCTTTTCTATGGACGGCATCTACCTGACCTCATATCCCTTGTTCTTTTTCGCAACTTCAATAATCTCCGTATAGCCGTGCCATTCCTTCTCGCCAAGATCGCTCTTGAGAGGATAATCTTTTCTTAATGGGTGCCCTTCCCAGTCCTCCGGCATAAGGATTCTCCTCAAGTCGGGATGCCCTTTGAAGGTAATGCCAAAGAGGTCAAAACACTCACGCTCATGCCAATCGGCCCCGGCCCATATATCAACAACACTGTCTATTGAAGCATCTTCCTCCGGCACCTCAGCCTTGATCCGTATCATATGCCTGTGCCTCAGAGAGTACAGATGGTATACCACTTCAAAGCGCGCCGTCTTTTTGCCTAAATAGTCCACGCCGCACAGGTCCTCGAGAAAATTGAAATAAAGCTCAGGCGTGTCATGAAGGTACCGCATCACTTCCTTAATCCTGTCTTTTCTCAGCACAACCGACAGCTGGCCGCGGAACTCCTTTGTCTCCAGCAGTTCCGTGGGATATCTGTCTTTTATCATCTCTGCAATATCTTTCAGTTCCATATCAAATCCGTGAATCGTGAGTCGTGAGTCGTGAGCCGAAAAGACTTAAAGCCTTTGCGATTCACGTCTCACGATTCACGTCTCACGTTTTCACCTCCACATACTCCATTTGAAATGTTCATTCTTTATCTTTTCCTGGAGCTTGATGATCCCTTCCAGAAGAGCTTCAGGCCTTGGAGGGCACCCGGGGATATAAACATCTACCGGCAAAAAGGTATCAACACCCTGAACAGTGCTGTATGTATTGAAGATCCCTCCGCTGCAGGCACAACTGCCCATCGCTATGACATACCTTGGCTCGGCCATCTGGTCATAGACTCTGCGTATAATGGGAGACATTTTTTTTGTGACGGTACCTGCGATGATAACGAAATCCGCCTGTCTCGGAGATCCCCGGAAAATTATTCCCAGTCTGTCCAAATCATAGTGTGACGATCCCGTCGTCATCATTTCGATAGCACAGCAGGCCAGTCCAAAAGTCATCGGCCATAGGGACGATAATCTGGCCCAGTCCACGAGCTTGTCAAAAGTGGCTATTACGGTGTTTGCCCCGGGAATCACACGCAACCCCTCTTCCACCGTTACCACGCCTGAAATGTCATCAACTACCATATGCCCTCCTTAAAAACCGTGAAACGTGAATCGTGAGACGTGAATCGGTAAAGATCGTGAAACGTGAGACGTGAATAGTCAACACGCCTCACTGCCGTATTCTTTGTATCTGTCTCTTTAGTCTTTATTCTTTTACTTCTCACGATTCACGATTCACGTTTCACGGTTTTTAATCCCATTCAAATGCCTCTTTTTTCCAGGCATAGATATATCCTATAACCAGCACCGCTATGAAAAGCATCATTTCTGTCAGCGCATAAAGACCGATTTTATCGTACACAAGCGCCCACGGGTACAGGAAAACAGCTTCGACATCAAATATAACAAATAGCATGGCGATAATATAGAACCTGACATTGAACCGCTGCCTCGCCTCTCCGACGGGGGGGTTTCCCGATTCATAAGCCATGAGTTTTTCCGGGTAAGACCTTTTAAGCCTGAACAGATGGCCCACAAGAAGAGCTCCGAATCCAAAAAAGAAGGCAATTATCATAAATATTAATACTGGTAAGTATGAGGTGGGCACAAAACTACCTGGAATCATTGGATTCATCTATTACCTCAGGTGTAGTTTTTCTTTTGAACCAAATTGCTATTTATACCTTATGTTGCGACAGCTTGTCAAGGTAAAGTTTTATTGCAATCTTTGCCCGTCATTCCCGCACACAGACTGTGTCACAATTAGCAAGGCGATATATAATATATGGAATCACAAGCAAGAAGGAGAAATAGACAAGTGGCATATAGGATAGGGAACAGGGAGCAAGTAATGCTGTTGCCTCCGACGATAGAGGATTATGTAGGAGAGGATGATCCTGTAAGGGCATATGATGCGTTTGTGGAGGCCTTGAATTTAGAACAATTGGGAATAGAGATTGAAGAGGTCAAAGTGGGGAATTCGGCCTATGATCCTAAGGCGATGTTAAAGATTTTGGTATATGGGTATTCATATGGCTGGAGGAGTTCGAGGAAACTGGAGAGGGCATTGCATCACAATCTATCATTCATCTGGCTTACGGGGGGAATGAAGCCTGACCATAAGACGATAGCAAAATTTCGGCGTGACAATATAGCTGCGTTGAAAAAGGTATTAAGGCAGTGTGTGAGGCTGTGCATTGAATTAAAGCTGATAGAAGGCAACACTCTATTCATAGACGGAAGCAAGATTAGAGCAAACGCATCGATTAACCATACATGGACTGAGGAGAGGTGCCGGAAAGTATTGGAGAGGACAGACAAACAAATAGAAGAAATATTAAAAGAATGCGAGCAGGCAGATAACAGTGAAGGCGGAACGCATATAGGCATGTCGGAAGAGTTAAAAGATAAGTTGGTATTGAAAGAGAAAGTGCAAGCGATAGTGGAGAAGATAAAGAAAGAAGAAAGGACGCAGCTAAACGCAGTGGATGAGGATTGCATAAAAGTAAAGGGAAGGCAAGGCACACATGCTGGGTATAACGCGCAGATAGCGGTAGATGAAAAGCATGGGTTGATAGTGAACAGCGATGTAGTAAATGAAAGTAATGATACGAACCAGTTTTCAGAGCAGGTAAAACAGGCTAATGAAGTACTTGGCAGGAAATGTGAGACAGCGTGTGCAGATGCCGGGTATGCCAATACTGGGAACCTAAAGGATGCGGTAGAGGAGAAAATTGAGGTAATAGTGCCGACTCAGAAACAGGCATTGCACAAGCCTCAGGAGGACGATCCATTTGGGAAGGATAAATTTCTCTATGACAAAGAAAACAATCAGTATCTATGCCCTGAAGGCAAGCCGTTAAAATATTCGCATTACAGTGAGGTAAAGGGGCATTACTTATACAGAATCAAAGGGCCATCGAATTGTCTTCAGTGTAAGCATTATGGCAAATGCACAAATAATACGAGGGGGAGAGCGATAATTCGGCTAAGGGATGAGCATGTAAAAGAAGAACTGGAAGCTCTTTATAGAAGTGACAAGGGGCAGTTGATCTATAAGAAGCGGAAGGAGAAAGCAGAATTGCCGTTTGGGCATATCAAAGGGAATTTAAAAGTAGGAGCATTTCTGTTAAGAGGGATCAAAGGGGTAAATGCGGAAATGGCATTGTTATCCACCTGCTTTAACATATCGAGAATGATAACGATACTGGGGATGTCCGGCATTATGGCAGCACTGGGATGATTTGGATGAAAAGATACTGGCACAAACATACGAATCAATTGAAATAAGGGCCAATTTGGATAAAACATGGATTCCCGCTTACTACCTGCGGGAATGACGAAATTAATTGGAATGGACTGTGCAATATCAAAGGCTTTATAAATTCAGTGGCAATATTTAATTGTGACACAGTCTGTGTGCGGGAATGACGACTTTTATCTTAATTGCGGGGAACTCACGGTAAACTTTATTTGGATTGCTTTGTATTGTTTTTGAGCGCTGGAGTACAGTAAAATCATCTAATGGATGTCCTCACCACTATAACCCAAAAGAAAGCCGAACGCCTTGCACACTCAAAAGGCACTGTCCCACTGAACGAGTTAAAACGTGCCATTGCAGATGCCGACGATAAAACAAGGGACTTCGGAAGTGCTTTGAAAGCCGGTAAAGGAGAAATCAGGCTCATTGCCGAATTAAAAAAGGCATCGCCTTCAAAAGGTCTTATACGGCCCGGCTTTGATCCCGTGGCAATAGCCTCCCTTTATGAAAGAAAACCTGTCAGCGCCCTGTCCGTCCTCACTGAAGAAGATTTTTTCCAAGGCAGCCTCTCGTACCTGACAATAGTAAGGGACGTTACGTCAAAACCGATTTTGAGGAAAGATTTTATATTTGATGATTATCAGATATATGAATCTAAAGCGCACCGTGCAGATGCCCTGCTGCTCATTGCCGCAGCCCTGGAGAAGAACCAGGCACAGGAATATTTACATTTGGCCGGCGAATTAAAGCTTGGGGTCCTTTTTGAAGTGCACAACGAAGAAGACCTTGAAAAAGCGCTATTGGTCAAGGCTGAGATTATCGGCATAAACAATCGCGACCTTAAGACACTAAAAATCGATCTTTCAACAACTCTCAGGCTGAAAAAAGAGATACCGGAAGACCGCATCGTAGTAAGCGAAAGCGGCATCAGAAACAGAGATGACGTTGTAACGCTTATGGACGCCGGAGTAAACGCGATACTTGTAGGCACATCGCTGATGGCGGCAAAAGATATCGGGGCAAAGATCGACGAACTCTTAAAGACCGTGAATCGTGCTTCCAAAGCACCTACTGTTGGTGAATCGTGAATCGCAAAGAAACAAAAACCAAACAGACAGACTCAAAGAACGTAAATAGAAAAACAGTAGTGAACGATGTTGACTCTTCACGTCTCACGACTCACGATTCACGGTCTTTAAACGTTTCACAGTCTTTTATTCACATTCTTTGTATTGTCTTTCTTATTCTAATCATCTACTCCAATACCCTAAATGCCCCGTTTCAGTGGGATGAGGGTTACTTTCTCGTCGACAATCCCATTATCAAAGACCTTCATTATTTCACAAACCCCTCCGATGCAAAAGGGTTTGAGCTTTACAGCGGATTCATAAACCGCTATGTCGGCTATCTCACATTTGCGCTAAACTACAGGATACACGGCTTATCTGTTACCGGATATCATATCGTAAACATCGCCATCCACATTGCAAACTCCATCCTTGTTTATTTCCTTGTTCTATTGACCTTCAGAACTACATACTTCAAGGGTCAAGGGTCAAGGGTCAAGGGTCAGGAATCAAAAGCCGGCAGTCAGAGTCTGAAAAGCGAGTACCAATCCCTTGCCCCTTGCCCCTTGCCCCTTGACCCTAAGCTGGTTGCCTTTTTCTCCGCCGCCATATTTGCTGTCCATCCCCTGCAGACAGAGGCAGTGACCTATGTGTTCCAGAGGTTTGCCTCTCTCGTGACATTTTTCTACCTGCTTTCACTTGTTTTTTATATAAAGGCAAGAATAGGCAACAACGTCCTTCCTTTTTCACGATTCACATTCCTCCTAATCTCAATCATTTCAGCAGTGCTCGCTATGAAGACTAAGGAAAATGCCTTTACCTTGCCTATCGTGATTGCGTTATACGAGTTCTGTTTCTTTTCACGTCTCACATCTCACGTTTCACGTTCTTTTTCACGTTTTTTATACCTTGTCCCCATACTTCTTACACTCAGTATTATCCCGCTGACGCTTATGAGTCTGAGTGGAGCACATCAAATCGATCCCGGGGCATATGGGTTCAACGTGTTTTTACGGTGGGAGTATCTTTTCACCCAGTTCAGGGTCATTGTCACATACCTGCGCCTCCTCTTCTTTCCTGTGGGCCAGAACATTGATTATGACTATCACTTGATTGAATCCTTCTTCACTGCTCAGGTATTGCTGTCCTTCGTCTTTTTGTTTTTGTTATTTGGATTGGGAGTATATCTGGTGATAAAGACAAAGGATAACATTAAAGAGAACGATTCCGGCTTGTCCGGAATCGTTTCACGTTTCACGTCTCACGTTTCACAGCCTTTAACTGATTCACGGCATTTCAGATTGATGGGTTTTGGAATACTGTGGTTTTTTATTACCCTTTCGGTCGAATCAAGCATTATACCGTTGCCTATGCTTATCAATGAATATCGCATGTATCTGCCTTCAATAGGAATGATTATTTGTGTCGTTACAGGAGTTTTTTGGTTTTTTCCACGTTTTACGTCTCACGTCTCACGATTCACGTTCCTTAAGCGTTTCACGTTTCACGTTTCACGATTCACGGTAGTTACGCTTGCCCTTATTATGGGAGTTTTGGCAATCGCCACATATCAGCGGAACGAAGTGTGGGGAGACGAGATCAGATTATGGAAGGATACCGCTGAGAAATCTCCTGCCAAGGCACGGGTGCATTATAGTCTTGGCTATGCATATAAAGAGCATAACATGCCCGACAAAGCGGCAGAACAATACCTGATCGCCATTAAGCTCAAGCCGGATTGGGCGGATGCTCATAACAGCCTTGGCACTACCTATCAAACTCTCAATATTCGTGATAAGGCTATAGAGCAGTATCTGATTGCCATCAGGCTGAATCCTGATTACGCCAAAGCATATAATAATCTCGGCACTATCTATAAAGATAGCAACATGCCTGATAAGGCAATAGAACAATATCTGATCGCCCTTAAGCTCAAGCCGGATTGGGCGGAGGCACATTACAACCTTGGCGTTATCTATCAGTCTCGCAACATGACTGACGAGGCAACGGAGCAATACCTGATCGCCCTTAAGCTCAAGCCGGATTTGCTGGAGGCACATAGTAGTCTTGGCAGTATATATCTGACTCGCAACATGCCTGATAAGGCAATAGAACAATATCTGACAGCCCTTAAACTCAAGCCTGATTGGGCGGGGGCATATTTCAATCTTGGCGTTATATACCAGTCTCTCAACATGCCTGACAAGGCCATGGAGCAATATATCCTTGCTGTTAAACTGAAGCCGGATTTTGTTCAGGCACGTAATAATCTTGGCTTCATCTACCAGTCTCTTAACATGCCTGACAGGGCAATACCCGAATTGCAGGCCGCTATTGACCTGAGACCGAATGAACCGGAGGCTTATTTTAATCTGGGACTTGTCTACTATAAGATGGGGCAAATGGATAAGGCCCGCCAGGAATTAACGGCAGGACTAAAGATCAGGCCGGACAACCAAGAGGCACAGGAATTATTAAAGACCGTGATTAAATAATGTAACTAAAGAATGTAAAATGTGAAACGTGATTAAAGAATGTGATTAAAACATGTGAAAGGTGAAAAGTGAAAAAGAAAAAAG
Organism: Nitrospirota bacterium; assembly: GCA_963784135.1. Classification (GTDB taxonomy): domain Bacteria; phylum Nitrospirota; class Thermodesulfovibrionia; order Thermodesulfovibrionales; family Dissulfurispiraceae; genus JADFXI01. The sequence continues at coordinate 249,185 of CAWAQG010000012.1, read as the reverse complement.
TGAAACTGGAAAAAAAGCAGTGAACGATGTTGACTCTTCACGTTTAACGTCTCACGTTTCACGGTCTTTATCACATTCTTTTATTCACATTCTATGTCTCGCTTTTCTCATCCTCATCATCTACTCCAACACCCTCAATGCTCCGTTTCAGTGGGATGAGAGTGACTTTATTGTTAATAATCCAATAGTAAAAGACCTCCATTATTTCACGAGCCCGTCTGATGCAAAAGGTTTTGAGCTTTACAGTTCCTTCATAAACCGCTATATCGGCTATCTCACCTTTGCCCTCAACTACAGGATACACGGATTGTCTGTTACCGGCTATCATATTGTAAATATCATCATCCATATTGCAAACTCCATCCTGGTTTATTTTCTTGTTCTATTGACCTTCAGAACTCCTTTTTTCAAGGGTCAAGGGTCAAGGGTCAGGGGTCAGGAATTAAAAGCTGGCAGTCAGAGTCTGGAACGCGGGTCCCAGTCCCTTGCCCCTTGCCCCTTGCCCCTTGCCCCCAAGTTTGTCGCTTTTTTCTCCGCCGCCATATTTGCAGTCCATCCCCTGCAGACAGAGGCAGTGACCTATGTGTTCCAGAGGTTTGCATCTCTCGTGACATTCTTCTACCTGCTTTCGCTTGTTTTTTATATAAAGGCAAGGTTGATTGCGAGTTCAGAAACCGATTCCGGACAAGCCGGAATCGTTTCGCAGTTCACAGTTCACGTTTCACGTTTCACATTCTTTTTAATTTCCATCCTTTCAGCAGTGCTCGCTATGAAGACTAAGGAGAATGCCTTTACATTGCCTTTTGTGATTGCGTTATACGAGTTCTGTTTCTTTAACTCCTCCTCTCTCCTCCCCTTAGATAAGGGGAGGATGGGTGGGGTTACTCGCCGTCTGCTTTATCTTGTCCCCATACTTCTTACACTCATTATTGTCCCTCTGACTCTTATGAGTCTGACCGGTACGCACCAGCTTGATCCAGGCGCATATGGGGTCAGGGAGTTCTCACGGTGGGATTATTTTTTCACCCAGTTCAGGGTCCTTGTCACCTACCTGCGCCTCCTGTTCTTTCCTGTGGGCCAGAACATTGATTATGACTATCACTTGATTGAATCTTTCTTCACTGCTCAGGTAGTGCTGTCCTTCGTCTTTTTGTTTTTGTTATTTGGATTGGGAGTATGGATGATAATAGGCAATAGGCAATGGGCGATAGGCAATGGGACAAAAGCTAAAGACAAAGAAAACGACCCACTGCCTTCTTCACGCTTTTCGGGTTTTTTTTCACGTTTCACCAACAGTAGGTGCTTTGGAAGCACGTCTCACGTTTCACGGCCTTTAGTTTCACGGCCTTTGAGCGATTCACGGCCTTTTCGTCTGATGGGGTTCGGCATACTCTGGTTCTTTATCACACTTTCGGTCGAGTCAAGCATTATACCTCTGTCTATGCTTATCAATGAATATCGCATGTATCTGCCCTCAGTAGGAATGATTATTTGCGTCGTCACAGGGGCCTTTTTGGTCTTTTCACGTCTCACGTCTCACGTTTCACGGCCTTTAGTTTCACGGCCTTTAATCGTTGTGGCCGTCCTTATTGTGGGAATTTTGGCAGTTGCCACATATCAGCGGAACGAGTTGTGGGGAGACAAAATCAGTTTATGGGAAGATACCGCAAGGAAATCTCCTGCCAAGGCACGTGTGCATTTTTGTCTTGCCAATATATATCAAGATCGCGATATGCCTGATAAGGCAATAGAACAATATCTGATCGCCCTTAAATTAAAACCGGATTATGCGGATGCACACAACAATCTTGGCTTTATTTATCAAGCCCTCAACATGCCTGATGAGGCTATAGAACATTATCTGATCGCTCTTAAGCTGAAGCCCGATTATGCGGAGGTGCATATTAATCTTGGCAATATCTACCTGACTCGCAACATGCCTGACAAGGCAATAGATCACTATCTGACCGCACTTGAATTGAAGCCGGATTTGGCCGAGGCACATTACAACCTTGGCGTTATCTATCAGTCTCGCAACATGTATGACAAGGCCATAGAGCACTATCTGACCGCAATTAAGCTAAAGCCGGATTATTTAGAGGCACATAATAATCTTGGCGTTATCTATCAAGCCCGCAACATGTATGACAAGGCTATAGAGCACTATCTTTTTGCTATAAACCTAAGCCCGAATGTGGCGGAAATGCATTTTAATCTTGGCTTTGTATATTTTCAGATTGGGCAAATGGATAAGGCCCGCCAGGAATTAACGGCAGGGCTGAAGATGAAGCCGGATGACCAGCGGGCGCAACAACTATTAAAGACCGTGATTAAAGAATGTGACTAAAGAATGTAAAATGTGAAACGTGATTAAAGAATGCAAAACGTAAAAAGTGAAACGTAAAAGAATAAAGACCAAGGAAACAGACACAAAAAAGAACGAAAGGTGAAAAGTGAAAAAACAAAAAGTAAAAAGTGAAACTGGAAAAAAAGCAGAGAACGATGTTGCCTCTTCACGTTTAACGTCTCAAGTTTCACGTTCTTCAGTCACATTCTTTAATCACGTTTCACATTCTTTATCACATTCTTTTATTCACATTCTTTGTATTGTCTTTCTTGTCCTAATCATCTATTCCAATACCCTCAATGCTCCGTTTCAGTGGGATGAGAACGGTTTCATTGTTAATAATCCCATTGTGAAAAACCTCCATTATTTTACCGCCCCATCAGATGCAAAAGGGTTCGAGCGTTATGGCTCCTTCGTAAACCGCTATATCGGCTATCTCACCTTTGCCCTCAACTACAGGATACACGGCTTATCTGTAACCAGCTACCATATCGTCAATATCGCCATCCATATTGCAAACAGCGTGCTGGTGTATTTATTTGTTTTATTGACCTTCAGAACTCCTTTTTTCAAGGGTCAAGGGTCAAGGGTCAGGGGTCAGGAATTAAAAGCTGGCAGTCAGAGTCTGGAACGCGGGTCCCAGTCCCTTGCCCCCAAGTTTGTCGCTTTTTTCTCCGCCGCCCTTTTTGCAGTCCATCCTCTGCAGACAGAGGCAGTGACCTATGTGTTCCAGAGGTTTGCATCTCTCGTGACATTCTTCTACCTGCTTTCGCTTGTTTTTTATATAAAGGCAAGAATCGGCAACAACGTCCTTCCTTTTTCACGTTTCACGTTCTTTACTTTTTACGGCCTTTCCATCCTTTCAGCAGTGCTCGCTATGAAGACTAAGGAAAATGCCTTTACTTTGCCTATTGTGATTGCGTTATACGAGTTCTGCTTCTTTAACTCCTCCTCTCTCCTCCCCTTAGATAAGGGGAGGATGGGTGGGGTTACTCGCCGTCTGCTTTATCTTGTCCCCATACTTCTTACACTTCTCATTATTCCTCTGACTCTTATGGATCTGGGGAATACCGCGGGCATGGGGACACACCAACTGCATGGTCCATATATTTACGCGGTGTTCTCGCGGGGGGAATATTTTCTCACCGAAGTCAGGGTAATTGTCACCTACCTGCGACTGCTGTTCTTTCCGGTGGACCAGAACCTTAATTACGACTACCCGCTATTTACATCTTTCTTCGACCTGCCGGTATTGCTGTCCTTCGTCTTTTTGTTTTTGTTATTTGGACTGGGAGTATGGTTGATAATAGGCAATAGGCTATGGGCTATAGGCAATGGGACAAAAACTAAAGACAAAGAAAACGACCCACTGCCTTCTTCACGCTTTTCGGGTCTTTTTTCACGTTTCACCAACAGTAGGTGCTTTGGAAGCACGTCTCACGTTTCACGGCCTTTAGTTTCACGGCCTTTGAGCGATTTACGGCCTTTTCGCCTGATGGGTTTCGGGATACTGTGGTTCTTTATCACACTTTCGGTCGAGTCAAGCATCATACCAATACCTATGCTTATCGATGAATATCGAATGTATCTGCCTTCCGTGGGAATGATTATTTGTGTCGTTACCGGGGCCTTTTGGGTCTTTTCACCAAAAGTAGGTGCTTTGGAAGCACGATTCACGGCCTTTAAACGATTCACGGTAGTTACGCCCCTCCTTATTGTGGGAGTTATGGCAGTTGCCACATATCAGCGCAACGAGTTGTGGGGAGACAAGATCAGATTATGGGAAGATACCGCAAGGAAATCTCCTGCCAAGATAACCGTGCATTATACTCTGGGCACCTATTATCAAGAAAAGAACCTGCCTTACAAGGCGATGGAGCAATATCTGATTGCCGTCAGGATGGACCCTTATTTCACTGATGCGCATCATAATCTTGGCCTTATCTATAAATCTCTCAACATGTTTGACAAGGCCATGAACGAATTCCAGATTGATGTGACCCTGATGCCGACTGACGCGGAGGCGCATAACAATCTCGGCATTATCTATAAGTCTCTCAACATGTTTGATAAGGCTATGGAGCAGTATCTGACCGCCATCAAGTTAAAGCCCGATTACATGGAAGCGCATTATAATCTCGGCAATATTTATCTGGAGTTTAATATGCCTGACAAGGCCATGGAACAGTATCTGATTGCCATTAATTTGAAGCCCGATTCTGCGGAGGCGCATTTCAATCTTGGCCTTGTCTACTATCGGGTGGGCCAAATGGAAAAAGCACGCACAGAATTAACGGCAGGATTAAAGATAAAACCGGATGACCAGCGGGCGCAACAATTGTTAAAGACCGTGATTAAAGAATGTGAAATGTGAAACGGAAGACGTGAAAGGTGAAAATGAAAAAGAAAAAAGTAAAAAGTGAACCAGGGGAAAAAGCAGTGAGAGCCGTTGACTCTTCACGTCTCACGTCTCACGTTTCACGTTCTTCAATCACATTCTTTAATCACGTTTCACGGTCTTTCTCACATTCTTTTATTCACATTCTTTGTCTCGCCTTTCTCATCATCATCATCTATTCCAATACCCTCAATGCCCCCTTTCAATGGGATGAGAGTGACTTTATTGTCAATAATCCAATTATTAAAAACCTCCATTATTTTACAAGCCCATCAGATGCAAAAGAGCTTCCACTTTACATTGCCCTCGTAAACCGCTATATCGGCTATCTCACCTTTGCCCTCAACTACAGGATAAACGGATTGTCCGTGACCGGCTACCACATCGTCAATATCTCCATCCATATTGCAAACAGCGTGCTGGTGTATTTATTTGTTTTATTGACCTTCAGAACTCCTTTTTTCAAGGGTCAAGGGTCAAGGGTCAGGGGTCAGGAATTAAAAGCTGGCAGTCAGAGTCTGGAACGCGGGTCCCAGTCCCTTGCCCCTTGCCCCTTGCCCCTTGTCCCCAAGTTTGTCGCTTTTTTCTCCGCCGCTATATTTGCAGTCCATCCCCTGCAGACAGAGGCAGTGACCTATGTGTTCCAGCGCTTTGCATCTCTCGTGACATTCTTTTACCTGCTTTCACTTGTTTTTTATATAAAGGCAAGGTTGATTGCGAGTTCAGAAACCGATTCCGGACAAGCCGGAATCGGTTCACAGTTCACGTTTCACGGTTCACGTTTCACATTCTTTTTAATTTCCTTTCTTTCAGCAGTGCTCGCTATGAAGACTAAGGAAAATGCCTTTACATTGCCTTTTGTGATTGCGTTATACGAGTTCTGTTTCTTTAACTCCTCCTCTCTCCTCCCCTTAGATAAGGGGAGGATGGGTGGGGTTACTCGCCGTCTGCTTTATCTTGCACCAATACTTCTTACACTTCTCATTATTCCTCTGACTCTTATGAGTCTTACTGGAGCACATCAGCTCGATCCAGGCACATATGGGGCAAGGCAGTTCTCACGGTGGGATTATTTTTATACCCAGTTCAGGGTCATTGTCACATACCTGCGGCTGCTGTTCTTGCCTGTAAACCAAAACATTAGTTATGACTATCCCGTGTTTAAATCTTTCTTCAACCCGCCGGTATTGCTCTCCTTCGTGGCCCTTGCTGCGCTCTTTGGGTTAGGGGTGTATCTGATAAAAATAGGCAGTGGGCAAAAAAAAGTAACCCCTCCTAACCTCCCCTTAGATAAGGGGAGGAAAATTTATTTATTTCCCCCTCTTAAGATAAGAGGGGGTGAGGGGGAGTTACGATTCACGTCTCACGTTTCACGGCCTTTCAGCGATTCGCGGCCCTTTCGTCTGATGGGTTTTGGTATACTGTGGTTCTTTATCACACTTTCGGTCGAGTCAAGCATCATACCAATACCTATGCTTATCAATGAATATCGAATATACCTTCCCTCAGTAGGAATGATTATTTGCATCGTCACAGGGGCCTTTTTGGTCTTTTCACCAAAAGTAGGTGCTTTGGAAGCACGTCTCACCAAAAGTAGGTGCTTTGGAAGCACGTCTCACGTTTCACGGCCTTTAGTTTCACGGCTTTTAATTGTGCTGCTCGTCCTTATTGCGGGAGTTCTGGCAGTTGCCACATATCAGCGCAATGAATTGTGGGGAGACAAGATCAGTTTATGGGAAGATACCGTAAGGAAATCTTCCGCTAACGCACTGGTCCATTATAATCTTGGCACCCATTATCAAGAAAATAACATGCCTGACAAAGCTATTGAGCAATATCTGATTGCCGTCAGACTGAATCCTGATTATGCTGAAGCATATAATAATCTCGGCAATATATATAAGGATAATAACATGCCTGATAAGGCAATAGAACAATATCTGATAGCGGTCAGGCTGAAGCCGGATTATGCGGATGCACATTACAACCTTGGCGTTATCTATCAGTCTCTCAAGATGTTTGATAGGGCAATAGAACACTATCTGATTGTTACTAAACTAAAGCCTGAGTCAGTGGAGGCACGCAATAATCTTGGGTTCACTTACCAAACTCTTAATATGCCTGACAAGGCCGTGGAACAATACTTGGTTGCCGTTAAGTTAAAACCTGATTCAGCGGTGGTACATAATAATCTTGGCTCTATCTATCAGGTTCTTAATATGCCTGATAAGGCTGTCGGCGAATTGCAAACAGTTGTGGCCCTAAAGCCAAATGTTGCGGGGGCCCATTTTAATCTGGGGCTTGCCTACTATAAGTTGGGGCAAATGGATAAGGCCCGCCAGGAGTTGACCGCAGGACTAAAGATAAGACCGGACAACCAAGAGGCACAGCAACTATTAAAAACCGTGACTAAAGAATGTAAAAGGTGATTAAAGAATGTGAATGAAGAATGTAAAATGTGAAACGGAAGACGTGAAAGGTGAAAATGAAAAAGAAAAAAGTAAAAAGTGAACCAGGGGAAAAAGCAGTGAGAGCCGTTGACTCTTCACGTCTCACGTCTCACGTTTCACATTCTTTATCACATTCTTTTATTCACATTCTTTGTATAGTCTTTCTCATCCTCGTCATCTACTCCAACACCCTCAATGCCCCGTTTCAATGGGATGAAAGCGAGTTTATTGTCAATAATCCCATAGTAAAAGACCTTCATTATTTCACGAGCCCATCAGATGCAAAAGAGCTTCCACTTTACACTGCCCTCATAAACCGCTATATCGGCTATCTCACCTTTGCCCTCAATTACAGGATACACGGATTGTCCGTGACCGGCTACCATATCGTCAACATTGCCATCCATATTGCAAACAGCGTGCTGGTGTATTTATTTGTTTTATTGACCTTTAGAACTCCGTTCTTCACGTCTCACGATTCACCAACAGTAGGTGCTTTGGAAGCACGTCTCACGATTCACGATTCACGGTCTTTAATCGCTTTTTTCTCCGCCGCTATATTTGCAGTGCATCCCCTGCAGACAGAGGCAGTGACCTATGTGTTCCAGCGCTTTGCCTCTCTCGTGGCATTCTTCTATCTGCTGTCACTTGTTTTTTATATAAAGGCAAGGTTGATTGCGAGTTCAGAAACCGATTCCGGACAAGCCGGAATCGTTTCACAGTTCACCAACAGTAGGTGCTTTGGAAGCACGTTTCACGGTTCACGTTTCACATTCTTTTTAATTTCCTTTCTTTCAGCAGTGCTCGCTATGAAGACTAAGGAAAATGCCTTTACATTGCCTTTTGTGATTGCGTTATACGAGTTCTGTTTCTTTAACTCCTCCTCTCTCCTCCCCTTAGATAAGGGGAGGATGGGTGGGGTTACTCGCCGTCTGCTTTATCTTGCACCAATACTTCTTACACTTCTCATTATTCCTCTGACTCTTATGAGTCTGACCGGCGCGCACGAACTTGATCCAGGCGCATATGGGGCCTGGTCGTTCGCACGGTGGCATTATTTTTTCACCCAAATCAGGGTCATTATCACATACCTTCGGCTGCTGTTCCTTCCTGTAAACCAGAACATTAGTTATAACTATCCGGTGTTTAAATCTCTCTTCGACCTGCCGGTATTGCTGTCGTCTGTATTTCTGTTTTTGTTATTTGGATTGGGAGTATGGATGATAATAGGCAATAGGCAATGGGCGATAGGCAATGGGACAAAAGCTAAAGGCAAAGAAGACGATTCACGGCTTTTCAGGTTGATCGGTTTCGGCATATTGTGGTTCTTTATCACACTTTCGGTCGAGTCAAGCATTATACCTCTGTCTATGCTTATTAATGAATATCGCGTGTATCTGCCTTCAATAGGAATGATTATTTGCATCGTCACAGGGGTCTTTTTGGTCTTTTCCCGTTTCCCGATTCACGATTCACGATTCACGGCCTTTAAACGATTCACGGTAGTTACGCTCGTCCTTATTATGGGAGTTCTGTCAGTTGCAACATACCTGCGGAATGAAGTTTGGGAAGACAGCATAAAGCTATGGGAAGATACCGTTAAAAAATCCCCCGCTCAGGCAAGAGTAATCAATAATCTTGGCAATATCTATCAGTCTCGCAACATGCCTGACAAGGCCATGGAACAGTATCTAATTGCCATCAAGTTGGAGCCCGATTATGCAGAGCCACATAATAATATTGGGCTTGTCTATAAATCACTCAACATGCCTGACAAGGCGATAGAGCAGTATATGCTTGCTGTTAAACTGAAGCCGGCAGCCGCAGAGCCACATTATAATCTTGGCAATATCTATAGAGATATTAACATGCCTGACAAGGCAATAGAACAATATTTGATAGCGGTCAAGCTGAAGCCTGATTATGCGGAGGCACATTACAACCTTGGCGTCATCTATCAGTCTCGCAACATATATGACAAGGCTATGGAGCACTATCTGACCGCAATCAAGCAAAAGCCTGATTATATAGAGGCACACAATAATCTTGGCGTTATCTATCAAGCCCGCAACATTTATGACAAGGCTATAGAGCACTATCTTTTTGCTATAAACCTAAGCCCGAATGTGGCGGAGATGCATTTTAATCTTGGCTTTGTATATTTTCAGATGGGGCAAATGGATAAGGCCCGCCAGGAATTAACGGCAGGGCTGAAGATAAAGCCGGGCGACCAAAAGGCACAGGACTTATTAAAGACCGTGACTAAAGAATGTAAAATGTGAAACGTGATTAAAGAATGCAAAACGTAAAAAGTGAAACGTAAAAGAATAAAGACCAAGGAAACAGACACAAAAAAGAACGAAAAGTGAAAAGTGAAAAAGAAAAAAGTGAAACTGGAAAAAAAGCAGTGAACGATGTTGACTCTTCACGTTTAACGTCTCACGTTTCACGTTCTTCAATCACATTCTTTAATCACGTTTCACATTCTTTATCACATTCTTTTATTCACATTCTTTGTATAGTCTTTCTCATCCTCGTCATCTACTCCAATACCCTCAATGCTCCGTTTCAATGGGATGAAAGTGAGTTTATTGTCAATAATCCCATAGTAAAAGACCTTCATTATTTCACGAGCCCATCAGATGCAAAAGAGCTTCCACTTTACACTGCCCTCATAAACCGCTATATCGGCTATCTCACCTTTGCCCTCAATTACAGGATACACGGATTGTCCGTGACCGGCTACCATATCGTCAACATCGCCATCCACATTGCAAACTCCATCCTTGTTTATTTCCTTGTTCTATTGACCTTCAGAACTCCGTTCTTCACGTCTCACGATTCACCAACAGTAGGTGCTTTGGAAGCACGTCTCACGATTCACGATTCACGGTCTTTAATCGCTTTTTTCTCCGCCGCTATATTTGCAGTGCATCCCCTGCAGACAGAGGCAGTGACCTATGTGTTCCAGCGCTTTGCGTCTCTTGTGGCATTCTTCTATCTGCTGTCACTTGTTTTTTATATAAAGGCAAGGTTGATTGCGAGTTCAGAAACCGATTCCGGACAAGCCGGAATGACAACACAGGGGGCCGGAATCGTTTCACGTTTTACCAACAGTAGGTGCTTTGGAAGCACGTCTCACGGTTCACGTCTCACGTTCTTTCTTATCTCATTGGTTTCGGCAGTGCTCGCTATGAAGACAAAGGAAAATGCCTTTACATTGCCTTTTGTGCTTGTGTTATACGAGTTCTGCTTTTTCAATAACACCTATCACCCATCGCCTATTGCCCATCGCCAAGCCTCCCTCGTTTCACGATTCACGTTCCTTGTCCCCATACTCCTCACACTCGCTATCATACCCCTGACGATCATAAGCCTGACCGGAGCACCCCGGATTAATACTGAAACATACAGGATATTTTCCCGAGGTGATTTTTTTCTCACCCAACTAAGAGTTATTGTTACCTACTTAAGACTTCTATTCTTCCCTCTAAAACAGAATGTTTATTATGACTATCCTGTTTACAAATCTTTTTTCGCTCTGCCGGTATTGCTGTCGTCTGTATTTCTGTTTTTGTTATTTGGACTGGGAGTATATCTGGTGATAAAGACAAAGGACAACACTAAAGAGAACGATTCCGGACAAGCCGGAATCGTTTCACGTTTCACCAACAGTAGGTGCTTTGGAAGCACGTCTCACGTTTCACGGCCTTTTAGCGATTCACGGTTTTTCAGGTTGATGGGTTTTGGTATACTGTGGTTCTTTATCACCCTTTCCGTCGAATCAAGCATTATCCCGCTGCCTATGCTTATAAATGAATATCGCATGTATCTGCCTTCAATAGGAATGATTATTTGTGTCGTTACCGGGGCCTTTTGGTTTTTTTCACGTTTCACGTCTCACGATTCACGTTTCACGGCCTTTAAACGTTTCACGTTTCACGTCTCACAGCCTTTAGTTTCACGGCCTTTAATTGTGTTGCTTGTACTTATTATCGGCGCTCTATCAGTTGCAACGTATCTCAGGAACGACCTATGGGGGGACCGCGTAAGGCTGTGGGGAGATTGTGCGGAGAAATCACCGGCCATATCGGAAGTGCATATAATCCTTGGAATAGCCTACTTTGATCGCAACATGCCTAATAAGGCCATTGAACAATATCTTACTGCTATTCAACAGGCGCCTAATTCTGCTTACGCTCATTATAATCTGGGCGTTGTTTATCAATCTCTAAATATGCTTGACAGGGCTGTGGACCAATATCTTATTACAGCAAAGTTGAGGCCGGACCACGCAGACACATATTATAATCTGGGCAACATCTACAAAACCCTGAACATGCTTGACATGGCTAAGGAAGAGTATCTCTTTGCTATCAGGCTGGCGCCAGGATTTGCGGAGGCGCATAATGCGCTTGGCGATATTTATTTGGCCCGCAATATGTTTAAAGAAGCCGCAGATGAATATCTCGCCGCCATCAGCCTGAAACCTGATCGTGCAGTTGCGCATTTCAATCTTGGACTTGCCTACTATCGGATGGGGCAAATAGAAAAAGCACGCGCAGAATTAACGGCAGGATTAAAGATAAAACCGGATGACCAGCGGGCGCAGCAACTGTTAAAGACCGTGAATCGTGAATCGTGAGACGTGAATAGTAAAAAAATAAAACACGGACGTTGTGTTCACGATTCACGACTCACGATTCACGGTCTTCTTAGATACTCGTCCCATTCCATAGGGAGCAGATATTTCTTTTTATTATTGCAGGTTTTGCAGGCAGTGACAATGTTGCTCTTTACGGACTTGCCGCCGCGGGTAAGCGGCACAACATGGTCCATGGTGAGCAGGCTTGCGGAAAATTTTGCATTGCAGTAGTAGCAGGTGCCGGCGGCGCACTTCCTTTTCCACCAAGTGCTTTGGCGGAGGTCGCGGGCAATGTTCCGCTCTCTTTTAATCTCCTCTTCGGTGATGTCCGATGCGAAAATCATAACTACTTCCGGCCTTTTTTGGCATCTTCCTCTTCAAAAAATTTTCTATACATGATTTCCCACTCAGGGCTCCCCTCGATAAGCTTTTTAGTATAAGACTGGAGCTTTTTCCTCACTTCGGCATCAATGTCCTCGCCGACTTTTAACTCGTTGGTGATAGTACGTTTTATTTCCCTCCTGACCAGGCTGTCATCCTCCTTCAGGACAATCAAGCCCTTTTCCATCAGCCCTTTCAGCAGCATATGGGTTGTATGGGTTATCTTATCGTCAGAGAGCATCATAGTACTATGTTCCTTTCCCTGACAAGCTTCTGTTTTGTCATATCGAAGAGTTTCCTGAAATCAAGCCTTCCTTTTTCTATTTCAGATTCGTATTTCTTCAACAACTGCCGCACTTCTTCATTAAGCCTGTCTTCAGCCATAAGCTCCTCGAGGAGCAAAGTCTCCGCTTCTTCAATGAGCCGCTCAACGGCGACCGCCGGCTCAACAAGGCCCTTGCTGACAAGATTGTTGACAATCTGTTTAGCCATAAAAGGCACCCAGCTCTTCGGTATGCGCATCCCTATTTTTCCATAAAAGGCAAAAGCGCAATATACCGTGCTCTCTTGACTGCAGTGGTCAATTCCCGCTGATGGGCCGCACAGGTGCCGGTCATTTTCCTTGTAAGTATCTTACCGCGCTCAGTCATATAGCTCCTTAAGCCTTTTAAATCTTTATAATCAATAAACGCTATCTTGTCGGCGCAATACCTGCAGAATTTCCTTTTCTGAAATCTCTTCTGTTGCATATTTTCTCCTTTCATTTAATGGACCTCCCCGCAGCAAGCTACGGGGTATCTAAAAGCTGAATCTTTACTCGTTGTCATTCCCGCTTGTCGGGAATCCGTCCGAAAAAACGATTCCGGTCAAGCCGGAATGACAGAAATCCGGTAACCCTTCAGCAAGCTACAGGTAATTATCAAGTTAAAACGGCTCTAAATCCGTTGTTTCATCCGGCGGCGTCATATCGGCAGCCTCAGGACCTTCGACACGGGTCTGTCCGCCTCGGGCGGAATCCCGCTTCGGCAGGAACCTCACATCCCTCGCTATAACTTCAAATTTGCTCTTCTGGACCCCTTCCGACTCCCATTTCCGTTCGCGCAGCCTGCCTTCCACGAGAACAGGATTGCCTTTGTTCAGATAGTGGCCGCAGCTCTCAGCCTGCTTGCCGAATACAACCGCATTGATAAAAAGCACCTCTTCTTTTGTTTCGTCACCCTGTTTGTACTTGGAATTGACGGCAATTGAGATCGTGGCAACAGGCGTCCCGCCCGGAGTATACCGCACTTCCGGATCTCTTGTAAGGTTCCCTATGAGAATGATACGGTTAAACATCAGCGCCTGTTTTCACATCTGCCGGGGGCTCAACCGGCTGAGCCACACCCCCCAAAGTCTGCGACTTTTCGGGGACCCCGGTAGGCGAGGCAACAGTGACGCCAAGGACTTCTTTGGGAAGCGCTTCTATCTGTTTACTGCCGAGCCTGATGACCATAAATTTGAGAACAGGGTCAAAAACTTTAAAGAAACTTTCGATCTTGCCGATCGTGGAGGAAGGGGCCTTGAACAGATAGAATATATATACTCCCATCTTCTGTTTATTGAGTTCATAAGAGAGCTTCCTTCTCCCCCAGTTATCAGCCTTGAAAACCTCGCCGTCCGACTTCGTTATCTGTTCTGAAACCTTATCAATAGCGGATTTTATTTCCTCTTCGTTGAGGGCAGGATTCAGAATGACCATGCTTTCGTACCAATTCATCAAACACCTCCATATGGATATAAAGCCCTTTCACAAAGGAAGGGCATGGAGGATACACCAATTTCCAGTAGAAAAAATTTGGGGCACCCAAGAATTACTTTTATAGCACACTTAACACTTAAAAATCAAATGAGTTTATACTCTTTCATCTTCTTATTGAGTGTGTTTCTGTTGATCCCCAGGGCCTTTGCCGCCTTGACCTGGTTCCCGCCGGTCTCCTTCAGCACAACGCCGAGGAGGGCTTTGTCCACTTCCGCTATGATCGTTTCATAGAGATTGGAATTTTCAATCCTCGTCATTTTTTTCAGCAAGCCGTCAAGCTTTACCTCGAGAAACTCTTTTATAGAGCACGCATTATAATCATTGGCAAAGAGTTCCCTCCTCTCGATCAGACTGCCCCTTGAAAGGACCGCAGCCCGTTTTACACAGTTTTCAAGCTCCGTCACATTGCCGGGCCAATCATAGCCCGAGAGCGACCTTTCGGCATCTTTAGAGAAATCTTTTGGAGGCAGCTCAAAGGCCTTTATTGATTCTTTAAGAAAATGGCGCGCTAAGGGGAGCATATCTTCTTTCCTTTCCCTGAGAGGGGGCAGCTTCACCTCAACAGCACTGAACCCGTGGAACAGGTCCTCGCGGAAGAGGCCGCACCTCACGCACTCCTTGAGGTCCTTGTTGGTGGCCCCAATAATCCTGACGTCGGCTTTGATGACCTTGCTGCTCCCCATCAGGCTGTACTCCCTCTCCTGCAAAAAGCGCAGGAGCTTTGACTGGAGGCCGGCATCAAAGTCGGAAATCTCATCCATAAACAACGTGCCGCCGTAAGCAGCCTGTATCTTGCCTTCCGTTTTTTCCACTGCCCCGGGAAAAGCGCCTTTCTCCCAGCCGAAAAGCTCGGCTTCCATGAGCTCCCTGGGAATCGAAGCGTAATTGACGGCAACAAAGGGACCTAATTTTCTTCCGCTGTTTTTATGGATTGCCCTCGCTACAAGCTCTCTGCCGGTGCCCCTCTCGCCGGAAATAAGGACAGTAACATCTTTTGGCGCAACTCTCCCGATTTCTTTGAAAACTTTCAGAATACCGCGGGATTTGCCTACAATCTGGCCCGTATTATGAAAGGGCATGGAATCTTCTCTGCTTTGCCTGAGCTTCAGGAGTTCTTCGCGCATGGCTATGTCTCTGAAGGCCTTATCTGCAACAATTTTCAGTTCCTCAATGTCTAACGGCTTTTCCAGGTAATCATAGGCGCCCTCCTTCATGGCCTCCATGGCGCTTTCCCTGCGTCCGTGCCCGGCAACGATAATCACGAGAGTATCGGGATTAAAGACCTTCAGCTCCTTCAACGCATCAATAGCGTTGCCGTCCGGAAGCATGAGGTCAAGCAAGATGAGCTTATATTTGTCGGCAATCTTAATGCCCGCCCTGATGTTGTTCCTTGTCTCTATCTCATAGTCAAGGGGTTCCAATGCCTTACGTATGGACCGGATTACGCTCTCATCATCATCTATAACAAGCAACCGTCTACTCATTTTCTCCTAAAGACGTGAACCGTGAATGGTAAATGCACAAAAAAGAGTTAAAAAACCGTTGTTTTGTCATATCACCTTTCATGAATATTGATGGTCTCGCAAAAAGTAGTCATACCCGCGAAGGCGGGTATCCATGGCGTACGCAACTACCTGAAAAGAGTGGATTCCCGTTTTCACGGGAATGACGAAAAAAAGCATTCCCCAACTTTTTACGCGTTTGTCAGATTTCATTTATTGCTTTATCTTCTCACGTCTAACTGTTTCTTCTTATTTTTCCTATTCACGATTCACGTCTCACGACTCACGGTCTTACAGATACAATTTATATTTTTTTATATACCTTTCCACTGATGCCGGCAAAAGGTATTTGATACTCATCTTCTCCTTAACAAGACGCCGGATGCCGGACGACGATATATCCATCTGCGTGACCGGCACTAAAAAAGCTCTTCTGCCGCTCACCAACTTCAAAGACCGTGAATCGTGAGACGTGCTTCCAAAGCACCTACTGTTGGTGAAACGTGAATCGTTAGAGGCATTGTAAACTTCTTCTTTTTTCAATTCACTATTCACTTCTCCACTATTCACCTTTTTGATATAGGGTGAGCCTGCAATGGCATCAAAGCTGGACCCGGGACGCCCCACGATAATAAAATCCATCAGGCCTGTCAGTTTTTCCGGCTCCCGCCATTTCGGCATATCGAGAAAGGCGTCGCTGCCGAGGATAAAGAACAGTTCATCTCCGCGATACCTCTTACGAAGCGTTTGAAGAGTATCAACCGTATACGACTTTCCCCGCTTGACGGCTTCGAGATCGGAAACGATGAAGTCTTTATTGGAAGCAGCCGCAAGGGTCGCCATTGCATATCGGTGTGACGCAGCAACCGCATCGCGCTCCTTAAGGGGAGGGTTCCCGGCCGGCACAAAAATCACTTTATCAAGCCGGAGTTTATACCTCGCTTCCTCAGCAGTCCTTAAGTGTCCTGAATGAACAGGATTGAATGTGCCGCCAAAGATTCCCAGCCTCATAAAAATCGTGAATCGTGAATCGTGAATCGTGAAAAGACCGTGAATCGTGAGTCGTGAGTCGTGAGTCGTGAAGGATCAACGGCTCTCACTGCTTTTTCCCCTTGTTCACTTTTAATTTTTTTCACGGTTTTTTTGCCTCTGCCTTTACGTTTCACGTCTCACGATTCACGTTTCACGGTCTTTTCCACGGTTTTTATAGCCCCATTTTTTTCAGCGCCTCATCCCCCTGTCCTTTCATTGCAGGGGCATCTTCCGGAAGGTAGAGCATAACGCCGCCTTTTACAGGCCTTATAACAACCTTGCCTTCCTGAGAGAGCTGGGTGGTCACTTTGATAGGGTCTTCGCCTTCAAAGTACTTCTTAAATGCCTCGTTAAACCCGGAATACACCGTATGTATCCCCTTATACCCTTCTTTCCTGAGACTAACAATGGCCTTCTTGACAAACTCTTCGTGTCCCAGCTTCTCTGACATTCTCATTGCCCTCCTTTATGCTCTTTATATAAGACGTGAATCGTGAGTCGTGATTGGTTTTAGTTTTTTGTTTTACTATTCACGTTTCACGTCTCACGATTCACGGTCTTTTTATTCTCTTAATTGTCCGTTCCCGAGGACCACAAACTTTGTACAGGTCAACTCTTCAAGCCCCATCGGCCCCCGCGCATGGATTTTGTCGGTGGATATGCCTATTTCTGCTCCGAGACCGAATTGATGGCCGTCATTCAAGCGGGTAGATGCGTTCACCAGTACGGCGGAAGAATCCACTTCCCTTAAAAACCTCATTGACCTCTCATAGTTCGTGGTGACAATCGCATCCGAGTGGGCTGACCCGTACCTCGCAATATGCTCCATCGCCTCATCCATGTCCCCAACTATTTTTACATTCAATACCAGATCAAGGTATTCGCGGTAATAGTCTTCGTCCGTCACCCTTTTAATATCAGGAAACATGGCAACGGTCCCGGCGCACCCGCGCAATTCAACCCCGGCATCCCTGAACCGCTTTAACATTGCGGTAAGGAAACGCTGGGCAACGGGTTTATCAACCAGCATTGTTTCCATTGCATTACAGGTCCCCGGTCTTTGCACCTTGGAATTAAAACATATTGCCTCCGCCATTGCCAAATCCGCATCCCTGTCCACAAAGACATGACAGACCCCTTTATAATGCTTAAGCACGGGGATTCTCGAATTTTCCGTTACGGCCCTTATAAGACCTTCTCCTCCACGGGGGATAATCAGGTCTATGATGCCCTCCAGTTTCAGCATCTCCATAACGGCCTCCCTTTCGGGAATGTCTATAAACGTTATGGCCCCTTCATGGACCCCTTCAGCGCTTGCAACGTCCCTTAAAACAGCTGCAATTGCCCTGTTTGAGTGCAGGGCCTCGGAACCCCCTCTTAAAATGACCGCATTCCCTGCCTTCAAACACAAGCCGGTGGCGTCAGCAGTAACATTCGGACGCGCCTCATAAATTATGCCTATTACCCCTATCGGCACCCTCATCCTGCCGACGGCCATGCCGTTGGGCCGTTGCCGCATGTTGGATATTTCTCCAACGGGATCAGGAAGTTGAGCAACCTCCATGAGCCCTCCCGCCATTTCCTCCACCCGTTTTTCAGTGAGGGTCAATCTGTCGACCAGCGCCTTTGAAAGACCCTTTTTTTCAGCATATTCTATGTCTTTTTTATTTTCAGCGATGAGCTCTTTCCCCCTGGTCCTGAGGGCCTCCGCCATCTTGATTAAAACAGCGTTCTTACGGCTGGAAGAGGCCTTTGCAAGACTGCGCGCGCCTTCTTTTGCCTCTCTCGCCTTGCCGAGAACAAATTGCTTTATATCCATATTAACACCCCGCGCTACTACGTAGTAAGATATATATAATAAGCCAGTACTTAACAATTATCAAGAAAACTTTGCTAAAAATCAATACAAATCTGGATAACAGGCGTTCCCCCGGTTTTTTGGGGTTCTTTGTTCTAAAATACACCTCAAAAAGTCTTCGCCTTTCCTGGCATGTCGTCATTCCCGCAGGTAGTTGAGCGGGAATCCACTGTACCGGGAAAATGGATGCCCGATTAAAACCTTCGGGCATGACGTTAAATGGAGTCTGTTTATAAACTCAAAGATTAGCAAGAACGCGTCATTCCCGTGAAAACTGGAATCCATTTTTGACGATAAATTTCCCGCTTTCGAGACAATGACAGAAATGATTGAGGTTATAAACAGATACTGAATATGCTCCATTGCCATAAACTCCAAAATTACGGCTTATAAGTCGTCATTCCCGCAGTCCGTTAGCGGGAATCCAGGTTATGTGTGTCTGGATGCCCGATTGAGAACTTCGGGCATGACGAAAATTTCGGCTTTCCGGCGCATAGTGCGTTTGCCCTGGTCTGCCCTTATTTTTCACCCACAGTTTTTATTGATATTTGTTATAATATCCGATAACTACTTTCCAGGAGGTTTTTATGGCAACACCTGTCGTTGACATGGATTTATGCATAGGCTGTGGCTCATGCAGTGAAGTATGCCCCGAGGTCTTCGAACTCAGGGATGATAAGGCCTGGGTCATCAGTGACAAGTGCGATTCCTGCGATTGCACTGAAGCTGCCAATATCTGCCCCGTTGAAGCAATCAAAATCGGGTAAAGACCGTGAAACGTGAATCGTGAGACGTGAAACGTAAAGGCGAAGGCAAAAAAAACCGACTCACGACTCACGGTTTTCTCACGATTCACGGTCTTTTAAACTATGGAGGCAATAAAAATGAAACAAAAGCCTGCGCACAACCTTAAAGCGCGAAACAGTTTTTGCTATATGTCGGCTGTTCCAATGTTTATTGTAATTATGTTAATGGCCCCGTTTGCAAGTATCTTCTCAGAGGCGGCTGCTTCAGATACTCTTGCATATATTCCGAATACCAATGGATTAACAGTGTTAGATACAATCACCAGGAGCGTTGTTACCAATATCACTTCGGAACTTGTTAATCCCAAAGGAGTCGCGGTAAATTCTACAGGGACTTTTGTATATGTTACAAATGTTTCAGACGATAGTGTCTCAGTGATAGATACCGGCACCAACAGCGTCGTCGGCAACCCTATTCCTGTGGGAAGCAGTCCCGAAGGCATCGCGATAAATACTGCCGGGACTTTTGTATATGTTGCAAATGTTGCAGACGATAGTGTCTCAGTGATAGATACCGGCACCAACAGCGTTGTCGGCAGCCCTATTCCCGTGGGAGGCAGTCCCGTGGGGATCGCGGTAAATTCGGCGGGGACTTATGTGTATGTTGCAAGGGCGGACGGTTATGTCTCAGTAATAGATACCGGCACCAATAGCGTCCCTGGCAGCCCTATTCCTGCCGGAAGTGGTCTCGCAGGGATCGCGGTAAATTCTGCGGGGACTTATGCCTATACTGCAAATTCGGACGGTTCTGTCACAGTAATAGATACCAGCGCCAACACCAACAGCCTTGTTCAAAGTATTCTTCTGGGATTTATTCCCGGGGGAATCGCTTTAAATCCTGCAGGGACTTATTTATATGTTACAGATACAACGGACGGTTATGTCTCAGTAATAGATACCGGCACCAACAGCGTTGTCGGCAGCCCTATTTTTGTGGGAGCCGGCCCCGCAGGGATCGCGGTAAATTCTGCAGGGACTAAAGTCTATACTGCAAATAAAGGGAACAATACGCTGTCAGTAATAGATACCACGACTTCCCCTTACAGTGTTCAACCTATTAGTATAGCGAACGGCGTATCAGCAGTAGAGGGGCAGTTCTTATCTCCAGGAACTTTTTCTGATGTTTCTTCCACCAACAGCTTCTACAACTACATTGAAGCTATTTATCAGGAAGGGATAACCACAGGCTGCGTCGCGAACGTCGACTACGAGTGTACTTCCCCTGATGTTACCAGGGACCAGATGGCTGCCTTCCTCATAAGGGCAATAGCCGGCTGGAATTTCACCTGCACTGGAGGCGTGTCCGGAGCGTCGGTATCCTGTACAACGATGACAGCACCTTATTTCTCTGATGTGCCAAATGTGACCGCCAATCCGTTCTTCCCGTATATCCAGAAATTGAAAGAGCTTGCAATCACCACCGGCTGCGGGTCCGGCGACTACGAGTGTACTCCCAATACAACAACTGATTATGTTACAAGGGACCAGATGGCTGCGTTTCTTGTCAGGGCAACGCAAGTTGAAGCAGGACAGGGCCCTGAAACCTTCACCTGCAATGGAGGGGTAGCTGGACGGGCGTTAGACTGTTCAATGACAACGCCTTATTTCTCCGACGTGTCGCCGGCCAATCCGTTCTTCAAATATATCCAGAAGTTGAAGGAGCTTGGAATCACCACCGGCTGCGGGAACGGTGACTACGAATGTCCATCCGATGATAATGTTACAAGGGACCAGATGGCTGCGTTTCTTGCGAGGGCGTTTCTGGGGATGAAATAGCAGAGAAAAATAAAAAACGTGAATCGTGAAATAAAGACAAAATAAAAGCCGTCATTCCCGTGAAAACGGGAATCCATTTTTTTTCATGTGCAAGTTAATATAGGAAAGAATGGATTCCCGCCTGCGCGGGAATGACGGGGTCCGCGAAATATAGCAGATATGCTGGGTTGCAATCTTATAACGCTTTTCCGGCCAGTTCAGCAAGCCCGTATATCTTCAGGTCTATAAAATCTCCCCGTTCCCGAAAGGCCGCAAGGCGCTCATTTATAGCCGAAAGCGGCATTCTTATCAGTTCTATATCCTCGGACTCGTCCGGAGGGTATAGCTGTTTGAGCCGGTCAGGCGCTGTAGTCACGTTCTTCGCAAGAAAAACAGTCAGCACTTCTGTTGAAAGACCTGATGAAATGGGGCCTTCGGCAAGGAAAATAAATTCATCTGCGGTGCAGCCTGTTTCTTCGACCAGTTCCCGCCGGGCCGCTTCCTCAAGACTTTCATTTCTGTCGTTAAGTCCTGCAGGGAATTCCACGACAAAGCCGTCCATCACCGGCCTGAACTGTCTCACCAACACGATATCACGGGCGGAGGTCACCGGGACAATAGCGACAATACCCCTGCAGTTCACCCGCTCAACCGCTTCCCATGTCCTGATGCTGCCCGCACTGTCGGTATAGGCAATGTTCACCGCCCTGAGAAAACCGCCCTCCCATACAGTGCGCTTACTTAAAGACCGTGAAACGTGAGTCGTGAAACGTGAAGGGTCACTTAAAGACCGTGAATCGTGAACCGTGAATCGTGAAAGGTCAACATCGTTCACTATCGTTTTTCTATTTAATTTCTTTGCGTCTGTCTCTTTGGTCTTTATTTTTTTACGTTTCACGATTCACGTCTCACGGTCTTTCCGTTTCACGGTCTTTTAGCGATTCACGGTCTTTATCATCCGGGAGGCCAGTGCATCCGGCGTCCGCCAAGCAGATGCAGGTGGAGATGATATACTGTCTGTCCGCTCTCAGGGTTGCAGTTTGTTACAATCCTGAAGCCCCGTTCCGCAACGCCCTTATCCATCGCAATCTTTTTGCAAACTCCGAGCAGATGGCCCAGCAACTCAACATCCCCATCTCCGGTATCGAGAATAGTGGGAATATGCCTTTTCGGAATGACCAGCACATGCACAGGGGCCTCAGGGTTTACATCCTCGAACGCGAGCGCATGCTCGTCCTCATATACGATCTTCGCGGGCACCTTCCTTTCAGCAATCATGCAGAAAATACAATCGCTCATCTCTCCTCCTTAAAGAACGTGAATAGTGAACCGTGAATAGTAAAATTTTTTGTCATAACAAGATAATCTCCGTCATTCCCGCGCAGGCGGGAATCCATGTGCCCTAAAAAAATGGATGCCCGATTAAGGACTTCGGGCATGACGGGCGCAGAACTCACAAAATACAGGAACTGTCTGCTATTTTCACGATTCACATTCTTTATCAGTTCACGATTCACGGTCTTTTACGGATATAGCGAATGGTTATGCGTATGGCCATGGCAAAGCAGCGTGCAGCTTCCGGAACCGGGCATGGAACTGTTAAACAACGGCACGAGGTTCGGGGAGACGGGCTGCACAATGCTCGTATCGAAATTTATCAACCTCGAATGGCTGCCGGTTGTTCCAGGTGCAGTGTCATATATGCCATGAGGGTCGTGGCATGCCGAGCAGGGGGCGGAGTCAGTGACAATATGACTGTAATGTTTTGTCCAACTGCCGCTGCTGCCGACTTGATTCAGAACAGTTGTCCTGTCATGGCACCGGTAGCACAGCGCATAGTTCTGATAGCTTTCGGCGGTATTGTCGGCAGTCAAATACTCCTCCCTGATCATCGGGGCATACTGAGAGCCGTGCGGCCCGCGCGGGCCTGAATAGCCGGCGCCGGGTATCCCCGAACTATCATCGCTCTCGTGGCAATCAATGCAATAAATAATGCTCGACGAGGTCATGCCGGGCGCGTACAGACTGGGGATGCTCGGCACATAGGACGTGTTTTTGCCGATTCCGGCCACCGGATGATAGGACGCATTGAGAGTATTAAACTGCTGCCGGACATTAGTGGAATTGATGACCCTTGGCCGCGGGAAACCCGGCGAAAATGGCACAATCGGGACCGAATCAGAATGGCACTTGAGGCATACCTCATATTCGTACCTTACCGACTTCACTGTAACACCGTTTATATCAACGCCGCTCACTTTGCCGAGCCTGCCCGAGGCGTATGGAGCTGCCGCCGTCCTGCCGCTTATGGAATGAGAATCGTGACAATCGGTGCAAGTGGCTTGTCTCGTAACCAGGCGCTGCGATTCCTTCCTGCCATGTACTTTGCCGGCTTGCTCAACCGAGTGGCGCGAAAGCTTCTGGTACTCCGCGTAAATACTTTTCTTCGCCACACTTGGGGCCGGCTCCGGCTGTGCATTCAGTGCATAGGCCGCGGATTGATAGCCATGAGGGCCATTGAATAGTGGACCACTTATGGATGGTGAATCGTGGCAACTGTAACAGGTTGGTCCCTCCCCAACACGGGCAGTGGGCCGTGGACCCTGAATGGCCGCTGAAACAGGCCCTTCGTTCTGCGGCGCATATTCAGCGTGATAAGGAGGAGTGTATTGCGGCCCCGACCCCCCATGACAGGGGAAACATATATCTTCCGTAGTTGAGTAGTAGAGGAGCCATGACGTGCTCCCCGCGTTGTGCATTGTGTGGCAATTCTCGCAGCCCCAGTCCGCGACCGTCGGCCATGTCGTGGTTGTGGGCCATATCCTGGGAGAGACAGGCAGACAGCCGCCGCAGGCAGCGGCGATTGTTACGGTCGATGTGCTGTGGGAGTCACTGCCCCACCCGGCAATGTTGTGGCACCTTGTGCAAAGAGCGGAGTTCATGTTATTGACCGCCAAAAACTTTCCGGTAGAAAAGCCGTTTCCGTCCGGGGACTGGAACGCATCCTCATGAGGGTCGTGGCAGGTGGTGCAGTCAACGGAACCGTTATAAAAAAGCAGGTCCGACGGAGGAGTGGAATAGATTTCCGGATTTGAAACAGAAGCGCTATATGGGAATGAGAAAGGGTGGTCGCCGGTCAAATTACCGCTCCCGCCTATAAGGGAAGCTCCTGTAATCGACCCCGTCATTGTTATTGTCCCGGAAGATGGAATGCCGGGATAAGACGAGGTTGATGTGGACGTAATCAGTGTTCCCCATGAAGGCAGATTCTGTAAAACTGAGCCCAGGGCAATTGTCCCATTGTGGCAGCTCAGGCAGAGCCTTGAAGGGCCGGTGGGCTGCCCCGGACGTGGTGCTGTAAGCGTTGTGCTTGAATAAGTATCATAAGTTACGGCGCTGAGCGCCCTGTTCCATAATGGTGTATGGGGCGCGGCATTGTGCGGCGTATGGCAGAACACGCATATGCGCGTTTCGGAAGTCGAATGTATCGTGCCAGGACCTGTTACGGAAAGGTTATGCTTGGTATT
Organism: Nitrospirota bacterium; assembly: GCA_963784135.1. Classification (GTDB taxonomy): domain Bacteria; phylum Nitrospirota; class Thermodesulfovibrionia; order Thermodesulfovibrionales; family Dissulfurispiraceae; genus JADFXI01. The sequence goes on along the minus strand of CAWAQG010000012.1, from coordinate 224,686 downwards.
GATAATTGTTGAGGTCGTCGCCTCAGCACTGACAGACAGCATAAAGAACGCGAATAAAAAGACCGTGAAACGTGAAACGTGAATCGTGAGTCGTGAAAAAACCGTAAAAACCGTGAATCGTGAGTCGTGAGTCGTGAGCCGTGAAAAAACCGTGAATCGTGAGTCGTGAGTCGTGAGCCGTGAAGGGTCAACATCGTTCACTGCTTTTTTTCTCTTTTCACTTTTTATTTTATTTCTATTCATGTTCTTTTTTGTCTCTGACTTTCCTGTTCACGATTCACGTCTCACGATTCACGGTTTTTACGGTTGTTCCTCGATAATCTGGAAAACCTGGACCCTCTGGTTAAACGAGTCACTGACATAAAGCTTGTCCCAGGCGTCCAGATACAGCCCGGAGGGCAGCCAGAACTCACCCTGGTCTCCTCCGCGTCTGCCAAGGGTCAAAAGAAACTCGCCTTTCTCATTAAACAACTGAATGTTGTCAAATAGCGCATCAACTACATAGATAACACCTTTTTTATCCACCACTACGCCCTTGGGCGCTGCAAAATCACCCGAACCGTCACCGTGATGACCGAAAGCAGTCACCACCTTGCCGGCGGAATTGAGTACCTGGATCCTGAAATTCATGGCATCGGAAACATACAACAAGCCGGCAGGCGACCAGAATAAATGAGTAGGGAAATTAAACTGCCCTTCCGTTTCGCCCCTTCCTCCTATTGACGACACCATTTCGCCCTTCGGGTTGAACACATAAATTTTATGGGCCAGGGTATCGGCGGCATACAGCAGTTTCCTGTCAGAATCCCAGGCAAGGCCTGTCGGCCTTTTCAACGGGCCGTCAGCTGAATCGGAAATAGAGAACAGATACCCGCCCTGTTTGTCGAGAACAAATATTCTGCCCAGTGCCGAATCAGAAATATACAATCTCAATTCGTCATCGAAAATAACACTGACCGGAGAGAGCAGGGACAGCGGTCCCATGGACGACAGTCTTACATAGCGCTGCTCAGCCGGAATATAGAGATGCACGCACTTCGAGCCGGTATCGGCTATGGCAAACCTGCCGTCACTGCCCGCGGCCGCAGCCACCGGCCGCGCCAGCCCGATCCTGCCCTTGCCGAATAAAAAGGACTTGAGACTGGCGTTCGTCTCCTCAAACCCTCTAATGGACATTAAGTGCATTACCTTAGCGCTCCTCGGCGCTTCCATCCAGTAGAGATGCGTCTGTGAGATGTCGCTGTCGAGCACCCATCGTGAGGCGCACCCTGGCACTAAAAGCATCGTAAAAAGTAAAACGAAATTAAAGAACGTGAATCGTGAAAAAACCGTGAGTCGTGAGACGTGAGTCGTGAGACGTGAAATGTCACAAATTATGCGCTTTGAGAATAAAACGAAAGTTTTTATGGCCGTCATTCCCGCAGGCAGTAAGCGGGAATCCATTCTTTTCAAAGAGTGGATTCCCGCCTTCGCGGGAATGACGAAATGCGAGGCTTCCGTTTTAAATCTTATTTTGGACAAGTCTGACTCACGTTCTTTTTTGTCTCTGCCTTTTCACGTCTCACAATTCACGGTCTTTATTTCTTTTCCGGTTTCACCAGTATCTCTATTTTGGCATTTTTTTTCAGTTCTGCAACCCACTCGTTCATTCTCTTCATTTCCGCGTCAGACTTTAATTTGGCTTCAATCATACCTTTGACCTCGGCATAGGCAAATTGCTTTTCAGGCACATATTCTTTCAGTTTTATTATATGCAGGCTGTCCCTGGCCTTTATAACGCCGGAAATCTCGCCGACTTTCAGCTTCTTTGCGGCCCCGATCAATTCTTTGTCAGTGTCTTTATTCGTCGTATATTCCCTGACAGCAAAAGTGCTGTCCGGAACGAGCTTTAACGGGTCATTGTCACCGGCTTTGAGCTTTTCAAGTATGCCCTTTACCTTGTCCCCGGAATCCTTATCCGAGGCATCTGAAAAAATAACAATATCAATGAGCGATATTCTTTCGGGCTGCAGGAACTTGCTCTTCTCTTTATCATATTCCTCTTTCATCTGGTCTTCAGAGACGCTGACCTTGTCCACCACTTCCCGGGCATGAATGCGCTGCATGGCGAGTCCCCTTGCCACGTCCGCTCTGAATGACTCCCCGGTCATTTTCTCATTAGCAAGAAACTTCTTATATCCCTCTTCGCCGCCCATGCCTGCTTTAATTTTGACAACGGCGTCATCAATATCCTTCTGCTCCACCTTTATTCCGGCGGCCATCGCCCTTTGATAAGCCAATTCCTGAATTATGACCCTGTCGAGCGCTTCTTTCTGTACAGCCTGAATATCAGGCCCTCCATTTGAGTGCGCGTGCGCCATTTGGGCATTGAGGCGGTTCGCCATATTCACCACGGCATCCAGACTTATGGCAACGCCATTGACCCTGGCAGCAACAACATCTTTCAAGTCCTGCCCTCCCGCCTTCGCCGGCTGCTGCTTGTCACCGGGAGAAGCGGTTTTCACCTGCTCCGTGTTCGCCGCCGGCGCGGCCGCTGCATCTTTTCCCTTTGCTTCCTCTGCGCGCGCAACGCCCGCCAGTCCAATAACAACCGACAGCGCCAGCACGCCTGCCAAACTTACAACTTTCATACCTTTCCTCCCTTTTTTAAAGACCGTAAAAACCGTGAATCGTGAGACGTGAATCGTGAATAGTAAAAGAACAAAAACAAGTAAAAAAACAGACACAAAGAAAGCCGTGAACGATGTTGGGCCTTCACGACTCACGACTCACGATTCACTTTTCACGGTTTTTACGGTCTTTTTATTTTTTAAATGTCTTATCAGACCAAGCGTCATTTGCTTAATAGACGAAATTCTCGTGAATACCTCTTTTGAATGATTTATATAGCCGAGTCGTTCGGCTATAATCATCTGCGTTTCAACCTCTGACAAAGATCCTAATGCTATGTATAAAAACTGCATAAATTCTTTATCGCTATTTCTGGCCGCACCCTCCGCAACATTAGATGGAACAGACACGGCGGACCTTCTAATCTGACTTGTTAAGCTGTAACCCTCTTCTTTTGGAAAACCTTTTGTTATTTTGTAGATATGCAAGGTTAGCTCAACGCTCTCCTTCCAGATGTCCAGGTTCTTATGATCCAATTGTCCTCCATTTCACGATTCACGATTCACGATTCACGTTTCACGGCCTTTAAAACAATTGCCTCCTCATCTTGAGGTAGTAATAGACTGCGGATGTTTGTTCTTTGGAAAGGCCTGACCCGCTGTCGGTGCGCTGGTTAGTGGCCCCTCCTTCGAGATACAACCTGCCCAACCGCCACGTAAGCGTACTGTTAAACGACAGAGAAGTTGAGGAGACGAGTCCGTTTGTCATTGAAGTAGCTACGTTCAATGAAAAAATAAGGTTGGACAGGAAAGTCTTCCTAACAGTAATATTCGCACTCTCCACCTTTTCAGTATAAGCGTTTTGCTGAACAGATTGAGAATAATTGCTCAATGCATAAGATACTCCGGCTGAAAAGCTGAGCGACGGAGTAAGCTTCTTACCGAAACCAAGCCGCTGCCTCCACGCCGTGTAGGGATGGGACGTGGACTGGAACGTCTCGTATTCAGACTGCAAACTATAGTACCCTTTCTGCAGCCGGACGCCGGCCAGGGAGTCTGAGTAGCTCTGCGGCCCTCCGGGGTAAAAACCGGACACAACATTCTGGCTGGTAAGCGAATAACTATAGTATGGGTTGACCAGATTGTTGAACAACTGCAGCCCGGCGCTATACCCTGTGCTTGTAGTCCTGAGACCGAACTTCCCGGACGTGCTGGAGTATGTCACCTTAAACGAGTAGACATAATTAGGGTCAGGGTCAGGGGTAAACCCGGCAATGCCGTTCAGGGTCAGGATAGTAATCCTGAACGCATTGCCCACCGTATCAATCCGGTAATTCACATTATTTGTGAGCAAAAACGTGAAACCGGATTGAGGCGCAACGACATCGATAGTTATGGACGTCTGGTCGATTGTCCCCTGTTGCAATGTAAAAAAGTCCGCACCGGTCGCTTTGGCGGTATGGACTTCATTGAGCGACGTGACAGGACCGTTGTTGGCAGTCGTCGCGATACTGCCGCTGCCGCCTAATGTCAAAACCCCTCCGGGTATCATCTTTGTGTATGTGACAGCGGCAGACTGGGCGTCGCCGGAAGACTGGCCTCCCTCGGAGGTGGTCACAGCCGAACTATAAGTAAAATTGGTAGTAAGACTCCTGAAGAGGCGGTGGGTGAGAGAGGCAATAAACCTGCTCGTGTCATTTGACTGATTTGTCGCCGTAGCCGGAGCGGTAACGGCCGATTTTATAGTGTCCTTCGAAAGGTTGTACGAAATATTGGATTTAAAGTTCCAGGGCAAATCCAGATGAAGTTGTTCCGACCATTCCAAATCCTGTTCGTCCTGGCTCTCAGACGGGTCCTTCCGGGTATTCGTAGTCAGACCCAGTATGCTGCTTAGCGACATATAATCAAGAAGAGAAATTTTTTCAAAATTGAGCTGGTTTGAAATATTATAGGTGCTCTGCGAACTGGTCCTGCCGGAAACAGAGGACGTATCAGCGTTAGAGTATGCGACAGTAGAGGCAGCATGCCCAATGTTATATCCGACCGACACATTCGTTGTCGTGGAGTTGGTCGTATCACTCGACTCGTTTGTCGTGAGTCGATAAGTCCCGTTAAAAAACAGGGAGGACCTCTGGTAATTGAAAATCGCGCCTTTTTCATATGTAACAGGCCTTACGGAGGAATACACGCTCTGCTCTGTAAAAGGCTCCTGGCGGGAAGTATACAGTTCAAGGTTATAAGGGTGCTGAGGCAATATCCTGGCCCTTAATTCATATTGTGTTGCAAAGGAATTGTTCAAGGGCGTGGCGCCGGTGCTGCCTCCCGACCCCGCCTGTTGAAATCCCCCTGTGCCTGTTCCAACAAATATAATGAACCGGGGATGATATACATAGCCCGACAATGCGAGGTTGAGACCCTCTGAGAGTAATGTGCTCGTATTGGACCACTTTCCCGCCGTGCCGGACTGGGTGCCGTTACCCTGATATTTCATATCGGTTTCCACATCTCCGGCATAGTCCGTAATCCTCGGAATAAACTGCCGCATATCGCACAGGGCGGCGGAAGGCAGGAAGATAAACAGCGTGAATAGTGAAACGTGAACAACGAAAAAGAACGTGAAACGTGAAACGTGAAACGTGAATAGTTTAAAAAACGTGGATCGAAAATAATAAATAGTCCGCGATTCCCCTTTTTCATTTTTCACAGTCTTCTTCTGTATTTTTCCATTTCTTACTGCCTTTTCAATGTCTCACGTTTCACGTCTCACGTTTTTTTGATTCACGTTTTACGTTCTTTATATTCACTTCCTTAACAGAAACTCGTTGTCGGCAGCATGCGCATTGTGGCAGTACGTGCAGCCTTTGTCCGTGTCCTTGTGCACAGCCCTTTTATCTATGTCCTTTTTGTTATGGCAATAAAAACAGAATTTTTTCGAATCAGATACGAGATAATACCTGTACGGCGACCCGTGCGGCTCATGGCACACCCTGCAACCGCCCGCAACGACCGGCCCGTGCACCTTTTTCTTCTTAAGGTCCAGTACATGACAATTCACGCAGAGCTCCTCCACGGGCAGGATAAGCCGATTGCCTTCGGCAGGTACGTGGCAGCCATCGCAAAGTTTCGCGGCAAAGGGACCGTGAGTTCTGTATTCGAGCTTCTCTTTATTCTCTCCCGGCGCTTCCGTACTTGCCACTTCCTTCCCTTTTCCCTTTTCTTTCTCAGGCGGCGGCACCCCGTCAAAAAAGAAACTGAGTATGCGGTATTTCAGGCTGGGCGCATCGCCTATTTTCCCTTCCTGGTCCTTCACCGCATAATGTCCGGAGCATCCTGCCAGGCACACTATTGTTATTGCCGCTGCAATTCTTATTAATAATTTAACCACAGCACAACAAAGCCCTTACTTCTCACTTCTTTTCATCTTCCGCCCTTTTTTTATTCAGCTCTTCCTCATCTTTATCTTTCTTCATTTGATCGAGCCTTTCCTTGAGCTGCCGTGCAAGTTCCTCGTCGGTAGGATATTTTTTATCCTTCTCCCTGCCGACTCCATACACATTGAGCATGTGGTCGCCGAGCTGGCTGGTGACAACGACAAGATAGTTGACCTCAAAGTTTGGGGCCGCATACTTGGTGAAATACTTAACGCTATCATAATCCACCGCCACCTTTGCAGGGAGCTGAAGATCACCCGGAGTTTTGCCCGCCTTGCCGAAGAAAAGAAGCAGTTGCTTGTCCTTGTTAAACACCTGTATGCTGTCAAAGGCCGCATCTACTACATAAAGGTTGCCGTCCCTGTCGAGCGCTATCCCCTTGGGCCGCGCAAAGTGGCCCGCCTCAGAGCCGACCTCTCCGAGAGTGTCCCTCAGGTGGCCGTCCCTGTCAAACTTGAGGATCTGAAATCGCCCCAAATCCGAGACATAGAAGTACCCTTCGGAGTCAAAAGCTATATTGGTTGGCAGTGCCAGATGCTCCTTCACATCTCCCTTTTGCCCTATCCTCTTGACGAGAGCTCCCGTGGCCTTGTCAAACACCTTTATTTCGCCATTTTTCCTGTCCGCCACGTATACGAGGCCCTCATACACTGCCGCGTCCACAGGCCTCCATGCTCCGGGAGTGCCAAAGGCCCTGACATAGAAGTCATTCTTGTCGAACATCACTACCTGTCCGCGCACGGGGTCGGTCACAAATTTATTTCCTTCCTTGTCTATGCTGATATTAAGAGGCTGGAGCAGAGTGCCGAGGCCGTGGGCGCCCTGCAAGGGGCTGAAGGTCCTGGCCTGGAAATCAAAAACCATAACGCTCTTCAACGTGTCGCAGACATAAATCTTCCCGTCATAGACTGCAACACCGTAAGGCTTTTGAAGAACGCTCCCGGACTCTTTTCCGGTCAAAAATACATCGAATGCCGACTTTTCCTCCACAATGTCCTTTGATCCGTCAAACGAAGCAAGGAATTGCACGCGCGGCAATTCGGGCGGCTCCGGGTAAAATACCAGGGGCTGTTCTTTTTTCTCCGGAGGGGCGCAACTGTACATAAGGGCCGCCGCAACAACCATAAACAGCAACAACAACTTTTTCATTACAACACCTCTCAAAAGCCGTGAATCGTGAAACGTGAATCGTGAATAGCAAAAAAATAAAAACACGGGCGTTGTTTTTACGGTTCACGTCTCACTATTCACGATTCACGCTCTTTTAATCCCTAAGGGAAATATCTTTAGAATACCATATGGAAAGCAATTTTAACCATATCAGGACATGATTTAAAGAACGTGATTGAAACATGTGAAACGTGAATAAAGAATGTGAACTAAACATGTAAAACGTGACGAAAAACATGTGATGAAAGTATGTGAAGAGTCAACACCAGTCACTTTTCACTTCTTTTTTTCACATTTTACATTTCACATTCTTTATTCACATTTTTCAGGCTATTTCCGCAGCCAGTTTTTTCCTGACAATCTCTATGGATTTGACGAATTTTTTGGCCTGTTTTATTGCATCTGCAGCGTCATTCTTATTCACAAACTCAAAATCCCCGTAGTCGACATCTGTTCTGAGGGCCATCAGGGCCTTGAAGACAGAAAGGGTATCTTTCGGCAAAAGTGCCGTCTTGATAAAGTGCAATGCCAGCATTGTCTTAACTCCGTCATGCCTTACAGGGTCAACACCCTTAAGTATTAACAAAGACCTTGCCGAATGCAGAACAGCGTAATAGCTTCTATTGACACTTGTTTTATACATGCCGGACTTAAAGCTGTTGACCGCATCGGAGAGCATGTTTTTGCTTTTTTCAAAGCGTATATCTGCCAGGGCAATTTTTTCGTCTGTGCTAAGTTCGACCATAAAAGTTCACTCCCTCTTTTTTGATATTCCTGTAAAATGTTGTGTTAAAAGCCTTTTCTTTTTCAAATGAAGCGACCGGCTTTATGACAAAAGAAAACGGGATGCCCGTCCTGTCCTCCTCCTCGTCAAAGACAGATATCACCGTTTCAATAACAGAAAAATCCCGCTTCTTGACTACTATAAAGATATCAAAATCCGACTCCCCTGTAAAATCCCCTCTTACCCTTGAACCGAATGCCGCCACAGCAACAAGGTTGTCCCCCAAAACTCCTTGCAGTCTTTTTGCTGCCCTGCTGATTGCGTCTTTTTCCAGTATAAACATTTGCCCTCTCTATGGATCCTGTTTTATTTCTGACTCAATTCTTTGTTCCAATATGGATAAGCAGTCCTTTTTCCGGATAATGAGCAGAGTTTCGTGTTGCTATCTTGTGTCCTTTTATAAGGGCAGTCGCAGCAATAAGACAATCTATAGGCGCGAGGGAGACCCCCTTTTCTCTGTAATGCCTGTAGAGCGCCCCTCCTTTGATTGCGACGTCATGTGTAACTAATTCGACAGAACACGCAGATATAAAATAATTAGTGCTTATTTGTTCTTCCTCCCGAATTCCTGCATGGAGTTCATACACACTAAGTACGCTTATAAAAGCATTATTGGTATCCAGCAGGGGGTCCACAAGCGTTTTCGCATAGTCGATCCCTCTTAGATAATCAATGGCTATATCTGTATCAATGATTACGGTCCGCATAATTCCGTTCCCCTTCTTTACGTAATTCATTGACTATATTAACGCTGTCCTTATCACGCGTGCCCCAACTGCCGAAGCTTCCTTTCGCTTTCTGGACTTTTTTCTTTTGAAGGTATTCCTTTAAAGCCTCTGCGACCGTCTGGCTAAAGTTTTCAGACATTTCTTTAACCTGCCTGAAAATTTCATCCGGGATGGTAATTGATGTTTTTACAAGACCCATAAAAACCTCCTCTCATTCTGATAAGTATTGTCAAAACTTAACCACAGAGGACACAGAGAAAAGCTTAAAAGTCAAGGGATTGCTTAACAGTCTGTTCCCTCCCCTCTGCGTCCTCAGCTTTTCCAATCATATACTGATACCCGTTGGACCTCTTAAACCTATCAGAGTTCACAGAGGAAGCAATCCGTTTGTCTTTTTTCACTAATCTGTTCCTTTCTCTGTGCACTCTGTGGTTTCATTTTTCCCCCTCAGTTTTCATAAAACTTTTGACACTACCTTCCGATAATATTATTATAGGATACTATAGGAATATTGTCAAGTAGGATAACTTGATACGCTAAAGTCATACCTCAAAAATTGGGGGACTCAGAAGGTATATAAAAATCTGTAATCTCCCCTAACCTCTCTTTAGAAAAGAGGGGGATACACCGAAATGTCGAATGTCAGAAAAAAATTGGGGTAACTTCTGTTCAGTTTTACGATTGACAGCGAGTGACATTTGTGTACATAATTAAGTCACAGATGGAGGATAAAGCTATGAAATTTTTAAGTGTTCGGGATTTGAGAAGCAAGTCGGCGCAAATCTGGAAAGAACTTCCCGGGGAAAGGGAGATGGTTGTCACCAGCAACGGACGTCCTATAGCCATCCTTGCAGCAATAACAGAGGAAAATCTTGAAGAAGCGCTTGTGGCATTCCGCCGGGCGCGTGCGGTTGACGCAGTAACTTCTCTTCAACGCCGGTCCGTCGAACAGAAGACAGACGGAATTTCAATGGAAGAGATCAATACAGAAATAAAAGCCGTCCGTAAAAAACGCACACTAAATTAGGGACAGCGACCGTTTTTACTGACATCCATTCCGCTGCACCTGTATTATCCAACCATGCCGAGAATATCACGTGCCGTTGCCGGCGGATACCCCCATCACTTACCGCAGAAGGGCAATTATCGCCAGACTGTCTTTAACTCAGACGAAACAAAATAAACGGTCGCTGTCCCTATTTTTCTTTTCAGGGGCCAATTTGGATAAAACATGGATTCCCGCTTACTACCTGCGGGAATGACGAAATTAATTGGAATGGACTGTGCAATATCAAAGGCTTTATAAATTCAGTGGCAATATTTAATTGTGACACAGTCTATCAGGCGGGAATCCATGTCACCTAAAAAATGGATGCCCGACTAAGGCCTTCGGGCATGACTGGCAGATTTGATTGTAGCGGACTGTCACCACCGAGTCTGCGCCCTGCCGGGCGCACAAAAAAAAGGCAGGCGGGATGTCCCGCCTGCCAGTCAATGATTGTTAATACGTTTAGAGTGTTATTACCAGCCGCCGGTACCGGTAAAGTCTTGAGCGGTCTGATTGGTTGCTACCACTCCCAGCGCTATTGTCGTCGACGTGTAAGTGTCGCCGTTTGCAGGTGTATTATTCACTACCTTTACGTCGTAGTTCCTCCCGGAAACCAAGGCATCAGGGAAGCTATAGTTACCGTTACTATCGGTAACTCCTCCAGCAATCTCAATGCCGTTACTATGATTAACGAGAATAACTTGAGCACCAAAAACTCCAACAGTGTTTTCCGTAACAGTACCGGAAACTGAAAGATACGAAGCAAGCGTAGAGGTCCCGGTAAAGTTCTGCGACACGCTGTTGGCGGCTACATCAACAGTCGCTGGGCTGGCTGCAAATGTAAACCCTGATACAGATGCTGTTACTGTGTAGTTGGTTGAGCCGGCAACGAGGAAAGAGTAGTTGCCGCTCGCATTGGTTATTACAGATCCGCCGGCATAGGTCGCATTTGCCGTGCCGATCGCGTGGTAGCCCACAGTCACATTCGGGATAGGTGCGTTGTTGGCCCCATTTGTGATCGTACCGCTAATGGTCAATGTCTTCTGCGGTACGGTGGCACGCATCACCTCGCTGCCCGTCAAGGTGCTTGTCATTGTTTTGTTTGCAGAATTAGTCACAATGGCAGTCTCACTGACCCTGTGAATAACGGGGTAGCTACCAGGATTCGTATAGGTATGGGTAAATGAAGTACCTGTCTGGGTAGCGCTGTTGCTGCTGCCGTCACCCCATAATACTGTTACAGTTGCAGGGGTGCTTGTTGCATTGGAGGCGTCCGTGAGCTGTACCGCAAGGGCGCCGGTATAATTAACACCGGCAACGGTAAGAGCCTGAGGAGCCGTGTTAGTGGTGGTAGGTGTTCCAGTCGCCGTGAGGCTGACAAGCTGCGCGGATGTAATAGCGACCGGGTTGTCTATACCATTGGCGTTCTCAACATACAGCGTCGCATTGTAAGGACCGGAGCCGTAAGTATAAGTGGCAATGGGACTCGTAGAGGCAGCGGAGAAGTTGCCGTCTCCATAGGCAAAGATGTACTTGCAAGCTCCATCAGACGGGCAGGTTGTTGCAGAAGCGTCCAACGTTGTAGTACCGTTCAATGCCGTACTGGTTGTAAATGAAGGCGTCGCTGAGTTCCTGTGCATGTCTTTAGCAGCAATCGCCAAAGTTGCCTTGGAGAAGTATGGCGCGCCATTAGCAACCGCTGAGGAACCGCGGCTTCCACCGTGGCACTGTCCGCATGCAAGGTCAACATCCACCCACACTGCGTTGCTGATTGTCGCAATATTGCCGGCAGACATATATGTCTCCGGAGCTGTCAGCGCTCTCACATCCCCGGCTGTACCGGAGTAAGCAGTCCAGGTACCGCCTGCCGTTGTGCAATTGGCTGCAGCCGTTATAGAGCATGAGTGGCCGCCGTTTGCCGATATCCAGGTTGCCTGCGTTGATGCTGCCGTACAAGCGGCTGATGAAGTCGCAGCAGCAAGAGAGCTCGCAAGAGTAGTACCGACAGAACAGTACGGCAATGTGCTGTAGGTGGCACTGGTATTGATCCTGAATACATGCGTGTTTACATCACCTTTATTGACTTGAGGCATATGGCAGATTACGCATGCTGCGCTCTGGTCGATAAGGTTGCTGCTGAATTCGCTGCCGCCGATGGCCAGGCTGGCAGAGACATCCCCGGTTGCGATGCCATAAGGCGTGCCGCCGGAAGCCGGGTGGTTTGAATGTACGGCCAACTGGGTACTATTAGTACCGCTGTAATGACCGCTTCCACCGCCACTGTTATGACAGTCAACGCACTCATTATGCAACGGCCTGAGTGCATTTACTTCAGGCGCCAAGCTCCTGTGAACGTCGTGGCAGTCGATACATGCCGGGCTGCTCTGAACACCAGGAGCACCCAAAGTAATCTTTGTCCAGGTACCGCTGGCGCTGGTGCATTCAGCTGAGGTCGCAATCGGCTCTATATCGCTGTTGGTGGTGTTCCAATAATACGCCAAACCACTGCTGCCGCAATAACTGCCCTGGAAGCCGCTGCTGAAGCTGGCATAGGTGGTGTTGACGCCAAGGTCATACGTGCCTGTTACGTTCGGCTGGACCGTTCCGCTGAACCTTGCGTGCGGGCTGTTCAGGAATTGGTTACCGTCGCTTCCATAACCGCTCCAGTCAGCATATGAAGCTGCTGTGGCCGACGTTGTCGGGATCTGTGTAGGATCGAGAATGGTAGCGCCGACTGTAGGTGTAGAAGCAGGGTCTGTAGCGAGGCTCATATGACAACCGAGACACATGTTGTTCATTATATAGCCGCTTTCCGGGGGCAAATTCGAGGACCCGGAGCCGGATTTGTCACCCCATGGGTCCATAGGGAACCCAATAGAGGAAGCGGAATTGACCTGTGTAAACGAACCATGGCATCTCGAACACAGAACATTATCAAAATCCCATCGCGGATTATATGATGCGCCTGTGCCGGGAAGGACAATGGTTGCAAACGTATTCTGCGGCTCTAACGCGTTCGCCGTTCCAAAATTAGGTCCCAGCGGGCCCTGATCAGGGAACATGGTGGTGGTGGCGACTCCCTTGAAGGTTGAGCCGGAGAATGGGGCGCCTCCCTGTATACCTGTGGTTGGTATCCAGGATGTGGCAGTGTAAGTAACTCCGCCTGCGGTAAACCCGGTCCCGTTTTCAGAGCTGCATCCTGCAGAAGTGGTCTGCGTGCTGTCAGAGCAGAGGCCTGTGTTTGACGCCGCGTTCTGGTAGCCGGTGGTATGGCATGCAAAGCAGGCGGTCTGGTTGGCGTTTGTTGAAGTCACATTAATAGTTGTAGTCGAGCCGCTGCTGTTTCCAGTAATGTCGTACTGGTATGGGCTTATCCAGCCTCCGATAAGATAGAAGAGCGTCTTGTTAGTTGCGCTTCCTGCCGTACCGGCCAACCAGTTAATTGAACCGGTTTCATCACTCGTATAAGCAGTGCCGCCGACCTGGAACGGACTGGCGCCTACCCAGCCGCCATTCGCTGTTATGTCTGCGTTTACCGCTCTCAGCGAATTTCTGTGGCCGGTCTTGAGATACTGCTCTTTCCAGTTATCAGAAGGACCTGTAGAACCACCATTGCCTTCATCTGTGCCGTTGTGACACATGCCGCACTGGCCGCTGCTAGCGTAAATGTATTGCGGATAAGTAAAGGTTGATCCAGCGAAGCCTCCGCCTGCAAGGATCACGCTTTGCGGAGTGCCGGCCGATGGGACCTCACCTGTTGCGCTGTTCCAACTGGCGCCATTGGCAAGACATTGGCCCTGTGTCGGGAAGTCGGCGGCGAAGTTATAATAATAGAAGTTGCCTCCTGTTCCTAATGCATCTGCAACTGTACTGTCGGCAGTAACAGTTGTAACACCGTCTTTCTCGGTGAGAGGAGTGGCACGATACCCTGCTATGCCATAAGAGTATGTACAGGCACCGGTGGCGCCGTAAGGGGTGGTGGTGGTCCATGAATAGCCGACGGTGGATGTCGGACAAGTGCCGGCAACAACTATAGAAGCCGGATTGCCATAGCCTGTTGATGTGTTGTTAGTGTCAGAAAGGACGACCGTTGAATAGCAGAAGCCGGCCATGCCGGGTGTAGAAACGTTATTTTTCGTCAAGCCTACGTTGCTCGCGCCCATGTTTGTAGTAGCTATAGCGGGGGGAGCACTGGCTGTTACGTACCAGCTCGAGGTACAGGCTAATTTGTAAGTTGCTGCGCTTCCTGCAGCCGTTGCAATACTGGTACAGTTTGCCTGAGACATGGGCAACTTTCCGAAGGAGTAGCCTGCGCCGGTATTGTTGTCAACGCAAGTGCTGGTCCAGTAATGCGAAATGCCATCACCGGTGGTACCACCGCCGGTGCCGAAGGTTGTGCAATTTGCCCCGGTTGTAACAGATGGGAATGTATGAGCTACACAATCGGTAACTTGTTTTTCCGTAGATATTGTCATTGTGCCGTTAGAAGCTATGCCGTTAACGCACTGGCCCGGAAAGTACCAGGCGACGCCATTGCCTGAAGGCATGGCCCTATAGCCATCCGGCAGGTAAACCGCCTTTGCGCTATTAGGCAGAAGAAGCGGCATTGTGAAAACTGTCAATATTAAAAACAGATATAGTAACGTCTTCTGTTTCATTAAGTTAAACCCCCTTTTTCGTATGGTCTGATACCGTTATTCTTTTCGTTGTCTTCACTAAAACAACCTCCTTAAGTTTGCTTGATGAACCTTTTCCTCAAATATTTAAGCGTTCCACCTCCTGATAAGCCTGCCTGCAAATACTTCTGGGGGTGAAAGGTAAGAAGCAAAATGTGTGCCGGGAGCAGGGCAAATTGCTATCATCCTGAAAATCAATGGAAATCTAACTTTTGCCTTGGTCGGGGCTGAATTTCGCCTATATAGTATAGGCGAAATTCCGGAAGCCGATGGTGTTTTGACCAGATATTAAAGACCGTTTAAAGGCCGTGAAACGTGAATCGTGAAACGTGAAACGACAAAAACCAGAAAGGCCGTGAAAAAGAACGGATTCCGGACAAGCCGGAGTGACAGTTCCCGGTGTTATTTTCAATATTATCTTGTTATTACAATCAGTTACTGCTCCTTCACGTTTCATGTCTCACGGTCTTTTGGCCTTTGTTCTTTTACGTCTCACGTTTTACGTCTCACGTTTCACGGCCTTTAGCGTTTCACGGCCTTTAACGGTCTTTTGGCCTTGTCGGTTTGGCGATTTAGCCAACTCATTAGGTATTACTGGCGTTTAGGGACTCACGTTGACACTTCAAGTTTGGCCCTAACTACCTGTTTTCAAACCTATATCAATGATTACCCGTCAAGCTGGCATTTAGATTGCATATTAAACCGCAAGATTTGAAAATTTGCCTGCTGCTGAAGTCGTTCCTTTCATGGATGGGGGTTCGTGGAAGGGGGGAAAAGAAAACCTGCTTTCAGCAGGAAAGTTGTGTAAAAAGTTAAGAAGTGAAAAGAGCGTTAAGGAGGACACTTACCAATGAAAATAAAGATGCTTACAGCATTGTCCGTTTTATTTGTGTTTCTTTTTGTTGCAGCAAGTGCATTTGCCGGTACTACGATTGTGGGTACCATGCATGATTTGAGTTCAACCGGACCGGCAGGTATAGCCGGCTATGGCAATTCAAGTGATGGTCTTAACAGAATTTGTATATATTGCCATGCCCCGCATCATACGATAAAGCCATCGGATGCTGCTAATTATGGTTTCAATTATGTGCCGTTATGGAACCATGACATTACAACTCAAAACACCTTCACCTTCTATTCCAACGGCGGAAACCCTCAGGATTCAGCGCATTCTGCCCCGACCAGCTTCACAATAGGAAGCGTTTCAAAGCTCTGCCTTAGCTGCCATGACGGTTCAATTGCGACTGCCGCATACGGTAATGCAGGTGGAATCAGCGATACCGCAAGCTATGCATTACAGCAATATTCCGGCGACCCCGGGTCCTTTAGCGGCAACACCGGAAAAAACCTGATGAATACCGGGTTTAACATTGGCGCCGGCGGCGATCTCAGCAACCATCATCCTATCGGGTTCAACTATCAGGTAGCTTATCAACAGCATCTGTCCAATAGTTCACTTAATAACCCGGACACATCCGTACTGGCTACTGGCTTGACGGTAACCCAGGCCCTCTCGAATACCGGCACCATGGAATGCAACACCTGCCACTCCGTGCATAACACAGGCAATTCAGGTGAAATGTTCCTGTGGAAATCTGACGCCGGCAGCGCACTCTGTCTGACCTGCCACAACAAATAAGACACTCACTGATACTGCTTTAATTCAAAGGGGGAATGGCAACATTCCCCCTTTTTTTATGGGCTGTCCGAAATTATCAGTTTGTGCCGCTGCAATTATTAAGAGTCTCATAATTGAATAGACATTGACCGGAAAATCTCCCCTCACCCCTCTTTGCCAAAGAGGGGAAATACCTCCCTTTGGCAAAGGGAGGTTAGGAGGGATTTTATAGATTTATTACAATTTCATGTTGTGCCTGTTATATTAATATCGAAAGAGATCGTTGATTAGACAGGGCAAACGCACTATGTGTTTTTCGAGTAAAAACTAACTGCAATATTGCCATAAACTCCAAAATTTCGGCTTATAAGTCGTCATTCCCGCAGTCCGTTAGCGGGAATCCAGGTTATTTGTGTCTGGATGCCCGATTAAGAACTTCGGGCATGACGAAAATTTCGGCTTTCTGGCACATAGTGCGTTTGCCTTGGTTGATTAGAGGATTTATTTGACTAATGTGACACGCCGTGTTATAGTGTCTTACGTGGAGGTGAAACTATGAGTGCAGCAACGATAACTGTTCGAATGGACGATGAAAAAAGACGGAAACTTGAAACCATTGCGAAGTTTATGGACAGGTCCAGATCATACCTGATACAACAGTCCGTAGACGACTTAATTGCTCAGTATGAGTGGCAATTGCGTGAAATCGAAGAAGGGATTAAGGATGCGGATGAGGGCAAATTGATAGACCATGATGTTCTTCTAAGCAAGTGGAGGGCAAAGCTTGCGCCTTCGCTGGACTGAGAAAGCGGAACAGCAGTTAGATGAAATAGAGAATTATATAGCTCAAGATAATCCTGGCGCGGCAACAAGAGTCATTATTGATATCATTGAATCAGCACGGCAGTTAATTCAATTCCCTAACAGCGGGCGACCAGGCAGGAAAAGGGGCACACGCGAACTGGTTATAGTAGGAACACCTTATCGCACCAGAGCCGAGATACAGATTTTGAACGTGCTCCACGGTGCAATGAGAATAAAACAGAGCGAGCAGTGAAAACGCGTGAAAACACACTTCTTAACGAATATACTATATATATCCAGTCTTAGTCTTCCGCCAGATTATATTTCTTCCATACATCCTGACAATATTCCGCGCCGGCTTCAAAGCCCTCTTTTGCGAGTCTTTTAGCGGCTGCCAAATCCATTTTTATTCCTGAACCTTTGGCATACATTTCAGCGAGGTCGCACTTGGCTGCAGCAAATCCCTGTCCGGCCGCAAGCTTATACCATTTAACAGCTTCTTCATAATTCTGCTCTACTCCCCGGCCCTCAGCATACATATAGCCCAAATTGTATTGGGCCGTGGCATGTCCATGTTCGGCCGCAAGCTTATACCATTTGAAAGCTTCTTTATTGTCCTGCAATACTCCGCGCCCCTGATCATACATAAGGCCTAAATTGTTTTGGGCCTTCACATATCCCTGTCCGGCAGCAAGCTTATACCATTTAGCAGCTTCTTTGTAATTCTGCGATACTCCCAGGCCCCCGGAATACATATAGCCTAAATTGTATTGGGACCTGGCATCTCCATGCCCGGCGGCAAGATTATACCATTTGATAGCCTCTTTGTAATCCTGCAATACTCCCTGACCGTTTTCATAGGCGATGCCCAGATTGCATTGCGCCTTCACAAATCCCTTTTCTGCCGCAAGCTTATACCATTTAACAGCCTCTTTATAATCCTGCTCTACTCCCCGGCCCTCGGAATACATAGTGCCTAAATTGTTTTGGGCCTTCACATCCCCCTGTTCCGCCGCAAGCTTATACCATTTAACAGCCTCTTTATAATCCTGCGCTACGCCCTGGCCTTTCTCATACATGGCGCCGAGGCGCATTTGAGCTGCGGTAAACCCCTTTTCCGCCTCAGGCAATAACAACGTGTATGCTGTTTTATAATCCCCTTTATAATAAGCCGCCTCGCCATCCTCCAGATTGTCCGCGTATGAATAAGTAAAAGACAACCCTATAATGCACATAATAGCTATTAATGTTTTCCGCATCGCTACAGCTCTCTGTTGCATATTCTCTCCTTTCTATCAGCGATCTACAACCATTCTACCGATACTAACTTCCCTAATTTCTCAAACTCCCTGTCGCCGGTGACGACAGGACAGCCATGCTCAACAGCCAGGGCTGCGGCAAAACAATCGCCAAGAGCTATTGGATGCTTTGCTTTCACCTGGGCAACCCGATACATAAAATCCTTCGTTACCGCAACAAGTCTTATCGGAAGCTGCTCGATAATCAACAGTGAATCTTCGGCCTTTTCACGGCCCTTTGAACGGCACAGGGAATAATAGACTTCCCCCCAATTGACCACGCTCATAAAAAAAACCGCTTTGCCTTTCTCCGCCTGTTCAAGAAGTCTCTGCACCTTTTCAGCGCCCGGCTCATCCTCAAAATAGGCCAATAGTGCGAAGCTGTCCAGAACGAGGCCCTTCATCTTTCAGCCTCTTCCTCGCGGTCGCTGAGCAGCGTCTGAAGGGCTGACTTCCCTCCCTTAAAAACCCCCCTTGCCTCCCTGACAGGCTCTCTGAACAGGGGCCTTATAATAATTTCATTGTCTTTTTCGAGGATCGCCAATTTAGTCCCTTTGGAGATATGGTGTTTTTTCCGAATATCGGCCGGAATTACTACCTGGCCCTTTTCTGTAGTAGTAACGATAGTCATGGATACCTCCATTTAAAAGTAATACTCTTTGCTTTAAGTATACCATATTAAAGAACTTGAATAGTGAAACCAGGGCAAACGCACTATGTGCCAAAAAGACGAAATTTTCGTCATGCCCGAAGGTATTAATCGGGCATCCAGAAACAAAAGACCTGGATTCCCGCTTACAGACTGCGGG
Organism: Nitrospirota bacterium; assembly: GCA_963784135.1. Classification (GTDB taxonomy): domain Bacteria; phylum Nitrospirota; class Thermodesulfovibrionia; order Thermodesulfovibrionales; family Dissulfurispiraceae; genus JADFXI01. The sequence goes on along the minus strand of CAWAQG010000012.1, from coordinate 205,711 downwards.
AATGACGACGTTGAAGCAGCTATTTTTGACTTTATGGTAATAGCGCAGTTCTTTTTTACCTGAAAACACATAGTGCGTTTGCCCTGATAGTGAAACGTGAAAAGCGGATCTTGTTTTGTATTATAATAAAGAATATGAACCGTAAAAAAAGACCGTGAATCGTGAGACATGAATCGTGAATCGCAAAAAAGAAAGGCAGAGACAAAAAAACCTTGAAAAAGAAAAAAGTAAAAAGTGAAACGGAAAATAAAGCAGTGAGAGCCGTTGTCTCTTCACGATTCACGATTCACGACTCACGTTTCACGGCCTTTCACGTTTCACATTCTTTATCACATCCTTTTATTCACATTCTCTGTATTGTCTTTCTTGTCCTAATCATTTATTCCAACACCCTCAATGCTCCGTTCCAGTGGGATGAGGGCGATTATCTTGTCAATAATCCCATTGTAAAGGACCTCCATTATTTCTCAAACCCGTCAGCTGCAAAAGGGTTTGAGCTTTACGGTCATCTTATGGAACGCTATATCGGATATTTGACCTTTGCGATCAACTACAAGGCGCACGGCTTCTCCGTGACCGGCTACCACATTGTCAACATCGCCATCCATATTGCAAACGCCATCCTTGTATATTTTCTTGTTTTATTGACCTTCAGAACGCCTTTTTTCCTGATAAGGACAGATTCCGGTCAAGCCGGAATGACAAACGGGGGGCACTGTCATTCCGGCTTGTCCGGAATCGATTCACGATTCACATCTCACGATTCACGGCCTTTAATCGCCTTTTTCTCCGCCGCCATTTTTGCAGTTCATCCCCTGCAGACAGAGGCGGTGACTTATGTGTTCCAGCGTTTTGCATCTCTCGTGACATTCTTCTATCTCCTTTCGCTTGTTTTTTATATAAAGGCAAGGATAGGCAATAGGCAATGGGCAATAGGCAATGGGTTAAACGGCAAAAACGTTATTCCTTCTTCACGGTTCACGTTTCACGGTTCACGTTTCACATTCTTTTTAATTTCCTTTCTTTCAGCAGTGCTCGCTATGAAGACGAAGGAAAATGCCTTTACATTGCCTCTTGTGATTGCTTTATACGAGTTCTGCTTCTTTAACTCCTCCTCTCTCCTCCCCTTAGATAAGGGGAGGATGGGTGGGGTTACTCGCCGTCTGCTTTATCTTGCACCAATACTTCTTACACTTCTCATCATCCCCCTGACGCTTATATACCTGAAGGGGACTATAAGTCCAGGGAAACACCACCTGCCCGGGCTGCCCGGCGTTAGTTACGCAGTGTTCCCGCGGGGGGAGTATATGCTCACCGAGTTCAGAGTTATTGTCACATACCTGAGGCTGCTGTTTTTCCCTGTAAACCAAAACCTTGATTATGACTATCCGGTTTTTAAATCTTTCTTCGACCTGCCGGTATTGCTGTCCTTCGTGTTCCTTGCCGCGCTCTTTGGGTTAGGGGTGTATCTGATAAAAATAGGCAGGGGGCAAAAAAAAGTAACCCCTCCTAACCTCCCCTTAGATAAGGGGAGGAATATTTATTTATTTCCCCCTCTTAAGATAAGAGGGGGTGAGGGGGAGTTACGTTTCACGTCTCACGTTTCACGGCCTTTTAGCGATTCACGGCCTTTGCGCCTTATCGGTTTTGGCATACTGTGGTTGTTTATTACCCTTTCGGTCGAGTCCAGCATTGTACCGCTGGACAATCTTATCGATGAGTACAGGGTGTATCTGCCATCAATAGGGATAAGCATCGCTGTGGTTACAGGCGTCTTTTGGGTCTTTTCTCGTTTCACCAAAAGTAGGTGCTTTGGAAGCACGTCTCACGATTCACGTTTCACGGTCTTTAAACGATTCACGGCCTTTAAACGTTTCACGGCAGTATTCCTTGTCCTTATTATAGGAGTTCTTTCGGTCGCCACCTATTTGCGCAATGAAGTGTGGGGAGACGGGACAAGACTATGGGAAGACGCCGCCAGGAAATCTCCTGCTAAAGCACGTGTCTATTTTGCTCTTGGCAATGCCTATCTGGCCCGCAACATGCCGGACAAGGCGATAGAAAACTTTTTGACCGACATCAAGCTGGCCCCTGATTTCGCTGATGCACATTATGATCTCGGCCTTGCCTGGCAAACCCTCAATATGCCTGACAAGGCCATGGAGCAGTATCTTATCGCCATTAAGATGCAGCCTGATAACGCTGATGCACATTATAATCTCGGCCTTCTCTATTGCCAGGTTTTTAAAAATTTTAATAAGGCGGAAGAAGAATTTCTGTCTGCTGTTAAACTAAAACCTGATTATCCGGGGCCCCATTATAATCTCGGGGTCCTCTATGAACAGGCTTTTAATATGCCCGACAAGGCCATAGAGCAATATCTGATCGCCATTAAGCTGAAGCCTGATTATGCGGAGGCATATAATAATCTTGGCATGATATACCAGGAGCACAATATGCCGGACAAGGCCATAGAACACTATTTGATTGCTGTCAGGCTAAGACCCGATTTTTGGGAAACGCATTATAATCTCGGCATGATATACCAGGACCGCAACATGCCGGACAAGGCCCTGGAACACTATCTCCTTGCCGGCAAACTGAAACCGGATATTGCGGAAATACATTTTAATCTCGGGTTTGTCTACTATAAGCTCGGGCAAATAGAAAATGCCCGCAGGGAATTAATAACAGGATTAAATATAAAACCGGACGACCAACAGGCGCAGCAACTATTAAAGACCGTGAATCGTGAGACGTGAATCGTGAAACGTGAAACGAAAAAAACAAAAACCAAAGAGAAAGGTGAAAAGTGAAAAAGAAAATAAAACGTGAAACAAGAAAAAAAGCAGTGAACGATGTTGACCCTTCACGATTCACGATTCACGATTCACGGTCTTTGTCACGATTCACGGTCTTTACCGATTCACGGTTTCTTATCGCCTGTATAGTCTTTCTCATCCTCATCATCTACTCCAATACCCTTAATGCTCCGTTTCAGTGGGATGAAGGTAATTTTATTGTTGACAATCCCATTATTAAGGACCTGCATTATTTCATACACCCCTCAGACGCAAAAGAGTTTCCGCTTTACACGGCCCTCATAAACCGCTATATCGGTTATCTCACGTTTGCCCTCAACGACAGGATACACGGCCCATCCGTGACCGGCTACCACATTGTCAACATCGCCATCCATATTGCAAACAGCGTGCTGGTGTATTTATTTGTTTTATTGACCTTCAGAACACCGTTCTTCCTGATAAAGACAGATTCCGGACAAGCCGGAATCGATTCACGTCTCACGTCTCACGATTCACGGTCTTTAATCGCCTTTTTCTCCGCCGCCATATTTGCTGTCCATCCGCTGCAGACAGAGGCGGTGACTTATGTGTTCCAGCGCTTCGCCTCTCTCGTGACATTCTTCTATCTCCTTTCGCTTGTTTTTTATATAAAGGCAAGGCTGATGACTAACTCAAAAAACGATTCCGGACAAGCCGGAATGACAACAAATGGGGCCGGAATCGGTTCACGGTCCACATTTCACGGTTCACGTTTCACATTCTTTTTAATTTCCTTCTTTTCAGCAGTGCTCGCCATGAAGACGAAGGAAAATGCCTTTACATTGCCTATTGTGATTGCGTTGTACGAGTTCTGTTTCTTTAACTCCTCCTCTCTCCTCCCCTTAGATAAGGCGAGGATGGGTGGGGTTACTCGCCGTCTGCTTTATCTTGCACCAATACTTCTTACCCTTCTCATTATTCCTTTGACTCTTATGAGTCTGACTGGAGCACATCAGATTGATCCAGGCGCATATGGGGCAAGGCAGTTCTCACGGTGGGATTATTTTTATACCCAGTTCAGGGTCATTGTCACATACCTGCGGCTGCTGTTTTTTCCTGTAAACCAGAACCTTGATTATGACTATCCGGTTTTTAAATCTTTCTTCAACCTGCCTGTATTGCTGTCCTTCGTCTTTTTGTTTTTGTTATTGGGACTGGGAGCATATCTGGTGATAAAGACAAAGGATAACACTAAAGAGAAAGATTCCGGACAAGCCGGAATGACAAAAAATGGAAAAGGACTTGCAACGTCTTGTCGTCATTCCGGCTTGTCCGGAATCGTCTCACGTTTCACCAACAGTAGGTGCTTTGGAAGCACGTCTCACGTTTCACGGCCTTTAAGCGATTCACGGCCTTTTCGTCTGATGGGTTTTGGCATTCTGTGGTTCTTTATCACTCTTTCGGTCGAGTCCAGTATTGTACCGCTGCCGATGCTTATTGATGAATATCGCATGTATCTGCCTTCAATAGGAATGATTATTTGTGTCGTTACGGGCATGTTTTGGGTCTTTGCACGTTTCACCAAAAGTAGGTGCTTTGGAAGCACGTCTCACGATTCACGGCCTTTAGTTTCACGGCCTTTAATTGTATTTCTTGTCCTTATTATTGGGACCCTGTCAGTTACAACGTATCTCAGGAATGACCTATGGGGAGACCCCATTAAGCTATGGGAAGACGTCACTAAAAAATCTCCGCGCAGTTCAAAGGCCCATTATAATCTTGGACTTTTCTATCAGAACCGCAATATGCCTGACAAGGCCATGGAGCAATATCTGATTACTATTAATCTTTCACCCGGTTTTGCGGAGGCATACAATAATATCGGCCACATCTACGAGGGTAGGAATATACCCGACAAGGCAATGGTGTACTATCAGATTGCTATTGATCTTTCGCCCAATTTTCCTGAGGCGCATTATAATCTTGGACTTTTCTATCAGGCCCGCAACATGCCTGACAAGGCCGAGGCGGAGTATCTGACAGCCATTAAGCTGAAGCCCGACTATGAAAAGGCCCATTATTATCTGGGACTTTCTTATCAGGCCCGCAACATGTTTGACAAGGCTATGGAACAATATCTGACCGCAATTAAACTTAAGCCCGATCATGCAGAGGCACGTTTTAATCTCGGCTTTATTTATCTGTCTCTTAATATGCCTGACAAGGCTTTGAGCGAATTGCAGATAGCTTCAAACCTTAAGCCTGATGATGCAGAGGCGCATTTTAATCTGGGCGCTATTTATTACAGGATGGGACAAATGGAAAATGCGCACAGGGAATTAACAGCGGGATTAAAGATAAAACCGGATGACCAACAGGCGCAGCAACTACTAAAGACCGTTAAAGGCCGTGAATCGTGAAACGTGAATCGTGAAACGTGAATCGTGAAACGTGAATCGTGAAACGTGAATCGTGAAACGTAAAAAAACAAAGACTAAAGACCGTGAATCGTGAAACGTGAATCGTGAAACGTAAAAAAACAAAGACTAAAGACCGTGAATCGTGAAACGTGAATCGTGAAACGTAAAAAAACAAAGACTAAAGACCGTGAATCGGTAAAGACCGTGAATCGTGAAACGTAAAAAAACAAAGACTAAAGACCGTGAATCGGTAAAGACCGTGAATCGTGAAACGTAAAAAAACAAAGACTAAAGACCGTGAATCGTGAAAGACCGTGAATCGTGAAACGTAAAGAAAAACAAAGACTAAAGAGACAGACGCAAAGAACGTAAATAGAAAAACAGTGGTGAACGATGTTGACTCTTCACGTCTCACGTCTCACGATTCACGATTCACGTTTCACGGCCTTTCACGATTCACGGTCTTTACCGATTCACGGTCCCACATTCTTTGTATTGTCTTTCTCATCCTCGTCATCTATTCCAATACCCTCAAAGCTCCATTTCAGTGGGACGAGATTGACTTTATTGTTAATAATCCCATTATTAAGGACCTCCATAATTTCACAAACCCGACAGCGGCAAAAGGGCTTTCACTTTACAGTTCTTTAATAAACCGCTATGTAGGCTTTCTCACCTTTGCCCTCAATTACAGGATAGATGGGTTATCCGTGACCGGCTACCACATTGTCAATATCGCCATCCATATTGCAAACAGCGTGCTGGTGTATTTATTTGTTTTGTTGACCTTCAGAACACCGTTTTTTCTGATAAAGACAGATTCCGGCTTGTCCGGAATCGATTCACGATTCACGATTCACGATTCACGGTCGTTAATCGCCTTTTTTCTCCGCCGCCATATTTGCTGTCCATCCGCTGCAGACAGAGGCAGTGACTTATGTGTTCCAGCGCCTTGCATCTCTCATGACATTCTTCTACCTGCTTTCACTTGTTTTTTATATAAAGGCAAGGCTTATGGCGAGTTCAGAAACCGATTCCGGACAAGCCGGAATGACAACACAGGGGGCCGGAATCGGTTCACGTCTCACGTTCTTTCTTATCTCATTAGTTTCAGCAGTGCTCGCCATGAAGACGAAGGAAAATGCCTTTACATTGCCTATTGTTATTGCGTTGTACGAGTTCTGCTTCTTTCCTTCACCCATGACCCATAACCGATCACCCCTTACCCGTTTTTATTATCTTGTCCCTTTTCTCCTTACCCTTCTCATTATCCCTCTGACTCTTATGAGTCTGACTGGAGCACATCAGATTGATCCAGGCGCATATGGGGCCAGGGTGTATTCGCGGGGGCAATATTTTTTCACCCAATTCAGAGTCATTCTCACTTACCTCCGTCTTTTGTTCTTTCCTGTAAACCAGGACATTGATTATGCCTATCCTGTGTTTACATCTTTCTTCAACCTGCCTGTATTGCTCTCCTTCGTCTTTTTATCAGCGCTCTTTGGCCTCGCAGTTTACTTTATTCTTTTTTCACGTTTCACCAACAGTAGGTGCTTTGGAAGCACGTCTCACGTTTCACGGCCTTTAAGCGATTCACGGCCTTTTCGTCTGATGGGGTTTGGCATTCTGTGGTTCTTTATCACTCTTTCGGTCGAGTCAAGCATAATACCTATCCCGATGCTTATAAATGAATATCGCATGTATCTCCCTTCAATTGGAATGATTATTTGTGTCGTTACAGGGGCCTTTTGGTTTTTTTCGCGTTTCATCAAAAGTAGGTGCTTTGGAAGCACGTCTCACGGTTCACGGCCTTTAGTTTCACGGCCTTTAATTGTATTTCTTGTCCTTGCGATAGGTGTCCTCTCAGTTGCTACGTATCTCAGGAACGACCTATGGAAGGACCCTATAAGATTATGGGAAGATACCGCTAAAAAATCCCCCGGCAACCCAAGGGCACATAATAACCTGGGGTTCTTGTATCTACAAAAAAAGCTGTACTATAGCGCAATGAACGAATGCCTTATGGCGCTCAGGCTTCAGCCCAACAATGCGGCAGCGTATCATAATCTTGGCGTTATCTATCAGGCCAACAATATGCTTGATGAGGCCATAAAGCATTATAAGATAGCCCTGGCGATAAGACCTGATTATGTAGATACGCATTTCAATCTTGGCATTATCTATCAATATCGCAAAATGTTTGATTATGCTGTAGAGCAGTATCTTATGGCCCTTAAACTGCGCCCTGATTACGTGGATGCGCATTTTAATCTCGGGGTCATCTATGACAGGGACCTCAACATGCCTGACAAGGCCATAGAACAATATCTGATGGCCGTTCAGCTGAAGCCTGATTTCGCTCAAGCGCATTTTAATCTGGGGTATGTCTACTTTAGAATGGGGCAAATGGAAAATGCGCGCAGGGAATTAATAACAGGATTAAATATTAAGCCGGATGACCGGCAGGCGCAACAAGTGTTAAAGACCGTGAACCGTGAATCGTGAATCGGGAAAGAACGTGAATCGTGAGTCGTGAATCGTGAAGAAAAGGCTGCCAAATTTTGATGGCCCATTAAAGAGTCGTCATGCCCGCGAAGGCGGGTATCCAGTGCGCAAGCAACTACCCGAAAATACTGGATTCCCGTTTTCACGGGAATGACGACAAAACATATTGTCCATCTTTTTATGAATTCTTTACTTTTCATATTCTTTGTATCTGTCTTTTTGAACTTTATTCTTTTGCGTTTCACGATTCACGTCTCACGATTCACGGTCTTTTTTACAGTTTCTTATGGCAGCCATAGCAAAATGTCTTGCCCCTTTCTCTTCGCAGGAAAAAAGCCCTTCCCCCTTCTGCATCAACGTAGCCGGTGTGAAAACTATGACAGGTTATGCAGGTCAGCCTGCCTTTTATATCAAGAGGCATATCACGGGGAATCTGCATTGAAGGGACCACATTGCAAGGATGATCATGGATATGGCCCTTATGGCATACCCGGCATGTATCGGAAGTGCCGGCATTAAAAGAACACGCGCGGCTTGCATCAAGTGGGACCCCCACATGGCAGTCAAGGCATTTAATGCCCCCTGCAACCTCATGGACAGCATAAAGCGCCGAGGGAGACAGGCATAGCGCCGGCAATAAAGCAATTAACCACAGAGAACACAGAGAAACTTTCCTGTATTGCACAATAACCCCGAAGAGCACAGAGAAAGATTTTACCCTGCCGGTCTTTTCCCTTAAAGGAATTTGAGGGTTTCTCTGTGCACTCTGTGGTTTCATTTCTTATGCCTTTTTTTCATAGGGTGTTTCCTGTGCCGGGTCACTTCCTGAACTCTCCAATGTCCTTTTCCAGTCCGTCTATCTCCTGAACAAGAGCAGTAATATCGCTATCAGGATTTCCGGATGTCCTGAGTTCCTCCGCAATCTCTTCAATCTGTTTTGCCCTGTCGTTTATCGCAGACAATTTGCGGTCAAGCTCCGCATTTAAATGGTTTACGGCACATGCTAAATCCTGAAAGTCATCGTTCTTGCGCAGGGCTATTCCTGACGTCAAATTGCCGCTGCCCATTCTTAATACGCCATTTCTGATAACATGGAGAGGTCCGGCTATTTTATGGAAAACAATCCCGACAGCAGCGATGAATATTATCGCGACAATCATTGCGGCAATGCCATTCGCAAGAAGGGCCTCCCTCAGAAGGAAAGTGCCGCTGAAGATATGGGGCGGGACCCACATTGAATAGAGCAATTCCTCTATTTTTCTGTCGGCAAGAAATGCGAAGCTCAGGGCGGCAACAATACCCCCCAAAGAGGACACTGCTATGGACCATGCGATGAATTTCCCCTGAAAACCCTTATTCACAAAATAAAGCTTTCTATTATTCCCTTTGTCCAACGGTCACCCCCCCAGGTTATGGCAAGGCAGGCAGAGACGGCTTCCTCTATCGCTCATCACAAGCTTTTTCTCTATTGTCGAATATGGATCATGGCAGGAGCCGCATCCGACCGTCCCGTTAAAAAAGCGTATCCGCCGGTCAACCGCACCGATCGGCCTGAGGTCCGAATTTCTCCTGCTCGTTCTTGCCTCCTCATAATCAACACCAATGGGATGTTCTCCATTATCAAATTTTATAAATTCCCTCCCGTGCCGCCAATTGCCCGCAGGCACCATGACCGCTGTTGCGAAAGAGCCGTCGTGGCAGGATATGCATTCCCTTGAGACTGCATCTACAGAGTGGGAAGTGTCTGTGGCCACATATTGCGAGTTGAAGTGTGCCGTGTCCAGTGACGACTGGTGCGTCTCATTTCCCACCCCATGCCTGTGACAGGACTCGCAAAATTTTTTGAGCGGTCCAGGACGCCTCAGGAAGTAAGATTTTGTTCCATCCGGAGTCATCCGGGACGAATGTATGTCATGACACGTTGCGCATGTAATTTCTCCGGAAGGCGACAGGGGCAGATCAGCCGGCACGACAGCGTAACGCGGTCTGATGTTGACAGGGTGCATGTACCCCTTTGACAAGATGTCATTATGGCAGTTCTTACAAAGTATAATTACCGGGGCTGTCATCTGTTTTGTAATATTCCCTGCCGGATCTTTCTTATGACAATCCACGCATTCCGACTCCGTGAAGGCATGCGGAGTTTTTTCCATGCTGTAAACCCATGCGCCCCAAACACAACAAAGCACTAAAAAAACAAGGCAAAGGAGTTTTCCGTGGGTCATAACCTGGTATCATGCAGTATATTCCTGAGCTCAGCCGCTTTTTCAGAGATATTAAAAAGCGCCTTACCCAGTTCCTCCCTCGACAGGGGGGCGGCAGAGTCTCTCATGGCATAAGAAGCACTGAACAACTCACCCGCCTTTGCTTCCAGTTGGGAGGCAATAGCGCAGTATGAGGAAACCATGGCATTTATATCGTCAGCAAGCGGATGAATGGGGTCGAACTGCCTCAGCTTTACATGTTCTGCAGGATTGCCGGCAGCTGCCCTGCGAACAAACATTTCCAGCCTGTGGACAGGCCCCGATATTCTTTGAGTATATAGAAGGGCAACAATTACAATGCCTGTGATAATAAAGAGGGCATTGGCCGCATAGATAATAACTGCCGCGTAGACAATCTCCCCTTTAAGCCGGGAAAGCATCCTGAAATTCTCAGCATAGGACCCGGGAGGCGTCACACGGAAATAAAGCCAGATGACGACAGACGCCAAGACAGCGCCGCACAGAACTACGACAGCCAACCGCAGTGCAACACTGTAAAGATATGACCGTGAAACAATTTCGTGGATGTCTTTACGTTCCTGCACTGTTTTTCCTCTTCGTCTTTACTTGTTCCGGCACAGCCTACTTTGCAGGGGTCTTCCTGTCGTAAACAAGCGGCTTATGGCAGCCGGGGGCGCAGCTTCCGCCGTTTTCGGTTTTCGTAAACCTTATTGGGAGCTGCCAATTTCCGAATCCGGTCTTTATGGCGATCATTTTCGGGAGCGTGCCTCCATGAATGTTGTGGCAAATAATACAACTCCTGCCTTTGTCCTTCCTGTTAACATGAACATAATGAAGGTTCTTGTCGCCGTTCCTGAAGCCGGTCGCAAAAGACGTCTCGGGATAAAGAAGCATGTCCCTGTTATGGCAGGAGAAGCAGAGTTCATACTCCTTGTCGGTGTAAGGGACATACATTTCCATTGAGAACGGCTTTATGAGCAGCTTGTCGTTTGGTGAAGCGTGCGGATCGTGACAGGGCAGGCATTTCCCGTCTCTTATGGGTCCGTGGAGCACGGTGTATTCTTTCTTAATAATATCTGTATGGCAGGTGAGGCACAAATCCTTTCCTGATTTCGGCAGGAGCTTTTCGGCTTCGGCGGCATGGGGGGAGTGACACGAAGCGCATGCTTTTTCACTCTTTATAGGCGGATGGACAACCGCCGAATTCTTGACTTTTTCCTCGATTTTGGGGTGGCATTGAAAACAGAGTGCCGGCCCTTCCGCAGAAAAAAACTTCTTGAAGGCAGAGCCATGGGGACTGTGGCAGGAGGTGCATCCGTTGGCCAAAGCAGGATGCACAAACGGCTTTTTAAGCTCTTTCTGCATGTCGATGTGGCAGGTAAAACACAAATCCGGCTGCGGTTTAACCGTATGCGCCGGATTGTCAGATTCATGGGGATCGTGACAGGCCAGGCAATCCCCGGCTGCTGTAGGTCCATGCACGTATTTAAAATCTGTCTTATCGGGATGGCACATCAGGCAGAGCTCATTGGCCGGTTTTAAGAGCAGTTTCGGCTGCGCAGAGGCATGCGGGTCGTGGCATGATGTACACATGCCGTTTTTGACCGGATCATGAACATATTTTTTGGTCCCAAATGGCGGAGTATGGCACGTTGCGCATAGTGCGGGGGGTTCCTGTACAAGCTTGAAGGTCTTGACGGATTTTTGAGGATGTTTCTGGCTTACCGCCTCGTGGCATGAACTGCACCCCATAGACACGGCCGGATGCACATTTGCTGCCGAGGCTATTGTGGCGTGGCATTTCGCTGTTACACAATTCTCATCAGCGAAGGCTTTTACATTGGAAACAAGAAAGACCGTAAAAAGTAAAGAAAGCCAGATGAGACATCGCACATGGTCTATTACCTGTTGTTGCCTATTGCCCATAGCCCATCCGAGACTTTTGTAAAAGTCTGAGTTTGTCATTCCCGAGGTTTTTATCGGGAATCCACTATTCTTCAAAAACCTGGATTCCCGCCTTCGCGGGAATGACAGATAAGAATACTTTTGCCTATAGCCCATAGCCTATTGCCTATCCTTATTCTATTTTTCTGTAAAAGCAGGTGCGCTCACCTGTATGGCACGCCCCTCCGCCATGCTGAACCACCTTTACGAGCAGGGTGTCGGCATCGCAGTCGTAGAGGATTTCCCTGACCTCCTGCACACAGCCTGATGTCTCGCCCTTTTTCCAGTACTTTTGCCTTGACCGCGACCAGAAATGAGTAAAGCCTGTCTCGAGGGTCGTCTTAAGGGAGGTCTCATTCATATACGCCAGCATCAGGATGTCCCCGCTGGAGGAGTCCTGAATAATGGCGGGAATGAGGCCGTTTGCATCATATTTAAGTTCCGGCAATATCATCGTTTCGCCTTCTCTTATAATACCATTGCCCCGCTTAATAAAATCAACAAGCTGGAAGGACAGGGCGAACGCACTATATGGCAATTGAGCATATTTCACGTCATGCCCGAAGGTTTTAATCGGGCATCCAGAGTAAAAGAACTGGATTCCCGCTTACAGACTGCGGGAATGACGCCTTTTAAGCCGCCATTTTTGGACTTTATGGCAACATTGCAGTTCGTTTTTACTTAAAAACCACATAGTGCGTTCGCCCTGGCTGGAAGGATGCCATAGTGTAGTGCGTCATAAATTCCTTTACAAAGAAGCTCTTGAAAAAATCCATTTGTCGTCATTCCCGAGGTAGTAAGCGGGAATCCATTATTTTAAAAAACAAAGAGACATGGATTCCCGCTTACTACCTGCGGGAATGACGGAATTAATTGGAATGGACTGTGCAATATCAAAGGCTTTATAAATTCAGTGGCAATATTTAATTGTGACACACTCTGTTCGCGGGAATGACGGCTAAAAACATTGAACATAAGTAAAGAAGCGTTGGACGCACTACACAACCGACATAACGCACCTATGTCTCTGTGGTATAATGAAAATAAATTTTTGGATATATGTCAAGCAAAAAGTCTTCAATAAAGATACTGTCCCTGCTGGTGCTCTTCGAGCTGCTGGTGTTTGTCAGGACAGGTACTGCTGCCGAAATTACCGGGATAACTTTCAGACTTTCCAATAATGAACTCTATGTGTCAACCGTTGTCAGGCCGGACCAGAAAGTTGTGGATGAACTGGCTGACGGGTTATCGAAGGAATTCACTTTTTATATAGATCTCTTCAGGGTATGGAATATCTGGCCGGATGAGTTTGTCCTCGGGCTGGAAATAAAAACAACTCTAAAAAGCAATCCCATCAAGAGAGAATATACGGCCACGAGGGTCACCGGCAATACCTCCCTGAATAAAAGGTTTAACGACCTGGAATCAATGGTCAATTGGGCAATGGCCCTTCCCGAGATAAAACTGACAAATGTTAAGGAACTGGAGGCGGGGACTTATTACATAAGGGTCACTGCTGAATCCCGAATAAGGAAACTGCCCCCGGTCATAGGCTACCTCTTATTTTTTGTGCCGGACAAGGATTTTTCTATTTCTAAGAACTCCCATACATTCGAGATAAACACAAAAGAGACACAGCCATGAAGCTGATAAAACATCTTATAACGGTTGCCGGACTGCTTCTGCTCATCGCGGCAATAACGGCTGTTGAACTCCATTTTATTAAGCTGCCTTCCGTTGCCGTAACCACGCGGTTCATTCTTATCAGCCTGCTCACATTCAATGTAACGGCGCTCCTGACATTGATGTTTTTTGTGGGGAAAAACATCTTCAAGCTTTATATGGAAAAACGATATAAAGTCCTCGGACACAAGTTCAGGATAAAACTCATGACCATTTTTGTTATCCTCACGCTTATCCCCTCCTCTTTTCTCTTTATTGCGGCAAGCGGACTCGCCACTAATTATATAAACCGCGTTTTTTCTCCGCAGATGAAAGAGCCTTTTAAAAAATCGATTGAACTCGTGAGGGCTTTTTACGATTTCGGGCGGCAGAGAGTGCTCGCCGCAGCAGAGCATGCCGCTGAAAGCGACCAGCCCCTTCCAGGCGACATGTCGGTCCGCAAGTATGCATCACCGCCGCAGGATGCAACCGACATTGTCAGGGAAGCATTTAACGGACGTAAGGGGACCGAAATTATCTCAACAAGCAACGGCGATATCATCAGAGCAGCGGTGCCGGCCCGCTTACAAGGCGGCAAAGGGGCAATCGTTGTAGAAACGCTCCTGCCGAGGAGTATTTCGGGGAAATCGGAAAAACTGAAAGAACTCTATGAGGATTATCTTACGGTCGAGACTTTCAGGGAACCGCTGCAGCTGAATTATGTTCTTATCCTTGGATTTTTCACGCTCCTGATCGTCTTTGCCGGGCTCTGGGTTTCCCTGAAAATATCCGGGGGGATTACCACCCCGATCCAGGACCTTGCAATGGCAACGGAACAGGTAGCCTCGGGCAATCTTGACGTCCGCGTAACGGCAAAGAGCGAAGATGAAATCGGACTGCTTATCACCTCATTTAATGCAATGGTAAAACAACTCAAAGACAACAAAGAATCTCTCGAAAAGGCTTACATTGAGTCGGACAAGAGGAGGCTCTACCTCGAGAACATCCTTGATAATATCAATTCCGGAGTAATCTTTCTTGACAATAGCGGGACCATCCTTACTATCAACAAGGCGGCGTGCTCCATTCTGAACGTCCGGCAGGAGGCAGTAAAAGGGCATAATTACCTGTCGTTTATCTCGTCGCTTAATTCCGGGGACGTTGCGGACATGGTAAAAGAGATGGAAGGCAGGGTCATACGCGAAATCAAGCGGCAAGTGAAAGTCAATATAGACGGCAGGATCGCCATACTCAGGCTTTTCGTGTCGGGCATCAGGGAATCTTACACGTCAAAAGCCATCGGCATGCTCGTAGTCTTCGATGACCTTACCGATATAATAAAGGCCCAAAAGGCCACAGCCTGGCAAGAGGTTGCAAGGAGATTGGCCCACGAGATAAAAAACCCCCTGACGCCTATCAAACTTTCCACTGAACGGTTGATAAAGAAATGGCTGCAGAAGGACGAGGATTTTGACGCTGTGTTTGAGAAATCAACCCGGACGATCATCTCTGAAGTTGAGAGCCTGAGAAAACTGGTCGACGTATTCTCACGTTACGGCAAACTGCCTGAAGTAAACAAGGGACCGGTCAACCTCCATGACGTGGTCGATTCTGTTGTCGGCCTGTATAAAGGGTTTAAGGACATAGAAATATCTGCCTCCCTGCCGGCGGAGGTACCTCCTGTGGCGCTCGATGAGGAGCAGTTCAAGCGGGTAATGGTCAATATCATCGACAATGCGATCAAGGCAATGGAAAGCAAAGGCACTATCGCTATTTCCTTAAATGCATATGAAAATAGTAAACTAATAATCGACATAGCCGATACCGGACCAGGCATAAAGGATGAGGAGAAAGAAAAGTTGTTTCTGCCTTATTTCTCAGGCAGGAAGGGCGGCACGGGGCTCGGTCTGGCCATAGCAAACAAGATAATCGTCGACCATGGGGGAAGAATACTGGTCAGGGACAATGTCCCCCATGGAAGCATATTCACCATAGAATTACCGATATAAAAAGCCGTGAATCGTGAGCCGTGAATCGTGAAACGAAAAATAAAACCAAAGAGAAAGGTGAACAGTGAAAAAGAAAATAAAACATGAAACAAGAAAAAAAGCAGTGAGCGATGTTTACTCTTCACGATTCACGGTCTTTATCACGATTCGCGTTCTTTACCGATTCACGATTCACGGTTCACGGTTCACGGGTTTGCGATGAATAAGGAAGTTATACTGATTGTAGATGACGAGGAAGGCATCAGAGAAAGCCTTTCCGGGATATTCGAGGACGAAGGCTATGAGGTAGTGACCGCTGCTTCCGGCGAGGAGGCGTTGGACATTATCACAGAACATATGCCGTATATCATTTTTCTTGATGTCTGGCTTCCCGGAATGGACGGCCTTGAAACCATGTCAAAAGTAAAAGAGCTTGATAATGATATACCGGTCATTGTTATTTCCGGGCACGGCAATATAGAACTCGCTGTCAAGGCGATCAGGCTGGGCGCCTATGACTTTCTGGAAAAACCGCTTTCCCTTGAAAAAGTTCTTATCGTCACAAAAAGGGCGCTCGAAAAGAAGCGCCTCGAAACGGAAAACCGCGCCCTCAGGGCGGATTTAACAAAAAAGTGCACATTGATCGGGGATTCTCAAAAGATGGCCGAAATCAAACAGCAGATATTCAGGGCTTCCGAGAGCAACAGCAGAGTGCTTATTCTGGGAGCAAGCGGCACAGGGAAGGAGCTTGTGGCCCGCCTGCTGCACGATAAGAGCAGCCGTGCCAATGGACCATTTGTAGAAGTAAATTGCGCTGCGATACCTCAGGAACTGATAGAGAGCGAATTGTTCGGCCACGAAAAAGGCTCGTTCACCGGCGCGACTGAGAGGAAAAGCGGAAAGTTTGAACTTGCGGACAAGGGCACATTGTTCCTCGATGAGGTCGGCGATATGACCCTGCAGACCCAGGCGAAGGTGCTCAGGGTGATTGAAACGCAGGTTTTCCAGCGCGTAGGCGGCAGCAAGAACATAAAGGTTGACGTGAGGCTGATAGCCGCCACAAATAAGGACATTGCCGAAGAAGTAAGGAAGGGGAACTTCAGAGAGGACCTCTACTTCAGGCTTAATGTGATCCCCCTGACATTGCCGACTTTGCGCGAACGTCTTGAGGACATCCCCCAGCTTACGCACCACCTCATCGAATCATTTGCTTCCGAAAACGGGATGAGACCGAAAAAGATAGCCCCTGATGCGCTCAAGCTCTTTCAAAACTATGATTGGCCCGGCAATATCAGAGAACTGAAAAACATTGTCGAAAGGCTTATAATAATGGTGCCTTCGCCAACCGTCACGAGTGAGGACATTGAAGCACTGGGCATATTCCGGATATCCGGGGCCGGACCGTCCTTAAAAGAATATGACTATTTCAACCGTAAAACGCTGAAAGATGCACGGGACTCATTTGAAAAGGACTTCATTATAAAAAAGCTCGAAGAAAATAACTGGAACATATCAAAGACCTCTGAAGCCATTGCCATAGAGCGAAGCAATCTCCACAAAAAAATTAAAGCCTATGATATTAACGTGTCGCAGAACCCGTGAAAGGAAAACCCGTGAATCGTGAGACGTGCTTCCAAAGCACCTACTTTTGGTGAAACGTGAAAAGTAAAAAAATAAAAAACAAAGAGACAGACACAAAAAATGTGAACCAGGAAAATGTGAAAATTGGAAGTAGCCGGCCTTTACCGATTCACGATTCACGTCTCACGTTTCACGGCCTTTCACGGTCTTTACCGATTCACGATTCACGTTTCACGTTTCACGGTCTTTACCGATGAGCGCGTTGATTGCCATTGTCGGAAGACCAAACGTCGGGAAATCAGCCCTGTTCAACCGTCTCGTGAAGCTCGGCAGGATACCCTCCCAGTCAACAGCTATTACAGAAAGCACTCCCGGTGTTACTCGGGAC
Organism: Nitrospirota bacterium; assembly: GCA_963784135.1. Taxonomy (GTDB): domain Bacteria; phylum Nitrospirota; class Thermodesulfovibrionia; order Thermodesulfovibrionales; family Dissulfurispiraceae; genus JADFXI01. Next base: position 188,215 of record CAWAQG010000012.1, on the reverse strand, counting down.
AGGAATTATGGGCGGACCGAATGGGAAGGGAAACTAATTACCATTGTAGATACGGGAGGTTTTTATGCAGAAGGCATACCCCATGAAACCTCTGAAATAGCCCGCCAGGTAAAGGAGCAGGCCTTGTTTGCTGTGAATGAGGCGGATGTGATAATCCATCTCCTCGACGGCAAGGAGGGGCTGAATCCGGCAGACCTGGAGCTTGCAGGGATACTTAGAAAATCAGGGAAAAAAATCCTCTGGGCGGTCAACAAGATCGACAGCATGGTAAAAGAAGCCAGGGCACTGGAGTTTTACAGTATAGGCGCGAAAGAAATTGTCCCTGTTTCCGCCATAACCGGGCTCGGGATTGACGAGCTGATGGACGCTGTCATTGCCTGCCTTCCCGCCGGCAGCGATACGGAAAGCGCTGCACTGGAAGAAACCGGTATCCCAAGAATTGCTGTTGTCGGGAGGCCGAATGCCGGAAAATCAACTCTTATCAATTCGCTTCTCGGCAAAAGAAGACATATTGTCAGCCCTGTCCCCGGTACAACGAGAGACTCTGTTGATTCCGTATGCACCCATTATGGCAAAAAATATCTGTTCGTTGATACCGCAGGGATCAGGAAAAAACAAAAAGATTATTCCCTTGAAAGTTTTTCGATGATCAGGGCGGTAAAGAGCATTGAGCGGGCAGATGTTGCCGTTATCGTTCTCGATGCCTCGGAAGGTATAACTGACCAGGACCAAAGAATTGCGGGCATTGTCGACGAGTACGGCAAGGGGGCGCTGTTTCTGCTTAACAAATGGGACCTGGTAAAAGACCCCGAAAATGCCTTTAAAAAAATTACGGACCAGCTCAACAGGAAAATGTGGTTTATGCACTATGCTCCCGCCATTACCGTTTCCGGCCTCGAAAAGACAAGAATAACCAAGATATTCTCCTTTATTGATGAAATTATCGCTGAAAGAAGGAAAAGAATCCCCACAGGGGAACTGAACAGGTTCCTCGAAAAGCTGGTCTCAGCAGGACCGCTGCCGAGGTACAAAGGCAAAGATCTCAAACTTCATTATATAACGCAGGCAGAGATTGAGCCTCCGGTCTTCGCCATTTTTGCAAATTACCCATCAATGCTCAAAGCGCCGCAACTCAAATATATAGAAAAAAATCTGAGGGATGAATACTCATTTAAAGGGACTCCAATAAAAATTCATGTTAAGCCACGGTAAAATATGCTAAAATACGGGCTAAGATTAAGGTTAAGGTTAAGATGGAGTCGACCCTGGTTTTTCTCAACCTCAGCCTCAGCCTAAACCTGTATTTTAAAGGGGGGAATAATGCAAAAAATACTTGTTGCCCATGATGGCTCCAAATCATCCGATAAGGCGTTGAAGAAAGCCATCGAATTATCAGTAAGCTTTAATGGATCGCTTACCGTGGTTGCTGTAGTCCCTGAGCTTTACCTTACTGAACTGCCGGACGCTGATAGAAACCGTATCTTCGAATCATTGTCGAATGAGACGCGGGACGCCATGGAAAAAATAAGAAAATCCCTGTCGGGAAAGTCAGTTGATGTCAAAACCCTGATCAGGCAGGGAGATCCTGCTGAAAAGATACTGGAGACCGCACAGAAAATGAAGGTTGATCTTATTGTGACCGGCTCTCACGGCAGGCACGGAGCAAAAAAGTTCCTGCTGGGCAGCGTATCATCCAAAGTTGTCGATTATTCCAAATGCTCGGTACTTGTAGTTAAATAGAGTCAGTCTATAAACTCAATATTTTCTGTTATTGTCTCGAAAGTAAGAAATTTATCGTCATCCCCGAACTCCTTTATCGGGGATCCATTTTACTCTGATCATCAAGCCTTCATACAAAAAAGATGGATACCCGCCGTAGCCTGCCCTCGAAGGCCGTTATCGGGGGCGGGTATGACGGGACACCGGAAAGTCGAAGCCTTTTTAAAAATAGGGCAGCTACTGTTTTTTTATGAATAACTTCAGCGCCTCGTTGTAGCGGAGCGGGACAAACCCGAAATTCCTTTCCACTGCATCCGTATCACAAATATTGTCTGTCTCCAGCAGCCGCAACTGCTCGCCGGTGACAGACGGAATCTTTTTCCCCAATATGCCGGCCATCCCCTGAAAAACCCTCGATAAAGGCAGTCCAAGTTTGACCATCTCCATAGGAACATGAACAATGGGCTTATGGGTACCCATTGCCTCCATAAGCAGGGAAAGAAGTTCATTATAAGTAAGATGTTCCGGACCTCCCAGTTCATATACAGGTGAAGCGTCCCTGACAACAGGCGACGGGGATGAAAAAAGTTTGATAAAACATTTGACCCAGTCCCCGATGTAAAGAGGCTGAAATTTTGCCTTGCCGTCTCCGGGGACAGGAACAACAGGACTGGATGCAATGAGCTCTTTGAGCATTAAGGTAAACCCGTCCCCGTTTCCCACAACAAGAGACGGCCTGAAAATGGTAAAGGGAATTCCGCTCGTCCTGACGATCTCTTCAGCCTCCGCTTTTGTCTTAAGGTACCTTGACCAGGAAGAGGGCAATGCGCCGAGCGCGCTTTGATAAAAGAAATGCTTGACCTTTGCTTTCTTTGCCTCGTCTACCAGATTCTCCGTGCCGGAGACATGGACCCTTTCAAAACTGAGGCCTTCCTTTTCTTCTATTATGCCGACGAGATGGACTACCGTATCGCAGTTGTCGAGCTTGCCTTTAAGACTTTCACGGTCGGTAATGTCCCCGATGGCAACGTCGAAACCCGCTTTTTTGCATATCTCACTCTTAGCGGGAGACCGCACCAGGCAAACGGCCTGCATCCCGCCGGCAGCGAGTGCGCTTATAAGATGTCTGCCGATAAATCCGGTGCCGCCGGCAATAAAGAACATCCGTGAATCGTGAGACGTGAATCGTGAATAGAGACTACTTTCATTTTTGACGTTTTCACGTTTAAAGTTCTTTGTGTCTGTCTCTTTGGTTTGTGTTCTTTTACTTTTCACGATTCACGTCTCACGATTCACGTTCTTTTATGTTACCATATCAGTCTTCCCCTTCTATGTGCCCAGCAGGCAAAAGAAACATCGACAAAATACGATTCAGGATGGCGGTATGCAGCCGCGATCTTTACGCCGAGAGCGACGGTCTGCCCCGCAACCCCCGGAGACCCGCTGTCGAGGCTGTTTATTTCATTAAGTATCCTCGCTTCAAGGCCGGCAATTGCCGGATCAGCGTGGACGTCATGAAGCCTTCTCATCAACTGCTTTTTTGACAGAAAAGTTACCTGGTCCTTTGCGCCCCCTATCGCTACCCCTATTGTGTAGGGAGGGCAGCCTTCGCCCCGGGCCCTCGATACTGCATCGAGAACACACTTCCCGACACCGTCAAAGTCCCTTCCGGCAGCGACTTCAAGCCCGCCCATGTTAAGCAAAGCGGGGAGCTTATATATCTGCCCCAGGTTTTCGCTAAGTCCGCTTTTCAGCATAAGATCAACCGTGAGTGTCTGCTCATCCGTCTCGTCAATGTACACCAGCGGGAAGGCGTCGCCGACGTTGTCCCCTGAATTCATGTCCGTGATACTGCTTACGGCATTGGGAGTAAGAGGCACTCTTTTCGTAGCCAGCCTCGTCGCATCAATAATGACCTCTCTTATGGCCCGGTGGCTCAGGCCCATCGGGACCTTGACGAAAAAGACCGGGAAACCCGTGTCCTCACATATGGGACAACTGCCGGCCCTTGCAAGGTGGACTTTTTTCAGTACACTCTCAAGGGATTCCCTGGCAAGGACCTGGGTCTCCTTCGAACAGGCCGCTTTCAACGCCTCCTCTATATCCTTGGGAACAGAGATTGCGACCTTCCTGTAAAGTTCGACTATGCCATCGCGCAGTTTCAGCAAATTATTCTCCGGCAGTTCATGAAAGGTCGGCGGGTGAAAAGATTACTTCATCCCTGAACGCCCGCACCATATAGACTGTTTTCATAGTCTCCGTCTGCGTAACATCAAGCAGCGCGGCATCCAGTCCTGCGCCTGCAAGGTAGCACAGAAGGGCCGAGTTCACATGGGGCTTAAGTGCGGGCTTCAGTCCTGTTGACACGTTTGAAAGCCATATAATCGTGTTTATAGGCGGGTCGACCAGTTCGTTCAACGCTATAATGCATTCGTGCGCATTAAGAAGGTTCTCCTGCCCCATGCCCTCCGCTATATGAATCAGCGAGGGGTCGGCGAACAGGCGCTCGTTAGGGATGTCGGCGGCATTTGCCTTCTCTATCAACTCCTCAAGTATAAGGAGCTTCGCCTCATAGGTCGCAGGCACGGTCCCTTTCAACGCCCTGAGAATGAGGTTAGCTTTTGAATCCCTGACGAGGGACAGAATTTCATCGCTGTTTTCTTCATCGCCCGAAAGATAATTTATTATCGGAGGCTCCGTGCAGAATGCGAGGGCCATTTTCAACGCCGCAGCATTCCGCGAGTCGAGGCAGAGCGGAAGGCCGGATGCCTTCTGAACAGCTTCCGCCACTACGGGAAGTGTTTCCTCGTCTCCAATACCGTCGGCGGAGCACTGCACATTAATAAGGTCGGCGCCCCTGCCGGCAAGGTCCTTTGCCATAGATCCAATCGCATTCCTGTCAAGACCCCTGACTGCCTGCATATACGAATTGTTCCTGATGTTCAGATTTTCCGCAATTACGAGCATGGCAACCCTCCTGTTTGTTTATGTTAAAAGTATATCAGAAATTCATACGCCCTCAAAGGCTTTGTTGAGATCATTCTCCAGGGCTTTATATAGAACCGGCATCTTCTTTAAAAGATTTTTGATATTAGTCCATTTGAGATCATAACCATACCTCTTCCTGAAAAGATGCCTGAACCTAAGATACTCCTCCAGCATTTTCGCTGTACTACTGCAGATTATCGGCGACCTGACACCTTCTATGTTCAATGACATCTGGTACAATAGCTCCACGTGCCAGCTCGTGCCCGTCGGAATTTTTTCATCTATGCCGCCGGCTATTGCATGAAAAATATTTTCAGCGCCTGTGTAAAAATCATGCAAGACGGATCCGCCTGCCCGTATGGCAACATTGGACGACGTTCCGTTCTGAATTTCCATTGCTTCATCGAGCAATTTCCGCATTTTCTCAAGCTCACCGGCAACCTGTGATTTAAGAACTTTCAGCCCGTTCACAGCTCGATACCGTCTCTCAATGCAGCCTTCACAATTGACTTTTCAGCACGTTCCATCGGAATTATGTCCACATCAAAGGGACCTGAAACCGTCCAGGCATCAGCCCCGGCCCTTAAAAAGTCTTCTGCTCTCAAGCCTTCGACAAGCAAGTCGATATCAGTCCTTTCATGGAGATAATGGCCACGGACAATGGAGCCGAATAAAATCACTCTTTTGACCCCATACCGTGTCTTAAGGAGCTCCGCAACATCCCTTGCCCGATCTTTTGCACGGGCGCGAAGGGAGCGAATCTTCTCCTCGCTTCTTTTTTCTATGGTTTTAACGCAGATCATTCACTCTTGAATTCAGGTAATAGGTTATGAGTTATAGGTTATAGGTAATATAATGTTATTATTCATAACCTATAGACCGTAGCCTATAACCTGTCTTTTACCAAAGTATATCAGAATAACGAAGATTTGGGGAAGGCAGTTATTAAGAACCCCATAATTGAATATACATTGACCGTAAAATCTCCCCTGACCCCTCTTTGTCAAAGAGGGGAAATCCCTCCCTTTGCCAAAAGGAGGTCAGGAGGGATTTTATTAAAGATGCGTTGCATCACCAAAAATCTATTCAAAAAAATCTATAATAAGCTTGCGTCATTCCCGCAGTCCTTTAGCGGGAATCCAGGAAAAGAAACATATGAAGGGCTTTTATGTTTATATTCTTTGCAGCAAGCGTAATGGCACTTTGTAAACAGGTGTCACGTCGGACTTGATCAAACGCATCTACGAGCATAAGAATAACCTTGCAGATGGTTTTACAAAAGAATATACCGTGCATCGCCTTGTTTGGTATGAGCTGCATGAAACTGCTGATTCAGCCATTACCAGAGAGAAACAAATAAAGAGATGGCGGCGTGAATGGAAAATACACCTTATTGAGAAAGACAATCCAAATTGGGATGATTTATATGAAAGACTATAAGCATGCATCTGAAAAAACCTGGATTCCCGCTAAAGGACTGCGGGAATGACGTATTTTGTATTGCTAAGTGAAATTATTTCGAATAGATTCCTTCGTGATGCAACGATTCACTTTCGAATAGATTTCTGATGATGCAATTCGAAAGATTTACCGGTTTTTTATCATCGGTTATAATGTAATTATGATTAATCTTAAAGAATTCTTAAAGATTTTCAGGGATACGGGCTTCGAACGTCCCGTACTGGAGAATTTCTACCGGTCTATACGAAAATCTACTATTCTTTTGCAACTCGGCAAACGCTCGTTATCTGAAGTATTTCAACAGGAGGAAACCCATCAATGGCCCATATTGCAGCGGATCGACAATCCCGAACTGCCCCTCTACCGCGGCGCCGACAAAGCCCTCCTGAAGGCGTTTATTAAAACCATTGAAAAAGAAAAAAACCTGAGAGAGCAAAAAGGCCGGATGGAAAGAGTCAAATATTGGAGCTCGCTTCGGGAAGTCATAGAGGAACGCGCTGAACTTTTCAGGAGCATTTTCAATTTTTGCAAAAAAGACGACGTGTACTGCGAAGCAGTAGCTGAGCGGTATAAAAAAATTGCCGACCGGAAGGCAAAAAAAATGCGTACCGCATGGGGGATAGGAATAGGCGCGGGCGCCGCAGCAGGAGCGGCCGCCTTATGGTACATTACAAAAAAAGAACGTGAATCGTGAGACGTGAAAAGTAAAAGAATAAAGACCAAAGAGACAGACGCAAAAAATAATGTGAAAAGTGAAAACGTGAAAAACGAAAGAAGTCTCTATTCACGATTCACGATTCACGATTCACGGTTTCATATCGCCTGCCTGGTCTTTCTCATTATCATTACCTATTCCAATACCCTCAATGCTCCGTTTCAATGGGATGAAGGTTTGTATCTTGTCGACAATCCCATTGTAAAGGACCTCCATTATTTCACCAACCCGTCAGATGCTGAAGGATTTGCGCTTTACGGTCATCTTATGGAACGCTATATTGGATATTTTACCTTTGCGCTCAACTACAAGGCGCATGGCTTCTCCGTGGCGGGCTACCACATTGTCAATATAGCCATCCATATTGCAAACAGCGTGCTGGTGTATTTTCTTGTTTTCTTGACATTCAGAACTACATACTTCAAGGGTCAAGGGTCAAGGGTCAAGGGTCAGGAATCAAAAGCCGGCAGTCAGAGTCTGAAAAGCGAGTACCAATCCCTTGCCCCTTGCCCCTTGCCTTTGCCCCTTGACCCTAAGCTGGTTGCCTTTTTCTCCGCCGCTATATTTGCAGTTCATCCCCTGCAGACAGAGGCGGTGACTTATGTGTTCCAGCGCTTCGCATCTCTCGTGACATTCTTCTATCTCCTTTCACTGGTCGCGTATATAAAGGCAAGGCTGATGAGCAGAGACGATTACCCCTCCCTCAAGGGGAGGGGGTCCTCTTCACGTTTCACGTTTCACGGTTCACGTCTCACGTTCTTTCTTATCTCATTAGTTTCAGCAGTGCTCGCCATGAAGACAAAGGAAAATGCCTTTACATTGCCTATTGTGATTGCGTTATACGAATTCTGCTTCTTTTCACGTTTCACCAACAGTAGGTGCTTTGGAAGCACGTCTCACGTTTCACGTTCTTTTTCACGTCTTTACTATCTTGTCCCCATTCTTCTTACCATGACCATCATCCCCCTGACGCTTATATACCTGAAGGGGACCATAAGTCCATGGAAACACCATTTGCCCGGACTACCTGGTGTTAGTCACGCAGTGCTCTCTCGGGGGGAGTATATGTTTACCCAGTTTAGAGTTATTGTCACATATTTGAGACTGTTGTTCCTGCCGGTGAATCAGAACCTTGATTATGACTATCCTATGTTTAAATCTTTCTTTGACCCCCAAGTATTGCTGTCCTTCGTCTTTTTGTTTTTGTTATTTGGACTGGGAGTATATCTGGTGATAAAGACAAATGATACCATTAAAGAGAACGATTCCGGACAAGCCGGAATGACAAGAAATGGAAAAGGACTTGCGACGTCTTGTCGTCATTCCGGCTTGTCCGGAATCGTTTCACGTTTCACGGTTCACGGTTCACGGCCTTTAAGCGACTCACGGCCTTTTAGATTGATGGGTTTCGGCATACTGTGGTTCTTTATTACACTTTCTGTCGAATCAAGCATTATCCCGCTGGACATGCTTATCGATGAGTATCGGGTGTATCTGCCATCAATAGGAATAATTATCAGTGTCGTTACAGGGGCCTTTTGGTCCTTTTCACATTTCACCAACAGTAGGTGCTTTGGAAGCACGTCTCACGTCTCACGGCCTTCAGTTTCACGGCCTTCAGTTGTATTTCTTGTCTTTATTATAGGAGTTCTTTCGGTCGCCACCTATTTGCGGAACGAAGTGTGGGGCGATACGATAAGGTTATGGGAAGACACCGCCCGAAAATCTCCTGCTAAAGCAAGTGTTTATTTTACTCTTGGCAATGCATATAGAGACCATAACATGCTTGACAAAGCGGCAGAAAGCTACCTGATTGCCATTAAGCTGAAACCGGATTATGCGGAAGCCTATAATAATCTTGGTTTCCTTTATCAGGCTTTCAATATGCCTGAAAAAGCAATGGAGGACTATCTGATTGCTGTTAAATTGGACCCTGATAATGCGAATGCTCATTTCCATCTTGGATTTCTCTACTATAAGATGGGACAAATGGAAACCGCGCGCAGGGAATTAATAACAGGATTAAAGATAAAGCCCGATGACCAAAAAGCTCAGCAATTACTGAGAGAGGTTTCACGCTGAAAAGGTCGTTTAAATTATTTTAAATGACGGCTGCTGGTGTCAAGTGCATAGCCATTTTATTTTATTTTTCCAAGTATACGGCCCAACTCTTCGAGGGCTTTTCCGGCTTCAGCGTACTTGCCCTGTCCCATAAGACTGCGATATTGATCATAATAGCTGACCGCAGACTTAATTAATTCTTTGCCGGGGACTTCAGCTTTAACTGTTGTCTCTTTTGCAGCTTGAGGCGTGTATCCTCCCGTAAAGAACTTGTTCAGGGCCTCTTCGAAGCTGGAGCCATAGGAGAGCTGGTCGCCGAATACAACTACCACTCTTCTCAATTCAGGCATTTTACCGACAGAGGCCTGAAGATAAATAGGCTGGACATACATCAATCTGTAGTTTGACAACGGGATGGCCAACAGGTTCCCGAATACCACGGATGACCCCTGTTGGTTCCACAAAGTCAAATCCTTGCTTATGACCTCATCCTGGTTTATCCTGATGCCTATCTGGAGAGGACCGTACACAAGTTTGTCTTTCGGGAACTTGTAAAGCATGAGCTTGCCATATTTATCGCCGTCACATCTTGCTATGAGAAGGGCGACCATATTGTTTCGCGGATTGGCTTTATCGCCGGAATAAGGAGAAAACGGCAGGGCAAGCACGAATTCTTCCGTTTCGCTGTCAGGCAGGCGCGATATCAGGTAGTAAGGCGCCACATGCGGCGCTTCTTCGGCCTTTGTCGCGGCGCGCGACACCTCCCATGCATCTTCACGGTTATAAAAGACATGGGTATTGTTCATGTGATAGGTCGTGTATATTGAACTTTGGATGCTCAACAGGTCCTCAGGGTACCTGATGTGCTGCCTGAGCGATGCAGGCATTTCTGCTATATCCAGGAACATTCCCGGAAATGCCTTTGCATAAGCTTTGGCAATCGGGTCTGTCTTGTCGGCGATATAAAAAGATACCGTCCCGTTGTAAGCGTCCACAACCACTTTAATGGAATTGCGGATGTAGTTCATCCTGTCGTTAGATAACGGCTGGGAATACGGATAGGTATATGCCGTTGTGTAGGCGTCCCATATGAAATATATCCTGCCGTCAGCTACGACATAGTAACTGTCCGAATCATAGCTGAGAAACGGAGCAATCTCCTGGACCCTTGAACGTATGTCCCTGCGGAACATCAGGCGGCTTTCAGGGGTCAGTTCCTGGGTAGTGAACATCCTGATGCCTTCAAAGCGCAGGGCAAAAGCCAGCTTCTTGAGTAACGTATCGAGCTTTATCCCGCCCTTGCCGGCATAGTTATATTCCGCGTTTGTATCACCTTTCGGATAATCGAATTCTTTGACCCTGGTGTTTACATATATCAGGTTAAAGGTCTCCGAGCCGAAATAAATCCTTGGCTGGTCAAGCTTCAGCTCAGGATATGATGTTGCCGGCGGTATATCTTTCAGCAGGTAATCAGGAAGCCCTTCCGGCGCAAACCTGTTGACAGGCGCAGCAACAGCGCCATAGCCGTGCGTGTAGACCAGTCTCAGGTTCTGCCATGTCTTGGACTGAGGGGCAAGCCGGTCGACATTGAGTTCGCGGAGGGACAGCATAAGTTGAGCAAGTTTTCCGTTCAGGACATATCTGTCTACCGCAACGTCTGAAAAATAGTAATAGAGACGCAAGGCCTGGTTCTGATTGTTTGCCGCTTCCAGAATCTTGGGGTCCCAAAGCCTGATACTATCGACAATAGCTTTGTCATCTTTTGAAATAGGCCCGACCGACGTGTTGACCGGGTAGTTTATCTCTGCAATCTGATTCAGTCCATAAGCGTCTCTTGTAAACGCGATATTCCTTTCCAGGTAGGGGGTTTCAAGAGGGAGTTCGTTGGGGGACACTCTGAAATGCTGCAGGACCTCCGGAATAATGCCGACGCCGAAGATTTTCACAACAAGGAACAAAGCTACGCCGATACTAAAAGTAGATATAGTCCTCTGCGTTGATTTCGCAAAGGCAGAAATCAAAAATGCGACCGCACAAATGCCGAGGACTGCAAGCATCACATTGTACGCCGGCAGTTGCACATTCAGGTCGGTCCACCCCGCCCCATAGACAACCCCGCGATGCGAATAGAGCAACTCCCACCGGCTTACCAGGGTATTTACCATGATGATGAGGGCGCCCGCAACGGACAGTAAGGAGAGGTGGGTTATCAGCCTGTGAATAAAAGGGTCCAACAGAGACCGCAGTGAGATCCTTCTGATGTTTCCATACTGCTCAAATATTTCAGAAACATCCCTGAACAGCACTCCTTCAAGAAAATACAAACCTATAGTCAGGATTACGGTGTATAAAAAGACAGTTTCCGCAAAGCCGGCCAGGACCTTAATGAACGGCAGCGTAAAAATATAAAACCCTATGTCCGTATTGAAGACCGGCTCTGTTTTCCCAAATGGCGTCGCATTTTGGTACAGCAGCAGTTCGTTCCAGTAAGCTGAAACCCCTAATCCAAACACAATAAAAGCAAAAAACTGGGCAAGTATGCCTGCCTTTATCAGAAGGACGCGATTGGGATGCCGGACAAACTCAGGCTTTGCCTTCTTAAAATAGTAATTCCATGTCAGTACCGTAATAAAACCCATTATGGCAGCAAACAAACCGCCCAGGGAGAATAGCGCTGCTTTTAGAAGCACCAACTTCCAGAAGCGCTGCGTGTAGCCGACCTCCTGAAACCATAGAAAGTCCGTATAGATATTCTCGCCAAGGTATATCCCCTTATAGACAAAAACCCCTGCAAGAGCTAAGAAGGCAGCCCTGCCGTATTGTCTCCTGCCTGCACTCCGGAATGCCGGCAGAAAAAAGAGCAGGCATATAGCAATCAATATTATAAGATCCAGCACGCCTTCCTCCTGATTGTCAGATGCTTAGGGTCTGCGAACAATAACTTGCACATTGATACAATGCTCAAGTTATTTATTCCCAGACCCTATAATACAGCAAATTGATAATCTATGCTATCTGTCCAACTCGAAATAACAATAGTTCCAAACATACGGTCCATCGCTCGTATCAATTGAGGACAAAAAAACAAAAATGTTATATTGATTGGTACGGTTATAACAGGTTTTTTGGAGTAACCTTTTACGCAGGAAATGGGGACATGGATAAATTAAAACCCTCACAGAAGCCGCCGCCGGAAGTCAGTTTGCAAAAGACGACTTCAACAATTACGTTTGTCCCAATTGTCATCTTAATGCTTGTCTCCTTAGCCGTATATTTCAATGCCCTTTCCGGAGTTTTTGTATATGATGATAATTACCAGATAGTGGACAATCCATGGCTAAGGGATATGAGGAACATACCGAAGATATTCTCAACGAATGTCTGGAGTTTCCAATCGGGGCCGACTATCCTGGACTACTACAGACCTCTGATGCACATTGTTTATATGCTCAATTATCATCTTTTCGGCCTGAAACCCTGGGGTTTCCATCTGGTCAATATCCTCTTTCATTGCGGCGTATCAGTCCTTGTATTTTTGGTCATAAGAAGGTTACTGCCTGAGCATAGGGCCACGGTATCTCCTGTGTACCTTTCGCCTCCATTTTTGGCCGCTATGCTCTTTGCCTTACATCCCATCCATACAGAGGCGGTAACATGGATCGCGGGCTTGCCGGATGTTGCCTGTACGTTTTTCTACCTCATGTCTTTTTATCTCTACATTTCGTTTCGGGACGGCGCCAGGAAAGGCTCTCTATTGTCGATTCTTTCATTTGCAGCGGCAACTCTTTTTAAAGAGCCTGCGCTTACTCTCCCAGTTCTATTGATCGCCTATGACTACCTGGTGAAGAAATCTGATGAGACTATACTTGCAGGCATTAAGAGATATATTCCATATGTTGTCGTTTCAGGCGTTTATCTTTTGGTGAGATCTTATGCGCTCGGAGGTTTTGCCCCGATAGTTTTCCATGCCGACCTGAGCACTTATCAATTGATCATAAATGTCTTACCACTTTTTAAAGAGTATCTGACAGGCCTGTTTTGGCCGTTTAATCTGAATTTCTGGCACACATTTCATCCTCTCAGTTCTTTATTAGAGGCTCAGGGGACGATTTCCGCAGTTGTCGCCGTCCTTTTTATTATTGTTGCTGTAATAGCATACAGAAAGAACAAGCTGCTTTTTTTCGGTCTTCTTCTCGTAGTCCTTCCTCTTGTGCCGGTATTTTATATAAAAGCAATCAGTATGAAACCCTTCGCCGAGAGATACCTTTACTTACCCTCTGTCGGTTTTGTATTTATTCCGGCGATCTTTTTATCGTGGGCCAGGGAGAAGCTGCCTGGTGCAGCAAAGAACATCACGATCGTCTTTATAGTAATAGTGGGGTTATATACCGTTGGAACTATAACCAGGAATAACGTTTGGCAGAATAGTCTAAACCTTTGGTCAGACACGGTCAAGAAGTCACCCGATAGTGCAGATGCTCATAACAGTCTTGGCCTTGCGTACCAATCTCAAGGCCAACTGGATAGGGCAGCGGCAGAATTCCAAACGGCTTCCAGGCTGATGCCGGATTACGCGGAGGCCCATAACAATCTTGGCCTTGCGTACCAATCTCAAGGCCAACTGGATAGGGCAGTGGCAGAATTCCAAACAGCTTTGCGACTGAAGCCGGCTTATGCAGAGGCCCATTATAATCTTGGCATTGCTTACGCATCTCAAAGCCAATTGGATAGGGCAATGGCAGAATTCCAAGCAGCTTTGCGGCTCAAACCTGATTTAGCAGAGGCCCATAATAATCTTGGCATTGCTTACGGATCTCAAGGCCAATTGGATAGGGCAGTGGTAGAATTCCAAACAGCTTTGCGGCTCAAACCTGACTTAGCAGAGGCTCGTTATAACCTTGCACTTGCTTACCGAAAAAAAAACAATGTGGATATAAAGGAATTGTCCTCCGGGAACCAAAATGCCGGCAGAATTCCAGGCCAATAAAGTCATTCCCGCAGTCCTTTAGCGGGAATCCAGGTTTTTTCAGATGCATGCTTATAGTCTTTCATATAAATCATCCCAATTTGGATTATCTTTCTCAATAAGGTGTATTTTCCATTCACGCCGTCATCTCTTTATTTGTTTCTCTCTGGTAATGGCTGAATCAGCAGTTTCATGCAGCTCATACCAAACAAGGCGATGCACGGTATATTCTTTTGTAAAACCATCTGCAAGGTTATTCTTATGCTCGTAGATGCGTTTGATTAAGTCCGACGTGACACCTGTATACAAAGTGCCATTACGCTTGCTGCAAAGAATATAAACATAAAAGTCCTTCATATGTTTCTTTTCCTGGATTCCCGCTAAAGGACTGCGGGAATGACGCAAGCTTATTATAGATTTTTTGAATAGATTTTTGGTGATGCAACGAATACCTACTTCGAATAGATTTTTACGTGATGCAACGCGTCTGTCGGCGCACAACCGCCTTATCAAAAATCACGTCGAAGATTTTGGGCTCTTGGAGAGAGAACTCCTTATTTCGGTAAGTATGCTTCATTTTCCGAGACCTCTTTCAGCAATTGCTGTGCCCTTCGGTCGTCAGGCTTTATATTTAAGCCTGTTATTAATTCTCTGCGAGCATTCTCCATTTGCCCCATTTTAAAATAGGCAAGACCAAGATTAAAATGCGCCTCCGCATAATCCGGCTTAAGTTCAATGGCAATCAGAAACTGTTCTACAGCTTTACCGGTCATGTTAAAAGCCAGATAACTATTGCCAAGGTTATTATGTGCGTCAGCATCATCAGGCTTTAGCTTTATAGCAATCAGAAACTGCTCCTCAGCCTTGTCAGGCATGTTAAAAGCTTGATAGGCAAGACCCAGATTATTATAAGCTTCAGCATAATCCGGCTTAAGATTAACGGCAATCTGAAACTGCTCTATGGCTTTACCATTCATGTTAAAAGCCAGATAACTATTACCAAGGTTATAATGGGCCAATGCGTAATCAGGACTTAACTTGACGGCAATCAGAAACTGCTCCAGCGCCTTGTCAGGCATGTTGAGGGCTTGATAGCTAAGGCCAAGATTATTATGGGGCTTGGCAATAAGGGGGGATTTTTCGGCGGTGTCTTCCCATAATCTTATCGGGTCCTTCCATAGGTCATTCCTGAGATACGTAGCAACTGATAGGACACCTATACTAAGGACAAGCAATACTACCGTGAAACGTTTAAAGGCCGTGAAACGTGAGACGTGAATCGTGAACCGTGAAAAGACCCAAAAGGCCCCTGTCACAACACAAATAATCATTCCTGTTGAAGGCAGATATACGCGGTATTCATCAATGATCATCGGTAACGGGATAATGCTTGACTCGACCGAAAGAGTGATAAAGAACCACAGAATGCCAAAACCCATCAACCTGAGAGGCCGTGAATCGCTAAAAGGCCGTGAAACGTGAGACGTGAATCGTGAAAAAAGACCTGAAAAGCGTGAAGAAGGCAGTGGGTCGTCTTCTTTGCCTTTAGCTTTTGTCCCATCGCCTATAGCCCATTGCCTATTGCCTATTATCATCCATACCCCTAACCCAAAGAGCGCTGAGAGAAACACGAAGGACAGCAATACCGGCAGGTCAAAGAATGATTTAAACACCGGGTAGTCATAATCTATGTTCTGGTCCACCGGAAAGAACAGCAATCGAAGGTACGTGATAATGACCCTAAGCTGGGTGAAAAAATAGGTCTTTTGCGAGAACTCCTTTGCGCCATATGCGCCTGGATCGAGCTGGTGAGTTCCGGTAAGGCTCATAAGAGTCAGCGGAATAATGAGAAGTGTAAGAAGAAAAGGGACAAGATAAAGCAGACGGCGAGTAACCCCACCCATCCTCCCCTTATCTAAGGGGAGGAGAGAGGAGGAGTTAAAGAAGCAGAACTCGAACAGTGTGATTACTAACGGCAACGTAAAGGCATTCTCTTTTGTCTTCATCGCCAGCACCGCTGCAATAAATGAGATACCGTAGTACAAAAGCATCGTCCGTCTATCCTCAGTTAACCGTGATTGTATGTACGCCGTCAGCGAAAACAGATAGAAACATGTAACAAGAGAAGCAAACCGCTGGAACACATAGGTCACCGCTTCTGTTTGCAGCGGATGAGCTGCAAATATGGCGGCGGAGAAAAAGGCGATTAAAGACCGTGAATCGTGAGACGTGCTTCCAAAGCACCTACTGTTGGTGAAACGTGAATTGATTCCGGACAAGCCGGAATGACAGTGCCCCCCGTTTGTCATTCCGGCTTGTCCGGAATCTGTCCTTATCAGGAAAAAAGGCGTTCTAAAGGTCAATAAAACTAATAAATACACCAGTACGCTGTTTGCAGCATGGATGGCAATGTTGACAATGTGGTATCCGGTTACTGAAAAACCGTGCATCTTGTAGTTGAGCGCAAAGGTGAGATACCCGACATAGCGCACTATGAGGGCGCGGTAAAGAGGGAGGCTTTTTGCATCCGACGGGCTTGCAAAATAATGGAGGTCTTTTATGATGGGATTATCAACAATAAATGGACCCTCATCCCACTGGAACGGGGCCTTGAGTGTGTTGAAATAGATGATGATAATCAAAAAGAGTATGCAGGCGATATGAATAAAAGAACGTGAGAAAGAATGTAAAACGTGATTAAAGAATGTGAATGAAGAACGTGAAACGTGAGACGTTAAATGTGAAGAGGCCGCATCCTTCATTGTTTTTTTCCCGTTTCACTTTTTTCACTTTTCACTTTTCACGTTTTACGTTTCACATTTTATATTCTTTAATCACTATTCACGTCTCACGTTCTTTTTATGAATATAATAGTCACTATAACATTTTTATCCTCAAGTTAGAGAGTGGTCCGCTGTTTGGAGCTGATGTCTGTTCGCCTCCGACATTACCGGCATTATTTTTGTTATACTATGGGGTCTGACCTATGACCTATGACCGATAACCATAAAGTATTGTGCGCCTTGAGAAAGCTTGCCCTCACAGGAATGGCCGTTTTGTTTATACTGTCAGGCAGTTCCTGCGAAAGGAATAAAATGCAGGCCTTCAGGGAAGCACGCGTTTCTCTCTATACCATTGTTACCATCACAGTTTATTCCGGGTCCGCGCAGAAAGCAAAAGCTGCAATCGATGCTACCTATGCCGAATTGGACAGGCTCGGCAGGCTTCTGAACTTTTATTCTGAAGACAGCGAAGTATCGATGATCAACAGGTCCTCAGGAATCAGGCCGGTAAAGGTTTCCAAAGATACGGTTGATGTAATCGACAGAGCGCTTTATGTGTCGCGGTGTACTGACGGAGCATTTGATATCACCATCGGCCCCATCGTCAAAATGTGGGATTTTGAGAAGAAAATCCTGCCTGACAAAAAAGCCGTTAAAGAGAAATTGTATCTTGTCAATTACCGGAACGTCGTCGTCGATAAGGTGAACTCTACGGTTTTTCTGAGAAAAAAAGGGATGCAAATAGATTTGGGCGGCATCGAAAAGGGCTATGCTGCCGACAGGGCAGTCGAAGTATTAAAGAAAAACGGAATAACAGCGGGCATCGTGGCGGTCGGGGGAGAAGTCAAGCCTTTTGGGACAAAACCGGATGGCGGCATATGGAGAGTCGGAATCAAAAACCCTCATCAGAAAGACAAAAACGACGAGATAATTGCGATAGTGAATCTTAACGGCAAAGCTATATCGACGTCGGGAGGGTATGAAAAATTCTTCACAAAAGATGGGAAATGGTACCATCACATACTGGACCCTGCAACAGGTTATCCGGTTTATGAATGCCAGAGCGTGAGCGTAATAGCGAAGAATGCCCCCGATGGTTTCCCCACCGGAATATTCGTCCTCGGTCCGCAGAAAGGCCTTAACATCCTCAAAAAGCTCGGGCTTGACGGCGTTATCATAGACAAGTCCGGAGAAATCCTGACTACCGGGGGCATAAAGGACAAGCTGGAGATTGTCCACTAACTCAACACGATTTGACCTTGACAGAAATGCGTTTAAGCGGATAATATTTATCCTCAATTGCATACTGACAATGCCGGACCTTAAATATTATATTTTTAATCGGGGGTCGCAATGAAAAACTTTTTTGTCAATCTGCGCATTAAATATAAGATTTGCTTTATTACTGTTATGGCCGTCTTATTTGTAACAGTCATTAGCATAGGATTCCTCTCATCTCTCCGAAGCAGCGTTGTTGCTGAGAAAAAGGACAAGCTCAGAAACGTTGTCGAAACAGCCTATGGGGTAATCACCCACTATCATAAATTGTTTACAGATGGCGCCATGCCTGAAGACCAGGCAAAGTCTTCCGTCATAGCTGCCCTCAAGGCACTGCGCTATAATGAAACGGACTACTTTTGGATCAACGATGACAAGCTCCCCTATCCTGCCATGATCATGCACCCGCTGAATCCTGCTCTGGATGGAAAAGTATTGGATGACTCTAAATACAACTGTGCTACCACAGTGCAGGCGGGGTTGAAAGGCACTGAAGAGAAAACCGACGGAAAAAAGAACCTGTTCCAGGCGGCTGTCGAAGTGACAAATGCTGCGGGTGAAGGATTCGTTTCCTATCAGTGGCCCAAACCGCTTCCCGGCGGCGGTGTTTCTGCAAATCCCTACCCTAAAATATCTTTCGTGAAGAAGTTTCCGGCTTGGAACTGGATTATAGGAAGCGGCATATATATGGACGACGTCAATGCCCTTTTTTGGCATCAGGCAGAGCTCGCCGGGGCTTGTATTGTCGTGTTTAACATCCTGCTTGCTCTTATCGGATGGTATGTCGCAAGTCATATCACCAACCCTCTTTCGGAAATAAGCCGCAAGGTGGAAGATTTGGCCAACGGAGATTTGACCGTTCAAATCGAGTATGCGAGCAAGGATGAAGCAGGCTCCCTTGCCCGGAGCATGAATCTCATGGTTTCGTCTATCAGGCAAATGGTCGGCTCAATTATTGAATCCTCGGCTGACGTTATACGTTCCGTTGGAGCACTGAAGGCAGGCTCTGAAAGAACTCTGGCAGGAACTAATAGTCAGTCGCTGCAGGCCGCGCAGATTGCGACTGCCGCCGAGGAGATGAGCCAGACCATCAGTGACATCGCGCGAAATTCTTCTATTGCGAGTGAATCCTCAAAGGATGCGATGGAAACCGCCGACAAGGGCAAAGTTGTGGCAGACGGAGCTGTTGAGACTGTTCATCGTGTCTATGCCTCCACTGTGGAACTCTCGACCATGGTGGACAAGCTCAACAACAGAGCGTTGGAAATCGGCGAGATCGTCACAGTTATAAAAGATATTGCTGACCAGACCAACCTTCTGGCCCTCAATGCTGCTATTGAGGCTGCGCGCGCGGGGGAGCAGGGCCGCGGATTTGCCGTGGTCGCCGACGAGGTAAGGAAGCTTGCTGAAAGGACCATCAAGGCGACGGCGGAGATAACGGACAAGATACAGGCGGTGCAAACAGAATCTCAGCAAACAAGCCGTTCCATGGAAGATGCTTCCACAGAGGTCACAAAAGCGCAGGAATATATCCGGCAGGTGGGCGATTCGCTGACCCATATCGTTGATTCTGTCAAAAAAGTGGAAGATCAAATCACTCAGATTGCCACAGCGGTTGACGAGCAGGCGAGCGTTGCCGGGGAAGTGACCAACAACATTGAAAAGACCTCTAATATTTCACAGGACATGGAAAAAATGGCCCATGAAGTAATGGATGAGGTAAACAGGCTTCATGGAGTTGCGGAATCCCTCAAAATATCGAGCGCCGGGTTTCATCTCGACAGCAGTTCCGGTCAGACAAGTGAAGATTTCATTCAGTGGAGTAATGCCTTCAGCGTCAACATAAAATTGATTGACGAGCAGCACAAACAGCTATTCCGGCTGATTAATGACCTCCACGCCGCATGGAAAGCGAACAAGCCGCGGGAAGTCATAGGGAATGTTTTCAGCGGTCTGCTCGATTATACCGACAAGCATTTCAAACAGGAAGAGGAAATATTCAACCGCTACGGCTACCCCGAAACCGCTAATCACATGGATATCCACAGGGCACTCGTCAAGCATGTGGTGGAGACAAAAAACAAGTTCGAGAGGGGGGAAATAAAGGTCAATGCCGACATAATGAATTTCCTCAAGAACTGGCTCAACAACCATATCCTGAAGGTGGACAAAAGATATTCGGCGTTCTTAAACAGCAAAGGCGTGTTATAAAACCGTGAAGCGTGAGTCGTGAGACGTGAAACGAAAAAACAGATTTTAAAAGGCTTTTCGGTTCACGATTCACGATTCACGGCTCACGACTCACGGTTTTTTTAGGGTCTTCAATAAGAAACTGGACCAGCGCCGTTGCGGCAATTGCCGCGGTTTCTGCGCGGAGAATGCGTTTCCCGAGTGTTGTCCTTACAATGCCCTGTCCTTCGGCCTTACAGACCTCATCTGCGGTGAATCCGCCTTCAGGGCCGATAAAGATATAGACAGTCCGCCCGCTGTCGACAACTCCCATCGCCTCTGAAAGCGCCCTTCCTCCCCCTTCCCAGAAAAGCAGGCCGTTCACTTTTTCCCCAGCCAATATGTCGTTCAATTTTTCCGGGTCACGGACTAACGGCACAACGGCTCTTCCACATTGCTCGGCAGCCTCTTCAGCAATTATTTGCCACCTCTTCAGCCTTCTCGTTTCTTTGACAATACTGCGCTCTGTAACAAGCGGCACTATTTCGGCAACCCCAAGTTCTGTTGCCTTCTGAATTACGAGGTCCATTTTTTCACCTTTCAGGAGGCCCTGGCAAAGGGTGAGCTGTACCGGCAGTTCTGCATTCAACGGGAGTTCTCCTGTTATATCGATAAAAACATCCTTCCTGACGATCGAGACAATCTGTGCGGTATATGCTCTCCCCTTGCCGTCGATAACCGTAACGGCATCGCCTTTCCTGCACCTGAGGACCGATAAAAGGTAGCGGGATTTTTCGAGAGGCACTTTAACGTGCTGCCTCTTCGCTATTATTTCAGGGGGAATAAATATTGTCATATCGCCGCTTCAGGGAATTACTGAGGCGTTATGGAGCAGAAAAACAATGACCGAAGCACATAAACAATATATTCCGAACAGATGCCAGCGACCGCGCTCAAGCCAGCTTGAAAGCCAGCGAAGGGCCAACATGCCGGAAACAAAGCTTAGTGCCATGCCGAGCAGGCTGGGATAAAAAAGCCCTACCATGCTTGTCACATTGAGTGAAAATGCATGGTTTGCCTTCAGTAATCTCAAAACTTCCCGGACAATCACGGGCGGCGTAAGAACAACGGCCAGCGCGAAACTGAATTCCTCTGCTCTTATTTTAGCGGTACCCAAAAGAAGTCCGGTGGATATGGTGGCTCCCGAACGCGAAAATCCGCGAAAAGGCAGACAGATACCCTGCACCGCTCCGATCCAGCAAGTTTCCTTTAAGCCCAAAACAGAATTCTCACGGGGCAGACGGCGGCTTTTCCATCCTGCGAAAATAATTAATACGCCGGCTGCCGCAAGCGACGCGGATATCAGGACCAGGTTGCCGAAAAGAAGTTCAATCTCCGCATGTGGAACATCTCTTAATATGAATGCCTCGATCAAGTATTTCAGCAATAAACCTACAATGGCCGTAAGTAATGTGGCCGCTGCAACAAGCTTTAGTGAATCCCGGAAAACTTTTCCTGAACTAAAAAAACTTTTTTTCCAGGCATTCCAGAAATAAAGGATTACAGCAAACATGGTGCCGGTATGAAGCATAACGAGGAGAAGCGTCATATCAGGACTCGTTGGGTCGAGCCCCATCAATTTCTCCGCTACGATAACATGAGCGGAACTCGATACAGGCAAAAGTTCAGCAGCGCCCTGGACTAAAGCGAGAACAATAATCTTTAATAAGGTCATGTATCGGGCCTACACCGAAAACAAGTCTTTCAACTTGCTTTTGAACCCTTTTGCATCTTCCTGCGTTTCTTCGCTCAGACTCGCAAACTCCTCAAGCAGCTCTTTCTGGCGGGGGGTAAGTTTTTTCGGGACATCAACGTAAACGCTGATGATCTGGTCTCCCCTCTG
Organism: Nitrospirota bacterium; assembly: GCA_963784135.1. Classification (GTDB taxonomy): domain Bacteria; phylum Nitrospirota; class Thermodesulfovibrionia; order Thermodesulfovibrionales; family Dissulfurispiraceae; genus JADFXI01. The sequence continues at coordinate 166,172 of CAWAQG010000012.1, read as the reverse complement.
GTGGCTTCCAAGCCTCGGTATGCCTTTACCCTTGAGATGAAAGCTCTTGCCTGACTGCGTTCCGGAAGGCACCTTGAGTTTGGCAGTGCCGTTTAGGGTGGGAACTTCTATTTCCCCGCCAAAAACCGCTTTGGGGAAGGAAAGCGGGACCTGGCAGTAAACGTTAATGTCTTCACGCTTGAAAAATGGATGTTCCTCTGCTATGATGACCACATAAAGATCGCCGGGAGGCCCGCCAAAGCTGCCGAAGTCTCCTTCACCGCTCAATTTCAGGCGCGAACCGTTATCAACACCAGCCGGGATTTTTACTGAAAGCTCTTTCTGCACCCTGATCTTCCCGTTCCCGGTGCAATTTTTGCAAGGATTTGTGATAAGCCTGCCGGTCCCGTTGCACTTGCCGCAGGTCTTGGAAACACTGAAAAATCCCTGCTGAAAGCGTATCTGACCTGCACCCTGGCACTGGGAACATGTGACAGGCGGCTTGCCCGGCTCTGCTCCGCTCCCGCCGCATACGTCGCAAGACTGCCATCGCGGAATCTTTATGGTTTTTTCAATGCCGAAGGCGGATTCTTCAAGGCTTAAGGTCATATTGTAGCGAAGGTCGGAACCTTTTGTCGGCTTCGCCCTTTTAAATCCGCCAAAGGTGCCGAAAAAGTCATCAAAGATATCCTCAAAAATATCTCCGAAGGGCGCTCCTGCGCCAAAACCACCGAAACCGGGGCCTGCACCCGCGCCAAGCCCTTCCGCGGTGCCGTACCGGTCGTAATGGGCGCGTTTCTCAGGGTCACTGAGGCAGGTATACGCTTCGTTGATCTCTTTAAATTTTTCTTCAGAAGCCTTCTCTCCCTGGTTTCTATCAGGGTGATGCTTCAATGCAAGCTGTCTGAACGCCTTCTTCAACTCTTCCTGGGAGACATCGCGGCTGACACCCAGGACTTTATAATAATCCTTCATTTGTTTTTATTCTTGTCCATGTCCTCGAATTCTGCTTCGACGACCTCTTCCTCGGGAGATTTTGCCTTTGTTCCTCCGCCATCCGACTCGGGACCGCCGCCCGGCTGTCCCTGGGCAGACTTGTATATATGCTCGGCAATCTTGTGGGACGCCTTTGTCAGTTCATCAACTGCAGCACGCATGTCGGAAACGTTCGTGCCGGCATCCTTTGCCCGCCTGCATTTCTCCAGTGCAGCCTCGATGTCCTTCTTTTCAGACTCGGTGACCTTGTCCCCGTATTCCTTGAGAGATTTCTCGACAGAATAGACGAGTGTGTCAGCCTGGTTCTTTACCTCGACAAGTTCCTTCTTCTTTTTGTCCTCATCTGCATGCGATTCTGCATCGCGCATCATCTTCTGCACTTCATCTTTCGAGAGGCCGCTGGACGCTGTAATCCGTATGGACTGCTCCTTGCCGGTGCCGAGGTCCTTGGCAGACACGTGCAAAATACCGTTGGCGTCAATATCGAATGTGACCTCTATCTGCGGCACGCCCCGCGGCGCAGGCGGAATTCCGACGAGTTCGAAAACTCCGAGGAGTTTGTTGTCGGCAGCCATTTCACGCTCTCCCTGATGTATTTTTATCGTCACTGCCGGCTGGCTGTCTGAAGCAGTGGAGAAAATTTGCGATTTCTTGGTAGGTATGGTCGTATTCCTATCCGTAATCTTGGTAAAAATACCTCCGAGGGTCTCTATCCCGAGCGAAAGGGGCGTCACGTCGAGGAGCAATACATCCTTGACCTCTCCTTTCAGAACAGCGCCCTGGATAGCGGCGCCCACAGCCACGACCTCATCAGGGTTCACAGACCTGTTCGGCTCCTTGCCGAAATAATTCTGCACTATCTGCTGCACTTTTGGGGTCCTTGTCTGTCCGCCGACAAGGATCACTTCGTCTATGTCGCTTTGTGAAAACTTTGAATCTGAAAGCGCCTTTTTTAAGGGCTCGATCGTTTTCTCAACCAGGTCGCCGGTAAGCTGCTCGAACTTGGCCCTGGAGAGTTTCATCAGCAGGTGCTTGGGCCCTGTGGCATCGGCAGTGATAAACGGAAGATTTATCTCTGTCTCAGATGCGGTTGAAAGCTCGATCTTGGCCCTCTCGGCCCCTTCTTTTAGTCTCTGGAGCGCCATTTTGTCATTCCTTAGATCAATGCCCTGCTCTTTCTTAAACTCATCAACCAGCCAGTCCATGATCCTCAGGTCAAAATCATCGCCGCCGAGGTACGTATCGCCGTTGGTCGCCTTTACCTCGATAACGCCTTCTCCTATTCCGAGAATCGATATATCGAATGTTCCTCCGCCCAGGTCATAGACCGCCACCTCTTCCTCTTTCTTCTTTTCGAGACCGTAGGCAAGAGCTGCGGCTGTCGGCTCGTTGATGATCCTCAGGACATTGAGTCCGGCAATCTGTCCGGCATCTTTTGTCGCCTGGCGCTGGCTGTCGTCAAAATATGCGGGCACGGTAATGACCGCTTCGGTAACAGTCTCGCCGAGATAATCCTCAGCAGCCTGTTTAAGCTTCTGAAGGATCATGGCTGAAATCTCCGGCGGAGAATAGTGCTTGCCCCTTATATCAACATGTGCGTCCCCGTTTGCAGCTTCAACTATTTTATAGGGAAGTCTCTTCCTTGCATGTTCGACCTCCGGGGAATTGTACTTTCTACCCATCAGTCTCTTTATCGAAAAAATAGTGTTTTCCGGATTGGTAATGGACTGACGTTTTGCTATCTGGCCCACAAGCCGTTCCCCTTTTTCGGAAAACGCCACTACCGATGGGGTTGTCCTCGTGCCCTCCTGGTTAGGGACCACTACCGGCTCCCCGCCCATCACTACCGACACCACCGAATTTGTTGTACCAAGATCTATACCTATAGCCTTTCCCATCGTGTCCTCCTCATAATAATTTTAAATGTAAAATATTCAATGTTAAATTTTGGGATTTTATCATTAATTCAATATCCGGCAGTTACGCTTTCTTCGACACCGCGACGAGTGAGGGACGTAATACTTTGTCTTTGTAAAGATACCCTTTCCTGAACTCATCGGCAACCATATTATTTTCCATATCAGACCGTTCTACCTGCGACATTGCATGGTGGTATGCGGGATCAAACTGCTTGTTAAGCGCCTCAATCGCCGCAATGCCGAACTTCTCAAGCGTCCTGTTCAACTCCCTCAGAGTATTCTCTACCCCCTGAGCGAGCGGGCCTGCTGTTTCAGCCCCCCCTTCGCCGGCATGCTTTAACGCCATTTCAAGGTGGTCTATGACAGGCAAGAGTTCGTAAGCAAGGCTTTCGTTGCAATACTTTGAGGACTCTTCTTTGTCCTTCTGGACTTTTTTCCGATAATTCTCGAACTCAGCGTAGAGCCTCAAGTATTTGTCTTTCATATCTTCAAGTGCAGCTTGTATTGATTCAAGCTCTTTGATTGATTTGTCCTCAAGTTCGGTAGAAACTCCCGGCTCGCAGGGCTTTTCAGCCTGTCCGCCTGCCGGAGCCGCCGCTTCCCTGTCTTCGATCATCTCAGCCACCTCAATGCAGATTCCCTAACTCCCGAATGTTTTGGTTACACAATTGGCAACCATATCGACCATAGAAATAGCTTTAGCGTAATTCATCCTTCTCGGACCTATCAGCGCTATAACACCAATCGGCCTGTCTCCTTCTTTGTATGTCGTTGTGACCACACTCAACCCTTTGAGGTCCTCAATCGGATTTTCGTCCCCGATGACCACTTTGACACCTTCGCTATCGGAAAATTCCTCCAGCAGCTTCAGCATCATATGCTTGTCCTTGATGGCCCTCGACAGTTCTTTAATATGCGCTATGTCGGAAAAGTCCGGGAGTTCCATCACATCGTATAAGCCTGCAACAAAGACATCATCCTCCGCAAAGTGCAGTGCCTGCTCACAAATTTCAATAGCTTTGGAAACCAGCCTGTCCCACATGACTTTTTCTAATTTCATGCGTTTTACGAGCGTTCTCTTTATTTCATCAAGACTGCATCCGGCGTATTCCCCATTTATATAATCCGCTATCCTGTTCAGATCTTCCTGGGTAATACCTTCCGGCACGGTCAGCATCCTGTTCCTGAAAACACCCTCATCCGTCAGAAGTATGGCAACGATGATATTCTTTTTGTATTTGATTAATTCTATTCTGTTAAAAGTGGTATTCTCCGGCTTTGGAGGAAGCGCAATGCTCACATAATTTGAGAGCGTTGAAAGCGTGGAGGTCACCTCTGAAAACATTACCGATACATCGTCTTTTATCGCCTCCAGCTTCCTTGTAAACTGACGTGAAAACTCCTTTGATATCTCATTCTGGCTCCCGGACACTTCCGCCGGCGGGAGGGAGTCCACAAAAAACCGGTATCCTTTGTCCGTCGGCACCCTGCCGGCAGAGGTATGAGGCTGGCTCAGAAACCCGAATTCTTCAAGATCAGCCATGATGTTCCTTATCGTTGCAGGCGAGCATCCAAGGGCGTATTTCTTTGTGACAAAACGGGACCCTACCGGCTCCGGCTTATTTATATAACTCTGGACCACCGCGTGAAGGACCTGCCTGCTTCTTTTATCAAGCATATCAAATATCATCCTGACATGCACCTCTCACTCGCGTTAGCACTCTCACTCCTTGAGTGCTAATAATTTAACAGTTAGTAATCGCACCTGTCAAGCAGCCGTGAACCGTGAATCGTGAACCGTGAGACGTAAAGTAAAAGACTTTTAAAAAATTGCATTTCTGTTTTTCCGACTCACGATTCACGGTTCACGTTTTCCTTTACCACTGTAGCTTTCGCTGCATCAGTTTCTCATACATTTTGGGCGGCATAAACGCCTGTTGGTGTATTTCATCACTGTAATATTTAGTGTCTATAGCATAAGGTCTTCGGATACTCCTCAGGTCGTGGCTCTTTGATGCAGCGGAAAACGTCCACCAGTTGCCGGCATACGTTGCGAGCGCGGCAGTGTAGAGGTCAACAGTGGGAAAGATAAGCCTCATGGCCTCCTGGACCTCTATGACAATGTCCTTGTGGAAATGGAGCGATTCTGAAAGGGTCACGAACATACCCTCATCAGTGAGACAATCCTTGACAGACTTGAAGAACTCAACAGTAAATAAACTTTTTGCAAACCCGATGATGTCCGTGGAATCAACAATAACCACATCGATATCGGAATCCCTGCCCTTGACAAATTCCGCTCCATCCATGCATTTTATCTCAACCCTGCGGTCATCAACACCGCATGCTACGGAAGGGAAAAATTTCCTGGAGACATTGATCACTTCTTCATCAATCTCAATAAAATAAACCTTTTCTACCGAGTCGTGCTTCAGCACCTCCCTTACCGTTCCCCCGTCTCCACCGCCGATGACAATAATATTCCTCGGATTGGGATGCGCATGCATGACTACATGCACCAGCATCTCATGGTAGAAGAACTCGTCCCTTTCGGTTATCTGTACGACACCGTCCAGGACAAGGACCTTCCCAAAATGGGGGTTTTCAAAGACCATTATTTCCTGAAAGTCGCTCTTGCTCTTGTGCAATACTTTCTCTACGCCGTATACATACTGTATTGGAGCATATGGGTCCTTCTCGAAAAATTTAATCATAAGGCTGTCCTCCTTAAATAACGTGAAACGTGAATCGTGAATCGTGAAACGCAAAAACAGAAAAACACTTTATTAAACGGCTTTTACTTTTCGCACTTTTTGTGTCTCTCTCTTTGGTCTTCATCCTTTCCTTTTCACGATTCACGATTCACGTTTCACGGCTTTTATATCAGTATCGTCTTTGGTATAGAAAATCCGTTAAACTCGGAGGCATAGGATATGGTATAAGCCCCGCTTGAGAGTATCAGGACGCGGTTGCCGATCTCGGGCTCCGGCAGTTCCACATCACGGTCGATCACATCAAAGCTGTCGCAGCTGGGCCCCGCGATTGTCCATTTTTTTTTGTCGCTCCTGCTGCCCACAACATAGGTATATTTAATGCCGCCTATGCTCTCCATGAGGCCATTGAACACTCCCACATCAATATGGAGCCAGTTCTCATTCCCCCGGCGCGTCTTGCCAATAACGGTGGATACAAATACCCCTGCATCACCGACCACCGCCCTTCCCGGTTCGATGATTATTTCAGTGTCTTCCGGAAATTTCTGGTAAATGGCCTTGTCCACTTTTTTCTCTATGGTACCGATATCGACCACGCTCTTTGTATAACGGATAGGATATCCCCCGCCAATATTGAGCAAGCTTAATTTAATGCCGCTCTGCCCCGCGGTTTCCCACAAATCCCAGGCCTTGTCAATTGCGGTATTCCAGTTGTAGACATTATTGCACTGGGACCCGACATGGAAAGTAATGCCTACAGGGTCAAGCCCCTTTTCTTTTGCATAGACAAGCAGCGCAGCCGCCTCATCCATTTCGACGCCGAACTTCTTGCTCAAGGGCCACTCGCTGCCCTCATTCGGAACAGACAGTCTTACATAGACGTTGCAGCCAGGCGCATACCGGGCCAGCTTGTCGGCCTCCACAATAGAATCAAAAGCAAAGTAACGCACGCCATAATCAACGGCCTGGCCGAGGAATTTAAAGGTCTTTACGGGATTACTGGTAATTATCCTCTCAGGCCCTACGCCCAGAGAGGCAAGTATCTGAAGTTCGCCTTCGGAAGCTATCTCAAAGCCTGTGCCAAGGCTGCTCATAAGCTTGAGCACTTCTCTGTCAGGATTGGCCTTTACCGCGTAAAAAGTCTTCGCGTTCCTGATGCCCTTGCCGATTTGTGATACCTTTTCAGTCACCACCTCTCTGTCCATAAGCAAATATGGCGGCATCTCGTCACTAAGGGCAATATAATTGAGGACCTTGTTCCATGTCTTTTTGCCTATAAATTCAGGGGTTGTTTCCATATCTCACTCCATCAACAAAAATTAACACTAATGGACCTCCCAGCGGCAAGCCACGAGGCATCTAAAAGCTAAAGACTTACTTCTTGTCATTGTCTCGAAAATAGCGTTGTGCTCTGTCACTCCGGTTTGTCCGGAGTCCATCATTAAGGCATGTACAGATTCCGGACAAGCCGGAATGACAGGGTCCCCGAAAAGTCGCAGACTTTGGGGGGGTGCAATGACAGAAGTCCGGCAACCCAGTAGCAAGCTACAGGGAATTATCAAGTTAAATTACCCGGCGACTGTCGCCGTGCTTATATAAAATGCGAACGATTATTATATACCAATTATAGACGCATTATACAATAACGCATAAAATTCAGCTTATACTGGGTGTTAGCAAAAAACATGCAGCGTTTATTTTAATTTCTTTCTTATCCACGCCGGATTATTTTCTTTTTTGCCGTCTCCCAATCAGAAAATTGGTCTGTGCCTTTCTGTGTGTCTCCTTCTCTGCTTTGCAACACATTCTGATGCCACGATGGAGAAAGCATGTCCCCGGCTTTTTGGCACAAGTCATCCCATAAGCTTTCCATAGCTCGAAGCTTTTCAGTTGTACTCATTTTGTCCAACGGTAATGTGACCTCCATGTTTTCCCCCTTTCACTTCATCGGCGTGTTCACTAAGATAATATAACCCATTTCAAACAAGAGAAGCGACGGAAAAAATTGGGCAAACGAACTATGTACCAAAAAGACGAAATTTTCGTCATGCCCGAAGGTATTAATCGGGCATCCAGAAACAAAAGACCTGGATTCCCGCTTACAGACTGCGGGAATGACGACATTGAAGCAGCTATTTTTGACTTTATGGTAATAGTGCAGTTCTTTATATGCCTGAAAAACACATAGTGCGTTTGCCCTGACGGAAAAAATTGGGCCGTTCGTTCAATAGCCAGGCAGTATAACATTGCTCCACAGAAGGGTTAAGGCAAATATGACGGCAGTCTTAGTGAGCGAACCAATCCGGAGTAGCGTGGAGGAGAAAATAGGGGAAATCGGAAGCGATGAAAATGACGGCGGCCGCTGAAAAAACACCGAGCCGCATATACCTTCCCCGGAAGAGGCGCAGCAGGTAGTAGCTGGAGAGCACGTAAATCGGGCCAAGGACCGGAAAAAGGTAGCGCCCCTGTAACTGCATAACGAGTAATTCATAGTAAAGATAATTTTGATAGTTGACGCCGTACATAAGGAAAAACACATAAAAAGCAGCGATCACCATCAGATACAAAGGAAGCCGGTCTGTATCCCAAGGTCGCCACCGGACCAGGATGCCAAGAACTGCCAGCACGCTTAGAGCGGCAAACGGCCAGATGGTTGGAGCATAGTTGGGCATTGCAATATGGCCGCAGATACCGAAAAAGCATGCCGACATCTGCTGTGACCAAGGGACCATGTACTCGATCGGCCCTAACAATCGGAATTTGTTGTTCTTCAGTGCGGCGTGGTTAAAGATAAGATTAATCGCTCCGGCACGGTCACCCGGATGGCTGATCTGTGAGGTCATTGCCAGCGCTTCCTCCATCGAGATTCGGTCCTCCTTGAACAGAGAAAATATCCTGTTCCTGGCCTCGATCCGGTTTTGCATCGCCGTGTCGGTTGAAAGAACTTGGGACATGCCGGGCGTCAAGCTCCCATAATGGAAATAATTGCCGCCGTAAAGATGGATGTTCAGCGATAGTCCAAGAAAAATTCCGAATGTCAGGCATAGACGCCGCCAACCCGGAGCATGAAAATAAGCTATTAGCCGGCCTGGGAGGAGACGGAGGCCCCTGAATTCGTGAATAAGCAAAATAACATTTAAGACCAGTACCAACGGCAAAAAAGAAGCTTTTGTGAGACTTCCCGCTAACTGGCAACAAAAGGAGGCAGCCAGCAAGTTGCCTGAGCGGGTCCGGAAAAAGGCAAGAAGATAGTAAACGGCCATGGCTGCAAGGAGAGTATTCAGATTATCGTAATGTGCGGAAGCGGAGAGAAACGAAAACATACGGGTATTCGTTATGGCGACAATCAGGAGAATCTGGGTGAGCCGGTCATCCGTCAGGAGTCGGAGCGTACGCCATACAAAGAAAATTGTTGCGAAGGCAAGCGGGATATTGATAAGACGCAGGAACAGAAGATCGGAAATACCAAAGAAATTTAACGTCAGGAACCTGCCCATAATCCAGTAATAAAGATAGGGAGTATTGGTTATCAAACCGTATGTGTATGTCTCAGTTGAGTTGTCCGGCAGAAAAGGGACCTTTGAAAAGACACTGCTTATTCCTACATAGTCCACTTCGTCAGGGGGCACATAAGGGGAAATGGTTGCAGCGTAGAACACGAGCCGAAGCCCGAAATAAACAAGGAGAACAGTCAAAATCCACTTCAGAGAACGCGGGGACGGAAAGCCCTCCTCCGGACTTACACCTGAAAAGGGCGGATATAATACCGATGTTTGTCCCTGCTCTGTTGACTCGCAAGGCATTGGTGATTCCCCCCTCCTGTCCACTATATTTTTTTGCAAATTTTATTATACACACTCGCTATCCATTTAAAACAGGGAAAAGGTCCACTGCAGGTAAGCCTTCAGTGAAGCGTGGAATCATTTAAATAATCTCCCCTCGCCCCTCTTTAATAAAGAGGGGAAGAAGTCCCTCCCTTTTCTAAAGGGAGGTTGGGAGGGATTATTCAATGAAACTTTTCCTCGCTCCACTGAAGCCTTACCACTGCAGTACCTTATTTTGTGTATACTATAAATAATCTTGTTTAAAGCAAAAGAGAAAGGTGGACGTGACCCCCTTGATGAGTAAATTGAGTGAATTCTTTCGGGCAGCACGCGTTGCCGTCACAGGCGCTGCCGGCACGGTTGGAGTGGAACTGGTCCGACAACTGCTGTCATATCCGGTAAAAGAAGTCCGTGCCCTCGATAACAATGAAAGCGCCCTTTTTTTCCTGGATGAGGCCTGGCACAACGATTCCAGACTGCAGGTATTCCTGGCCGACGTGAGGGACCATGAAAAAATGGCCCGCATGTTCGATGGAATTGATTTCGTCTTCCATGCGGCCGCCTTCAAACACGTACCACTTTGCGAGAGGTCGCCTTTCGATGCTGTGCAGACAAACATTATGGGGGTCCAGAATGTGATCCAGGCGGCCCTCACAAACAAAGTGAAAAAAGTGCTTTTTACAAGTTCGGACAAGGCAGTAAATCCAACTAATGTCATGGGCACTTCAAAACTTATGGGTGAGAGGCTGATGACTGCGGCCAATGCGCTTCGGCGTGCCGGAGATGGAACGTTTTTCGCCTCTACCCGTTTTGGGAACGTCGCCGGGTCGCGGGGTTCAGTCATACCGTTGTTCCATCAACAGATAGCAAAAGGCGGCCCTGTAACTTTGACAACTCCTGAAATGACTCGCTTCGTTATGACTATCGACGACGCCGTCGGCCTTGTCATCATGAGCATCCTGCTGGCTAAAGGCGGTGAAGTTTTTGTGACCAAGATGCCGGTACTCGGAATAAAAGAACTTGCGGAGGTCATGATCTCGATGCTCGCGCCAATTTATGGTTATGCTCCCGGGAAAATAGAGCTGATTGAAATAGGTCCGCGGCCTGGAGAGAAACTTCACGAGGAGCTTATGAATGATGAGGAGACCCGGCGTTCCTTCGACTCGGAACATCTGTTTGTCGTCTTGCCTGCGTTCAGAAATATATACAGTGACCTGGATTATAATTATGAGGACCTGTCCTTGCAGCCTGTAACGATGACTTATAATTCAGCGAATGTTGACCCGATGACGAAAAACGATATCGCAGCATTCTTAATGCATCCCAATGTGTTACCTGACGATGTTCGTTCTGAATTGTTAAGGATGAATATCTAAATGAAAGTGCTGATTTTGGGTGGTGACGGTTATCTTGGCTGGCCCACAGCAATGTATTTCTCTCAAAGGGGGCATGAAGTTGTAGTTTTGGACAACTATTTCAGGAGAAGGGCGGCCCTCGATTTAGATTGTGAGGCACTGGTTCCCAATCCCAATCTTTTTCAGAGAGTGAGACTTTGGAGACAGCTTTCCGGAAAAGAGATAACGGCACATATAGGTGATATAACCGACTATAAATTCCTATCGGATATTTTTTGCAAATATACTCCGGAGGTTGTTATTCACTATGCCGAACAGTCATCTGCGCCTTATTCAATGATAAGCAGGGATGCCGCAGCTTTCACACTGCAAAATAATCTTACGGGAACTCTTAATTTGGTTTATGCAGTGAAAGAGTTTGCTCCGGAGTGCCACATCGTGAAACTGGGAACGATGGGCGAATACGGGACCCCCAACATAGACATAGAAGAAGGTTGGCTCGAAATTGATCATAAGGGCAAACGCGATAAATTCCTGTTTCCGAGGCAAGCCGGTTCCCTGTACCATACCACTAAAATACAGGATACTGACACTTTGTGGTTCTACGTCAGGAACTGGAAGTTACGCGTTACAGACCTTATGCAGGGGCCGGTATATGGTATTTCGACCGACGAGGTCGAAATGGATGAGCGTTTAATGCCTAATTTTCACTATGATGAGATTTTCGGGACTGTTTTAAACCGGTTTTTAGTGCAGGCTGTCTCGGACTATCCTCTTACGGTTTACGGAAAAGGCGGGCAGACAAGGGGTTATTTGAATATCAGGGATACCATGCAATGCGTCTATTTGTCCGCTATGCACCCGTCAGCTGCCGGCGAACTCAGGATATTCAATCAAGTGACAGAAATGTTCAGCGTCAATCAACTCGCAGACAGAGTGCAGGCCGCCGGGAAACGAATGGGCTACGATATTAAAGTCAAACATATTGAAAATCCGAGAATTGAAAAGGAAGAACATTATTACAACCCCAAATATTCAGGTCTGCTTGAATTGGGACTTGAGCCTCACTTACTCACCGATGATGTCCTCGATAATATGCTTAAGGTTGTTGAAGCGCATAAAGACCGCATAAACAGGGACGCGATTTTCAGGGGAGTTAAATGGAGTTAAACAAAAAAACATGGCTGATAACGGGAGGTTGCGGCTTTATCGGCACGCGCCTCATTAATACGCTCATGAAGAAGTTTGCCGGATCAAGTATTAGGGTACTGGACAATCTTTCCGTAGGTTCGCGAGAGGACCTCTCATCTGTCTGTAGATTTGTGGAGACAGATATGAAGAAGTCGTCGCAGCAGTCGCGGCAATTTACAGGCGGCGTTCAACTGGTAGCAGGCGATATAATGGATGATGACACGTGTATGCGGTGTTGTGAAGGGACCGACATCATAGTTCATCTCGCGGCCAATACAGGTGTGGCGCCATCGGTCGATAACCCTAAAGCCGACATGGAGGCTAATGTCATAGGCACCTTCAATATGCTCGAAGCGGCGAGGAGAAACCGCGTGAGCAGATTCATCTTCGCTTCTTCAGGAGCCCCGATAGGAGAAACTGAGCCGCCGATACATGAAGAAAAGGCGCCGAGGCCTGTTTCCCCCTATGGCGCCAGCAAGCTTGCGGGCGAAGGGTATTGCTCCGCGTACTACCGGACATATGGCGTCAAAACGGTTTCCTTGCGCTTCGGGAACATTTATGGGCCCGGGTCGAAGCACAAAAACAGTGTAGTCGCTAAGTTCATAAAGAACGCCCTTTCCGGCAAGGCGCTTGAAGTTTATGGGGACGGCGGGCAAACAAGGGATTTTATCTATATCGACGACATGATCGAAGCAATCCTCCTTTCCGCGAAATCTGATATGGGAGGCGAAGTTTTCCAGATCGCCACCTACAAAGAAACTACGGTAAATGAGATAGCGGCGTGTATTAAATCGCTTTTTCACGAAGAGACCGGAAGAAACGTGTCCGTCATCCATGGAGATGCGCGGTTGGGAGACGTCCGCAGGAACTATTCGGACATATCTAAAGCAAGAAACATACTCGGATTCCGGCCTGAATATGATCTCGAAAGGGGATTGAGGGAAACCCTGAGATATTTTATCTCAAGAGAGGGAGATTCTGCATAATGCCGAATTTGAGGATGCTTGGCCTGGTAATCGGCATTTTGGGCTTATTGATCACGTTTCTTACCCATCGCGGCATAAAATGGAAACGTTCGAGCTTCGTCATGCTTTCATTAATCAATGCAGCGCTTATCATAGTAAGCATTGCCCCTAATTCGGTCAACATCCTGCGGGACATGCTGTCGCTGCATGAAACCCAGTATGGCAGACTATTTTCCTTGATTATCCTTGCAACTATTTTTCTGCTCTTTTTTTCCATTTATACAAAAACAAAACTCAATAATTTGGAGATACAGTTTGACACGCTAATCAGAAAGTTCGGTGCCGGCCAACTGGAGAACAGCATTGACCTGCGGGAGAAGATCAAGCCCATTATGGTAATCATTCCTGCATACAACGAAGCCGAGAATCTGAAAAAACTCCTTCCCAGAATACCGACCATGATCGACGGCGCCGGGATTGGTGTTCTCGTAATCGATGACGGCAGCAGTGACGGCACCAGTGACGTCGTGAGAAATGAGGGATATTTGGTAGTCTCTAACATCATCAACCGGGGGCAGGGTTCGGCCAGCAGACTCGGATACGATATCCTGATAAAGTACGGGGTATTTATCGGCATTACCATGGATGCGGACAATCAACACAGGCCGGAAGATATAGCTGACCTAATAGCTCCGATCAAGGACGGGCGCTACGATTTGGTCATCGGGTCGAGGGTACTGGGCAATCATGAGAAGATGAGTTGGTTCAGAAATTTTGGAATAACGCTGTTTTCAAAGATTATCAGTATTGTAACCGGGCAAAGACTGACGGACAGTTCGAGTGGCTACAAGGCATTCAATATCAACCGACTGAAGGATATCCGTTTGACAGAGAATCAGTTCCAGTCCGCAGAGGTGCTCATCGAGTCGTGCAAAAAAGGGCTCAAAATAGGAGAGGTGCCGATCATAATAACCCGTAGGGCGCACGGGAAGAGTAAAAAAGGTAAGGACTGGGTTTACGGATTTAATTTTGCAAAAACAATTTTGAAAACATGGTGGAGACAATAAACATCAATCCCTATCTATATCGGAGCCCTTTCCATTCCTGTGAATTGCCGGAAAAAATGGATACGGGGTTTACCACTGTAAGCGGGGGGTATAGGAATATATGGGTGTAAATAAGGCGCTGTTGTCGGGTACTACTGCGGATAATACAGTCTGGTTAAAAAAGAGATATGGGACGCTGTTGCTTAGCAATATGACTCTTTTAAGGGCTTTGAACGGCATGCGGTCAGCCCGCAGCTATCTGCTAAAACAGTCTGCCGGCAAAGGCTATCCGCTCGCAATAAAGGTCGAAACCGCCGACATCTGCAATCTATCATGCCCAGGATGTATGCACGGGAACGAGGCGGGTAATTTCTCGCGGGAGCACATGATAAGCAAAGAGCTCTTCGGGAAGTTGATCGACGAGATTGGTCCATATCTGTTCATGGCCATCATGTATCACCGTGGTGAGCCTTTTTTCAACAGAAATATTTTCAGCATGATCGAGTCCCTGTCACGCTATAATGTGATCTCCACCGTAAGTACCAATTTCAGTCTCCCCTTTAAGGCAGAGGACTTCAGGAACATGGTTTCCTCCGGTCTGCGTCATCTGCTCTTGTCCATAGACGGCACTACGCAGGAGATATATGAGAAGTATCGGCGGGGAGGAGATCTGGCGCTCGTAAAACATAATGTGCAGGAATTGGTCGCGGTGAGAAGGAGTATGCGATCTAAATACCCGATTATTGAACAGCAGTTCATTCTGTTCGAGCACAATTACCACCAATGGAAGGAGGTTGTTGCTTTTGCAACAGAACTTGGGATAGACAGGGTTTCCTTTGTAAAGGACATTGCAGTGGAAAAGAAGTTATACATTGGCGGCTTTCATAGGAGCGAGCATGAGGAGGCAGCGATTGTGAAAAAGAAGTTTCTGCCTCTTTGCCAGTGGCCCTGGTTTGCGGCGGTGGTGAGATGGAATGGAGAGATTCTGCCCTGCTGCGACTATGATTGGATGCTTGAGAAGTCGGACTTCGGCAATATCACAACTGAGAGATTCATGGAAGTGTGGAACAGCAAGCGATATGCTGAACTGCGGGCATCTCTTTCTTGTTACGGCGGAAAAGGAAAGATAGACCGTTACTGTGCAAAATGTCCGTCCCTGACAAGAAAAAAAAGTGAGACTATGCCCAAATTGCAATAAACCCTTACCAGCTTTTTACAATGCTGATTAAAACCGACATAGCTAAGAGTGCCATGACCAGGACTGAAGCAATAAGCGCTATAAAGACAAAATTTGTAACGGACTCCTTTTTCATGTTTATGAGTATATTCCTGATGGGAATATGCGGTTTTCTGTTCAATTTTATCGTTATCACCAAATATAATGCTGGAGTGCTTGGTACCTTTAATCTTATGTTTGCAATTTATAATATTTTTATATTGACGGCCTCCGGGGGAGTACCTTTCTCCGTGCTAAAGCACACAGCGGAATTTGCCGGCGGCGGTCATGAAAAATAAGTATTTTATGTTTACCTGCGATGTTGAATATTTTGGCCCGCAAACTGAGAAGGGCGTTAATAATTTTCTTGAACTGCTGGATGCTTATAAAATTAAAGGGACTTTTTTTGTTACTTATCGAATTGTGAATGATTATACTGATCTTGTTAAAGCCATTGTCGGCCATGGCCATGAGGTGGCATCTCACGGATATTCTCATCCTGTCGCAGAGCATGATTTTAGATTTTTGGACAGCCTTTCGGATAAAGAAGTAGAAGAAGAAGTAGCGCGGTCGTACGATGAAATTGCCGGGAAGGGTTTTAAAGTTGAAGGCTTCAGGGCCCCGGCTTTTAAAATTAATGATTATGCTCTTGCCTGTATTCGTAAATGGTTCCGTTACGATTCCTCCTCGGTGGACTTCATAATTAGAGCAGGCAGATATAAAAAACTTAACAATAACCAGGTACGGGACAGCAATTTTATCAGAATTCCTGTCAGCAGTATCGGGATGCTGAAAATTCCATTTGGAAGCCCCTATCTAATGTTATCGGGCTCTTCTATTAAGAGGATAATTTCAAGGTATTTGGCTGATTCTCGCAGTGCAATGTTCTACTGTCATTGCTTTGATTTAGTCCAAAGTTCTCATGGGGCAATAACCCCGCCCCGGGCAATACGCAATATGATCTATTTTAATCTCTGCGGTTCGACGAGGGCGAAAGACTTTTTCAACACTCTGATTTCTACAGCGCTCGAAAGGAGTTTTAGATTCATAACATGCTCTCAGTTCTGCACTATTCTACAAAAGGATAAGGATAATCTTGAAGGAATCCTATAGAACACTTCTTGTTGGTTCTATCAAAAAAAGAGGCTTTTTCGGCACATTGTTCTTTATTTTTTTTGAGCTCTATTTTGATCTGAGGTACGGGACTGATACCACAAGTATTGTTGAAGTTGATAACCTGGATATCCGGCATGCCGATAGGCGGAATGCACATAATTATATGGCTTCGAATTATTATATTCTCCGAAAACTGCTCAACACGTTAAAAATGGAATTAACCGACAGTGTTCTGGTTGACTTCGGCTCTGGAAAAGGCCGAGTGCTCCTGGTAGCTCTTGAATACGGATTTAAACGCCTCATCGGCGTGGAAATCTCACAAGCCTTATGTGCCATATGCGGAAACAATTTGCGCATTTACCGGAGGAATAAGAAGAAATATGACAACACCGAAGTTGAAATCGTCAACATCGATGCAGCCAAATACCGGATACCCGATGATGCAGCTATATTCTGTTTCTACAACCCGTTTGAAGAGGAAGTATTCAACAAGGTTATAGACAACATTGAAGACTCTTTGAGGTTACGCAGGCGAAGCATATACATTTTATATATTAATCCGGTCTTTAAAGATGTATTGGCTAATAAAGGATTTCATTGTGTCTTGGACCTGCATCGGGAAGCAGTAATATTTGCAAAGTGAGGTATGATAGAAAGCGAGAATCGTAGAGCCCGGCAAACAATGAATATTTCGATAAACGAAGAAATAAATAAAGATATTTGGAATTCTTTGGTTAATTACAAAGCGTATTTTCGTTTTGAATGGTTTTATATTATAAAGAAGTCATATGGGTTTGACCCTTTATTTATTCTTATAACACAAGGTAATGATTTTGCCTTGGTGGGAAGCTTTAAAACAACTAAAGGCTATATTTCAATGCCTTATCTAACGTATTCGGGTTATTTTTATAACAGCACTGAGTTGCATAATGCTTTATTGTCATATCTGAGGAATAATAAAATCATAATTCAGACCAGAAATAGTGTGCCCTTGAGATCAAACCCTAACTATGTCAACTCTATAGCAGAAATTGACACTATTGAGGAATATGAGAAAAAACTTTCGAGATATACTCGAAAGCACATAAGGAAATGTCAAAAATTCGGGTTCACTGTACGATATGAACGAGCGATAGATAATTTCTATAGGGTTTATTCGCTGAACATGCATCGGCTCGGATCGCCGGTGCATAAGAAGAGCTATATATCCAACATCATATCTGCTTTCCAGGATGGCATAATAATCACTGTATTTGACCGCGACAAGGCGATAGGGTCCATGCTCTGTTTGTCCGATAAGGACACTCTATACGGTCTCATGGCTTCTTCACTGAGCGAATATAATAAAAAATATGCGAATTATTTTCTTTATTGGGAGACAATTAAATTTTTGAAGGGAAGGGGACTCTATTATCTGGATATGGGAAGAAGCACTTTCGATTCGGGAACATACCATTTTAAACAGATATTCAAACCTGTCAATTATTCCATCGAATCAGGAAGCGAATATACACAGAACGAAGTTTATGGCCTGGCGAGTAAAATATGGAAGGGACTTCCATACTCTCTTACTCTTTCGCTTGGTCCTATTATCAAGAAATACTTGCCCTGAAAAATAGAGTTAAGTGAAAACATGTTTTCAGCAAAAAATATTATAAAATACCTTAGATTGCTCTAACAGCTACCGTGACGGTGAGTCGCGCCTGTGAAGTATGACAACACGGTCGTCCTCAGCTGTCCTGAACAGATGCAGGTCGGGCTCCTCCCGGTTTTCAAAGGGCAAGTCGGGGGAGTCTATTGTTATAGCATCGTACTTCTCAAACGGTACCTGGGACACAAGAAAGTTGTGCACTTCCATGTCCTTTTCACAAATGATGTGCTTGCGTATTACGATCCAGTCGGCGTTTCTCGCAGGCGTCAGGTCTTCGCCGGTGAGCCCTCCTATCACGCGCAAACCCGTATAGAACTTCACCGGCAAATCTCCGTATGTCATAGCCACCACGTCGTCTTTGTAAGCATGCTTCTCAATATACTTCACGATACCCTCAATAGGACCATTATAGTCGTGAGTGACCTCATAGAAGTAGTCGGGCACTGACCAGGCAAGGCCGAGCGAAGCGAGCATAATGATTGCAGCAATCGTCCCCGCAATGCGATGGGCTGCTGCAACACGGTCCAGTATGAGAGAGATTACAATGCTTGAAACAGGGACCAGAGGAGCGATGTACCTGAAAAAAGGGTATGGTGAAGTGAGACAGACAGCCGTGAGGGTCGCCGTAAAGAAGAGCAGGAGCAGTATCAGCCTTTGCCATAGGACAGCGGTCATGAATTGCGGTTTTCTCCACTTTGAGCGGCCGATTGCCCAAAGAGCCATAGGCGCGAGTAATAACAGCGGCGGGAAGGCATACTTCCCGATCTTCCATAGGTAATCCTTTGCAAACGCAACTGCGCGATTAGTTATATCAGAAGGACCAGTTACTATATCTGACAAAGCGGAATACC
Organism: Nitrospirota bacterium; assembly: GCA_963784135.1. GTDB lineage: Bacteria > Nitrospirota > Thermodesulfovibrionia > Thermodesulfovibrionales > Dissulfurispiraceae > JADFXI01. Next base: position 147,349 of record CAWAQG010000012.1, on the reverse strand, counting down.
AGATAATCCAGGGCGCGTTTACCGCCACGGTCAGGCCTACGGATATCAGCACAGCCTTGAGCCTGTTGCGATGGAACAGGATGGCATGAGTAATTACGGCGGCCATCAGCGCCGCATAGTGGACATAATGGCTTTGAAACAGCGCAATTGCAGACAGGACGAAAATGACACCCGAATATTTCTTCCGCTCAAGCAGGCTGCAGTATCCATAAAGTGAAAGGAGGTCGAAGAACATAATAGGTGCATAATGTCTGCACTGCCGGGTAAGCAGCAGAAACGGCACGTTCATAAGGAGAACAAGGGCGGCAAAGAACCCCGCCCGCCTGCTCTGCCACAAGGTCGCCGCAAAACGGTAAGCAAGGACCGTGGTTGCAATGCCGAACAATGCAAAAGGCAGTCTCGCTGCAAACGTGCTCTTACCCAATATAGCGAAGAACGCAGCAAGCACGTAAAAGGGCAGCCATGGTTGCCACCTCCAGATGTAGTTCTCGCTGTACTCCCTGCCGAGTTCCTGAGAAAAGAAGTTCTTCCCGTCGTAGCCGAGGGGTATGCCGCCAGTGAGTACAGTCCCTGCTATGAGCGCGGTCTGGGCCTCGTCCTGCCACAGGAACTGATTGCCAAGTCCCGGAAGCAGCACAATTAATGACAGGAGCAGGACGATTGCCATGACCGCACGGTCCCTTTTTTTATTTGTCTTCGCCCAAAGCTGCATTATCATATTAGTGACTGATCAATGACCGGAATATATTCAGAATATGCAGACTTACAAGAGAAAATAAAACACCAAATACTACAACGATGGTCCATTTTAATTTTTTATTTTTCTCGCAAGGCATCACACCAAGACTGAGGAAGACTGAAAATGCAGGCAATGAATTAAGAAAATAAGATGCTTTCATTGCGCTATATACCGGCAATCTTAAAACAAGTGCAATAATAATTGCCGCATTGCTGAATAAAAGCGTAGGGAATATGCTCATTTTTGCCGCTTCAATTCCTGTTGTTTTGGTCCAAATTTTCCAGTTTCCCCCAAAATAATTATAAAAGCCGTTCATCATCAACAGGAGAGGAAAGAGTCCGAGGGCGATAAGGCCGGACCCATTTAATTTTGTCAGGCGTGACATGGCATTGTCATCTTCAGGAAACCCTCGTTCACCCCTGAGCCAGGCATAATAGCGAAGCCACCAGTCTTGATTTGAGTCCATGAAATATAGAAATTTAGGTTCGTTATCGAACCACATTCCGCTGTATACGAGAGTCCAGAAAGAATGCATCTTGCCTGGAACGATTATTGGTGTCTTTATGCTTTCTAATGGTTTGAAACTAATAAAATCTATCCGTTCATTATCATGGGGCTCAGTGAGACTGGGATCCAGCTGTTTAACGTTCCAGGGCAACGGATTGCCGTAATTATTTATATTCGATATAAAATATACGCTTAATGCTGTTATTGGTATAAAGAGTATCAAAATCAAGGAGGCCGCAACTTTTCTTCGTGGGACAATAAGCCCCTTATAAAAAAGCGAACCGAAGGAAATTAGAATAATCGGCAGCACAACATAAGAAGTATATTTTGTAAACAAGGTTATTGCTATGACGATACTTGCCGCCAGAAGGATTAAATGAGGCAATTTCCGCTCAATTGCTATTAATAGTAAATATATGCTGATAGCCACGAACAAATAACTTATTGTATCATTTGAATTCATTGCCGACATATAAATATGGCGGGGCAGAAAACATACCGTACTAAAAGCAATAAGCTTTGAAAAATCAGATAATGGCAATTTACCAAGGACCAAATAAATTATTCCTAAGGTCGCGATGCCATAAAAACAAGAGATAAATTGAAACAGCTTCAATAATTGCGGCAATTTTGCTCCCATATTAACAGCGATATTCCCAACCATTGCAGACACCCCATAAAACACCGGGGGCTGGTAGCATTGCCAGCAGGCGTCCTTGGCCGGGATTTTGCCCGAATCCATTATCATGAAAATCGGCTCAAAATGATTGTCAAAGGCATTGTCGGGAGGATTAGACCAGCATAGCAATATTCTTAAAATAATGCCGCCTAAAAAAATAAAACCTGCTAATGCCTTGTAATTCAACCTCGTCATATTTTGTTCCTTTAATCGGCCTCTATTTGAACACACAAGACCTGAAAGGAAATTTCTTTCAGCCTGTTTTTTATCTCAGTTTTCTCCGCTTTTTAATTTTTGCATTATCTGAATTTAATGCTTCCAGTTTTAACAATGAGCTAAAATCATTTTTGTATTCTTCTCTAAGCGCGTGAATAAAATATATTGTCCCATAACTAATGAAAAAAAGAACAGTGATATCCCTGAAAACAAGGAATGTTGAAGAAAATAAAGGATGACCGATAAAATCCCAGTTTCCTTTTAATAAAAAAGAGCCTGTTAACGTATAATAAAGCGAGTAGAGATAACCTGAGATAAGAATATAGGCGGGTATTAAAGCATTCCATCTTAAAAACAAAAAACAAGGCAAGGCCCAGGCAAAATACTGAAAAGCAAAAAAATTTGTTAAAGCGTAAAAAAGAAAAAACATTTCTCCAAGTCTCTTCCCGGTATCAGGCATTTCACGGTTTCTGGTAAAAAACGAATATAAAATTATTGCAGCTATTATAATTATGCGGTTGTTTTCTAAAATAAAAATTAATCCATTATTTAAAGTTTCCGCTGAAGGGAACGAAAGATAATGCGTATATAAATTCCCCAATAAACTATAAAATATTATGTTACCCCAGATTGGAATACCTTTTGTCGACTGTATCAGTTGACCGGAGTATTTAAAAACACCATTTGCAACTGCGTCAAAATCATGAATAAGAAAGAAGAGATACCCGAGAAGAAAAGTTATGGAAAAACCTGAAACCAACTTGATCTTTTTCCTCAAATCGCATTTTGAAAAAAAATAAACCGGAAGGACAATTATAATAATCCATTTAACACATGCTCCGATACCAATAAATATTCCGGCTTTTAAAAAATCATTTTTTGTTAAGAAATATAAAGAAATTATAATAAAGAGCCCTAAAAGCGAATCAGTGTTCCCATGGTAAGACGACAATATAAAAACAGCCGGACAGAGAAGGTACAACGAAACAAATATTTTCCGGTATCTGCTGTCCCTGAAATGAAGAAAAATGAAATAAGCGCAGAGAAAATCAAGTAGTGCAAATGGCATTCTGAAAGCTGCTTTAAATGGGATGTTTAAAGCCTGACTTAACTTGTAAATTAAAGTTACTGTATATCCGATGACCGGAGGGTGGTTAAACTGCCTTTCGGTATTATACGAATCCTTGTAATATTGAAACATTCCAACGGAAGATATTTTTTCAGCATGGTCCTTCCATATCTCAACATCATACGTGCCTTCAGTAAAAACTGCCAGATAAATCCTGATAATAAGGCTTAACACTAAAATAAATATAAACCGGTAATTTTTCATAATTTATGAAATAATATTGAAAGTTAAAGTGTTAAAATATCAATATACATGATATATGATGGGCATGCAATTCAGCAAGAAATACAAGAATATGATTTATCTTTTTTGCACCTTCAATTTCAGCTGTATATGTTTATGGGTATATTCCTCATGATACTCGGCAGGAAGCTTATTGTAATAATGCCGGCTTACAACGCGGAACAGACTCTGCGCAAGACTTATGAAGAACTTCCGCATGAATATGTGGATGAGGTCATCCTGGTTGATGACTATTCGAAAGACGCTACTTTAAAGATAGCGCAGGAATTGGGCATAAAGACCATAGTTCATCTGGAAAACAAAGGATATGGAGGAAACCAGAAAACATGCTATAGTGAAGCAATCAGGCATGGGGCGGATATTGTCGTGATGGTGCATCCTGATTACCAGTATTCTCCACGGCTTGTGACGGCGATGGCCTCGATGATAGCCTCAGGTCACTACGATGTTGTTCTTGGGTCCCGGATACTTGGAGGCACGGCGCTGAGAGGAGGCATGCCGCTCTATAAATATATCGCAAACAGGTTTCTCACGCTTATTGAAAATATCGCCCTTGGAGTCAAACTGTCTGAATATCATACAGGGTTCCGGGCATTCACCCGCGAGGTGCTGGAGACATTGCCGCTGGATGAGAACTCGGACGATTTTGTTTTCGACAGCGAGATGCTCGCTCAGGCGGTTTACTTTGGCTTCAGAATCGGGGAACTGAGTTGCCCCACGAGATACTTTCGGGAAGCATCTTCCATAAATTTCGGAAGGAGCGTAAAGTACGGATTCGGGGTGCTGGCCACCACAATGAAGTTTGTACTGTGCAAAATGGGGGTAAAAAAGTTTAAGATTTTTGACGGCAGCGGCAGGCGCCTGGTCCAATAAAAATGGGCAAGTCTTCACGGAAAGAGAAAAGAACTTCGGCGGCAGGCCGGAGCATGCAAGGCGCGTCTGCACCTATGTACGAGACGCCGCGATTCAAATACTCTGTTGCCGGCTTCGTTTCTCTGCTGACATTTTTAGTGTATCTCTCCTGTCTTCATAACAAATTCGTTCTGTGGGATGACAACCGCTATGTATACGAGAACCCGCATATACATCCGCTAAACTTGGCTTTTTTCAAGTGGGCTTTTTTTGATTTTTATGAGGCAAACTGGCATCCTCTTACATGGGTGTCCCATGCCCTGGATTACGCTGTCTGGGGGTTGAATCCCATGGGGCACCACCTGACCAACAATATCCTCCATGCTGTCAATACGTTTATCGTGGTGATTCTGGTTGCAAAACTCCTGGAGGCATGGCGCCCTTCACGGCAGCAGAATCCGCCGCTTCGCCCCTCCGAAAAAGGGAGTTATCTAATTATTGCGGCAGTGACAGGTTTATTGTTCGGCCTTCATCCTCTTCATGTGGAGTCGGTGGCATGGGTTTCTGAGAGAAAGGACCTCCTGTGCGCAATGTTTTTCCTGCTCAGCATCCTGGCTTATACGAACAAGCACTACATCCTTGTCCTCTTTTTATTCGCCCTTGCCCTGCTGAGCAAACCTATGGCGGTAAGCCTTCCGGCGGTTTTGCTTATTTTGGACTGGCATCCATTTAATAGAATCAGTTCCATGAAATCATTTCTGTCTGCATTGCTTGAGAAACTCCCGCTCATTGCATTGAGTCTCATTTCGTCAGTGCTGACTGTTTTGGCGCAAAAGGCAGGAGGGGCACTACGCACTTTTGATGTAATACCATTGTCCGTACGGGTGCTTGTGGCTACTGAATCTCTCATGTCATATCTTTGGAAAATGATACTACCTATGAATCTGACTCCGTATTATCCATATCCGAAGAACATATCATTGCTTTCTGAGGAGTGCCTTTTATCGGTCATTCTTGTGTTCGGCATTACGGCAGCATGCATAGTCATGGCGAAGAAACAAAAGTTATGGTTAGCTGTTTGGGGCTACTATGTTATAACATTGCTCCCTGTCATCGGTATCGTTCAGGTGGGAATTCAGGCAATGGCGGACAGGTATACTTATCTGCCCAGTCTCGGCCCATTCCTGATAACAGGATTGGGCGTTGCATGGGTTTTTAAAAAAACAGAGGCCCTGAAGGCCAGGATGCTCGGCATTGTTTTTGTGGTTTTTTTATTTGCATCAATGTCATATTTTACAATCAAACAAACAAGTATTTGGAAAGACAGCATAGCGCTGTTGAGTTACGTTATCGAAAAAGGGACAGGAGACCTGTCCTTTGTCTTTATGAACAGAGGGATGGCTTTTATCGGAATGGGACGTTTGGATAAGGCCCTGGAAGACTATGACAAAGCAATTTCAATTGATCCATCTGACTTCCAGGCAGTCAGCAATCGTGGAGAGCTCTTCATGAAGCTGGGGCAGCTTGATAAGGCGGCGCTCGATTTAGATAGGGCTATGGCCCTTAAGCCGGGACATCCCCGGGCATATATGAATTATTTAAACCTCGGCATTGGGTATGGCCGGAGTGGAAACCAGGACAAAGCTATGGAATTTTTTAAAAAGGCTATCTCAATAGAGCCGGATAAACCCGCAGCATATATCAATCGGGGTATTACTTATGCCAATGTCAGTCAATACGAAAGGGCATTAGAAGATTTTAATAAAGCAATCGCATTAGACAGAAACTCCGGCGAAGCCTATGCTAATCGCGGCAATCTCTATCTGATTATGGGGGAAAAAGAACTTGCTGCATCAGATTTCCGGAGGGTCAATGATTTGAGGGTTGCAGCAACGAAGTAGCGCATCCATATGCAATAAAACGAGCACGCCATCTTCAATCTGCAGGCAAGGTCATATAAATCAAATACTCTATATTCCCCTTCTGCCCGGTAATAGGCGACTGCATTACGCCGATTATCCTGGGCCCTAAAGATGCCAGTTCTCCCTTCACCTGCTCAACAGCCCGCTCGCGCTTCGCCGCATCTTTAATGACTCCGCCCTTGTCCACTTCCCCTTTCCCCACCTCGAACTGCGGTTTTATCAGGGCAATGACCTCTCCGCCGGGACTGATGAACTCCAGCACCTTCGGCACGACTTTGACAAGGGAAATAAACGATACATCAATAGTCGCAAGCGCTATCGGATCGGGAATTTTTTCCTTTTCAAGGTACCGGATATTGGCCCGCTCGATGATAACGATTCTCGGGTCCTGCCGCAGCTTCCACGCAAGCTGGCCATAGCCGACGTCGATACAATAAACTTTTATCGCCCCGTGCTGGAGCAGGCAGTCGGTAAAACCTCCTGTGGATGCTCCGACATCCATTGCAATCTTGCCGCCCGCGGATATATTAAAATACTTGAGCGCCGCTTCAAGTTTGAGGCCGCCCCGGCTGACATAGGGGATTTCTCCGCCGCTTACCTCGACAGGAGCGTCGGGGGCCACCATCGTGCCCGCCTTTGTAACAGGCACGCCGTTCACTTGCACTTTGCCTTCCATAATAAGTGCCCGCGCCCGCTCACGGCTTGCGGCGATGCCCCTGTCCACAATAATTTTATCGAGACGCTCTTTCAATCGTATTATTACGGAAGTGTTCAGTGAGAGGCGGGATGACTGGATATTTTCAGAAAGGCCAATGCAGCTCTGTATATTCCGTCCTCATCAAGGCCGTATTGTTTTCTTAGCAGCGCCTGCGAGCCGTGCTCCATGAACTCATCATCAACACCGATCCGGTGCACCGCCACATCCTGCAGTCCCTCCCGGCACAGGTATTCAAGCACCGCCGAGCCGAAGCCCCCTGCAAGAAGGTTCTCCTCCACAGTGATTATCCGTTTCGTCCTCCCGCAAAGCGCCCTTATCCCCTCCTCATCAAGCGGCTTAATAAAACGGGCATTGACTACGCAGGCATCGATGCCGTCCTTTTTCAGCATTGCAGCAGCTTTAAGTGCGGCATACACCGCATTGCCCACCGCAATGAAGGCAAGGTCTTTCCCATCGATGATGATTTCCGATTTCCCCATTTCCACGTCCGTGCGCCCTACGCCAAAACTGGCATATGGGCTCACCTTTCCCCTCGGATACCGCAATGCGGCCGGACCCTTATGCGCCAACGCGAGCTTGAGCATTTCTTTCATCTCATAACTGTCTTTGGGGGCCATTACAATAAGATTGGGAATGTGGCGCAGGAAAGATATATCGAACAATCCCTGATGGGTTGGGCCATCCTCTCCCACAATCCCGGCCCGGTCAATAGCAAACACCACCGGAAGGTCCTGAAGACAGACATCATGAATTATCTCATCATAGGCCCGCTGCAGGAATGTGGAGTAAATAGCCACCACAGGCTTGAGTCCCTGGGTCGCAAGACCTGCCGCAAACGTCACAGCGTGGGGTTCCGCAATGCCGACATCGTAGAAACGGTCAGGGAACTTCTCTGCAAAGACCGCAAGGCCGGTACCTTCCTTCATTGCAGCACTGATCGCAACGATGTCCTTGTCCTCATTCGCTATCTCGGTAAGCGCATTGCCGAAAATATCACAAAATGCTATGCACCCGTCATGAGACTGAGCACCTCCTGCGGAAGCTTTTTCAGCCTGTGTTACCCCCGTATCTACCTCGAAGGGGCCGACGCCGTGGAAAATACATGGGTCTTCCTCGGAAAATTTATACCCCTTGCCTTTCTTGGTCACCACATGAATGAGAACAGGCTCGCTCGAATTCCTGAGCCTGCTCAAGGTCTCTATAAGCAGAGGGACATCATGCCCGTCAATCGGGCCCAAATAATTGAATCCAAGGTCCTCAAACAGCCCGCCGGGAAGGAAAAAACCTTTCAGGCTCCCTTCGGCCCGTTGGGCAATTTTCGCGACCGACCCCCCGATCCCCGGGATCCCTTCCAGAAGGGCTTTGGTCTCTTTTCTAAACCTTTGATAGAATACCCCGGTCAATACCCTGCTCAGGTAATTCGAAAGCGCGCCGACATTTTGGGATATCGACATCTCATTGTCATTCAGGACCACTATAAGATCTTTCTTCAAATGCCCTGCCTGGTTAAGCCCCTCAAAGGCAAGGCCCGAGGTCAAAGCACCATCGCCAATCACGGCAATCACCTTGAAGTGTTCGCTGTTCCTGTCCCTTGCTTCAGCGATACCGAGCGCCGCTGATATTGAGGTGGAGCTGTGGCCCGTGCCGAATGCGTCATGCGGACTCTCGGTAATTCTCGGGAAACCGGATATGCCCTTGTATTTCCGTATAGTGGGAAAGGCTTCGTACCTGCCGGTCAAAAGTTTATGAGAATAAGACTGGTGCCCGACATCCCATATTATCTTATCGACCGGGGAATTAAAGACATAGTGGAGCGCAATCGTCAGTTCAACAACTCCAAGGTTGGAAGCGAGATGTCCGCCATTGATAGATACCCTTTCGATAATCAGGGCGCGGAGTTCCTCGGCAAGCGCAACAAGTTCTTCCGGCTTCAGAGATTTTAAATCAAGCGGCGATTTTATATTTTTAATAAGCACTTTTTCCTTTCCAAATGTATCGGTGATTAATTTCAACTTTTCCTTTCAATCAGGCACTGTGCAATAGCGCGCAAGGGCCCCGCTTTTTCATCAAAAACAGTCAATGAGTCAACCGCAGCCTCAATCAGTTCTTTTGCCTTCCTTCTGGATTCTTCAATGCCATAAAGTTTAGGATAGGTCATCTTCTTTTTCTTCTCATCAGAGCCTGCGGTTTTGCCCAACACCTCCGTTTCTCCCTCCACGTCCAGTATATCATCAATGACCTGAAATGCAAGGCCCGTGCTCTTCCCGTAGCTTGCCAGCCCGGCCATACGCTCCTCACTGCAGCAGGCCAGAATACCGCCGGTTTTTACCGCAGCTGTGATAAGCGCGGCGGTCTTACATCTGTGAATGAAAAAAAGAGTTTCGGGATCAGGCTCTTCGTTTTCTGACAGCAGGTCTTGCGCCTGGCCGCCTACCATGCCGTACATGCCCGACCCATCGGCAACTTCATTAATGGCCCTGATAAGCGCTGACCCGGGGATGGAGGCGACCGCATGCCGCTCATTAGAGAGCAGATAAAATGCCTCTGTCAGCAGGGCGTCTCCAGCAAGGATCGCCATGCCCTCGCCAAAAACCTTGTGGTTCGTCGGCTTGCCGCGCCTCAAGTCGTCATCGTCCATTGCGGGGAGGTCGTCGTGGATCAATGAATATGTGTGGACAAGTTCGAACGCGGAGGCATAAGGCACCACGTCCTCCGCCTTTCCTCCACAAGCCTCGTATGAGGCAAGACAGAGAATAGGCCTTATCCTTTTGCCGCCTGCGGAAAGTGAATAGGTTATTGACTCATAGAGCGCATCAGGAACAATTGTCCGGGAGAAATATCTCTCCATGAACGAATCGATCAGCGCCTTCTTCTCTTTCATGTACCTTGCAATATCCATAATTTAAACACCGTAAAACGTGAAAAAGACCGTGAGTCGTGAATCGTGAGTCGTGGATTGTGAATTGTGACCCATTTCACTTTTCACGTTCTTTATTTCTGCTTCTTTGATTTTTATTCTTTTACGTTTCACGATTCACGTCTCACGTTTCACGTTTTTTATTCCCATTCGATGGTGCCGGGCGGCTTTGACGTTATATCGTAGACCACCCTGTTGACGCCCTTTACTTCGTTGATTATTCTGTTTGCTATCCTCTCCAATATTTCGGAAGGGATCCTGGCCCAGTCAGCGGTCATGCCGTCGAGGCTGGTCACGGCCCGTACCGCGACGACATTTTCATAGGTCCTTTCGTCGCCCATGACGCCGACGCTTTTAATTGGAAGGATAACAGCAAATGCCTGCCATATGTCCCGGTACAGTCCTGCCAGCTTTATTTCCTCAAGTACGATAGAATCAGCTTCTCTAAGTATATCAAGTTTGTCTGCCGCAGCCTCGCCGATGCATCGTATGGCAAGTCCCGGGCCGGGAAAGGGATGCCTCCAGCATATCTCCTCGGGAAGGCCCAGTGCCTCGCCAAGAACACGCACTTCATCCTTAAAAAGCTCCCGCAGGGGCTCAATAAGCTTTAGCTGCATCACTTCGGGCAAGCCGCCGACATTATGATGACTTTTAATAACTGCAGAGGGACCTTTGAAAGAGACACTTTCAATAACATCCGGGTACAGCGTCCCCTGTGCAAGAAATTCGGCATCTGTTATCTTTCTTGCCTCCTCTTCAAAAATGGAAATAAATTCATTGCCGATGATCTTTCTCTTCCGCTCCGGCTCAGTGACCCCTGAAAGTTTTTCGAGGAATCTCGCCCGCGCATCCACATAGTCGAGCTTTATACGAAAATGGCCCTCAAAAGTCTTTCGCACCTTCTCAGTCTCGCCTTTCCTCAGAAGACCGTTATCAACAAATATGCAGGTGAGGCTGTCGCCGATTGCCTTATGGATAAGAAGAGCAACAACAGAAGAATCGACGCCTCCGCTCAATGCGCAGACCACTTTCTTGGCGCCGACTTTTGAGCGGATGTCTGCTACCGCCCATTCGATAAAGGATGACATTTCCCACGTGGGTCTGCACCCGCAAATGGTATAAACAAAATTCCGCAGTATTCCCGGACCTTCATCGGTATGGGCCACCTCGGGATGGAACTGGAGGGCGTAAAGTTTCCGCTCGTTATCAGCCATGGCGGCTATCGGCGAATTATCGGTATGACCTGTAATGGAAAATCCTTTCGGCAGAAGCTCTATCCTGTCTCCATGGCTCATCCAGACTTTCGACTTCTGCGTTACGCCCCGGAGGAGGTCTGTTTCATCATCGATTATGAGTTCGGCCTTGCCGTATTCTCTCTTGGCGGCCCTGGCCACTTTCCCTCCCAGGCAGTGGGCCATCAACTGCATGCCGTAACAGACGCCCAGCACCGGTACGCCGAGACTGAACACCTCCAGGTCAGGGACCGGAGACCCGCTGTCATATACGCTGGAAGGCCCTCCGGAAAGCACAATACCTTTCGGCTTAAAGGAGCGTATCTTCTCAATGGACGCATTAAAGGGAAATATCTCGGAATAGACTTTGCCTTCGCGTATCCTTCTCGCTATAAGCTGGGTATATTGCGAGCCGAAATCAAGAACTAATATTTTATCATCATGTGTCATAATTAAACCCGTGAATCGTGAGACGTGAATCGTGAAAAAAAATGTAAACCGTGAGACGTGAAGGCACAACATCATTCACTACTTTTTTTCTTGTTTCTTTTTTTACTTTTTTTCTATTCACGTCTCACGATTCACTATTCACGGTTTTTTATTGTTCTATCCGGTAATTGGGGGCCTCTTTCGTGATGATTACGTCATGGACATGGCTCTCTCTCCATCCGGCATTCGTGATCTGTATAAATTTGGCATTCTTTCTCAGTTCTTCGAGTGTCCCGCAGCCGCTATACCCCATACCGGACCGGAGCCCCCCGGTCAACTGGTGTATGCTTTGTGCAATAGGCCCTTTGTAGGGCACTCTTCCTTCCACTCCCTCGGGCACCAGTTTTTCTTTTTCGACACCCTGCTGGCCGTATCTGTCCTTCGTTCCCTGCTCCATTGCCCCAAGAGAGCCCATGCCTCTGTATACTTTATAACTCCTGCCCTGAAACAGAATAATTTCCCCCGGTGATTCTTCCGTTCCGGCGAAAAGGCTGCCTATCATAATGCAATGCGCGCCTGCAGCAATGGCCTTTGTTACATCTCCGGAATACTTTATACCGCCATCAGCGATAATCGGGATATCCGACTGGGACGCAACCTCATAGCAGTCTTTTATTGCGGTAAGCTGGGGGACGCCTGCGCCGGCGACTATCCTGGTAGTACAGATGGAGCCTGGTCCTATGCCTACCTTTATGGCATCGGCCCCTGCCTTTATCAGTTCCCGCGCTCCCTCCGCTGCCGCAACATTTCCTGCAATAATATCGATGCTGAATCTCTTTTTTATTTCCTTAAGCGTGCTGATCACCGCCTTTGAATGGCCATGAGCGGTATCAATAGCGATAATGTCTACTCCAGCCTTGACAAGGAGTTCGGCCCGGTGCAGTGCCTCGTTGCCGATACCCACTGCGGCGCCGACCCTGAGCCTTCCCATACGGTCTTTGCAGGCATTCGGGTATTTTTTCCTTTTCTCAATATCCTTGATTGTAATAAGCCCTTTTAAATTGAACTCGTCATCAACGATAGGAAGTTTTTCTATTTTGTATTCGTGCAGCAGTTTTTTTGCCTTCTCAAGAGTAGTGCCGACAGGACCGGTAATAAGCCGGTCTTTTGTCATAATATCCGACACCTTCTTTTTAAAGTTGGTCTCGAACCTCATGTCCCTGTTAGTCAGGATTCCCACCAGCTTGCCCTTGAGCGTGACCGGAACTCCCGATATCCTGTAATGTTCCATCAGGTGCAGGGCCTCTGCAATCAACGCATCCGGAGCAATGGTAATGGGGTCCAGGATCATGCCGCTCTCCGATTTTTTGACCTTGTCTACTTCAAGGGCCTGCTTTTCGGCCGACATTGCGCGGTGGATTATTCCAAGCCCCCCCTCACGGGCAACAGAGATGGCGAGCCGGGCTTCGGTGACAGTGTCCATTGCAGCGCTGACAACAGGGATATTCAACGTTATGTTCCTGGTCAATTTGGTGCTTATATCTACGTCTTTGGGAAGGACATCGGACTTAGCCGGCAATAAGAGTACATCATCAAAGGTCAACCCGAGTGGCAATGCATCATCAAGCATTCAACTGCTCCTCTTTTAGTGCTTAATTCATAAATACGTCGGTGCAACACCGTATTTATAAACTGAAGCACTTAGTTTTGCTTGTGATTATACCATTTATTTGCCGTCCCAGGCAAAAGTTTGGCAGAAACGCAAGTGCAGAAATACAAATACTCGCCTGCACCTGGTGTAATGCGTCATAAATTCCTTTACAAAGAAGCTCTTGAAAAAACCACTTGTCGTCATTCCCGAGGTAGTAATCGGGAATCCATTATCTTTAAAAACAAAGAAACCTGGATTCCCGCCTTCGCGGGAATGACAGCCAAAAACATTAACCACAGGTAAAAGAACTGTTGGACGCACTGCATTAGTGTAGTATCCCTAACAGTACGTTACACGTTTTTGGGGCTGTCATTGCACCCCAAAATATCTGCGATATTTCGGGGACCCCGTCATTCCGGCTCGTCCGGAATCTTTTCCCTTTTAAAAGAAGGATTCCCGACGTTGCCAACAGTAGGTGCTTTTAAGCACGGGAATAACAAATAAAGTAAAGCTATTGACGAGACAGGACACTATATACAGTATCAGGGACCGGCAGGGGCAGTCTGTCAGGAAATGAGGTCCGTATTAATTTTTACGTTCATCCGCTGCCTGACGCCGTTGACATATGATGCAAGTGCCGCATTCCGGTTGCTCGTTATAATAGCCTTCAATTTTTCATTAGCATCCTTCTCGTCGCCTGAAATATTCCTGAGATCAAGAGGGTTTACCTCTGCGAAGACCAGATAAGCTGTCTCATCCTGGCTGAAACAAGCTGCTGACGCAGAGAGCTTTCAAACGATCTCGGGCGTTTCGCCGCTGCAACTGAAGCGCCCTGAAGTAGATAGCACGATTGAAGACCCCGTCTCTCATAAACGACGGTTCGTGTGTGATGATGTCCTGGAGTTCCTCGTCCGTTACGGTCACTCCCATGTCACGGCTGCGAGCGCAAGGACCCTGTCCGCTATCAGGCTGTTGAGCACAACCTCTTTCAGGTTTCAGCTTCTTTTCCATCTCTTCGTTAAACTGGTCCTTGTACGTCTCACGTAACGTTGTCCTCATCTGGTCATATGCCCGCCAGTATTCTTCAGCAGTAATTTTTTCTTTGCCGATTTCGGCAACACTGGGCGCGCTGGATTTATCTACCGTGCCTACCCCCCAGAATATGAACGACAGTATGACGATTATGAAGAGTACATAAAAAAACCGTGCATGTTTGCGCATCGACTCAAGCATCTATTTAATACCTCCCTGAAAAATAATCTTCAAGAATCTCACCGTGGTCAATGACGATGTTCTCCGGAAGAGTGTTTTTATTGAATATACCTGTCTCCTTTGCATCATCTCCAGCTTTCAGTTCTCCCTCACCATCCGCTATGAACACGGTTGATATGGTATGAAAGCGGGGGTCCCTTTCCGGAGCGGAATATGTATGAAACTGCGCGGTCAGCCGCACATCGAGACCGGTTTCCTCCCTGGCCTCTCGTACAGCGGCAGCCTCAAGACTTTCGCCGTAATCTACAAACCCTCCCGGAATGGCCCATCCAAAGGGAGGGTTCTTTCGCAGTATCAGCACGATACCGCCTCTATATCTTATCAGTATATCAGTAGTAGGAAGAGGATTTTTTGACGCGTGCATTTGCCCTTCAGTTGCTTTCGGTCGTCTCGATTTTCAGGTCCACGTTTTTTTCGGGAACAATGGTGGATACCGCGTGCTTGTAGATAAGTTGTTCATTCGCTTCCTTGAGCAGAATGACAAAACTGTCGAACCCTTTGACAATTCCCTTTAATCTCACTCCGTTTGTGAGATAGAGTAATACCGGGATTTTCTCTTTCCTCAACTGGTTAAGGAAAAGATCCTGAAGCCCCTGCCCCTTGCTGTTTCCCATGCACCCTCCTACGAAAGCCAAAAAATCGATGACTTTTCAGAGCGCAACCATTTCAGTGATGACCTTTCTACCATAAAGCATTTTTTTCAATAATTCAAGCACTATGTGCAACTTATTTATGGAAGGGAGCGTGAGAGGCGGGCTGTTTATATGCTATAATATAAATAATAAGTTGTGGAGGTTTTAGTATGCCTATTTTTGAATATACATGCGGAAAATGCGGCCGGGAATTCGAAAAGCTTGTTTTCGGCAGCCGGAAAGTAACATGCGCCAAATGCGGCTCAGAGGATGTAAAAAAGAGATTTTCGGTATTCGGCATGAGCGGGGTAGAACATACCGTATCTTCCGGGTGCACTTCCTGCAGTTCGGGTTCATGCAGTTCCTGCAAGTAAAAACAATTAAGAATGACGAATTAGGAATTACGAATTTAAAGACTAAAGATGGTAGTAATGTTTTTTCAATAATTCGTAATTCCTAATTCGTAATTAAAATTATGAGCAAACAGACATTTGAATCCGGCATCGAAGAAAAGACCCGCGGGAAGACCAAAAAGCCATCATTGTACAGGGTACTGCTTCTGAACGATGATTACACACCGATGGATTTTGTTGTCCACATACTTGAGTCTGTGTTTCACAAATCAACTGTAGAAGCTACACAGATAATGCTCAACGTGCATAGGAAGGGCTCGGGGCTGGCCGGAGTATATACTCGTGAGATCGCTGAAACAAAAGTGCATACCGTACAGGAACTTGCCCGCAAAAACAATTTCCGCTTAAATGCATTATGGAGGAAGAATGATCAATAAAGCATTGGAACTGACACTCGAAGCCACAATACGCGACGCTGAAAAGAAGAGGCATGAATACCTGACTGTAGAGCACATACTCTTTGCGGCGCTTCACGATGAATGGGGAGGTGAAATCATTTCCAATTGCGGCGGCGACATTGCACGCCTGAAGTCTCAAATAGAGAATTTTTTTGAGGTTAATATTCCCCGGCTGCCTGATGATGCAGACCTCTATTCAAAACCGACTATTGCGTTTCAACGCGTGATTCAAAGAGCATTGACCCATGTGCAATCAGCAGGAAAGCAGGAGGCTGATGCCGGAGACATAATAGCCTCTATTTTTCTCGAAGAAGACTCGTCACGCCGTCCATCTGCTGGAGTCTGAGGGCATTACGCAGCTTGATGTGCTCAATTACATTTCTCATGGCATATCCAAAACTCCATGATGAATCCGACAGTGAGGATGCCAATAATGATGAACATGTACCGCCGTCGATTGCTGCGCCGAACAGAGACACGGAACCGCCGGCAAGAGACCCGCTCAGGCAATTTGCCGTGGATTTAGTGGAGAAGGCCGCGCAGGGCAAGATTGATCCGCTTGTAGGCCGCGAGACCCGAACTGAAGCGGACTATCCAGGTCCTCTGCAGGCGGAAAAAAAATAATATTATTTTTGTCGGCGAGCCAGGCGTGGGAAAGACCGCGATAGTCGAGGGACTTGCACTGAATATACAGAGAGGAAAAGTTCCGGACGCGCTGAAAAAAACGAAAATATTTTCGGTGGACATGGGGACCCTCCTGGCAGGAACCAAATACCGGGGAGATTTTGAAGCCCGCCTTAAAGCAACGCTGAAAAGTATACGAAAAAATTCCCGATGCTATTCTTTTTATTGATGAGATCCATACTGTGGTTGGGGCCGGCGCTACCAGTGGCGGCTCTATGGATGCCTCCAATATATTGAAGCCGCTGCTGAATTCAGGTGCGCTGCGCTGTATCGGGGCCACCACCTATGAGGAATACAAGAACCATTTTGAAAAAGACCGCGCCCTCTCCAGGCGGTTCGAGAAAATCGAGATACAGGAGCCCGGCATAGATGAGACGGTACTGATCCTAAACGGGCTTAAAAGACTATTATGGGGAATTCCACGGCGTGACTTTCACCAGAAACGCCCTTAAAGCCGCAGCCGAACTTTCATGCCAAATTTATTAATGACCGCTTTCTGCCTGACAAGGCCATCGACGTTATTGATGAAGCAGGGGCGGCCCTGAAACTTGAAGCAACACGCCGGAGCAAACGCATTATCGGAGTTGCCGATATCGAAAGAGTGGTCTCCGGAATAGCGAAGATCCCTTCAAGGTCGATTTCCACATCAGACATTGACAAGCTTAAACTGCTTGAGGACGAACTGAAGCAGACCGTATTCGGCCAGGATGATGCAATTCACTCTCTTGCTGCCGCTATTAAGCGATCACGGGCCGGATTGGGTTCGCCTGAGAAGACCATAGGATCATTTTTGTTTACCGGTCCCGACAGGAGTCGGGAAAACAGAGGTTTCAAACAACTCGCCTCGGTGCTTGGGGTCCAGTTCATCCGGTTTGATATGAGTGAATACATGGAAAAGCATACAGTAGCCCGCCTGATAGGAGCACCCCCGGGATATGTCGGCTTTGACCAGGGCGGGCTGCTGACGGATAGTATCAGGAAGCACCCTTACAGCGTTCTGCTCCTGGATGAGATCGAAAAGGCACACCCCGACATTTTCAGTATTCTCCTTCAGGTAATGGACTATGCGACATTGACCGACAATAACGGGAAAAAGGCTGATTTCAGAAATGTCATTCTTATTATGACCTCGAATGCCGGCGCAAAAGATTTGGCAAAAAGCGTTATCGGATTCGGCGACAGGAGTAAAGACACGTCAGCCAAGGGCAAAGAGGCCATTGACAGATTATTCAACCCGGAATTCAGGAACAGGCTCGATGCCATTATCAGCTTTGCGCCTCTCACAGCCTCAGGTCATGGAGAAAGTAGTGGACAAATTCATAAAAGAACTCGAACAGCCAACTCAGCCGGAAAAAGGTCTCGATCTCCCTTTCCCCCGAGGCCCGGCACTGGCTTGCCCAAAAGGGACATGACCCTGTCTACGGGGCCCGCCCCCTGGCGCGGATCATCCAAACGGAAATAAAAGACATTCTGTCGGAAGAAGTGCTTTTCGGCAAACTGAGCAAAGGCGGTACGGTGAATATAGGCCTGGCTGAAGACCGTTTAAGCTTCACCTATCTAAAAGACCGTGAAACGTGAATCGTGAGTCGTAAATCGCAAAAACAAAGAAAGCACTTTTTTAAAAGTCTTTTACCTTTCACGTGTTCACGGTTCACGTTCTTTAGTTGCGTTTCACGGCTTTTAAATATGCCTGTCTTTAAGCTTACAGATGATTTGATTTTCCCCTCTCCCGAACTCGCTGAAAGAGATGGCCTGCTCTGCGTTGGCGGAGACTTGAGCGAGGAGCGTCTATTGCTCGCCTATTCAATGGGAATTTTCCCCTGGTATTCAGCCGGCGACCCTATTTTATGGTGGTCACCCGACCCGCGTCTTGTTTTATTCCCCCGGGAATTAAAAGTGTCAAGAAGTCTTAAGCAGGTGCTCAAAAATAATATTTATGAAATCACCATTGATGCCGCATTTCCTGAAGTTATCAGGAACTGCTCCGGCTGTCCGCAGAAAGGGGGAAGACAGGCACCTGGATTACGGCGGAAATAATTGATGCCTACATACAACTGCACCGCTCAGGCTTTGCACATTCCATCGAGAGCTGGCAGAACGGCGAGTTGGCCGGAGGGCTTTATGGGGTCGCGCTGGGCGGCGTCTTCTTTGGCGAATCGATGTTTGCAAAAAAGAACAATGCCTCCAAAGTTGCTTTTGTGGCCCTTGTGCAGCAGTTACTCAAATGGGATTTTGCCCTGATCGATTGCCAGGTGACTACCAGACATCTTATAAGCTTCGGAGCACGGGAAATCCCCCGGTCTGAATTCATGCAGAGGCTGGGAAAGGCGCTCAAAATGCCGGCCAAAAAAGACGCCTGGCACTGGGGGCTCGCCAATAAATAACCTGCTCATTGACGCATCCCTGATTTAGGCTATATTTGACACTCAAGAATCGGCCGCACCTGACGATATGTTAAGGTGAAAGGGGGCCGACATGGAACCGAGAAATCTTACTCCTTATGAGAAGCTGGCGATGCGAATGTTCGATGATTACGGTGTTCTGGCTTACAGCGGCTTTATGTACAACTGCAAGCTGGTCATTAACTGTTCCCCGAGTAATCTCGACATGAAGTGCATCACATGGGTAAGCATGAATTGAAAAGTAAGGGCCATAGCCCGTGCTTATTCGGGATATTTGAAGGGATTTGCCCCTGAAACGGCATCTACCTTCAAAGGCATGCCCTTTAAGACAAAAACAGTCATTCCCCTTTCTTCCGTCGTCTTTCCGCCCTTCGTCCAGGTCCCTGTCCAGGAGACATTCAAGTTCACGGTGCCTTCCTCTATCTCAACCAACACAGGATTAAAATCCAATGCGGCAGAATCAAAACTCTTCATCACGCTGCTGATCGCCCTGAAGCCGTCCTTTGTCGTATTTTTCTCAATTTCCGACACATCCTTTTCAAGGTACGCCTTTTTTATCGCTTCGACAACAGCAAAAGTGTCTGTAGCTGTTTTTGAATCTTCCGACGTTTTCTTGACCGCTGTTTTCCCGCATGAGACAGCAAGGACAGCCCCAATGAGAACAACAGCCACAAAAAGAAGCCTCTTCATATGAACCCTCCATGAATCCCCCCATCCCCCTTTTAAAAAGGGGAGGCGAGGAGGGATTATTTCATGCCATGAATTATAGATTATTTGACCCACTTTATTAAAGCCCCCGAATTGCATCATCAGAAAAGTATTCGAAAGTGGTTCGTTGCCTCATTTAAGGATGTATTCGAAATATTTCACTTGGCAACACCAACTACGTCATTCCCGCAGGCTTTTAGCGGGAATCCAGGTTTTTTTCAGATGTGTGCCTATAGCCCTTCATACAAATCAATTATAGTATCTGCATACAAAGTGCCGTTACGCTTGCTGCAAAGAATATAAACATAAAAGCTCTTCATGTGTTTTTTCCTGGATTCCCGCTAAAAGCCTGCGGGAATGACGTAAGCTTATTATAGATTTTTTAGAATACTTTTTTAGGTTATGCAACGCGGCCCCTGTTACAGAAGGCTTCTGTCTTCTGCTATCATACAATTATGAAATTAGTGGCCCAGAACAAAAAAGCCTACCATGACTACAGCATTGAAGATACCTTTGAGGCAGGCATGCAACTCCTTGGCACAGAGGTCAAATCGCTGAGAGACGGCAAGGCCAATCTGAAGGACAGCTATGTCCTCATCAAGGATACTCAGGTGTTTCTCTTTAATTGCCACATCAGCCCGTATGCTCACGGCAACATCATGAACCACGAGCCGCTCAGAACAAGAAAGCTCCTCCTGCACCGCAAGGAAATAGAAAGGCTGAAAGGCAAGGCGCAGTTGAAAGGGTATTCCCTGATACCGCTCAAAATCTACTTTAAGGGACCTTTTGCAAAAGTGGAAATAGGGCTCGGGAAAGGCAAAAGGGAATACGAGAAGAGAGAAACCATTAAAGAGCGCGAGGCAAAAAGAGATATAGAGCGGGCAATGAAGAGCAATAACATAGGCACTAGGCGTGAGCGTAAGACTCAGAAAAACAGATTTTATTTTCTGCCTACTGCTAGTTCCTACTGCTTACTTATGGTATAATAAATTATAACCTTGGGGGCGATAGGACTCGACGGGGGTTATGAGGCTCAAGTGGCATGCCGTGGCTCCATCACCACGTAAAAAGGTGGAACAAACACAAACGCCAACAACGAACTGGCACTCGCTGCTTAACCAATAGCAGCACGCTCCTTCAGCGATGCCTGTGCGCTGAAAAGGGCGTCATACAGCAGGATGCCGCCGGATGAATCCCTTAATTCCGGCGAAAGACTTAAGGGATAGGATATCAGCAGGCCTGCCTGGCGGCAGGCTGATAACCGAGAATCAATAGTCAGGATACGCATGTAGAAGCTTGAGAGTAGTGCTTTCGGACGCGGGTTCGATTCCCGCCGCCTCCACCATTGAATCTTCTTTAATATCAATCAGTTAGATGGTCCAATGCCCCCTCAAAAGGGGGCACCGCAGGGGCACTGGATCGGTATCCAATTTCCTGATTCTTTTTCCTGTCTAAGTTAATGTCCCCAACAGTTCTTTTCATTTTTTTTGCCGTCATTCCGGTCTTGACCCGGAATCCAGCGACTTTTGTTTATTGCGGTGATTATCATGAGACGAGGCCTGAGAAAAAATTTGTCTCTGAGAATCAACGGAAGCCGGCAGTGAGAATTTTATTGTCACGCAAATGAGAATTCTAATATATAGTATCAATCCATAGGCCGCTTGATCAGGGCCGGTATCTGCATATGCAGAGGATTACATGCCTTTTCCCTGGGCAACAAGCTTGGGGAATTAGGCATTAACTGCAGGCAGAGTCTTTTTATGCACAGACTTCGCATCAACAGGTTCCCATTAGATCCCGTATCTCCGGGAATGGCAAACACGTAATTGAGACGAAAATTACTTTTTTTTATCGATGAGACTGTATTCCTAATGATCTTCGCGCATCCGGTAATAAGCATGAAAATGCAGTGAGTTAAGAGGACAGCTTTTTCGCCTCAATTTTGGTCTATTTAATCCTCTTCCGCACGGGGAAATAGTTGCGACCCCGGCGCGCGTTACCAGTATTCCAACCCATACCAAACCAAATTGTTCGATCCAGAAGCTAAGAAGAAGATTAGCTGTAGGCAACCGGTTGCCCACCGGATTGCTGAGGCACTGAGGCCGCCAATGTCGGGTACCACCCGTCATGCAGGCATCAGGGGGGCTCGCGACGTGCGAGGAGATCGCTTGCGTCGTGGGAACAGGGACTGCGGATCAATTTCCGCTACTTCCTCACTGGGTTATAACCCAAGAGCATCGGGCGACGTGTACATCATGTCCGAAGCCGTGCAAATCGGCACTGGGGGATGCCAGTAATGGCATAACCCAGCCTGGCTGGGGAGCCATGAGATAGTAATATCTTATGGTGAAAGCTTAACCAGCTAAAGCGACCTTCTTACGAAGGCCGCAACCAGGTGAGGGTCAGCAGAGCGGCGAGGCCGAACCGCAGGTGAAGGCAAAAAGGAGAGCGAAAGTCACTACTCTAGTGATGAGTAACCGGGAACTTCTGTGTTCCGCCCGTATTATCCTTTTGCTGGATGCGACCGGACTGCTGACCTGGAGGCATGAGATAACATCGGCAAGCACCGACCGGCATCTTAAGATGTGCGAGGTGTGAGAGCAAACTTGAGTAGTTTCAGCAGTATCGAGCCCGGAAATGCAAGGCAGTGTTTCCGGGTGCGCCGCGAGATTGGCACTCGCATAAAAGGCGCGACGAAAGAGCTTACCTTTTTCTTCTTTTTAGCAGGCGATCCGGCAAGTCGCCTTCCCCTTTTCAGGGGGAATAGTCCGGGAGGGCTTGGCCACAAAAAAATACCGGGAGGTATAAAAATGGTCATAGAACAATGGGAAGCGTATGTTCAGCAGGTTGAAAGGTTATTTTCTCATGGATATTTCTATTTTTGCAGTATCAAATATCCCAAAGACAAGATCGGCAAATGGCCGGCTATTGATCAAAAACTGATTGCCAAGTATATGGCAAATCAGGACAAGGATAGACGATATCGGAACAAGCAAAAAGGCATTGCCAACTATATCCTGGTGAGGCATGAGCATCAATGTCTCTTACTAAAGACCGACGGCATAGAGAAAAATGTTCCCGATCCCGATCATTGGCAGGATGTTCGGTGTGAGCCATATTATTTTCAATACGGCACAATCATGCTGAAAATCCGCCGTGTAAATGGGAAAGTCGACATGCGGCTTGAAAAAAAGTGCTACCGCAACATAAAGGGAAACCTGGCGGAAATTATCGCCAGGAAACCCTTTCCCAAGGATTACGTTGTGCGTACCTTTCGACAAGCTCAACGGTCTTCCATGTTCTTCAGGAATTATCAGCCAGAAAATTATACTACAGAAATACATAATCGCCGAAGCCAAACGGAACCAGGGGCGAATTGCGTCCAAAGATCTTCGGGTGAATACCAAACGAAAGATTTACCCTATAAACTCCAGCATGTAAACATTGAAAGCCTTGGGACTGCAGTAATGCGATCCCAAGGCTTTTTTTTATTTCAGTGTTGGGCAAGCTTAACAAGATAACTCGCAGGAGTCAACGCGAACGATGATCAGGAAAATTCTGTGGAGTACTTCGGCAATTGTCGCAAAAATACGGGTGCAAACTGTTCAGTAATGGTGGCAAAAGTCAATAATCAAGTAGACCCCAAATGCTCACTTACACTCATATTGCGTATTCCGCTGATTCCGGCCAGTCATTCCGCTGTCATTCCGTCCACGTGTTCCGGTCATTCCGGCCACCTCAGAAAGCATAGCGAAGCTGGACGCTTTTATCTTACTTGTGCTGATCGGTCTGCGTCAATTTAGTCCTTGTTTTTCTCATGGACTCTCCCTTTAAGTTAATCTTATGCGCGTTATGTACTATTCTGTCGAGGATGGCGTCGGCCATCGTAGGTTCTCCTATAATGTCATACCATTTTGAAACAGGGTACTGACTGGTTATGATGGTTGAACGCATGCCGTGTCTGTCTTCTATCACCTCCAGGAAGTCTCTTCGCTCTGTATCAGACAGAGGAGCAAGTCCCCAGTCATCCACAATAAGGACATCTATTCTTGCGAGCCTGTTCAGATATTTGATGTGGCTGCCGTCGCCTCTTGCAATTGCGAGTTCTTCAAAAAGCCGTGGGGACCTATAACACAGTGCTGTAAATCCTTCCCTGCACCCCTTATCTGCAAACGCCTCTGCAATATAGGACTTCCCGATGCCGGTCGGCCCGGTGATAATCACATTGTGGTGGCCTTTTATCCACTGGCAGTTTGACAGAGTCAGGACAACAGATTTATCGAGCCCTCTGGGATGTCTGAAGTCTATATCCTCTACGGTGGCCTGATGTTTCAGCTTCGCCGACTTAAGTCTTCTCCCTAAACGTCTATTTTCTCTGAACAGCCATTCACGGTCAACCATCATCGCGATCCTTTCCTCAAAGCTAAGGCTGCCCATTGACGGCTGATCAAGCTGTTCTTTGAAAGCGGCAGCCATTGTGTGAAGTTTCATCTGATAGAGTTTTTCTACGGTTTGATTATTCAATTATTTTCCTCCTGCATTGTTTTAGTTGTAATAACTGTCGCCCCTGATATTTTCATGTTCTATAGGCGTCACCTCCTTCTGTTTGTTTATTGGATGCTTGTCGAGGCCGGTCTTGAGGATGGATTTCACGCTCTTATACGAATAAGCCTTTATATGCACAGCCCTCCTGCAGGCCGCTTCCAGTCTTTCAGGTGTAAACTTTTTGCCCAGGCTTATTACGCCCAGGCAGGACCGGTACGCCTGTTCGGGATGTGGCCTGCTGGAAAGGATGTTTTCAATAAGTGAGGCTGTCTCCGGCCCTGTCTGCGCCGCCCAGGTGATTATCCGTGAAGGTGTCCATTCATAATATTGCTTATGGGCTTCCGGTCTGTGCTCCGGGATGGTCGTGAATTTGCCCTTTTCGTAGCTCCTTGCATGGGTCGCCACTCTGTTGCCCTTATAGAATATTTCCACCCTGCGCGCCGTAAACCATACGTCTACTTCTTTCTTCCTTAACTGATGAGGCGCACTATAGAAGTGACTTTCTATCTCTATGTGATAATCGATATGTACCCGGGCTTTCTTAAACTCTTTATACTCATACCGTTCCGCGGGCAAAGGTTTGAGTGACGGCCTATCCAATGTCTCGAATAGCTCCCTGCGGGTGGTGTTGAGTTTTTTGAACTTCCTGTCATTAAGGCTTGCAAGGAGTTCCTTTATCTTGTTGTTGAGTTCTGACAAACTGAAGAAGGTGTGATGTCTCAATGCCGCTGTTATCCACCTTGTCACCAGTAGAACTGCCGTTTCGACTTTTGCTTTGTCTTTCGGCTTTCTTACTCGGGCAGGGATTATCACCGTCCCATAGTGTTCCGCCATCGCCTGATAAGAGGGGTTGAGGTCCGGCTCATACCTGCATGGTTTTGTGACTGCATCTTTAAGATTGTCCGGGATTGTGATCTCAGCAACCCCGCCAAAATACTCATAGGCATTTGAGTGCAGGTCTATCCAACTCGGCAAATCCTGTCTTTCAACAGCCTCGGCATAGGTGTAGTTGCTGGCACCCAGTATGGCTACGAAGATCTCAGCATCTCTCGCCTCTCCGGTTACCGGATTCGTTATGGCGATGCCTTTGCCTGCAAAATCCACAAACATCTTTTCCCCAGCACGGTATTCCTGCCGTAAGCTCAGATCCAGTGTCTCTGTCCAGTTGCTGTACAATTCGCAATAACGTGAATATTGATAGCCATCGGGATTGCTTTGTTTGTATTCTATCCACAGGAGCTGAAGAGTTACTCCTTTCTTCCGCAGCTCTTTGTGGATTTCTTCCATGAGGGGCATCGGCTTATCTGAGGTTTTTACCTGCTGGTTGGCAAATAACTTTGCATCAAGCGCTGCATCATCGAGACCCTCAGGCAGCGGCCAGCCTATACCAGCTGCCTTGGCTTTCATGATGTAATCTGCCACTGTACTGCGTGCTATATTGCAGGATTGGGATATTTTCCGCCCGGACATCCCTAAGCCAAAATGAAGCCTCAATATCTCTTTTGTTTTTCGCATTGTCAGTCGCTCCGCTGCCATCATTCCTCCTGAATATTTTTTCAAGGGAAAACAATGGCTGTTTTGTTATTGAATTATCCAGCGAAGCTATGCTTTTCAGGTGGGATTAAGACTTAAACCCTGTTTCCGTCAACTGTTCCGAAACCCACTAAAGGGGTGGCCGGGTTGCTCCGGAATCAGTGGCCGGAATAAATCGGAAAGGGTGGCCGCTTTACGTCGGAATAGGTGGCCGACTTGCCCCGGAATATCCACTCATATAGCGTAAAAACCCACTTTGTTTTTTTATCCGCCTAAATTGTACTCTGGTCTAAGCGTATTGACAAACAAGGTAATGCGTCACATTGCAAGCTTTTAAGCGTTATAAGATACAGATAAAATCAGAGAGCCGCGCCTGTTCAGCTGGTAAATCCCTTATGGATGTAAGATGCATTCCAAGATAGGCTGAATTGACTTTTGTTTTCTCAACATCCCATCCAAGAACTCTTATGAGTGCCCTTTCTAAGATATATTTGAGATGTTCATTAGCTACAACAAGTGCTCCTAATAACTCCTGTGGGAATGGGTCCCCATGAATAAGATTGTTTCTTATATCTGAAAGTCCTGCCGTTCCTTTTTCTCCGAATACAGTCCATAAATCAGACAAGTCAATTTTATGGTGCTGGCAAAATATCTCAAATGTCTCCCTTAGAGATGTACGATTCAGCTCACAAAGCTTGGAGTAAATCGATGCTCTTTGACTACGTTCAAGTTTAGGTTCAGTTGATTTTTTTATGCATTTCTGAAGATGTTTCCTGAGGGAAACCCATTCCCTCTCGGGCAGAATGAACTCAAGGTTTTCTGTCCTTTTAAAATCCAAGATAAGTGTTTCCAAACCTGCAAAGGTATTCAAAAAAGAGATTTCTAATGTAGCGGGCTTTAATGGAACAGCTGAGTAAAGAGCATGACGAAGGGCAAGTTTATTTTCGAAGCACACAAATGTGGGATAGCAGGTTAGCATAAACCTCTCGAATTCCTGAATGTCTATAATGCCTTCATCAATATCGATTTTTTTGTTCTCGGGAAAGCTATAGTTTCCTCTGTAGTATGTAGCGTAATAGTTCTTATCGACGGCATCCCAGCCCAAACATACGATCCGATTTCCAGCCGCGAACGAGGAAACAAGAAGGAAATCGTCAACATCTTGTAGCATATATCTGTTCAAAGTCTCGACGTTATCAGCGGGCACATTCAGATCAGCACATGCCACCAGGTTTGACCACTGGATAAAATCTCCATTTTCAGCATATCGTGACATGTAATGCTTATCGAATTTCAGCATGACATCATCCTTGATCTTAAATTCTAAGGTTCTTTTTCTATCACATGTTATTTCACCAGTATATGAGGGCCGCCTCATTACAAACGGCGAGAGAAAACGATTTGGGCTGATCCAGAACACTATCGAAGTATTATCCTGTTTTTCAGGATTCTCAAGATGACGGATGATGTGCAAGTCTTGTGGTTCTCCATACACAGTCGATTCTGCAATGCCATTGCCCCAATTTTTTATTGCACTATCTGAAAAGTGTATCTCTGGTGCCTCGATGGACGAATTAATTTGCTTGTCGGAACCGTAAATGTCGGCTTTAAAAGACCCTTTGTAAGAATTCGTTATCTTATGAAAATCCGTGTTCGATGGTTTAAAAACTACATAAGGTTTCTCGTGCGGTCTCTCAGGCAAATACAGTTTGCATGGCACATCGTTGATTTCAACACCATTTACAATTAGTGTCGCATTCACGAGATAATCCTCTTTGCGGTTTAGTTCCGGTCTTTTCCAAGGTTTCATAAATAGTTCAGTACCCCCGGAGCATTTTAATGATCACTTTATCAATGCAAAGAAAATGCATGCTCTATCCGACTTTCATAATTTTAGCTCGTATGGTGATAGAAATACAAAGTTGCAATTATCCAAAAACCAACAGGCTGGAATTTTCTAATTATCAGTGGCACTATAGGAGGGGTAGGTCCGTTTTTGTGCCTATTTTTTCTATTTGAAATATCCTTTGGCTATGCTATAGTTCAGACAGTTTCTGGGAGAATGCGACAGCTCGTATAGTAATTGTTATGCAAGGGGGGAGAATGAAGATAGAAAACATCAACCACGAAGGCAAATCCGAGGAGATTGTCGTCATATTCAAGAACAAGCCTTCTCACAAAGCACCAGAACTATTATATGAGAACCTGTTTCTAATTGAAGAAGGCAAAACAAAAGACTGGGACAGTAGGCATCAATACAGGCTTGATAGACGATCTGCCAAAATGGGTGGTGATCAGCTTCACATCTATGGGCGCAGCGGTCAGGCTTGGGCATATCGTTTCAACGGCTCGAAGAGCGAGCCTAATAAATACACTTCTCCTGCCACAAATACTGTAAAAGACATAGTGGCAAATATATTCAAAATAGACAAATCTACTATCGAAGAATGTTTCATTGTCAGCGCTGATGAAAAAGAAATGCTCATGGAGATCGTTTTCGCATAACCATCGGTAGCACTGGATAGCTGAAAAAGCTGTCTCCCGGTGTGTCGCACGTTGTGCCTTAAAGGAGGGTATATGCCACAAGATAGAGAAAGCGGAGCTCGCGCAGATAAGTATGGAAGAGAAACAGCCAGGAAAATCGCAGAGAGGATTAGCGCAACAGCTATCAGCAAAACAAGCAATGAATTCTTGCTCAAAAACAGAAAAATTACGATAAGGTGTGCGCGCTTTAAAACCACTGATGTTGGAGTAAGTTATAAAATGCTCGAAAGGATTGATGCCGTAATTGCTGCCCTTGAGCAAAGCAATGAAGAGTATAAGCTATATGAAATAAGCCCCCAGACCTTTAAACAACACATGCGTGAAACAAAAAGCAAAGGGGCTTCAGCAGGCAAGGTCGCATTAGTTGGGAAAAATGTTTTCATGAGTAAAGGAAAATTGATTTGTACAATTAAATTATGATTATAAATGATAAGACAGAATACATTCTAAGTGAACTATGGATTTTGGCATGGAACGCTTC
Source organism: Nitrospirota bacterium (assembly GCA_963784135.1). Classification (GTDB taxonomy): domain Bacteria; phylum Nitrospirota; class Thermodesulfovibrionia; order Thermodesulfovibrionales; family Dissulfurispiraceae; genus JADFXI01. Next base: position 118,503 of record CAWAQG010000012.1, on the reverse strand, counting down.
AGTTCAACATGCCTCTCTTTATAAAGAGGGTGCTTGGAAGGATAACAGAGACGAAATAAATATATTCAAAAATAAGGTCGTGGAACACATCAAGAAAAACATTATCCCTCAATACAAAGAAAGAGTGGGGGAAGTGCGCCACTGTGAAAACATAAGGGATATAATTACCCATGCAAATAGTGCTGATACTGGAGTTTTAGGAAAACATCTATATAAATATGGCATTGCTCAGAAGCTGTTAAACTTGGCGCTTAAATACTATTGGTGCCTTGGAGAGATAGAGGAACCGCCACACTGCCCGGTTGACAAGATCGTAATTGATCAAACCAGTTTTCGAGGGCGGGTGAACTGGACCCAAATATTGACGGAAAAAGAATATTTAGACATTATTTCAGCTATTCAAGCACTGGCAGTTGCGGAAAACTGTTCAATTGCTCAATGGGAATTAAATAACTATGAAAGACGGCAACCGTAACCACCCTGCTTGGCAAAGCTTGTTTACTGGCTGCGGAAAGATTCAGGTATGGTGAACCTATAGGCCATAAGACGATGGATGAGGATCTTTTACGCACTATACATTCTGAGGGATCCAGGCTAATTCGGGAATTCACGCCTCCCAGGGAAATAGCTGCTGGCTGGAGCCCTGAATCATTCGAGACGGCTTTGGCAATCGAAAAGCATCGATGGTTCTGGCGGCCTAACCGGGTGAAATTTGTCCTGCTGGCCGAATCGCACGTATTTACAGATGCGGACGATATGATGTGTAAAATCAAAAGAGACCAGTTGCCGTTATCAGCCCAAACATGCCCTGATCAATTTGTCCGACTGGTCTATTGTCTTGGATATGGCAGTAACGAAATTCTTGATAGGCCCCCTCGTCAGACCAATGCCGGCACTGATGATTATTGGGAACTGTTTGGTAAATGTGCGGGAACATGGACCGTGCCGAACTTCTCTCTGCCCTGGAAGGTTCAAACCCTTGAGGCCTTGAGGGATAAGGGCATATGGCTTGCGGACGCGTCTATTCATGCATGCATGAATCCGCGACGCCCCCCTCATTGGAAAAACCTCGCATCCAAAAGTCGTACAAAGGCATTATATAGGGATTTAATCAGTATTTCCTGGGTCTACGTGCGCCCAACAATCGAAAACGCAAATGAAATCTGGTATATAGGCAAAACTGTGAGATCCGCACTGCGAGATAACATTCTGAATGCCGAAAAATACATTCCCCAACCGGCGGCTGCGCGGCAGAATCGCAATCATAGGCGGGAATATGATGAGCAATTACCTAAGCTGATTATGGCAATAAATAATATTTGCGGGTAACTGGATATTTCTGAAGTGTTCAGAGGTCGCTTGCGAAATACTTCGGACACCAGACCGACTTAGATGTCGTTGTTACCTTACGGCCTATTAATAATAGCTGAGGTGTCTTAAATCGTTAGCAATTGATATTCAGTCAGTGACAACCCGTAAGAACTCTCGCCCAAACGATGTTTATGCAAGAAAAGACTAAAGTCTGGATCTCATTCTGATTCGTGCTGCTCTCGGTTTCCGCGCCGAATACCTACAATATTTTGGGGAACTCGTCAAACCCGTCCCTTAAAGACCTTTTTGTTATGTTACCGGCCTCATATTTTTCAAGCGCACTCATGGCCCAGTTGATGGCAATGGGCCATCCAATCCCTGTCATCTGCAACAAGATGCAGATGATTCCCGAAATAGGCCGTCCTATGGTGAAAAACATTAGCCAGGGACTCCGGACAGATAAATATGAACGTGCATTCATTGCTCATTATCTCCTTTTCAGTTTACCCCTTTAGCCAGAGGGCTTTTTGCTTCTCGATTTCCCGCCGTAGAATTGCAATCTCTTCCATAAAACCTTCCTCCATCCAGCCTTCAGCCGTTACAGCAATATTGACCTTGAGTGCATGTACAAAGGGATATATGCCCGGCAGTAACACTCCAAGCGCTCCGAGCATATAGACACTCCATGTCAATCTGTTTGTCGCCGTCTGGCGCCGCATGTCGGCATAGGTATCAAAAACCATGCATATCTTCTGAAAATTTCGCACTTTCCCGGTCATTGTAGAGTTATCCCCTTTTGGAGAAATAAAACTGCCAGCGAAATCGGCTTCTATCCATTCCCTCCCATAGGCAGGCCCATATAAGATTGCCTCTGAAAACCACTTCACCTTTGATGCCAGGATATCCACACCCGGTTCTGATAACCCGTTTTTGCTAGCCTCCCATATGGCCCGCCATTGCACAACGATACCGATAACCACGTACAGGCCGATATTAATAAAGAGCCACAACGCCGCGCCTTTCGCCAATTCCACCGGAGGGACTCCTGAAATTACTCCCCACGCTTCCATAAAAAATCCGGCAAGCCGGTGCCGTACGGCCTTGCTCATAAGCATTAATAAGGTACCCATCCCGAAATAACCAAAAAGAGTTGTAAACAACAAAGTTCTCAGTGCTTCCGGGTGTTCGTCAAATTTTTTTACAGCGTCTTTCACAGTTTCATTTATTGTCATGTCTGAACCTCCATACTTTTAGATTAACAAATGGACAAAACGCATTTTTCTACGATTAACCGGGTAGGGAATCCGCTCTCTACCCGGTTTTCTTATTGGGGCACCCGGCAGACCCGTAATTTTAATATCCTAAAAAAGGAGCAATCAAAATGGATGAAGATAATTTATTAGAAGGATTAGGAAAGCAGGTTGTCTTAGGGATATCCTGTGTCGGATACTCAGATTTGTTCGGACCAGCCGTATCCTCGTGTGTATCCCTAAGCAGGGAGGATTTAGAGCGCCTCTTACCCGTTATCAACATAAACAATACAGATAGTTCATGTGACGCCAACATCATCACAGAAATGGCACTGACTATAAAATCGCTTATCGCCCCCGAGCAACAAAACTTCGTCAATATATATCCCAATAGATTCAATGAGCTGTATATGGTTGAGGGGAATGCTGTATGGATCGCCCAATGGGCATCACAAAAAGTTTTTTCAGAACTGACTCGTCAAGTGGGTGTGGGCCGGCTCGCTAACACAACTTACGGAGTGATGGGATCCACCTCAGACATTGTTCACAGGGTGAGCTACATATTAGGAAGGGACCGCTATCTTTCAAAGTTAAAAGACATCTCAGAACGCTTTGGCATAGACTTGCCTGAAGGGGAGACAGAAAAAGTTAAGGAGATCGCGAAAGCTTTTTCCAGGCAGTTCGGACGCGAAAAGTTGGGATATGTGGCTAAACTGCATCTTATTTCCGATGAAATAAACAATATGGGCTAAAGCTATGCCTTTTACAAAAATGCCTACACTTATGGACTCCTATTGTCAATTGTCAGGACCAGACACCCCTCTCTTAGAGATTTTAACAGTTGATAATTTACAATGGATCGTTTGTCCATTTACGTGAATTAGGTAATAGCAAGCGCATTAGGGCACCCCTATCGCGTGGATCTCTTTCAGCTTGTTCTTTCCATGCCTGCATTAAATTCTTCCACGCTTTGGTTTCAGAGAGAGCAAGAAAACAATCAAGGGGCAGATGTCCTTTTAAATCGTTAAGTGCATAACAAATAATTTGAAAACCACCCTTCGGATTACCAGGGTCTATGTGGTCTACAGCTGGGTATAGTGGATGGCAGCCAGGCCCATTCACTTTGGGTGTGCCTTCTATTACATCAAACAGTAAAGGCGCTCCCGATAATAAACAAAGACCCTTCTGATCACTCAATATTTGTTTCAATCGAGTCGGTGAAACTCCCTGTCGTTTCTTTGATGTCCACCGTTCTTGATCGGGTGATAGTTTATATAGTGGCCGTTCAGACACTGTTAGAGTTCACCCTTAAATGCCTGATCAAGCACCGACGGTAGAAGGGCATCAAGTTCGGTGGCAGTTTCAGATTGCAAACGCTTCAGCGCATCCATCTCTATATGTAAAGCGTCTATTTCTGCCACGATCCGGCGTTGCTCGGGAAGAGGGGGAACGGGGACCCTCAACTCCTCCAGTTTCGATTGGGAAATCTTCGGCATTGTCGAACTCGTGCCGCTGATTTGCGATTCTACGTAGTCGCGCGCCTCCGATGAATGAAAAAATGCTGACACGAATCTCGCATCTGCCCTTTCCGCTGATAGTCGAACTCGAATTAGAAGATCTGGTATCGCGCAATTTGGTGGCTCGCCTACATAAACCGCAGATCTCCCGACAAACTTAATGGAATTTCCACGACTGACAACGATGTCGCCATAGCGCAGCCAGTAGGGAGAATTCGGCGGCAGATTCACGTCCACCAGTTTCATTTCTTTTGGATTGAACCGGCCTGTATTGACCACACCCACTTTAGCGAAACGAACCCCTGAACCAATCCGCGAAGCGGGAATGCAAAGCCCGTTTATCAGCGGTTCTGCCAGCAGTTCTCTGAGCGGTTTCCTTTCCGGGTACGCGTTGAGCAAGATTCCGTCTAAAAACTTTCGTCGACCGGCCTCCGATTCTTCGATGGCCTGTTGGCGAAGTCCACAGGCTTCATGTATTTGGTCGGACAGTTTCTCAAGCCGCGCCGCAATCCGACGCTGCTCCACCAACGGCGGTAAAGGGATTGAGAGTTCCCAAAACTGAGGAGGGTTTAATGTAAGCTTGCTGATAGCAGCAGCGCCTTTCGATAACGCTTCTGCTTGCTGGGCAAGGAGAGGCATTTTGAAATAGTATCCCAACCATCGCGGGTCAACTAATTCGGTGTTTACGCGGTAAGTTGGGAATTTGTCAGAGACGATACAACCGTCCACCGCCTTATCCGCCATTGCGAAAGCGCCTTTCCATGCAAAGAGCTTGTTGTAAACAACATCACCGGACTGGATTATCCATTGTTGCTTTCTGGAAATCTCGCCACCCAGTAGTTTTTCCCGTATAAACGCGCCCATTCCGTACCAGCGCACTCCAACACAGTTGTAGTACTGAGAGTCATCAAGTAATAACTTACGCTCAACTCTGTCAAAGAGATCCGCAAAGCGAATGTTTGCCCAGGTGCTCATATGTTGTGCTTCGCGAGGAGGTTGCGGATATTGTCCATGATTTCTGTTATGCGCTGTTCCTTATGCATTATGCTGGCGACGAGTTGGTCAGGAGGAAGATGGGCGATGTCTTCCTTGGCATACGGGTTTTTGCGATCGAGATTGCAATTGTTAGCTAATATTTCTTCTGCCGAAACTTTCCATGCTCTCTCACTCTCTTTTCTATTGTTCCACCAGTCAAGACAAGGCAGGAACTCCTCGAATTGAAGAGGTTGGGTCTTGGTATAGTTCTTCCGGCCTTCTGGTAAGGGATGTTCATAATACCAGACTGCTTTCGTCGGCCCTGAGCGATCAAAGAACAGCAGATTTGTTGGTATGCTCGTATATGGCGCGAAGACACCGTTGGGCAGGCGCACTACAGTATGGAGGTTGAACTCCTTGAGCAGTTCCTCCTTGATTCGTGCACAGACGCCGTCGCCAAAGAGAGTACCGTTTGGAACGACGACAGCCGCACGGGCAGGGCGTCCGGCGGGTGTTGGGTGGCGTCGTAATTTCCGCATGATGAGTTGGAGAAAAAGGAGAGCTGTTTCAGAGGCCTGCCTGTCCTCCGGGAAATTGCCCTGAATGCCCTTTTCTTCCTCGCCGCCAAAAGGCGGGTTCGTAAGGATGACATCTACACGGTCTTTCTCTCCGATTTCTGTGATTTTAAAGCGGAGGGCGTTGCCAGGATCAATCTGGGGGGCGTCAAGCCCGTGAAGCAAAAGATTCATCTGGCAAAGAAGATAGGGAAGAGACTTCGGCTCACATCCGAATAGAGACCGCCTCTGAAGCACCCTGCGGTCTTCGACAGTCTTGACCTGTTCACTGAGGTGGTTAAATGCCTCGACCAGAAAGCCGCCGGTACCAGACGCTGGGTCCAGCACCGTCTCGCCAAGGCGTGGATCATTGACCGCAACCATAAACCGTACAACAGCCCTGGGGGTGTAGAACTCACCGGCGTCTCCTGCCGCATCACGCATCTCTCGAAGCATGGACTCGTATAGAGCTCCGAGGGTGTGCATTTCGTCGGTGGAGGTGAAGTGTATGCTATGTATCTTGTTGATAACATCTCTCAGGAGGTAACCGCTGCGCATGCGATTATCCACCCCTCTGAACACGGTAGAAATAACGTCGCGCCGGTCATCGCCATTTGAGCTTGTCAGTCCGCGCAAATACGCAAAGAGGCCGGCCCCGCGCTTTCCATCTGGTCTGGTGCATTCGTCCTGATTAATGAAGATCAGGAGTTCGTCACCTGTGATCCCCTTGGGATTGGCAGCCCAGTCACGCCAGCGGTAGGGAGGCTCAATTGCCGAACGAAATTTCGTCCTTGCCAAAGTAGCTTCTTCTTCCCTCTGCAGTTCAAGGTCATCAAGGAACTTTAGAAACATGATCCATGTGAGCAGCGGGAGGCGGTCAAGGTCACCATTAAGCCCTTTGTCCTTGCGCATGATGTCACGTGCAGATTTAATCAGGCTGCTGAGAGATTGAGCCGTGGTAAGCGGCTTCTCAGTAGCCGTTTTTTTAGTTCGTACCATTTTTTATTCTCCTATGCAGCATAGAGCAGATTCTGAAGTTCGGTCACTGCGGAACGTAGCTGGTCGGGTCCTCCGAAGAGACGGATGATATCGCCGACCTGCCCATGGGATGAAAGCGGAGGCACCTTGAGAACATCAGGCAGGACGAACTGGGCATCTCCATATTCGGCGTATTTTTCGAGCAGGTCATCGAGGATCTGCCTTGCCTCTGCACCATAGCGCTCAAAAAAGTCCTTTTGCTCTGCTCGAAGGCGCTGTGCCCTTTCCCGGCGTGTGCGGAGCGGTGCGTTAAAGGCGAGATGGCAGAGAAGATCGAAAGGATCGGCCTCGGGTTGATTGAGGGATTCAGCCAGACCTGAAAAACTCACACCGCGCTCTTCAAGATTCCTGATGATTTCGGATCGCTGTGAAGGGTCTGCCCACTTCTCGCGCAGTTCGCGGGCCGTGGGACAGAGCGTGCGGACCCTATCTGCTGCATAGTCTGTATAGCGAACAACACGGAGTTGTCTGCCTTCAGGATCGAGCTCATATACAAGATGTGCGGCTATTTCAACCTGGCCGTTGTCGAAATAGAACTTGCGTCGATCTTCCACAGGAGGTTCGATAATAACAGTGTCTTCGTCCTCGGGCTCATACGGTGTGATATCCTCAGAAACAGTCAGGATCTCGCCGGTTCCTGTGAGTTCCTCCTCAGTTATCCTTGCCGGGTCGCCATCGAAATCAGGATCGGCAAATTGACGTGTCGCTGAGCCGGCATAGTCGAGAATGTTGAACCAGAGCTTGCCGTAATCATCGCGCACTCTGGTACCACGGCCAATGATCTGTTTAAACTCTGTCATTGAGCCGACGACACGGGCTAACACAATGTTTTTGCACGTGGGCGCATCCACCCCGGTAGTGAGGAGCTGGGATGTGGTGAGTATGGTTGGCGTGGTAGTATCCACATCCTGAAAGCGGCTGAGATGGCCGCGACCGATATCCCCTTCGTCCGCTGTAACGCGACAGACATAATCAGGATGCCGGGCGACGAGATCACTATTTAGATTTGACAAGGCGTGACGCATCTCGCTGGCATGTTCCTGGTCCACACAAAAGACTATTGTTTTGGCAAAGCGGTCTGTTTTCTTTAGAAATTCGCTCAGATGGCGGGCGATGGTTTCGGTCCTGGCACGGAGCGCAATGACCCGCTCAAAATCTCTGGTCTGGTATTCCTCATCCGGAATTGTTCGGCCGTAACGGTCGAGTTCATCCCTGCTCGGTCGCCATCCTGCTGCATCCCACTCTGTGATAACACGATGCACACGGTAGGGTGCAAGAAAACCGTCGTCAATTCCCTGCCTGAGGCTATATTGATAGATCGGATTGCCGAAGTAGCGATAAGTGTCGCGGGTGTCATCCCGAAGAGGGGTCGCAGTCATGCCCAATTGAAACGCAGAATTGAAGTAATCGAGGATGATCCGCCATGAACTGTCATCCTTGGCGCTTCCCCTGTGGCATTCATCCACGATAACAAGGTCAAAAAAATCAGGAGTGAATGATTTGAACAGGCCGATCCGGCGTTCATCTTCGGCAAGCGCCTGATAAATCGCAAAATACATCTCTCGGCTCTGCACGATTTCGCCTGCTTCTATCTTGTATCTGGCATCGCCAAAGCCCGCGAAGATACCGTCCTTCGGCTGGTCAACAAGGATATTCCGGGTCAGCAAGATAGAGAATCTTAGGGCGACGATGTTCTCCTGTGCGGTTCCAGCGGGCATTCCAGAGCTTCCAACATATCTGAAAGGCAACAAGCGTTTTGCCTGTGCCTGTGGCCATTGTCAGAAGGAGCCGCCGATTGCCTTTGAGAATGGCCTCCACAGTACGGTTGACTGCGATCTGCTGATAATACCGCTCATCCTTGCCTACTGTGTGGTTAAAAGGAGTGAGAAGACCAGCTGCAACCGTCTGGTTCTCGATCTCACTGGCCTGAAGATAGCGTTCCCAGAGATCATCAGGCGTAGGGTAATCGCTTCGCTCTGTTTCAAGCCCCGTGGAATAGTCAAACTCGATTATGTCATTGCCATTAGTGGCGTAAGCAAATCTAAGACCCAACATTTCAGCATAATATTTGGCTTGCTGCAGTCCGTCGGATGCAAATTTATACGCTGCCTTGGCTTCGACTACGGCAAGAGGAAAGTCTCGCGTATATCGAAGAAGATAATCTACACGCTTAGGAGATTTTCGGGTGAACCCTTGCCCCACGGGAACTATCCGGCCATCCGTAATGGTGCGTTGCTCGGCGATAGAATGCGGCTCGTTCTCCCAACCAGCGGTCTGGAGTTTGGGAACAACTAATTTCCGACATGTATCTGCTTCTGTTAGGGCCATAGAATGAGGTTATTTTACTACAATTCGAAATAAGTATGGTGTCCCCAGAAGCAGCAGATTGCGGCAGACCGAAAAGAAGATAGTCGAAGCCATAGGCAAGTATAATGACAACGGCCAGGCAGACTCAGAATTGACATAGGGTGGGGCAAGCATATTTTGCCCCACCCCATATATCCATATATTTGGGAAGAAAAGCTAAATGTACGTATGCATGCCTGACCCAACTATTCGCGCCGGTGTGGTATTCCATGCTGGCATTGCATGCTCTTTTCTTTCATTTTGGGGTAACATCAGGTCACCCACAGCCCATCGTTTAGGCGATTGGGTGCACCGAATTTTAACCTTATTGAACCTTGTCGTTAAACAGCGTCCTGGTTGAATCATTTTGCTTCGGCTGCTGCAAGCCCGTCATTGTTCCATCTTTTATGTGAAATTCCTTTTTTGTCTTTTCGCAGAACTCTATAACCTGACGACCCAAATGGTTATAAAAGCCCTTGTGATCACGATACTCTGAAGCTATAGCATTGTAATTCAGTCTACCAAAAATAATTTTATCAGCAAAGGAAACCGCATGGAGAATCTTCCCGAAATCCTGCTTAATAATATTTGGCGTAGGATATGGCTCAATGCTTACCCACGTTTTGAATCCTTTTTGATGCAGTTCATAAAGGCTCTTTATTCGCTCATCGTAGGTAGCGGAATAGGGTTCGTGTTCTGCCCTGAAAGTTTCCTTAAGAGAAATGAGTGTAATTCCGTATTCGTTCGATTTGCTCAACTCTGCAAGTCTAGGCGGCAGAATGCCCTTTGTCAGAGCGGTGCATTTAATTCCTGCCTCATTCAGAAGTTCTATAAGTCTTAAGCTCATCTCGGCTATTTCCTGATAGCCGTACATGAAGGGGTCAGTGCTAAAACAGAGATGCACAAATTTTATCTTTTCTCTGTATTTGGGGATTTCTTTTATCAACAAATCGGCAGCATTGGCAACTAGTTTAGGCTGAATCCACTCTTCGTAACTTTTTACCCTTCCGAATCGTCGAGCCATAAGCATTGCGTAGCATGGATACATGCAGCCATGCGAGCAACCCTCGACGTGGTTGATCGTATAGTCGCCATATTCGACTCCGGTTTTGTAAAGAAGTGATTTTCGACGAGTATAAGATGCAATCTTTTTCATCTTTTTAACCTTACTGTTATTTTATAGTCGTCGTAGTTCATGGACGTTGCAGGTTTGCCGGTAGTTGTCAAACTCGGTTGCCTGTCAATTAGCAACAAGCCGTTCCTGTTCATTTCCACAATGGTATTTTTATAATGCTTTTCAGGAAATGTAATGCCATATCGCTGAATAAGCGCCACGATTAGGTCTTTTAAGTCTTTGCCGGCAGCCGGCGCAGAAAGCAAATTGCTAATATCTTTCTGTAGATCCCAGCCGTGCTGACGAGTCATGTCCGGGAACTCATAGTCAAAAAGAACCTGCTGCCCGCCTCTTTGTTGCTCAACAATTTCATTCCATTTTTTGTTCATATTGTCCGCCATAAGGATAAGCCCATCCTCATGATCTGAACCGAAAATGAGCCGGTATTTGGGCAGATGCGTCGATTTGATTTTTATTGGAATATTTACCGTATATTTGAAAAGTTGATTTACTCTACTGCTATATTCCGAGAAAAACTGCTCTTCAGCAGAGTAAATATCGATCTTGCCTTTATAATAAGCTTCAAGTATATCTTGCCAGTAACTGCCACCAGCGATGGAATCCATCTTCTCTATTGTGTTTACATCGTCATCAACCTCATAATCGGTCAAATCTTCATCCGAAAATGTGTCGGCGTATGTCAGCAAGCGGCAGCCTTCACGCAAAAAACCCGCGGAATTGAAATTCATAAGCATTTCGACGGAATAGAAGCCTCTGCTCTTGATTTGAGAGAACCCGGAAAGATCAAGGCTTTTTATACCGTAGGGGTCAATGTATAAGAAAAGATTGTTACTGGCATCAAGTGACGTAATCTTTTGCAAATTTTCTTCATAGCTTCCAGGATAGACAGTCACTCCTGCATAGCCCGAGAGATTACTTTCGAGTGCATCATAATACTTCTTTTCGATAAAAATGCCCTGGATTTTATTGCCTGTATTGGATTGTTTCAATAAATGACCTTTTATGTGTTCAGCTATTAATAGCGGCGATCCCTTTTCACCATCATCAAATTTGCCCTTCCCAGCAAAGCAATCACAAATGATGATCGCCCTATAAGTTCTGAGCACCTTCGACAAATAAGGTTTTAGGTAGTAATCAAGAACCCTGTCTTTGACGACAGACCACGATTTTTTCTCTTTAAAAAAGTCCTTTGTCTGGCCCACTACACCGCCTCTTCCATTAAAATTCTTTCCAGCATAAATAGTCCTTTATTTTCGTGTAGAATTTCCCAATCATAACAAATTATTATACTATGGTACAAACATTTTGAATAAGGAAAATAGGGAAAGCGACATGCTCAGAATAAGTCGAGACCTGGTATAACTCGCTATACGTAACATGTCAACCACCACATGATTTTGACCCTAAATCGGCTTTGAACGGGGATCCAATCGATAGGTTTTTTTATTCGCACCGGCGTCTTAGTTCCCTCGCTTTTTTTCTGGTCTTATCCATTATCAGCCATTGTTGTATCAGGAATCCCGAAAGTTATCTATTCTTTAGGCTACGATATCTTTGTATTCGTTTGTAAACGGGCTCTCCATAAATACTTTCTTCAAGTTTTTTCCAGCGAATTTTCGATAGTGCGCCACATGCGGCATACCGCAAAAACTCCGCACGTTTCGCCAAAGCAGTATAGCTCATAGTTGTTTGAGTATCATGCTTAAGACGGACTAACATTTCTGGCGTGCATTTTGCCAATTCTATACCCATTTGATCCATACAGTTCACAAAATCAACTTCGGGGAAAATAAGCTCAGCAGCAAAAACCTCAGCTCCAATTTCTCTTTGTTCAGATTCGTTAGACTGATCACAGTAAGAAACCCGGATATCGCTGTCCACAAGATGATGCTTAAGTTCATGGCAAAGAGTGAAAATCTTGGGTTCTTCCGGCAGGTTTTGTGCAACCATCACAGAAATGCCTGTCTCATCATTAAAATAAGCTCCTCGTAAATTTTTGAGTTTCTGAGGCCACAAATCAATCTTTATCTGATAAACACTATAGATATGTCTCATATCGGATAAACGAACTCGAGGCGAAGTAAGCCCGTGAGCATGCCTTATCTCACGGGCTAATACCTTCATCTTCTCATAATACTGATACCGACTCATTACACTTTTCGCTTGCGTCCTGGACTGGGACGTTTCCCCTGTTTAATAAGGTGACGTGCTCTACGATATTCAGCATATTTTTGCAATTCTTCAAGATCCGCCGGAGCAAGCTGCTTTGCAGTACGCAGGAGCGCCGTCATCTTTTCGTCAGCCGGTACGTTCTCAGATGGGAAGAAGTCGAGAATCGAAGTTCCAAAAAAACGAGCTAATTTATCAAGATCCTCGATACTGGGATTATATGTCGCGGTTTCCCATCGTGATACAGTATTTGGCGCAATTCCCAATGATCTTGCAAGGGCATCTTGTGAAATACCCTTGCCATCTCCGAACGATGTTCGCAATTCTTTTATCCGTTGACCTACATAGGCAAACAGACTCATATCTCCCTCCAATCATCCTTATTTAGGATATTATTATCCTTTTTTTGTTGACATTTGCCTTCCCTATAATTTATCTTACCATAACAGGATATTATTTCACCACTAAAAGGATAGAATGGCGAAGCCATAGAACAGTCTCATTGATGAAACATGCCGCTTGGCGGCACATTAACTCATTTGGTGAAGTTAGACAGCAGATTTTATTTCTAAGGAGGTAGCACACTTATGGAAACAAAAATAATTATTGACGGCGAGGGACTCTCCGATGTGGAGGTCATGGTTATACCGGAAGGCAGCACGGGGCGAGAGGTCGTTCGCATAATTGCCACGAAGACAGGAATAGGGATCGATGAAGCACTACTATTCGTGGAAGACAGTGATGAGCCTTTGGACCTTGACCTCATAATTAAAGAGGATCAGGCTGCTCATACTATCCACCACGTGCATCGTGCACGAAGGGTCAACGTCTCGGTCCATTACCAAAACAAGATAAAGACTGAGGCTTTTTCCCCATCAACCAGGATCCAGGTGGTTTTAGACTGGGCAGTAAGTCCCCAAGGGTTTAACATTGATCCTGCGATTGCGCCGGAAATGGAACTCTCATTACATGGGGAAACTAAGGAACTACCCAAACAGGCGCATATAGGGCGATATGTGCGACACCCGCATCACGAACTCAGTCTTGATCTTATTCGGGGTGTTGTACCGAACGGAGAGAAAAATAGTGATCGATAATCCAGCCGTAACAGCCATAAAAGCGGACCTTTCAGCATCGAGGTTCCAGGCAGGTGTGGTTCGCGGATTATGGCGCATTATCTTGCTCGAATTTCCGATTTTGATGATCGCAATAGCGGCGACTGAACCTGAGGGCACAGCGAATGAATATGTTTTCCATTTCGAGTTAAGCGGGTATCCGGGGGACGCCCCGGAAGTTTTTATTTGGGATATTAATACAAATCAGATGTTGCCTGCGGCTCAGCGCCCTAAAGGGCCTCTACGAGTAACCAAGGCCTTCGGGGACTGGGATAAACATACAGTTTACCGCCCATGGGAAAGGCACAGTGGCGCTCATAACGACTGGGCCCGAAAGTATCCGGACTTGGTTTGGCATTCTAAACGAGACATTACATTTATTCTGGAGGATCTGCATGGGCTTCTTAATTCCAACTCTCTTTCGCGCAGCACTCGGCCAGCCGCCTAAGCTGGTATGTAAGCCCAAGATTTGGCGCGCTGGGATCAATGAACTTCGTCGCCGTGCCGGCGGTCGTCGGGAAAGCGGCGCTTTCCTTTTGGGACATGAAAAGGCTCGAACCCATAGGATAGGACAGTTCCTTTTCTATGACGATATAGACCCTAATTGTTTTCGCACTGGAATAGTAATGTTTGACGGACGCCTTTTCGGAAAAGTTTGGCAAAGGTGTCATGATGCGGGATTAACTGTCGTAGCTGACGTGCATGTACATCCTGGTGGCTACGGACAAAGCTCGAGTGACCAATGCAACCCCATGATTGCAGAAGTCGGCCATTTCGCAATTATCATACCAAACTATGCGGCTGGTAAGGTCGCGCCACCGGATATAGGAATATATGAGTATCTTGGATCGCGTAAATGGCGGAATCATAGTCGGCATGGTAGCAGATTATTTCATATCGGATGGTGGCCACAATGAAAATTAACTCTGAAACATCACGCATTCGCGCTGCATTGGTCAATTCTGGCTGTTACAGCTTCAAAGAAGCTGAACAGAAATTGAAGAGTTCACGATTAGGGATACGAATAGGTGATGAATCAGCAGATACATCCGCCGGCCAGGCTGCGGCTTTGACGGCAGTTGTTACTGCTTCTCGATGTTTTTTGGGGGGCGTCACACTTTCAGGAGCTGTTGATAATCCTCTAATTCTGCCCTTACCCTTGCCCGCCAATACGCTGGGTGAGGCAGCCCTAATGCTCGGTGCCGCCAGAAAACTGAGGGCACAGCCAAGTCGAACAATCATTATCGGGTCAGGGGAACACGGCAATACCGATTGGTCAGTCCGAGCAATATGGAACGGCTGGAGTGCTGGAATTATGCCAGGAGAACAAGGCAACTGTGACATAGCTCGCTCTGACTGCGCACTTTCAGGCGCTGCCGCAGGGGCTCTTGCTGTCGGCCATGCATTCTCTGCTGAACAGGGTGACCCGCTTGCTGGAAGGATATTACAGGGATTATCATTATGGTCACCAGATGAACGGGTACAATGGTTAAAAAATAGCGGTCCCGACGAGTTTTATCTGCCAAATGCGCTTTGGCTGGTGGGTCTTGGAAATTTGGGCCAAGCCTATCTGTGGGCGCTTTCAATATTGACATATTCAGACCCTACGTCCCTCACATTATTCTTTCAAGACGACGATGTTATCGCAGAGGAGAACTGGGGGACATCGATTCTTGTGAGGCGGGAAAGGTACGGTGTTCTAAAAACACGTCTTGCTGAAGAGTGGGCAGAGGGTTGTAAGTTTGGCGTACGTCGCATTGACAGGCGACTCGATGAGCACCTCAAAAGAACAGATCGCGAGCCTAACATAGCGATGGCTGGCTTAGATAAAATTTCAGCACGGCGATTACTCGCTCTGCCGGGCTTTGACTATATAATCGATGGTGGCCTTGGTGCGACAGTACGCGATTACCGCAGGTTCCGTCTTAATGTGTTTGATCAATCACATGACCCTGCAGCGCACTTCTTAGGGGTGGAGGATGCAACCGAACAAAATATGAAAGAAGTGCTAAGCTTGCCAGCATATCGCGAAATAGAAAAAAATAAAAAAATTGACAGCTGCGGAATGGCCGAACTGGCTAGTCAAAGCGTAGCCGTTCCTTTCGTCAGCGTGTTCCTTGCCACCATTGCTGTTACTCAGGCAATCCGTCTGGCTTCGAACCAGGCTTTCTATTCCTCAATAGCTGGCGATCTCAATGACCTGAGAAGTGTCCGTACTGCTCTCGGCTCCAAAGCCAGTCGTACAGTCGTCGGATACACAGCAAGGAAACGATAACCCGAAAGCAGGATGAGATATCCATTAGCAGTTGCACTTTCAATTTAAAATCCCGATAATATGCTAAAATTAATTATCAGTTCCGGAGG
The DNA here is from genome assembly GCA_963784135.1 of Nitrospirota bacterium. GTDB lineage: Bacteria > Nitrospirota > Thermodesulfovibrionia > Thermodesulfovibrionales > Dissulfurispiraceae > JADFXI01. The sequence goes on along the minus strand of CAWAQG010000012.1, from coordinate 102,729 downwards.
GTTGATTATGATCCACTTCAAAGTAGACGAAGCGAAGGCTATATCAGCTGTCCTATACGTAACACGAGAACTTCTGGAACATAATCCCAAAGTTAAGCCGGACCTTCATAAGGTTTTCAAAATTCTTTATTTTGCCGATCAGAAACATCTCGCTAAATATGGCAGGCCTGTTATTGGCGATTACTATATAGCTATGAACTACGGACCGGTTCCTTCGGCCATCTACGACATGACCAAGTCAGCGCGAGGCGATTCGATATTTGATGATGTAAAAGGATTCGCCCGGTTTTTTGATGTTGAGGAGCATTTTATAACGCCAAAAAAAGAAGCGGATATTAATGATTTTTCTGAAACCGATCTGGAATGCATTAATGAATCGCTTTTCGAAAACCGTGATCTCACCTTCGAGAAACTCGTCGAAAAATCTCACGACGATGCTTATAACAAAGCTGCGAAAGATGACAAGATATCTTTTCGGGAAATGGCTAAAGTTGCAGGAGCAGATGAGAACATGCTTTCTTATATTAAACTTGTATCGGATAACGAACTGTTTCTTGCCAAATCTAAATGACCCCTCCTCCTCTCGGCGACAAATTTCCAGAGGACACTAAGGAACAATTCTGTGATCGCAATATCAGGCCCGGGGCTGTTCTGCGATTTTACGTACATGATACCAGTCCGCCAAAAATCAAAATGTTTCTAATTTTGGGTATCAATAACAATGCGTCCTCTGTCGGCTGTCTTTATATTAACTCCGAGATCAACCCAAACGTTATCAGTTCACAGGAGTTGATAAATCTCCAATTTCCCCTGAATTGCGCCTATAATAAATTTCTTGAATATGATTCCTACCTCGATTGCTCACATATTTACGAGAAAGACATGTCAGTGGTAAGAGAACACCTACGCGCCGATATAAGCATTTTTAAAGGTCAGTTGCCGGACGATAAGATGGATGCCATAAAATCACTCACTGCATCGGCCAGGACCATCCTGCACAAGCTCAAAATTAAATACGGTCTTATTTAACGCCCGGTCACACTACAAAACATCACAAGGCTTGTGATTAATTTTCTTCTTCCCTGCCTGCTTCCGAATCCAATCCGCCATACCCCAATAACATGGGCCAAATCAAAACGGCCCAAATCAGATCGGTTTGCACCTTTGACCTTTGAAATAATATTATTTATACAGTCTTAAAATTAAGAAAGCTTGCAGGAGAAAATTGGGTTTGGTAAAGTAATTTAATGGAAGACAAAGACACAAAACCTTATAAATGGAGTCGCAACTTGCTAGTGTCCTGTCCCTAACAGTTCTTTACATTTAGCAACTTTGGCAAGAATAGTGTCTGCGTCCTTGGTCCAAGTAAATATTTTAGGGTTCTCATTATGTGTCTCTATAAAATCTCTGATAGCTTTTTCCAATTCTTTGACACTCGTAAAAATCCCGCGCCTCACTCTCTTTGTCGTCAATTCACTAAAAAATCTCTCCACCATATTCAGCCATGACGATGACGTTGGAGTAAAATGCATCGTAAACCGAGGGTGTTTTTTCAACCACCTCTGTACTCGTGCCGTCTTATGCGCTCCATAATTATCTGCGATCAAGTGAAGATCGAGAGACGGCGGTGTTTCCTGATCTATTTTATTGAGAAATTTTAAAAACTCTTCCTGGCGATGCTTCTGCATACATGCACTGATGACCGTTCCATCAATAAGATTTAAAGCGGCAAACAACGTCGTCGTTCCATGTCGCTTATAGTCATGTGTCATCGTCCCGGCATGGCCTTTTTTTATCGGTAGGCCAGGTTGCGTTCTATCCAGTGCCTGTATCTGGCTCTTTTCGTCTACGCTGAGCACTAAAGCTTTTTCCGGCGGATTGAGATATAACCCCACAATGTCCTTTACCTTCTCAACAAAATGCAAATCGTTGCTTATTTTAAATGTCTTCACCAGATGCGGCTTCAGATTGTATTTCTTCCATATCCTCTGTACCGCCATTCGTGATACCTGTTGGTTGTCCGCCATTGTTCTAACGCTCCAATGGGTAGCGGCAGAGGGTACGGTATGAAGCGTTGCTTCCACAATAGCCTTCTCTTTGTCTTCTGACAACTTTGGAATCCGGCCTGAACGAGGAGCGTCTTTCAGCAGTGCCCCTAAACCTCCTTCCTGATACCTTTTTACCCATAGGCCGACTGATACCCGCGACGTATCAAATTGTTCAGCTATATCTTCCTGTTTAAGCCCTTCCATCTTGCTCAGCACTATCTTTGCCCGTAAGACCACCTTCTGCGCTGTGTTTCGACTACGGGCAAGTCGTTCAACTTTTTTTCGCTCTTCTTCTGTGTGTGGTATAGGCTTTGTTGTCCTCATGTAGAAAGGATAACATACCCTGACCTATTATGTAAAGCTAATTATGGGACACTACACTAGTACAGTATCTTTGTGTAGGAGGATCGAAATATTCCCTTAAAAAACTCTGCGAAACCACCGGCCGCCGGAAGGCAGATATAGTTGCCCTGCGCGAAACATGGGCGCTTGCAAAATCTCTTAACATAGATGTACTCAAAATAACCGATTCATTTGACAAACTCGGCATTGAGGTTAAAATGGAGCTTCAAATCGCAAAAACACTCCTAGATTCTAAAAAGATAGATATGATTAAAATTTTTCTTTATAAAGCCGGACCGTTGCGCCAGCTCATGAAAATTAAGCTGGAAAATATTTCAGATATCACTGAATCGGATATCGCCACACGATTAGAAGCGATTTATGAAAAATTCAAGTTATAAAAGACATAATCATTGCCTGGAAATGGGCCAAATCGGAATGGCCCAAATATTAGGGGTACGTACCTAGGCAACAATGGCGAAAACCGATTTCGCCCAAATTAGGTTGGTACGTACCCTACGATGAAATAAACATCACTGACAGATTAGGACAAATCTTGCAGTGGAAAAACATAATCATTAAGGACAAGCCCGGTTACGCTCGGTCGTATCCGTCAGAGTTCTTTTGCCGCTCCAGTATCGCCTCTCACAAGGTGTAATCAGAAAAAAATCACAAAAACCCTTTCGGTAAAATAAGACTATCTCGAGGTCTGCCGATACAGGGACGATGACGAGAAAATCTAATATCTATGGGAGGGCAGAGGACAAGCACGGAGGATTTGGTTAACAAGTTCACTTCAGTTATGGTAAGATCAAAAGCAACAATTGTGACTATTGAGGACCTCGCTTATGCGGGTCTGGGAATCACACAAGGAATTCTTGCCATGCCATTAAGAATTGAGCCGAAACATCACCAGCGCTGCAAATGTGGCCGACCTTTTGAGTTACTTGATAACCGTCAGGGATTGCGTTGTCGCGGCTGTAATACAAGGCCTGACCGGTATCAAATCAACCTCGGTAAGGCGAAAGGCGAAAAACAGCGGATTTTCAGCAACCGGGATGGGATCCCTCTATCCAGTTGGGAGCTGGCCATGGTTACTGCCTCGCAGATAGCGTTCGAAATGAAAAATGGCTCTTTCTCGCTCGAAAACTACAAAAAGGCAAATGCCCTTAAATATTATGCGGCAACTCTGCTGGAACGGTTCGAAGCGGAAAAACTCCCGACGTTGGCGCCATCATATCGTGACGATTACAAGCGGATGGTGTCTCGCGAAAAGGATTATTTCAATACTCCCGTGGCAACCAAAGATATCCGCAGCCTGCAAAAGTCTGACGTGAAGGAGCTGATGAAACATTTGCAGTCTGTATATTCATTAGAGGGTAAGACACTAAAAAACCACATGGACCATTTCCAGGTATTTCTCCGTTATTGCCAGGAGGAATGGGACATCAAATTCATGATGCCGGCATTCCCTGCAATAGACGTACAGGCGCCGCTATTCCGTTGGTTCGATAATTCAGAGCAGATAGATATCTTCCAGTCTGTCGATGATGCCGATAAACCCTTTGTATCTTTTTTGATGTTGAGTGGGTTGCGGCCCGGCGAAGCCAGGGCTGTCCAATGCAAGGATGTCGACCTTAACAAACGATATATCTCAATCTATAAAACGTGGTCCGGGAAAGAGATCTGCCAACGCAGGAAAAATAAAAAAGCCAAACCTTTCTTCTCACCCATTCACGCCGAGCTTTTTGACTGGATTTCCGAGCGTGTACGAAATAATCTGCCGGATGCGTTTCTGTTCGTTAACCCTCGGACGGGGGAGCCATACCTGGAAGGAGCATGCCGGAGATTGTGGGATAAGGTTCGGGAAGCCAGGAAATTGCCGAAGACTGTCCGTTTGTACGATTTCACCAGGCACTCATTCGCTTCGAATCTGCTGAATAGCGGAACACCTCTCGGGATGATCTCACGGTTGCTGGGCCATGCCGACACCAGGACAACTGAGAAGTATGCTCATTGCGATCTCAATAATCTAAGGGTCGAAGCCGGCAAAATCACACTGCGCAAATCTGCCGATATTATCCCTTTGAAGCGCCAGGGGGACACTGGTTAGGGGGCACCGGAGGGGCACTGGAAATCAATTGCTCTTCCATAACATGTTGTAATTAATAATTATTGAGGCGTGAAATGGGGGTTCGATTCCCGCCGCCTCCACCAAATTGTTCCTTATATTTCAGCACATTGCTCAACTATTATGTAAAAAACTTCCGTCATCAGACTGTCATTAGTTTTTCCCGTCGGATGCTTTTATGCGGAAAAGGCTGGCTAATGTTATGAAACAATTCTGAGAAAAAGAGGGCCGAGGAGCTTACATGCACGTTCAGGAAGGTTTTCGGAATGCTTGTAATGCCTCTATTCAGACCTGTCAAGGAAATGTGGTCGTATGAGAAAGGACAGTGTGCGTCCAGGCTTAGGATTTGTGATATGATAGAAACATCAGTATATGGGCTTAAAAATGGGGGTGAAAAAATGTCAAAAGTAATAGCTGTAGAGATGATAGAAAAGGAGATAGAAAAACTTACGCCCCAGCAACAGTTGAAGCTGGTGGAAAAGCTTGCTCACCATCTCAGGAAGACCGGGCTTGCAGTGAAAAAAGAACTCGACTGGAAAGGACTTTATGGACTTGGAAAGGGATTGTGGAAAGAAGATGCACAGAGCTATATAAATAGGCTTCGCGAAGACAGGACATGACCATATCCGCTGCGCTGTCCGATCTCAATTCGATTTTCATTGATACCGCTCCCGTCATTTATTACATAGAGGCCCATCCTGAATTCGGCCCTCTTGCCAAAGAAGTTGTTAGCGCCTTTTCAATCGGGAAGTCTGACCGCCTTATCCTCTGTTATCACTCTCACTGAGGTTCTTGCGAAACCTGTCGAGAACGGTGATGAAAAGCTTGCGAAAAAATTCTCTGAATTCCTCAAGCATGGAAAGAACCTTGTTGTTCTTGAAATCTCGGAGGCAATTGCTGAGAGAGCGGGAAAGTTGAGAGGACATTATCCGTATCTCAGAACTATCGATGCCATTCAGATTGCATCTGCCATCGATGCCGGAGCAGATGCCTTCCTGACAAATGACAAAAAGCTGAAGCAGATAAAAGATATAAAAGTTTTGGTTCTGGCAGATTATTTATAAAATCAAAAATGGGCGCTGCCCCTATTTATATAGACTATTGCGCCTGTTCACTCACTGTGCCTGCATAGTTGCCGCTAAACATATACGTTACTGTTACGTTAAAGCCTCCATACGTTGCTGTAAATGAGCCGCCGCCGCTTGGAGTGCCGCTTATTGAGAACGGGAAGTCCAGTTCTGAGCCGAGCACTAAACTAAAATCGCCGCCATAACCGTCATGCACTCCCTGCGTCCCGCCGGTCGCCAACAGTTCCTGCCATGAGCCGTTCCAGTTGACCGTCCCCTGGGCATCCCTCGCTATAGTGCCTACATATGTACCCTGCACCGGAATAGTTAACAGTCCTATCACCGGGGCGGTGTAAACCGCCGAACCGCCAAAAGTGCCGTTGAACGTCCCATCGAGAGTGCCTGCAGTAAGGTTATAACCCGCTCCCCATGTTCCGGAGTATGTCCCGCTTGCCGGTACATTGCTAAAAGAGCCTGAAACAGGAAGTCCAGCCACAGTATAGCTACCGTTTACTGTACCGTTCCATGTGCCGGTCATGTTCCCGTTTATTGCAATACGTTGCTCGACCGGCATCTTCAGCTCAAGCGTGGGGGTTATCGTAAAAGTGACAGGCCCCTGAGATGTCGGTGCTGTACCACTGATGGGCCCTGTGAAGACATATGGGTCTATTCCAGGACGAAAGCCGACAGGATTATTAAGCGGCAGCGCGAAACTACCGGTGATGCTGCTACCCGGCAATGTAAACGTCCCCGCAATATTTTGACTTGCATTACTATAGGCGCCTGTCATATTGCCGCTGAGCCCTGAAGTAGCGAACGTGGCAGTAAAGCTAACTACTGAAGTATCAGAATCATATGTCCATGTCCCGCTGACCTGCCCGTCAGAAACGATCTTTACGCCGGCTTGATAATTGATAGTCCCCGTAAAGGACCCGGCCACCTGACCGCTTATCGTTACCGCATACACAGAATGATCAGGGACCATTACCAGGGCGGCAACTCCAACTAAAAAAAGAATGATTATTTTTCTGGTAAATAGCATATATATTCCCTCTTATTGTATGCCAAGAAATGTCCTGGCTATAAAAGCAGCCATCTGGTCTCTTGGGACATCCTCGGAAGGACAGTAGTTGCCGCCTCCGCAGCCGGTGGTAATTCCAAGCTCTTTCAGCTTCTGGACATATGGGAAGAAACTTTCCGTTGGCGGAACGTCACTGAAATAAGGTGCTTCCGTTGCACAGTTGGCCCCTCCAGTGCAGGTGAAGTTTTCAGGGCCCTGTCCAACTTTAACTTGCGTTGCCCTGACAATGAAGGCAGCCATCTGGTCCCTGGTAACATCTTCGGAAGGACAGTAGCTGCCGCCTCCGCAGCCGGTGGTTATCCCAAGATCTTTCAGCTTCTGGATATATTTGAAGAAATTATCGTTTGCCGGCACATCGCTGAACCAGGCCGTCTGCGTATAAGTGAAGTTTTCGCCATACAACGCCCTTATTATAAAGGCGGCCATCTGGTCCCTGGTAACATCTTCGGAAGGACAGTAAAGAAGCGGTGATTTGCTGCATCCCACAGTAATACTGTCATTGTAAATAGCGTTTATGTATTGCTCCGCCCAGTAGCCGGACGCTATGTCATTAAAAGTTGTGGATGAAGAGAGGGCTTGAAGAATGACGCCGTTGCTTCCCACCGAAACAAATGTATTGTTTCCGCTTGTTACCCCAAAAAGAGGACTTGAAGAACCAGAAATCCTTTCCGTCCATGTCAGCCCGTCAGGAGATGAGAATATCTTTGCCTTTGTATTGCCCAGCACGGCACTATTAAGCCCGACAGCGATGAAATTTCCGTTATTAAATGTTACTCCCGACAGATAACTAAACGTAAGGCCCGGGGTCACATCAGACCAGCTGGCCCCTGCCTGAGACGAGAGTATCCTTGCGCCTACAGTAACGAAGTCTCCGTTGCCGTAAGTAATGCCTTTCAAGTCACTTGCAACACCGGTATTGCCGGGTGTCCAGGAAACGCCATTTGTAGAATAAAGTACCGTGCCTCCCTGACCGACAGTCACAAATGTAGTATTGCCATAAATTACGCCGGCAGGGACCACAGAGACAGTCTGATCTGAAAGTCTTATAGTCCACGTTATCCCGTCAGGAGAAGTCAGTATTGTTCTCGAAAATGCTCCCGTTACAGGGTTGGCTTGTCCCCCAACAGCAACAAATATTCCATTACCATATGCAATCCCGTAGATGTTGTCAGTAATCAAAGAGTTACGCGCAGTCCATAGGATGCCATCGGGAGACGTCAGGATGTTACCGCTCATGCCGACTGCAACATAGGCACTGTTACCGAAAGCCACCCCTCTCAGAGGGTATGTGATTCCGGAAGCCCTTGCAGTCCACGTCACACCGTCAGGCGATGTTAAAATGACACCATTGTCACCGACGGCAACGAAGAGACCCGCGCCGTACGTTATTCCATAGAGTGAATTCGTAGTCCCGGATGCTCTCAGATACCAGACATCAAGCGGCGATGCATGTCCCAGGACTGGAACATGAATGATGGCCCAACAGATAATTATAAAGATTAGATGCTTTATCCTCAATTAGTTCGGCCCCTTTGCTTGACTAAACTATACAAAAATATATTATTAATGTCAACGCAATGGTCGCCCCATGTGGCGAGCAGATAAACTGTCCGTATCTGTAGCACATAAACTGTCCGGATAAAATATATGGATAGCAAGGGGGCTATCCATGAAACGTTCGGCAGTGTTGCAGGAGGTACGGAAGATGAGATTTGAAGAAAGCTATGAGGGTTGGATACGAGGTCGATTAACGCAGGAAGAAGCAGCAACGCTTCTGGGTGTGTGCGATAGGACATTTAGAAGATATATGTTGAGGTATGAAGATACGGGCCTGGAGGGCCTTATAGATAAGCGTTTAGGGCAAATATCTCATAAACGTGCGCCTGTTGATGAAGTAGTCGCACTATCGGATCTTTATAGCAATCGCTTTTGTGGTTTCAATGTCAAACATTTTTATAGCTGGTACCGGCGTGCTTATCAAGGGACCAGAAGCTACACATGGGTCAAGAACACCCTTCAGGAAAAGGGATTGGTCCCGAAGGCAGCACAGAAAGGTACACACAGGAAAAAGCGTACAAGGGCACCTTATACCGGTATGATGCTGCACCAGGATGGTTCCAAACATCAGTGGGTTGAAGGAAAATACTGGGATCTAATCGTAACTATGGATGATGCCACGAGTGAACACTACTCGATGTTTTTTGTGCAGGAGGAAGGCACTCAAAGCAGCTTTCAAGGGGTAAAAGAAGTTATTGAGCAACACGGATTGTTTGCTTCGTTGTATACGGATCGTGGAAGTCACTACTGGCATACACCGGAGGCCGGAGGGAAGGTGGACAAATCAAATCTTACCCAGTTCGGTCGTGCAATGAGCCAACTTGGAATTAAGATGATTGCTGCGTATTCTCCTGAGGCCAGGGGTCGTTCTGAGCGAGCCTTCGAAACTCATCAAGACCGCCTCGTCAAGGAGCTTGCAATGGCGGGCATTACTGAGATGAAGCAGGCCAATGATTATCTTGCCAGTACTTATATGCCAGCCCATAATGCCGAGTTCACTGTTGTCCCGCAGGAACCACAGAGCGTGTTCGTGACTTGGGCAGGCACTGCCTTGGAAGACATCCTATGCGAACAGTATGACCGCACCGTAGGCAACGACAACTGTGTAAAGTTCGATGGGCTAAAACTTCAGATCCCGCCAAATCAATATCGCTGCCACTACGTTAAGGTCGAAGTTCGCGTCCATCGTTATCCGGATGGTGGCCTTGCTATATTCCATGGACCGAGAAAACTGGCGGTCTTTGACCCTAAAGGAAAGGAGATTGCAAAGTGCTCACATGCAGCGGCATGAGACTCAATAAAACTGACATCGGTGGCCTGCCATGTTCCATGCGCAGCCACCCTGCAGAACCGGACAGTTTATTTGCTCTAAAACCGGACAACTCTATTTGTTGACAACACGCAATGGTCGCCCCATCATAAGTGTTATCTTCTCCACTACCGTACATTGCTCAACTCGCCCTCAGGGCATCCACAATATTCATGCGGGACGCCCTTAAAGCCGGCAGCACGCCCCCCACGAAACCCATTATCAGCGAAAAAACCATTGCCTGATATATAATTTTAATTGACAGGGAGAAGGAGAAGGCAAGCTCTGAAAAGGTCTGGAAATTCATGGTCGAAATCGTAATGAGCTGCATAAAAGATGCGAAAAACAATCCTGTGCAGCCGCCGATAAAACCGAGCAGCAGCGACTCCATGAGAAAAGCGGCCAGGATGTTCGCCCTCTGAAAACCGAGTGCCCTCATAGTGCCGATTTCACTTGTGCGGTTGGCCACTGCAGAATACATGGTAATCATTGCGCCGATAATCAGCGCCTATGGAAAATATTATTGTCAGCGACAGCCCCAGGACCCTGAGAAACTTTGCCATGACTTTTGATTGCTCCTCATAATAGTTGTTCTCTCGTTTTACCTCAACAGTCATGCGCGGATCATTCTCAATGCGCTCTTTGAGTTTCCTCGAATGCCGCCGGGTCCGCGCAACTTGAAAGTGACCGAAGAATAAACATTCCTGCGAAACGCCTGCATGAGTTGATCCACATCACCCCATATTTCGGAATTGAAACCTGTATTGCCGGCATCGAATATGCCTACGACTTCCAGTCACGCATGCCGAAACGGAGTGTTTCTCCGAAGCCTCCCCCTTTGAACCGCTTGGCAATACTCTGTCCGGCCATGATTTCCGAAGATCCCGGTCTTGGCATACCGGCCCGCAGCGAGCTTTACCTGCGGCCTCAGCAAAAGTGAATTCTCCGTTGTCCCGCTTATCACGACATTTGACGGCTTATTGCTTCCGCGCTTCGGAAGATTGATAAGCACTACAAGCTCTTTGGCGACAAGATGCTGCCCGTTCACCCCGATAGCTATCTCGGGCTGCGTTTCAATAATGGAAGCGGATGCGCGGTCCACTCGCGCTTTGCACCTCTGAATTCGATCCTTTTCTTATGACGATGACAGTTATCATAGGAACCGGTCTCTACAACGTCTTTCTCAGCCCCTCGGCAAGCATCAATATAGATGCAAAAACAAACACAACGAGCGCCATGCCTGATGCCGTAAGTACAGTAGTGAGCCTCCGGGTCAGGAGATTGCGCAAACTGTATGAAAAGGGGATCCTTCCCATTAACCGATCCTCCTCAGTCCGTCGGCTATCCGTATGTGTATGGCGCGCCATGCAGGCACAATCGCTGCGACGAGCCCTACCATCAGCCCGGCGGCAATGTCCATATATATAGTTGCGGCGCGACATTAAACACCGGAAAAGCGGGGGACATGATCTCCGCGAACTTCTTCGCAGCCGGAAATGTGGCGGCGATGCCTGCCGCACACCCAATCATGGCGATTATCAACGATTCTCCAAATATCATGACCGCCAGATGGGTCCCGCCGAAGCCGAGTGTTTTGAATACTGCATATTCCCCGAGCCGTTCACGTGCATTCATGGCCATAGTGTTTGCCATTACTGCCATGATTATTATTATTACCACAAAAGATACCAACCGGATGGCGACGATGATGGCCTCTGACATGGAGACAAAGCCGAGTTGAAAAGCCTTTTCCGTCTCGGTCAATGTCTCAGCAAGTGAATTTTTGAACATTTTATCTATCTGCCTGCGAGACCTCTGCCGCAAGATTCGGGCTTGTTACACTGATCAAAGTAGAAACCGACCTGGTCAGCCCTGGTCGGATGCATGTTTTTTTGAGTGTTTCGTTGAGGTAATCCCAGTGGAACAAGAAAACATGTTTCATCAGTGCTTTTGTCCCTGCCGTGATAAATTGCCCTCAGCACAAATTCCCAGTTACCGGGGAAGATCGTCCCCTTCAGTGTAATTGTATCACCGATCTTCCAGTGGTATTTCTCCACTATTTTTTTCCGGCGAGGGCGGCCTTCCGGTCACGTATAAAAGCGGTTCGCTGGTCATCGGGGACCACAAATTCCGGGACCATCGGCAAATAGTTCTTGGGGTCAACAGCGAAATTCGGGAAAAAGTGCTTTTCATCAATATAAATACCGCCGAACCAGTTTCGCGGGCCACGAATTTCACTCCCTGCACATGGCGGATCTTTTCCTCATACGAAAGGGGCAGAGTAAAGACCAGTGATATGGCATTCCTCGTAACCAGGCGGGTCGCGGAAGAGGCTCAGCCCCCGCATACCAGGCGCTTATTACTGTCCTGAGAAGGCCGAAAGCAAGAACGGCAATCGTGATGCCGAGAATAGTGAGCCAGGTGCGGAGTTTGTGGCGAAAGGCGTTCTTAAAAATGAGTTTCAGTATGAACATTTAAAACGCCTTTTTCCAGATGCTTTATTACATGGGCTTTTTCAGCAGCGCGCGGGTCGTGCGTTACCATTATGATAGTCTTGCCGGACTCGGCATTCAGGCGTTCCATCAGATCCAGTATCTCCCTTGCGGAAACGCGGTCAAGGTCGCCTGTCGGCTCATCGGCCACAAGTATGGCAGGGTCGGTTATTACTGCGCGCGCTATGGCAACGCGTTGCTGCTGTCCGCCGGAGAGCTGGCCCGGGTAATGGTCCATCCTGTCGGCAAGCCCGACTATTGAAAGGGCGAGTTCCACGTGCTCGCGCCGTTCCGCTCCGCGAAAGCCCGGTCAACAGCAGCGGCAACTCAACATTCTCGAAGGCAGTGAGCACAGGGATAAGATTGTAAAACTGAAAGATGAAACCCGACATTGTCCGCCCGCCACCGGGCAAGCTGGTTTCGGCAAGAGTCGTTATATCGATATCTCCCACTTTTATGGTGCCGCTGTCAGCCTTGTCAATGCCGGCGATAAGATTAAGCAGGGTGCTCTTGCCGGAGCCGGACGGCCCCATAAGCGCCAAAAACTCCCCTTCCTGGATATCGAATGTTATATCATTCAGTACAGGCACTACCTGGGACCCTCTGCGGTATGATTTGCTCAGATTCTGTATTTCAACAATTGGCGGTGGCTCTGCTGTCAGACCCATTAAAAAACCTTAACCACAGAGAGCACAGAGAAATACTCAAGGTACTCTAAAAGAATTACAGTCGTTTGTTTGTATCTATAAAGTCTTCTGTTACTCTGTGTACTCTGTGGTTCCATTTTGATCCTTCATTTTTCAGCGACTTTAATTTTGGAGCCGTTTTTTAATCCAGGCGGCGGATTGGCAACTATTTTGTCCCCGGCTTGTACGCCGCCGGTCACTTCCAGCATATCGCCTCTCTTCGCGCCGATCGTCACCGGCGTCTCTATCGCGTGATCGCCTTGATAAGAAAAACCACCTTTTTATTAGCGCGGCTTACAACGGATGCAGGGACGAAGCGCGGTGAACGGCGTGTCCTCATCCCTGCCTGCCGGCCTGGAGAGAAATGCAACTTTGGCGCTCATTTCCGGCATTATTCGTCTTGTCCTTATCAATAAAACGCACCTTCACCATGACCGTTCCTTTGCTCCGGTCGGCCGTAGGGACAATCAGTGCTGACCTCTCCCCTGAAACGGGATTCCGGCAATGCATCGAGCTGAATCACAGCCGGCTGTCCCACCTTGACCTGCTGCAGGTTGGATTCGGACACATCGGCCTCCACTTCGAGCGAACCCATATCAGCAATAGTTACCACGGCGGCCTTTGCATTTACAGCAGCGCCTATCGGGGTAACAATATCACCTACATCCGCATCTTTTGTTAATACCACGGCATTAAAGGGTGCGCGTATCAGCGTGTATTCAATAGCAATGTTCGCGCCGTTGAGTGCGGCGATAGCAGCCTTGATGGCAGCTTCAGCACCTTCCACCGCAGCCTTTGCCTTCTTGTATCGCTCTTCAGCAGTATCATAGTCAGTCTGGGCCACATACCCTTTTGAGAGCAGGTCCCGCTGCCTGTTCAGCTCGACCGTTGCATCATTCAATTCCGCCCTCGCCTGTTCAAGGTTTGAGCGGGCGACATTTAGATTGGCGACTGCCTGGTTCCTCGCAGCAGTAACGTCCTCGTTCTCAAGACGTGCGATAAGCTGTCCTTTTTTCACTACACTGCCTTCCTGAACTCCCCGCCATACCAGTGTGCCCGTTACCTTTGGGGCAACAGCAGCTTTGCGTTGGGCCATGACATAACCGCTTGCATTTAAAAGCGTAAAAGCCTGAGACGGATACATCTTTGAGACAGTTACCGCCTCTACCTCCACCGCCGGGGTAAGAGTTCCCTGAAAGTAGAGGACCATCAAAACAAGAAGCACAAACACTGCTGCTATCAGGGCAGGCGGGACCCTGCGCCGAGCGCGTCGTGGCGCTTCAGCGCCCTTATGTATCTTCAATTTTGAGAGATCTTCCTGTGCCATTGTAAGTTATTATATCAAAGGTCAATTGACTACGTCATAATAAAGTCCGGGAAAGCGTCTTTTCGTCATTCCCGTGAAAACGGGAATCCACTCTTTTTCGGGTAGTTGCTTGCGCTCTGGATACCCGCCTTCGCGGGTATGACGACTTTTTACGAAACCATCATTATTAAATATTTTCCATTTTCCGCCGATAACTAAAGCAAGAATGGATTCAAAGGAGTGTGCCATGGAACGGCAAAAAACAAAAGAAATCATTTCAATCCTGATGGAAAGCGCCCTTTACTTCGATTTCTCACCGCAGGAAAGACTCGAAATCGTGAAAGGACTTGTATTAAGGTTCTGCGAATAAATAACTTGTACTTTCAGACACTCAGACCTGTCTTTCTATTATAATTTGTAACCTTTCCGTAGTAAGCCACGACCTAAAACATCAAGGCCAAAGCAAACAATATTCTCACGGAATAGTATTGAAATAACAGGTGTCCCCCCTAGGCCTAGCCCGGAAGGAAGAGGCGTGTTTTACTACTGGCTTTTCAGATGAAAAACAAACCCTCCGATCCGGGCGGCCATAAAGGCGCGCAATTGATATTTGTCCTATGAGTTATTGTATAGTGAAAACAGAGGGATTACAGCAATTATTCTCATTATGTTCAGGGGTGCAGCATACATTTGGGCGATCAGACCGACGATGAGATAATCAGCAGCATACTTAACGGGAATACCGATGAATTTGAAATTATTTTAAAACGGTATGATGCATATGTTTTTAATATTGTGTCAAAGCATCTGCCGCGGGAAATGGTTGAGGAAGCAGCCCATGAAATCTTTATCAGGATTTATAAAGCTTGCCCACTTACAGGGCCGAGTCGCCCCTTAAGTATTGGATATCGAAAATATCCGTCAGATATTGCTATGATTTCTGGAGGGAACGGTACAAATCGAAAGAAATGCCGATGGCCTCTCTGACAGAAGAGCACAGCAAATGGGTTGAGACAATAGTATCGGAGCAATCTCAGAAAACTTTTGAAAAAGAAGAGGTGCTCAAGGAATCAAGAGAAGTGCTGCAGTGGGCACTTAATAAGTTGACGGCAGAGGAAAGGATGGTAATAACATTGCTGTATTTGGAGGAGATGTCGGTGAAAGAAGCTGCTGAGCTGTTGGGGTGGAGCATTATAAACGTTAAAGTGAGGGCCCACCGTTCACGGAAAAAGCTCCGGAAAATAATCTCCTCATTGTTGGGCAAGGAAGGGGGCCATAATGAAAACGCATGATGAAAAAGTAGAGATAATCGAGAAGGCATTAAAATTCGCTTACAGCAAAAGCGGCCAGATCCATCCGAGTGAAGCCCGAATGGGAGAGAAAGGTTATGTCCCATGTCCTTTATCTCGATGCGGCCCCGTTGCGGGATAATATATGGGATAAGCCCCGGCCATATGGAAAACCGCGGCGGCTATCAGCATGAGCGCGCTTATTATTTTGCTTACTCCATTGTCGCAAATATCGGGCCTGAATATGAAGCAGTACGTATGTTTCTTGATGACCCGATGGGAATTATATATACTCAACCGTTGTTCCCATAAAAACAATGGAAATCAAATGCTAAGGGTAAAATTGAGGAGTTAAGTAATGAAAAAATGGAAAATTGGCTGGTAATCGCAGCTGTATTCGTCTCGGGGGTCATCATAGGTTCTGTCGGGAGAGAATTCTATTTGAGGCACAGAGTCCGCGGTATTCTTCATCAGGGCCTGCCGGCAATGCGGAAGGTGATCATGAAAAAACTTACGACTGAATTAAATCTGACAAAGGACCAGCAGGAAGAGGCAGAGGAAATAGTAGAGGAAACCCAATTTCAACTGCAGCAGCTTCGCGCCCAATACCATCCTGAAATGGAAGAAATAATCAACAACGGCGTTACCACCATGAAGACGAGACTTACAGCGGAGCAGCAAAAGAAACTGGACGCACTGTATGAGAAAGTGAAAATGCACGCTGGAGCATGAGAAGAAGCATGAGAGAGAATTTGAAATTAGACCTTGCTCTTTACTTTCGTTTTGTTTTTTTCTTGCTTTTGCTTCTTTTTTGGTTCATAATTTTGCATGGCAAAAACGTTTATGTGGGCTGGAAAAACATCTTCAGGCGCTGTAAAAAACGGTGAGATGGCTGCCGGCAGCAAAGATGAACTCATCTCCATCCTCAAAAAACAGGGAATAACCCCTACTTCCATTTACGAGAAAAAAGCCGGCCTTAAACTCTTCGGCCCCAAAAAACAGAAAATAACCGAGAAGGACCTTGTAATCTTTACCAGGCAATTTTCCACCATGTTCACTGCCGGCATTCCTATTGTCCAGGGCCTTGACATACTGGCAAAGCAGATTGAGAACAGATCTATGGGCGAGGTTATCGGCCAGATTAAAAGTGATGTCGAAACCGGCTCAAACCTTGCCGATGCCATGAAAAAACACAAAAAACTTTTCGATGACCTCTATGTAAATCTTGTTGCAGCGGGAGAAGCAGGAGGAGTTCTTGACGGAGTTCTACTGAGACTCGCCGGCTATATCGAAAAGACTATGAAGCTGAAGAAAAAGGTGAAAGGCGCAATGATATATCCGATTATTGTCATGTCCGTCGCGATACTGGTAATCGCCATCATAATGATATTTGTTATCCCTATATTCGCTAAAATTTTCGGCGATATGGGCGTCCAAGCTTCCGGCTCCGACCAGGAGCGTTATCTGGCTGAGCCACTTTTTGGCCGGCATTGGGGGAGTCAGCCTAGGCGGCGGGCTCTTCGGTTCAATTTTCGGGCTCAAACGATTCAGAAAAACCGAAATCGGCAGGAAGAAAACTGACCGGCTTATTCTTAAGCTTCCCGTGTTCGGCGATTTATTAAAAAAGGTTGCTGTCGCCAGGTTTACAAGGACGCTAGGCACGCTCATTAACAGCGGTGTCCCGATATTGGACGGCCTCGAGATATGTGCCAAATCATCGGGGAACAAGGTCGTGGAGGAAATCGTTATGGGGGTCAAGACCGAGGTCGCCTCAGGCAAAACGGTCTCCGAGCCCCTTTCCAAATCACCGGTGTTCCCTCCGATGGTCTGCCAGATGATAAGTGTCGGAGAATCAACCGGCGCCCTTGACCAGATGCTTATTAAGATCGCCGATTTCTATGACGATGAAGTGGATAATGCTGTCACAAACCTTACTACCATGCTCGAGCCGATGCTGATGGTGTTTTTGGGCATAACGTATAGGCTATATTGTTATCGCACTTTACTTGCCGATATTCAAAATGGGCGAGGCAGTCAGCCACTAATAAGACCGTGAATCGTGAGACGTGAACCGTGAAAAGAAAAAAATAAAACCAAAGAGACAGAAGCAATAAAAGTAAATCGTGACTCAAAAAGTAAATAGCTTTTTTAAAAATGCTTTTCCATTTTTCGATTCACGTCTCACGATTCACGACTCACGTTTCACGGTCTTATTTTGACAGCCGGTAGCGGAATTCTCTGAAAGACAGGCCGAGCAGTTCGGCTGCTTTTGTTTTCACCCCGCCCGCCTTTTCAAGCGCCTTTTCAAGAAAGCTCCTTTCCAAAGCACCGAGATATTCATTGATGTTTACTCCGGTATCAGGCAGATCAGCTACCTGAACTACCATGGCTCGCGGGTACACGCGCAGGACGTACATTTAAGAAACCCGTCTTCCGAAAGGATGATTTCCCTTTCTATCATGTTCTTCAGTTCCCTTACATTGCCTCTCAGTTCCTGCTGCAGCATATAATCCACAAATGCGGGATCAATCTTGACAATTTTTTTTTGAAACTTTTTGGACAACTCCTTCGCAAAGTGATCGATGAGGAGAGGAATATCTTCCCTGCGTTCTCTTAGAGTAGGCAGCCGTATCTCAAATGTCGAGAGCCGGTAATAGAGGTCGTCCCTGAACTCGTTTTTTTCCGCAAGCTCATTCAGGTCCTTATTGGTCGCGGCAATTACCCGCACATCCACCTCTGTTTCATTGCCGCTGCCCAGAGGCCGCATTTTTTTGTCTTCAAGAAATCGCAGCAATTTTGCCTGCAGCAGCAGCGGCATCTCTCCGATTTCGTCAAGGAAGAGCGTACCGCCGTCCGCCTCGTCGATCAGCCCTCTTTTGGATGCATAGGCGCCGGTGAATGATCCCTTTTGTATACCCGAACAGTTCGCTTTCGAGTAGTTCGGCAGGCAGGCTCGCGCAGTTGATAGCGATAAACGGTTTATCGTTCCTTTACTCTTGTTGTGGATCGCCTTTGCCACAAGCTCTTTGCCTGTGCCGCTTTCCCCCGTTATAAGGACATTGGTGTCAAAGGGCGCTATTTTGTCGATCAGGATAAAGACTTTTTGCATGGCTTCAGATTTGCCGACAATACTATGGTAAACATCCGCATATTGCTGAAGCTCTTTTACCTTTGTCTGCAAAAATATTTTTTCTTTTATATTTTTTAAAACAATCCGGATCTCATCAATATTAAAGGGTTTGGTGACATAATCATAGGCCCCGAGCTTCATGGCGGTGATGGCTGTTTCCGTTGATGCAAATGCCGTTATTATAAGGACAACGGTATCGGGGCTGACCTCCTTCAACTCCTTGAGCAAGTCGATGCCTGATCCGTCGCCAAGCCGGAGATCAATAATGGCGAGATCAAAATAGTGCTGTGCAATCAGCGGCTCGGCTTCAGCCAACCCTGACCCCTGATATGTTTCAAAGCCTGTTTCAGCAAGAAGGAGTTTTAACGACTTTCTGATATTTGCTTCATCATCGACTACAAGTGCACGCATATATCACCTCTAAAAAGGCGATGGGCTATAGGCTAAAGGTAATATGTTTTTTTTCGTCATTCCCGTGCTTAAGAGCACCTACCGTTGGAAAACGGAAATCCATTCTTTTCATATAGTTGTTTGCACTCTGGATACCCGCCTTCGCGGGTATGACGACTTTTTACAAGACCAACAAACCTTTTGCCTTTTGCCCTCAGCCTTTCACCTGGAAAACAATCGAAAATTTTGCTCCGCCAAGCGGAGAAATATCTGCAATAACAGTTCCGCCGAAGCTTGTTATTATTCTATAGGCGATTGCGAGTCCCAGGCCTGTACCGTTTGTTTTTGTCGTAAAAAAAGGTTCAAAAATCTTGTCCCGCGCGTCCTCACTAATACCGGGGCCGTCATCTTCTATGTCTATACTTATCTCCTTCTGGTCCTTTCTGAGTTCCACTTTAACAGTGCTCTGGGCCGCCTCGACCGCATTTTTAATAATATTATTGACAGCTATTTCAATAAAGGTCCTGTTGGCCATAATTATCGTATTAGCTGCGGCAGTGACAACTTATTTTTTTGTCGCTCTTCTGGTCTTCGACCAGCATCTTAAGCATTGCGGAGAGGTCAACGTCTTCTTTTGGAGCATCTGCCGGTCTCGAAAATAAGAGGAAATCATTAACGAGACTGGTCAGGCGTTTCGTCTCGCTCATGAGCATATCGACAAACTCCCTGTCAATCCTGCCCTCATTCAGGAATTGCACTGCTGCCGATATGGAGGCCAGAGGGTTCCTCAGTTCGTGCGCAAGATCTGCGCTTACCCTGTACAGCCGCTCGAACCCCTGCATTTTTATCTTTTCTTCTTCAAGCCGCCTGATGTAATGTTCCTGCTGCTCCATCCTTGTTTTCAGGTTGTCGCCTGCAAGGGCTATAAGGGAAAAAGCAAGAAGATGCAATGAAAAATTAAGTATCCCCTCCCGTTCAAACAGCATGCCGTAACTGTAGTACACCGACCCGTAAAGAATTGCAGAAATTATCGGGAACAAAAATATTTTTTTTGTTTTTATCAGAACTGAAGAGAAAAATATCGGGAACAGATAAATAAAAGTCAGGTACGAATAAATGCCAAAACTTATATATACCATTGCGGATATAAAGACGATATCCAGCAAAAAGTCGAAATAATTTATTTTTTCAGTGGCCACAACAAGCCGCAGGAGAACGATAAAAATATAAATAACCAGAATATTTCTCAGGCTCGGGATCGCGTAGGGCAGGCCGGCTATCTGGAAACCTATCAGAAGCGCGAGCGCAAAGATAAAACGTCCTATGCGGTAATAATTGAAAAAAGATGAGGCATACATTTCGTTTTTAGTGTAGGCCGGGTGACATTTTTTGTCAATGCCGGATAGTGGCCAAAATCCACCACCTAACCACAGAGAACACAGAGGAACTCATTAATTTAAAAAATAAAATCTCCAAAGGTTTCTGGAACTCTGTGTACTCCAGAATGGAAAAAATATTTTTTGTTCCTTGCCTTAATTCTTTGAGTTCACAGAGAAAAACCTCTGTGCAGCTCTGTGGTAGCAGTCTTTGATGGTGAATCATGGGTGGGTCATGGATGTGGGGCGCGCCTGGACGTCATTGCAAACTCATAAATCTGACGTAGATCCTCTACTATATTTTTAAATCTTTAGAATATATGGTAAAATTGGAACAAAACAGGTAATAGGTCATAGGTTATGGGCTTTGGATTATGGAAAAAATAGAATTCAATCTTCTGAGGGCTGAGGTGAGCGCTCAGATAAAGGAAATTGAGAAGATATACTCCGCCATAAGTGAACGCAAAAAAGGGGCTGCAAAGAGCGCGGCGAATCTGGAAAGCCTGGCATACAAACTCCATAACCTTTATTGCGCTTTTGAGGACTTGTTTAAGATAGTTGCCCGCCATTTTGAAAATAGTGTCGAGGATATTGCCCGTTACCACAAGGAACTGCTTAAAAGAATGTCGTACACAATCGAAGGCGTGAGACCGGCGCTCTTGTCGGAGAAGACATTCAGACTTCTCGATGAATTAAGAATGTTCAGACACGTCTTCAGACATGCATATGCCTATGATTTACAATATGAGAAACTTAAGCCGGTCATTAAAAGTGCTGATACGCTCGAAGGGCTCTATAAAAGCGAGATTGAACGTTTCCTGAAAAAACTAAAGGATGAAATTGATGACAACACTGTCTCTGCTCGATAGTTACAGGAAAAAGGAAAAACTGCGGTGTCAAGTCCTAAGGAAAGATATAATCGTGAAAATACAGGAGGCGGTATCAGAGCTTAAAAAAACTGTTTATTTCAAAGATGCTTATATCTTTGGCTCTGTTCTAACTCCCTATTTTTCAGAGGACTCTGATATTGATATTGCCCTCACCGGTCTTAAAGACACTGATTTCTTCAAGGCGATGAGGCTTCTTTCAGAGTATACCGGAAGAGATATTGACATTATCCAGCTTGAAAGTCACCGGTTAAAAGATAAAATCATTAGAGAAGGTGTCAAAATTAAGCCGTGACTGACAGAATTTGTCACTGCAACCCTTGCCCACAGCTCCCAACGGAATGAAATAATTAAAAATAACGACGCTGTAAAAAGTCTGGGAAAGCGTCTTATCTGTCATTCCCGCGAAGGCGGGAATCCATTTTTTTCAAATAGTTGTTTGCACATGGATACCCGCCTCCGCGGGTATGACGACTTTTTGCGAGACCGTCAGAAAAACAAGCTTTATCAGTTTAGCCTGTGATGGCATGGAAGATGCTTTACTATAATAGCTTGATAACATGGGACGGAGTCAGTATAATGAACGTACAGCACATCCGCCGTTGGCGGGTGAGTTCAATTAAGGAGGTATTATTATGGTTAATGTTCTTCAGAAAATGAGGACAAGGGACGAAAGAGGCTTCACTCTTGTGGAACTGCTCATCGTTATCGCAATCATAGCTATTCTCGCAGCTATCGCAATCCCGCAGTTTGCAGCCTACAGGCAGAGGGGCGTACGTGCCAGCATGCAGTCTGATGCGAGGAACATCGCAACAATGGAAGAGGCGAATTTCGGAGACACTCAGAGTTATACTGCTGCCACTGCAACAGCAGGAGCGACCTTCTCAATTGGCTCGCAGGCAGGCCATATGAGCCAGGGCAATACACTCACCATTACTAATAACACACCTGTCACATCATATCAAATAACTGTTCAAAATCCTAATGGGGGGACCAACTCAACAGGTTATGTTCAGGACAACCTCGGGAACACTGGTTTCATACCTTAGGCCGGTATTAAATTTACCGCGTTACTCGATTTAACAACAAAGGGCGGCATATGCCGCCCTTTGTTGTTAATGTGCGCACACTAAATCTCCCCGCGCCCCTCTTTGCCAAAGAGGGGTAATATCCCTCCCTTTGGTAAACGGAGGTCAGGAGGGAATGTACAAATCAATATTATGAACCGTTACCATTTGATATTTTTATTATCTTTCGCAATCTTCATCTTTTTCCTTACGCCGGATGTAAACACCGGAGATGGCGGTGAATTAGTTACTGCGGCCTGGTTCCTCGGAACAGCACATCCGTCGAGCTATCCCCTGTATTTGATGATAGGCAAAACTTTTACATTTTTGCCCCTCGGCAATATAGCTTTCCGGGTAGCTATAATTTCAGCGCTGTTCAGCTCCCTCTCTTTGACGATCATTTATTGGCTCGTATTCCGCTTGACCGCAAGTACTACAGCCGCACTCTTTTCGGTAACAACTCTCCTTGTTTCGTATTCATACTTTACCCAGTCCGTCGTCGCCAAGTTCTATCCGCTGAATCTTTTCTTGATATTGCTGCTTTTCTCGCTGTGGGCATCCCGAATAAGCGTGGAGCGTTCGGCGTTGGGCGTTGAGCGTCATGACGAACAACTTCTATATCTTACTATGTTCATTGCCGGGCTTATCACCGCAAACCACGAAACAGGGATAATTATTTTATGCCCGGTCGCTCTGGCATGGGGGTTAACAAAAAACTATCCTCTTAAATTAAGAACAGTCATTACCGGCATTGCCCTGCTTATGTCCGGATTCCTTGTAAATGCTTATCTCATTTTCAGGGGCAGTTCCGGCCATTTTTTCAATGCGGTCCACATAAACAACCTCACTGAATTTTATGAGGTGCTTACCCGTTCTATTTATGGCAGCGGTGCTACAATAGATGTTGTGACCCATGGGTTTCAGGGTTTTGCCGCCTACCGGCAATCTTTAAGAAATTTTCTTTCAATCTTGACATCCAATTTCAGTCTGTTCTACTGGCTACTTTTTTTTGCAGGCTCTTTTTGGCTGGCCAGGAAAAACCTGAAGCTGTTCGTCTTTATAATGCTTAGCTTAATATTGTACGGCCCGCTGCTCGCAAAATTGAGTCTGTCTTCAGAAATTAAATATGAAATTGAGTATTACATAGTGGCGCATCAGTATTTCATTCCAGCGCTCTCTTTGTTTGCTGTAATTATCGGAACGGGATTTTACCAGTTCGAAAAAATGCTGAAAGCAACAAGGCTAAAACTTCTTTCAAAGGCGCTCCCAGTAATCCTTGCTCTTTTCCCCCTGGTTTTTTTAGTTTCAAGGGCAACGGACAGCAATTTCAGGACCAATTTCGTTCAGTATCAGATTGCGAAAGACACCTATTCGATATTGCCTTCCGATAGTGTAATTATGACATATGGAGATAACGCCATATACCAGGGATGGTACCTGAAGCTTGTGGGGAGATACCGGGAAGATGTTTGCCAGATATCCGAGCCGAGTCAGAAAAAAATAGACTGGATGTTTCAGGGCTGCAACAAAAAAATCTACGGCGGCATCTTTCCGATGATTTATTCCAACAATTTTAGTGAAATGGTGCCAATGATACTCAAGTACAGGCTATACGGCACCGACCCGATAAAAGAGACCGGGGCATATAATAAGTACTTAACAAGCAGCACTCTGTCAATAGACTATTTATACATGCCTCAAGCTGCATTTATAAAAAACAAGGGCCAACTCGACGAAAATGTTGTTTCTTTTTTCAGGCAAAGACAGTTTGAAGCTGACAAGCTGATTAATTACTCGGTTTGCCTGTCGCATTTTACCGACGACTTCTTTTCAAGGCAGCTTTGCTCGGTCTACTCCATCCACCTGACAAATATGGCGAGGCTTTATTCTGATGCGTCTTATCACAAGACTGGAGAAAAGGTAAAGGTCCAGGTAAAAGATATGAGGAGCGGATACAGCCAACCGCTCTTTACTGTATATGTTACGGAAAAAAATAGAGCGTATCTTGAACAATCAACCCATATTTTAAGGTTTAATCAATGGCCGATATTATATTTCCGGGAAAAAGAATAAAGCACGCGTTCATAATAGCCCTGTGCATGATCGGCATACTGTTGCTGCGCCTTTCTTTTGACCAGTTCCAGAGCTATTCCAATGGAGCTGCAGATTTAAAAAAAGGCAACTACAATAACGCGATTATGTATTTCGATCGTGTGCTCCATGCCCATATACCATTCAGCCCTCTCGAAGAAAAAGCCAAAAATCATCTGATAGGGCTGGCCTCCATGTTTGAGAAGGAAAAAGAATATGAACCGGCCCTGTTGTGCTACGAGACAATAAGGACCTCCCGGTACCTGACCCGCCATTTTTTCGTCCCCGGCAGCAAGGACATCCCCTTTTTGAATGACAGGATTGCATCTATTAAGGCACAGCTTCTTGTGAAGGACGGTCTGGTAAAGGATTTCAAAGAGGGGTACGACCAGCAGATGGGGATTATGAATAAAGATTTTTCTCCGTCCGTTTTCTGGTCAGTGGTTGCTGTCGCTGCCTTCTGGGCATACATTGGATTTATTGTGCTCTGGATATTCAAAAGAAAATCGCTTTACGTTTACATTGTTTGCCTTGCCTTTATTGTATGGCTGGCTGGTTTATATATGGCGTAATAGACAGTGATTGTTACCGAGGCAAAAAAAGTTGACTTTACAAGGATATTCAATTGATTTTATTATTAAATAGATAACATGAATATCATTGGCCTCAATAAAAATAGTTGGATATGCACCTAAAGAGTGTTTTGATTCTAAACAGGCGCTGCATAAAGCATCCGGAAAGAGGGGGGGCGGAGGTCTACACCTTTGAGTTAGCAAAGGCCCTGACAGAACATGGATACAAGGTCGAGTGGTTTTCTTCGAGGGCCGCCGGACTAAACGACAAGGAAGAATTAGAGGGGATTACATTTGTCAGGAAAGGCAATGAGCTGACAACACATTTTCATGGTTTTTTATATGCCTTGAAAAAGAAGGATTGTTTTATCATAGACGAATTCAACGGCATTGGGTTCTTCACCTTTTTCATGAAAAACTCCATAATCCTGATCCACCAGACATACAATGAATTCTGGACATCTGAATTGGGTTTGATCGGTTATCCGTTAAAGTATATCGAAAAAATTCTGTTATATTTATATAGCGGCAAGCCGGCTATCACGGTTTCAGATTCAACATGCCGGGATTTAAAAAAGATAGGATTCAAAAACATCGAAATTATACATAATGGCATTGATATTAAACCATTGGACCGTGTGGCTGAGAAGGAAAGCGCCTTAACGCTGATTTACCTCGGAAGACTTAAGAAAACCAAAAACCCTGAAGATGCAATTAGAGCATTTCTCCTTATAAAAAACGAGATTAAAGATGCAAAACTCTGGATTGCGGGAGACGGACCATTATATAACCCGCTCAAAGAACATTATAAAAAAAAAGAGGGTGTGAATTTTTTGGGATACCTTAATAATGAAGAGAAATACCGGCATCTGAAAAAAGCACACTTCCTGCTGATGCCGAGCATAAGAGAAGGTTGGGGACAAGTTGTAATCCAGGCAAATGCAATGGGAACACCGTCAATAGGTTACAATGTCAAAGGACTGCAGGACAGCATTAAAGACGGGGAGACCGGGGTCCTTGTATCAGATTATCAGGCTATGGCTTCAGAAGTTATTGAACATTGGTTGAACAAACAAAAATATTTAAAACTTTGCGAGCAGGCGCTTGAATGGGCAAAACAATTTTCCTGGGAGAGGACAAGAAAGGAATTTATAGCTTATTTTAATAAGGCGAAATATTATATGAGCGGAGAGGCGGAGGGGCGGAGATGAGCGGGAATATCGTGCCGGATGGTTTACCGTGGCTTTATAATGACCGTGTTAGTATTACTCTATAACCTTGTAAGGAGGGGTGAAAGATGCCTGTGCAAAAAGATACATATACAATAATCGTTAGAAAAAGCAGACTTGAATATGTGGCAGTCTGTCTTGAGTTGAACGTTTCCGCCCGCGGCGAAGACCTTGCAGACGTCGAGAAAAATTTGAGGACTGCTATTGAACTGTATCTGGAAGACATAAAGGAACATCGTGATACGGCAGTATCTCCCATGTCAACATATGAGCTGATAGAATTTCTGAGAGATACAGAACCGGACTGGTACAAAGAACCCGGTGAAGGGTTGATATTAAGACCCTTCGAGGTGCACGAGGTCCCTTCTTATGCTTAATGTGCCTTCTATGTCAAGCAAAGACCTTGTCAAATTGCTTGAAAAAGGCGGAGCAAAATTTGCGAGACAGGGACCAACCGACCACGCAGTATACTCAAGAATGTTT
The DNA here is from genome assembly GCA_963784135.1 of Nitrospirota bacterium. Lineage (GTDB taxonomy): Bacteria > Nitrospirota > Thermodesulfovibrionia > Thermodesulfovibrionales > Dissulfurispiraceae > JADFXI01. The sequence continues at coordinate 76,196 of CAWAQG010000012.1, read as the reverse complement.
GAAGGCAAGAGGTTCTCCGCCCCCGTACAAATGGGGAAAAAGACCTTGGATCCTGTTTACTGCAAAAGGGTTTTAAGACAATTAAAATTCAAAGATGAGGAGATAGAGAAGCTTTTAGTTTGAGAAAAACACTTTTCCCATAGCATGAAAACGCTGATAGTAATTCCGACATATAATGAAGCAACCAATATAGGGAAAATCCTAAAAAAATCCCTGGAGGTTCTTGATGGCGACATCCTTGTTGTAGATGACAATTCAAGTGACTCAACAAGGGACATAGTTAAAGGTTTTTTTGACACCGGCAGAGTTTCTATGCTCGAACGCCCCTCAAAACTGGGCCTCGGCACTGCTTATATCAATGGATTTCAATGGGGACTCCAAAGAGGTTATGAATTGTTTTTTGAGATGGATGCCGACAATTCTCACAATCCCGCCGCCCTTCCTTCCTTTGTCGAAAAGATAAGGCAAGGATATGACATTGTAGTCGGCTCACGGTATCTTAATCATACTATAAGCGTTGTAGGCTGGGACTTCCACAGGCTGTTGATTTCCAAATTCGGCAACTGGTATGCATCCACGCTCCTGGGTATAAAACAATTTACCGATTTGACAAGCGGGTACAGGTGCTATACAGGTAAAGCCCTGGAAGCCATCGGTCTTGAAAGGATAAAATCAAACGGCTACGCCTTCCAGATAGAGATGGTGTATCGCGGCTTTAAAAGCGGTTTAAAAGTGGCTGAAATACCCATAATATTTTTTGAGCGCGGAGGCGGGGGGTCGAAGATGAGCAAGAATATCATAAGAGAGGCGGTGTTATTGCCGTTTAAGCTGCGAATGGAAAAGATGTGGTTTTAAATGTCTGATATAATAAATTCCTGAAGCCGCTGCCTCATATTGCACTTATTCGTTCTCTGCCCTTTTTATATTTAATTTGTTATAATTGATACGTATTGCAAACGGAAATTTTCTAATGCGGAAAAACGATGTCTGACCAAGCGCCTATAGAACCAGAAACTTATCACTGGGGCGGCAGCATACATTCTATTAAAGTTCCCCAACGTGACCCATCCAGTACCGAGGGTGTAGTTGTATTTATGTTGGCACTCGCAACATCAAATAATCACCCTTTGAGCAAAGGCGCTAAAATTTTGGATTTTGGCTGTGGGATAGGCGACAGCGTAAAATATTTATTAGAGAACGGTTACGATGCCTACGGCATCGATATAGTGGAATATTGGGATTCTGATTTTGATGCTTATTGGGAAGCAAGAGAGAAACCCGGCGCCGAGTTTTGTAAGAGATTATACAAGGTCGATGTTAATGATTATCGAATTCCTTTCCCTGATGAAACATTTGATTTTGTATTCAGCAATTACGTTTTTGAACACGTTTTTGACTACAAAACAGCATTGAGAGAACTCACTCGCATTCTTAAAAAGGGGGCCATTTCCATACATATGTTTCCTGATCTTTTTACCCTTATAGAGGGACATACCTTTGTTCCTATCATACCCCTCTGCAAGAGAAAATGGTGGCTAACAATTTGGGCGCTTATTGGTCGTAGGGCTCCCTATCAAAAAGGACTCAACTGGAGAAAGGTTGTTGATCTGAATATTGAGGAAATGGAAAATACAAATTATCTGTCCCGAAAAACAATATTAAGACTTGCAAAACAAGAGGGCATTAAAATTAGCTTTATCGGCGGCCCTATGCCCCTTAATCATTTAAGTGAACGGACCAGAAAGATTTACAACATATTAGATAAATTTGGCATCGGCGATTTTGCCACCAGCTTAGTCAGGCCATTCATTTCAGGAAGACTTATGGTTTCCGAAAAAAAGTAATGTTGCCTGTAGGCAATATTTAAGAGCGCCCTGAGAAGGATATCCTGCCAATCGCCGTTTGAGTTGTTATTCCGGCAGTACCATCACAGTTTGATCTAACCGCTTAATTTCTCATAGCAGGTCGCCGTTTTCAACAGGAAGCCATTGAAATAATTTTAATAAATAACTTAGAATGAAAAAATGTCCGAGATAGTCTCCTCCTCGTTGAAAACCACTGTAAAAGGTACAACCCTCGCTTTTTTGGGTATTGTTGCAACAAATATTCTTGGATTTGCTATAAAATTTATACTTGCGAGGAATGTGACAACCGAGGAATTGGGCATTTATTCTCTTGCTCTCGCTGTAGCGGGAATAGTCTCTCTCGTGGCAACTTTGGGCATGCAGGATGGTGCATCGCGATTCGTCTCGATCTATAACAGCCAGGGACGGCAGGACGCCGCGGATTCAATAACAAGTTATGCCCTCCGGACAGGTTTATTGGCAAGCGCTATTTCACTAATCCTCTTATATTGTTTATCCGGGATTATCGCAAAGCATGTTTTCTACTCCCCGGTATTATCAACTCCTTTTAAGATAATTTCTTTTTATATTCCTTTTTCCACGCTCTCTTTGTTGCTGTCATCTGTATTGAGGGGGCACGGAGTTATTAAGGCTAAAATCTATTATCTGGACATAGGGCAGCCTCTCTTTTTTCTGATTCTTATTTGCGCAGTTTTTTATTTCAAATTGCCTTTTGTCTTTGTCATGCATGCATTTCTGGGCTCTATGGTTTTGGCGTGCATCGCGATTTGGAGCTACGGCGCGAGCAAGATCAGGTGGCCTTCGCTGTTTATCAAGAGCGCCCCACAGCGGAAAGAATTGTTGAGATTTTCATTGCCTCTGGTTTATGTCTCGGTGATGGGTCTGGCGCTCGCCTGGGCAGACACACTAATCCTCGGCAGATATACTACACCCTCGGATGTGGGAATTTATAATATTAGTATCACCTTTGCCAGACTCTTGAATATTCCCGCCGGCGCTCTGGGCTTTGTATTTTTGCCGATTGCTGGGGGCCTTTACGCCAAGAACCACATATCGGAGTTAAAAAGAATAAACTTCATCCTTACAAAATGGAGTTTCTCAGTCGTCTTGCCACTGTTTTGTATTCTGTTTTTTTTCCCTGAGATCACTATTTCTTTCCTCTTCGGCGATCGCTTCACAGCAGCCTCACAGCCTCTTCGTATTCTGTCAGTGGGGTTCCTTTTGAATGCCTTTCTCTGCACAAACGGAATTCTTATGATGGTCCTGGATTTGACAAAAGGATTCATGAAAATTTCAATTTTTGGCGCTTTCATAGATATAGCGCTGAATTACTTTATGGTGAAGCATCTGAAGCTGGCAACAATGGGTGCTGCAATATCCACAACCATTTCTTATTGTATAATTAATTTTCTGATCTCTATGACAGTTTACAGAAAAAGCGGAATCCATCCTATCAGCCTCAAATACGCTATTCCATTCGTTTGCTCTACCGTTATGGCCATGCTCGTTTATTTCACGGCCAAGAGCCTGCCTTTGTACTATTGGATGCTTCCAGTATATCTTGCCCTGTTTGCAGGAGGATATGTAAGCCTTATTCTCGTTGCGAAGGGCCTTGACAAAGAAGATATCTTCATGCTCGATACCATTTTTGAAAAGACCGGGCTGAAGGCTGATCGTATTAGAAAATTTATTTCCAAGTTTGTATAATAAATATAAAGGAAAAAAAGGGGAGAAGGCATTATGATTCCGGTATTCAGACCCAGCATGGGAGAGGAAGAAATCCAGGCGGTTGCAGAAGTTTTGCGGAGCGGCTGGATAGGATTAGGACCGAAAACCAAGGAATTTGAAGAGAAGTTCGCCGCGTACATCGGGTCCAAATATGCGGTAGGCGTCAACTCCTGCACTGCGGCACTTCATTTGGCGATGACTGTTCTGAGGGTGAAAGACGGCGAGGTTATCACGACCCCCATGACTTTTGTGTCCACCAATCACGCGATCCTCTATAGTAACGCGACCCCCGTGTTCTGTGATATCGAACCTGATACCTTAAACATCGATGTCGATAAGATCGAGCCTTTGATAACCGATAAAACCAGGGCCATTGCGGTAGTGCACTACGGAGGGTACGCGGTGGACATGGACCGGGTACTGGAGTTGGCAAGAAAGTATAATCTGAAAGTTATAGAAGATGTGGCTCATGGCTGCGGAGGGGAGTACAAGAAACAAAAACTGGGATCACTCGGCGACATCGGTTGTTTCAGTTTTCACGCCGTAAAAAACCTCGCCACGGGTGACGGAGGAATGATTACTACCGATGACTCTGAGATTTACGGTAGACTCCAGAAGCTGCGTTGGGTAGGCATCACTAAAGACACATGGAGTCGCGAAGAAAAAGATTCAAAAAAGTACTCGTGGTACTATAACGTCGAAGAACTGGGCTTCAAATACCACATGAATGATATTTCCGCTGCAATCGGTCTGGTCCAACTGAGCAAGCTGGATAAAATGAATGATAGCCGCCGCGAGATTTCCTTGCGTTATTCCGAAATGTTTTCATCATTACAGGAGTTAGAGGTCCCCATCATAAAGGATTTTATGACGAAGCCGGCATGCCATAATTATGTTATTAAATTAAATGAGAGGGACAAGTTAAACGATTTTCTGAAAGGCAAGGGTATTTCTACAGGAGTGCATTACATACCCAACAACCATTATGATATGTACCACCGATTTGGCGGAGAGACCCCCATATCCGATATGATATGGAAGAAATTGCTGACCTTGCCGCTTTATCCCGATTTGCAGGCCGAAGAACAGAACCTCATTATAGAATCCATATGCGATTTTTTGGGAAAACGGTAATGCCGATCTTAGGTCTGGATATTCAGCATATTTAGGATTAGATGAGCAAGAACAAAGTATTGCTTGACCTTGGATGCGGCAGCAGAAAACAGCCTGGTCATATAGGTATTGACTCTGTTAAATTCGAATGTGTCGATATTGTCCATAACATTGAGGATGGACTCCCATTCGAAAATAATACGGTTGACGGGGTCTATTCGAATTTTTTTTTCGAACATATACCTGATACCATCTTCCTGTTTCAGGAGATATACCGTGTATGCAGAAATGGCTCGCTCGTCGAATTCAGAGTCCCTTATTACCAATCGGTGACACAATATAAGGACCCCACTCATAAAGCTATCATTGTGCCTGAAATGATCAGTTATTTTGGCAAAAACAACTGGTATGGGTTATTAGATTACAATATCAATACGGATTTTAAACTTCTTGACGTCCAGTACCATTACATGCCGCCATTTTATTTACTGAAAAGTAAAAAACTCCTTTTCCTCTGGCCGATTTCATATCCAATTCTGCTGTTTGCGCGAAGGTTTTTATGGAATGTTGTCCATTCGATTACAATAAGGTTACAGGTAATAAAATAGAATGAAAATACTTTTTCTTGCCTTGGGAGATGAAACAGTCCCAAGCAGCAGGACCAGGGTTTTTCAATACCTCCCCCATCTTAAGCGAAACAATTACATCTGCAAGGTGGTGATGTTTACCAGGCAGGACTTGGCCGGAAAGAAGATCGAATTTTTTCACAAGATATTTGCCCTATGCAAGCTGCTTATCCAAAGTTTTTTTTACGACATTATAGTCATACAAAAAGTAATGCTTCCAGGGATATACTTAACCCTGTTAAAATCTTATGGTAAAAAGATCGTCTTTGATTTTGACGACGCAATTTACATCTCACCTGAGGCGGGGAAAACCGAAGGGCGAGAGAGACTTAGCCGGAACACTATAAATTTTAGGAAGACGGTGCAGTTGTGCGATCTTGTCGTGCTTGAAAACAACTACACAAAAGAATATGTCAAAAGTATTGACACGAATAAACCTGTCCTCAAGATTACGGGACCGATTGATACGGAAAGGTACTACCCGGCGGACAAAGCCGGCAAGGATACGGTCGTCATAGGCTGGATAGGCAGCGGCACCACAACCGTTTATTTGGAACCCCTCTTCTCCGTCTTCAGAAAAATAACGGAAGAACATCCAAATGTCCGTTTCCATATTATAGGCGCCGCTCCCCTGGCCCTTCCGGACCTGCCGGTAAAACAGATCGAATGGAACTTAAAGACAGAGGTCCGCGAATTGCAGGAATTTGATATTGGAATTATGCCTCTTCTGGACGATGAATGGGCCAGAGGTAAAGGGGGATATAAGCTGCTTCAGTATATGGCCCTTGGTATCCCGAGTATCGCATCCCCGGTGGGTATCAACAAAGAAATGATCAAGGAAGGTATAAACGGCTTCCTGGCCCGGCAAGAAAGTGAATGGCAGGAAAAATTGCTTTTGTTAATTGATAATGCTCAAATAAGGAAAGTAATGGGCCTGAATGCGCGGCGCACCGCGGAAGAAGAATATTCTTTTTTCGCTGCTGTACCGACATTAATAGAAGCGCTGGAATCGATAAGGCATCGGTAAAACAAATGCCGAAGATCAAACTTCTTTTTGTTATCGATCATCTCGGAAAAGGCGGGGCTGAGCGGCAGTTCCTCAATCTTGTAAATAATATTGACGGAAGCAGATTCGAGTCCCATGTGTTTATCGCAGAAAGAAGAGGCGAAAGGTTTGAAGAACTGAGCAAGGCAATAAAGGTCCATGGTCTTGTCAGTTGTGAGACACGGAACCGCCGAATATTGCAAACCGCATATTTATTGAGACAAACAATCTTATCCACAAAGCCTGATATCATCCAAACCTGGCTTGAATATTCGACTTTTGCAGCTGCTCTGGCATTGCGTACCATAACTCATCGCCCTATTTTCGTGGCGTCTCAAAGGGGAAGCATTGAAGAATTATACGGCTATGAAGTCAAATTAGGGGGACTGAAAAAACAGTTTTTGAAATGGGCATACAGACAAGCAGCAGCCGTAACTATAAACTCAAAATATATAGAAGATCAATTGAAGGGGTACGGAGCAAAAAAGGTCGAGGTGATCTATAACGGCATAGACCTGGAAAGTCTTGGCGCTTTGCCTTCCAAAGAATCTCTGCGCAGAACTCTTGGACTGTCGGATGATATATTCTGTGCAATATTCGTGGGCTCATTAGTGACGCCGAAGGGAATAGAGTACCTGATACAGGCTACGAAATCTCTAAGCAGGGGAAAGGTTTGTTTGCTCATTGCAGGAGACGGTGAACTCAGGGAGGCAATCTCGGCGCTTACTGCCGGGGACACGAAATTCAGCCTTTTGGGACATGTGCCGAACGCGGCAGAGTATATCAAGGCTTCAGACCTTCTTGTGCTCCCTTCGTTACACGAGGGGCTGCCTAATGTAATTCTTGAAGCCATGGCGGTCGGCACACCGGTAATCGCGACAAATATTTACGGAATCCCTGAACTCATTGAGGATGGAGTTAATGGAAAGTTGGTGCCGATAAAAGACAGCGATAGTATCACAAATGCAATTGAATTCATTTATGACAATCCTGCTATTGCAGCGGGATATGCCGAGGCGTCCAGGAAGAAAGCCCAGTTTTTTAACATCGACAGAATGGTTAAAGAATACGAAGAACTCTACTCAGAACTAATTGGACCAGATAAATATTTTTGATTCTGCTTCCATTCTCTCGAATGTTGTCAACAAATAGAGTTGTCCGGTTTTAGAGCAAATAAACTGTCCGGTTCTGCAGGGTGGCTGCGCATGGAACATGGCAGGCCACCGATGTCAGTTTTATTGAGTCTCATGCCGCTGCATGTGAGCACTTTGCAATCTCCTTTCCTTTAGGGTCAAAGACCGCCAGTTTTCTCGGTCCATGGAATATAGCAAGGCCACCATCCGGATAACGATGGACGCGAACTTCGACCTTAACGTAGTGGCAGCGATATTGATTTGGCGGGATCTGAAGTTTTAGCCCATCGAACTTTACACAGTTGTCGTTGCCTACGGTGCGGTCATACTGTTCGCATAGGATGTCTTCCAAGGCAGTGCCTGCCCAAGTCACGAATACGCTCTGTGGTTCCTGCGGGACAACAGTGAACTCGGCATTATGGGCTGGCATATAAGTACTGGCAAGATAATCATTGGCCTGCTTCATCTCAGTAATGCCCGCCATTGCAAGCTCCTTGACGAGGCGGTCTTGATGAGTTTCGAAGGCTCGCTCAGAACGACCCCTGGCCTCAGGAGAATACGCAGCAATCATCTTAATTCCAAGTTGGCTCATTGCACGACCGAACTGGGTAAGATTTGATTTGTCCACTTTCCCTCCGGCCTCAGGTGTATGCCAGTAGTGACTTCCACGATCCGTATACAACGAAGCAAACAATCCGTGTTGCTCAATAACTTCTTTTACCCCTTGAAAGCTGCTTTGAGTGCCTTCCTCCTGCACAAAAAACATCGAGTAGTGTTCACTCGTGGCATCATCCATAGTTACGATTAGATCCCAGTATTTTCCTTCAACCCACTGATGTTTGGAACCATCCTGGTGCAGCATCATACCGGTATAAGGTGCCCTTGTACGCTTTTTCCTGTGTGTACCTTTCTGTGCTGCCTTCGGTACCAATCCCTTTTCCTGGAGGGTGTTCTTGACCCATGTGTAGCTTCTGGTCCCTTGATAAGCACGCCGGTACCAGCTATAAAAATGTTTGACATTGAAACCACAAAAGCGATTGCTATAAAGATCCGATAGTGCGACTACTTCATCAACAGGCGCACGTTTATGAGATATTTGCCCTAAACGCTTATCTATAAGGCCCTCCAGGCCCGTATCTTCATACCTCAACATATATCTTCTAAATGTCCTATCGCACACACCCAGAAGCGTTGCTGCTTCTTCCTGCGTTAATCGACCTCGTATCCAACCCTCATAGCTTTCTTCAAATCTCATCTTCCGTACCTCCTGCAACACTGCCGAACGTTTCATGGATAGCCCCCTTGCTATCCATATATTTTATCCGGACAGTTTATGTGCTACAGATACGGACAGTTTATCTGCTCGCCACACTTCCATTCTCTCGAATTGCAGTTAATAATTCAATGTGGTACTATTAAAAATCAGATCATAAAAGGGGTAAATTAAATATGCACGGGATGAAAGAAATAATACAAGAAGCTGAATCTTTTCCTGTTGAGGAAAGAGCAATAGTTATCGATTCTTTGCTCCGGACCCTTAATCCCCCCTCGGCCGAAATCGATAAGGAATGGACGGAGATTGCCAAACGACGACTTGCGGAGTTACGGTCTGGCAGCATTAAAACAATCCCGGGAGATGAGGTATTTTCCAAGATCCGTGAGCGCTTCGGGAAATGACTTTCTCATTTCATCCTGAAGCAGAAACGGAATTCCAGAAGGCCTGATGCAGCTTTTTTTATAAAAAATTCCTCAGTGTGCTCTGTGGTTACGATAAGCTTGATACTTTCCCTGTGTTCTCTGTGGTTAATTTTTGACAATACAATCTGTACAATAGGGAGGCGATTTTGGGTCAGAAAGCTCTTATAACAGGAATCACCGGTCAGGACGGAGCATATCTGTCAAAGCTGCTGCTCGAAAAAGGCTATGAGGTATACGGCGCGTTCAGGCGCACCTCTGATCTGAATCTGGGCCGCATGAAGTTTCTCGGCATCGACAACGATATACAGTTTGTGCCTCTTGAACTCCTTGAGTTTACCAATATTCACAGGACGCTCGAAACCGTGAGGCCCGACGAGGTTTATAACCTGGGCGCGCAGAGTTTTGTCGCGCTTTCCTTTGAGCAGCCTGTTTTTACCGCTGATGTCACAGGACTAAGCGTGCTCAGAATGCTGGAGGCAATACACGCTGTAAATCCCAAGATAAAGTTTTATCAGGCCTCGAGCAGCGAGATGTTCGGCAAGGTAAGGGAGACGCCGCAGAATGAACAAACCCCCTTTCATCCGCGAAGCCCTTATTCAGTATCGAAACTTTTCGGGCACTGGATGACTGTAAATTACCGCGAATCATATGACATGTTCGCATGCTCCGGCATCCTTTTTAATCATGAGTCTCCCCTGCGGGGACTTGAGTTTGTTACACGAAAAATAACGCATGCGGCCGCAAGAATAAAACTGGGACTCCAGGAAAAACTTTCTCTCGGCAATCTGGATTCGAGGCGTGACTGGGGATATGCGCCTGAATACGTGGAGGCAATGTGGCTTATGCTTCATCAGTCCAAGCCGGACGATTATGTAATTGCCACAGGCGAAACGCACAGCGTCAGGGAGTTTGTGCAGGCGGCGTTCAGGGAGGCGGGGATTGAGCTGGAATGGACCGGGAACGGGATCCACGAAAAAGGCGTGGACAGGTCGTCCGGCAAGACTCTGATTGAAATAGATCCTCGATTCTTCAGACCTGCTGAAGTTGATGTCCTGATAGGAGATTATTCCAAGGCAAAGGCTACTTTCGGATGGGAACCGAAAACCACATTTAATGAACTCGTAAGGGTCATGGTGCAGCATGATATAAGAATATGTCATGGGTAATAAGCAAAAGGTTATAGGCAACAGCAAAGTGGTTAATTTATGAGAACATGAATATACTTCATCTCATCTATGATCATATCAACAACCCCTGGGTCGGCGGCGGGGGAGCAGTAAGGGCCCATGAAATTTACAGGAGGATTGCCGGCAGACATCAGGTTACTCTGGTCTGTGGTAAATATCCGGGAGCAGCGGACTATCGTGAAGACAGTCTTGATTTTAGATTTATGGGCACCGGCAGTAATAATTATTTCCTCAGCACCTTTTGTTACGCGGCAAGGGCTGCCCGTTTTTTGAATAAAGAAGCCGGATCCGCCGATGTCATCGTGGAGGACTTCGCACCCTGGAACCCTGTCTTTTCATTCATGTACAAGAAAAGGAAAGCGGTCATTTTACAAATACAGAGCCATTTGGGAGCTGAGATACTAAAAAAATATCTGCTTCCCGGAATCCCTTTTTATCTGGTAGAAAAATTTTATCCGGAAAGGTTTGAAAATTTCATCTTTGTTTCGCCTGCGGTCAGCAGGAAAAATAGCAGCCATAGTACTGTGATTTCCAACGGAATAGATGAAAGTCTGCTGACTCTGGAGATTCGCGGGGAGAATTATATCGGATATCTCGGCAGGCTGGACATCCACACAAAGGGACTTGATACGCTCGTAAAAGCTTCGAGTTCCCTGGGGGTACCTCTAAGAATCGCCGGTGAAGGAAAAGACAGAGTCGCCTTTCTGGCAACGATAAAAAAGTCAAACAACATCCAGTGGGTCGGAGCGGTGAAGGGAGAATCGAAAAATGCTTTTCTGGAAGGCATGGAATTTCTTGTCCTTCCATCCAGGTTTGAAGGACAGGGAATAGTCTTGCTTGAAGCTGCGGCAAGCGGGAAACCTGTAATCGTCAGCGATATCCCGGGGCTGCGATATGCTGTCGACGCCGGGTTCGGTATTACATTCAAGACCGGAGATGCGGGAGATCTCGCACAGAAGATAAAATTTCTCCTCGAAAATAATCAGTTGAGAAAAGAAATGGGTCAGAAAGCCCGTGAATATGCGAAGAACTTTACATGGGACAAGATAGCCCTTGATTATGAACGGTACCTGCTGAAAATAACTGACAGGCAATAGGCTATTGCCTGTCCAGGGCAAACGCACTATGTGTTTTTCGAGTAAAAACTAACTGCACTATTGCCATAAACTCCAAAATTACGGCTTATAAGTCGTCATTCCCGCAGTCCGTTAGCGGGAATCCAGGTTATTTGTGTCTGGATGCCCGATTAAGAACTTCGGGCATGACGAAAATTTCGGCTTTCTGGCGCATAGTGCGTTTGCCCTGCTATTGCCTGTCAGTTATTTCCTATTACCTGTCTTTTTTATGCTATACTAACCGACAGCGCGGAAAGCGCTATGGCCTTTAAATCTTTCTGCAGGAGAGGGTTGCGTGAAACTGAGGCTGGGGATTACTTGTTTAATTTTAAGTCTTCTTTTAGTGTTCTTTCATATGTTTTCCGTACCTGCACATTCTGAAGAACTCCCCGTCGTTACTGCCATAGAGGTAAAGGGCGTAAAACGCATTGAAGAAGGTTCTGTAAAAGCAAAAATATCCCAGAAAATAGGGGAGCCGCTGTCTAATGAAAGGACCTCTGATGACATTAAATCCATTTTCAAAATGGGCTACTTCGATGATGTAAAAGTTAATATGGAGCCCTTTGAGGGCGGCCTCAAGCTGATCTATATAGTTGAAGAGAAACCCACTATTATAAAGGTAGACTTCCAGGGAAACAAGGAATACGATGACAGTAAACTCAAGGAAAAGATTACTCTTACCGCCGGGGCAATATCAGATATTACCCTTATCAACGATAATGCCGTAAAACTAAGGGTTTTCTACGAGGATGAGGGTTACTATCTCGCAAAGGTTGTTCCTGTTCTGAGAAAGGCCGGTAAGAGTGAAGTTGTCGTGACCTTCCAGATTGATGAAGGCGAGAAGGTCAAAATCAGAGATATCAGGATCGAAGGGAATAAAGCGATCTCTGCCGGAAAAATCAAGGCGGCCATGAAGACTAAAGTGAGAGGGCTGTTGTCCTTTATCTTCGGCACCGGTTATTACAAAAAAGACGAGATGAAGGCCGACATCGACCGCATAAGGGAACTTTATTATAATAACGGTTACCTTAAAGTCACCCTGGGTGATCCGGTTTTGCAGCTCATTGATCATAAAAAGGGGATGAAAATTTCCATTCAGGTTTCCGAGGGAGATCAGTTCAAAGTATCTTCAGTCGAAATTGCCGGCAATAAGGTATACAAGGAAGATGAACTGAGAAAGCTGATCAAGTTCTCGGCCGGCAAGGTCTTCGATAAATCAGTGCTGACTAAGGACATAACCGCTATCAGTGATAAGTATTCAAACACCGGCTACGCGCTTGTATCAGTATTCCCCGACCTTGTCCCCGATGAAGCAAAGAAAACAGTGCGGGTTGTCTTCAGGATTAACGAAGGCGACAAGTACAGTGTAGGTAAAATCTCCATATCCGGCAACACGAAGACAAGGGACAAAGTAATACGAAGGGAAATCGAACTTGATGAGGGAGAGACTTTCGATGCTTCTTCTCTAAAGCGGAGCTACGAGCGTTTGAACAACCTGCAGTTTTTTGAAACAGTCGACATTTCGCCAAAACCGCGGCATGAAGAAAAAATAGTTGACCTCGATGTCGCTGTTAAAGAGAAGTCGACCGGCTCCTTAAGCATCGGCGGCGGATACAGCTCTGTTGACCACTTTGTTACCATGCTTGACGTAAGCCAGATCAATCTCGACGGCACGGGCCGTGCTTTGAAACTAAAGGGAGAACTCGGCGGCAGAAGTTCTTTTTACGAACTATCCTACCAGGACCCCTGGTTTTTGGACAAACCTATGTTATTCGGAGCCAGCATTTTTAAAACATACCAGGTATATGGAGATTTCGACAGCAAGTCGACCGGCTTTTCTGTATCTTTGACTAAAAGATTCTGGGAATACTGGGCAGCCACGATCGGATACACTCTGGAGCAGAATAATATTTATAATGTCAGCACCGATGCCTCATCGATCGTAACGGACCAGGAGGGGCTGACACTAACCAGCGCCATCAGCCCCGGATTGACCAGGGACACCCGGGACAACTATCAAGATCCGTCAAGGGGCTCCCGTAATTCTTTTGGGTTCACCTTTGCCGGATTAGGGGGATCAAATGACTTCTTAAAGGCACTTGCCGACTCTGCCTGGTATTTCCCTGTTACGAGTTCAACAACATTCATGGTAAGAGGCAGATTCGGATATTCGAGGGGCTTGTTCGGCAAGGAAGTGCCCTTATACCAGCGGTTTTACCTCGGCGACATTAGTACCGTCCGGGGAATCAACTATGGAGATGCGGGCCCCAAAGATGTTGATGGACAGCCGATCGGAGGATTAGAAGAGCTTATATTCAATTCCGAGTATGTTTTCCCTATTGCAGCTGAATATAAGTTCAAAGGGGTCGTCTTTTGCGACGCGGGCAGAGCGTATACCTCAAATGAAACGATTGGCACCAATCTCGATTACACGTCGGGGATCGGGATACGCTGGATTTCCCCCATGGGTCCGATAAGGGTTGAGTGGGGCTATAATCTCAATAAGAAGCCGGGTGAGGCCTCAAGCAAGGTCGGATTTACTTTTGGCTCATCGTTTTAAGAATAGGCTATGGGCAATAGGCTATAAAAAATAACCCCTCCTAACCTCCCCTTAACTAAGGGGAGGATTGGTGGGGTTAATAAAATTTGGAGGGTTTGATGAAAAAAATTATTTTGGTGATGGTTGTTGGATTTGCGGTGCTCTTGAGCGGTGCCCTGTCTCGTGTTAACGCAGCTGATATGAAATTGGGTTTTGTTGATATAGACAGAGCTGCAAACGACTCCGAAGATGGGAAAAAAGCGGTAAGCGGGTTAAAGGACTTTATGTCTTCAAAGCAATCGACAATCACTGAAAGAGGCAAGGAGATCGAGAAGATGAAGGGCGATCTGGAGAAACAGGGCGCGATCATGTCTCCGGATGCGAAAAAGGCAAAGATGGAAGATCTGGAGCGCTCGGAAAGAGAATTTCAGAGGATGGTGTCGGACGCTAATCAGGAGTTCGAGAAAAAAAGGAGAGAATTGACGGAGTCGGTATATAAAGAAATAATTGAGGTAGTCGTGAAGTTCGGACAGGAGCAGAAATACACCGTCATTCTGCCGGTCCAATCGTTGCTTTATAGTGATAAAACGCTTGATATTACCGATACTATAATAAAAAAATTCAACGAATCCAAAGGCGTGAAAAGCCGGCTGCTGAGAAGTAGGCGCTCGCTGCCGAATTTTTGTTACGGCGATGAAATTACAAGAACTTGCCGAACTGCTTGCAGCTGAAATGAACGGCGACGGGTCAATTGAAATAACGGGGGTCGCAGGAATTTCCGAGGCCCGGGAGGGAGATATTACTTTCCTTTCGAGCATGAAACTCCTTGCAGAAGCGAGGGAGAGCATGGCAGCGGCTGTACTGGTCAAGGACTTCGTTCCGGAACTGCAGAAGCCCCAGGTCAAGACTAAAAATCCGCTTTATGCCTTTGCCAAGCTCCTCGGACATTTTTACAGGGAGGAGCATCAGGCACAGAGGGATCAGCGAAAATGCTTTTATTTCGGAAGAGGCTGAGATAGCCCCGAATGTCACTATTTATGATTTCGCCTATGTCTCGGGCAAGGTAAGAATCGGCCAGGGGTCCGTAATATTTCCCGGAGTATTTATTGGTGAAGCTTGCGATATCGGTGAAGAGTGTACGATTTACCCGAATGTGACTATCAGGGAAAACACCGTTATCGGCAACAGGGTAATTATTCATCCTAACTCTGTAATAGGCGCTGATGGGTTCGGGTATGTTTTTGAGGAAGGAAGACATTACAAGATACCCCAGGTTGGGAATGTCCTGATAGAAGATGATGTGGAAATCGGCGCGGGAGTTACAATTGACAGGGCCACTACCGGCTCTACCGTTATAGGCAAAGGGACCAAGATCGACAACATGGTACAGATCGGCCATAACGTACGGGTCGGCAGTAATGTTATATTGGTGGCCCAGGTCGGTATAGGGGGCAGTTCGAGTATAGGAGACAACGTTGTACTGGGAGGACAGGCAGGGGTGGCAGACCATACAGTTATTGACGCGGGAACGATGGTAGCTGCCAAATCCGGTGTCATGGGAGAGGTCAAACGCGGCGTTTACGGCGGGGTGCCTATGATTCCTCACAGGGACTGGCTTAAAGCGACAGCGCTTTTTGCCAGGTTGCCCGAATTGAAGAAACGAATTGAAGCGCTTGAAAAAAAGCTGAAAGACCGTGAAACGTGAGACGTGAATCGTGAATCGTAAAAAAATTAAAACACGGGTGTTGTGTTTACGGTCCACGTCTCACGATTCACGTCTCGCTGCTTTTTTAGAGGAGGAGAAATGATAGACATTAAGGAAATCCTGGCTGTTCTGCCGCATCGCTATCCCTTTTTGATGGTTGACAAGGTAATTGAGCTTGAGACTGATGTCAAGGCAGTCGGGATAAAAAATGTTTCTGTGAACGAGCCTTTTTTTCAGGGGCATTTCCCCGGTAATCCAGTAATGCCCGGCGTGCTCATTGTTGAGGCATTGGCACAGCTGGCTGGAATACTTGCCTTCAAATCAGGAGTTCAGGGGAAAACGGTATATTTTATGAGCATAGAAAAGGTCAAGTTCAGGAAGATTGTTATGCCGGGAGACCAGCTCAGGCTCGAAGTTAATGTCACGCACAAAAGAGGCAATGTCTGGAAATTTTCAGGGAATGCGTTTGTTGGAGACAAGTTGACTTCAGAGGCTGAGTTTACCGCTATGGTTTCTGAGAAAGACCTATAGGAGGATGAATGCCTGGAGAAATTCATAAAACAGCAATTGTCAGCCCGAAAGCCGAGATTGCCGATAATGTTTCCATAGGACCCTTTTGTATGATAGGTGAAGGTGTAATTATCAAGAAGGGCTCGAAGCTTATTTCAAATGTGATTATCGAAGGAAACTCCGAAATCGGCGAGAATTGCACTATTTACCCGTTTGCCACGATCGGCTTGCCGCCTCAGGACGTTAAATACAAAAACGAAAAGACCGGAGTTAAGATCGGCAAACGAAACATCATTAGAGAATACGCATCAATACATAGAGCTTCGGTAAGCGGCGATGGCGTGACTGAGATTGGAGATGCCAACTTCCTTATGGCCTATGTCCATGTTGCCCATGATTGCAAAATCGGATCTTCGATTGCGATGGCTAATGCGGCCACCCTTGCAGGACATGTCGTTGTAGAGGATTTTGCGTTCATAGGAGGCGTTGTAGCCGTACACCAGTTTACCCGTATAGGAGCATATTCAATGGTTGGGGGATTCAGCGGCATAGGACAGGATATACCCCCCTACACTATGGCTTCGGGGGCCCGTGCAAAACTCTATGGGCTCAATGTGATAGGCTTAAAAAGGCACGGGTTTTCAGACGAGGCAATTAACAATCTTAAGAAGGCCTATAAAATCCTCTTCAGAGAGAAACGGACCCTAAAGGACGCCCTGAAGAAGATCAAATCAGACCTCGCCGGAGCGAAAGAGGTCGAGAGGCTCGTGGAGTTTGTGGAGAAAAATAAAAGAGGCATATGCAGATAGGTATCATTGCAGGGACCGGAGAACTCCCCGAGATTATTGCAAGAGATGCAAAAGAACGCGGCTGCAAAGTTATTACCATAGCGCTGGAGAACCTGGCCTCTTCGGCGCTGAATGACCTTTCTGATGAGATATTATGGATTAATGTCGGCAAACTTGGGCGCCCTGATAGATGCCTTAAAAAGTTCCGGCGTCAGCGAAGCCATTATGGCCGGGAAGGTCCCCAAGTCACTCCTCTATAAATCAAAAATCACACCTGATCTGCAGGGCTATCAAGCTTCTATTTTCTCTTAAAGACAAGAGCGATGATTCTATCCTGAACGCGCTCGCCGGCGAGCTCGCAAAAGATGGAATCAAGATCATAAACACCGCATCCTTCAGCCCGCACCTTCTGACACCTGCAGGGGTCCTGACCAAAGGCGCCCCTTCAAGAGAGGAATGGGCTGAAATCGAGTTCGGATGGAAAATTGCAAAGTCTATCGGTGAGCTGGATATTGGACAGACCGTTGTCGTAAAAGGACAGGCAGTGATGGCGGTGGAGGCTATCGAGGGTACCGACGAGGCCATACGCAGAGGAGGAAAATGGGGAGGCGATGGTGCAGTCGTGGTCAAAGTGAGCAAACCCCGGCAGGACATGAGACTCGATGTGCCGGTCATCGGCCCCGCCACCCTGCAAGCAATGATTGACGTCAGGGCGCGCGTCCTTGCTATAGAAGCGGAAAGAAGTATAATTATACATAGAGACAACTTAATTAAGGAGGCGGAAGAGTCCGGCATCTCAATTGTCGGGTTGTCGGCGCAAAAAACAGAGTGACTAATATAGCCGCTATTAAAGCGGGCATACATACAGTCAATAAAAACTGGCAGTTGCTTTTTGTGCAGTTTATACGCATTTGTACTGAGCGGTTTGAGCTTTTTTATTATTGTAGGGTATGCCCATAGCCATCGCCTTCATCATGTTCGGGCTTGATCTGACGGAAATACTGCGGCTTAAAGATCTGATAAGCGTATTCCGGGGATCTGCGGAACTGCTGAACAAATACTTTGCCATGGCATTGATCATACTCTTCAGTCTTCTTATTTACCTGTCGGTTATCCTTGTCGGGTGGGTCTTTGCTCTGGGGGGAACAGTCGGAATTCTTACCAAATCAATCCGTAACGAGATAAGTAAATTCAGTCTGAAAACCTTTTTCTCCGAGGGAAAACGTCTCTTTCTGCCTTTGTCCATTTTCTCATCCATTATCGGCCTCGTGTTCCTGTTTATTGCCTTCTTCCTCGGCATTTTAGTAGGGGCGGCGTCAACGATCATTGATATTGCCAAGAGCTACGATGCAACTTTCGGACTCTTTATCAGTTTTTTCTGCTCTACTGGTACTTATGTCCAGTCGGATTTGCCCTGATTCTGCTGACGCTCTCGGCAGCAACCTACGGAATCGCTCACCTTGTCTTTGACCACCCCAGGTCTGTGACTGCTTTAAAAGAGACGGTAATTTATCTTCTTTCAAAACCTGCTGCTATCGGATTTTACATTGTTGTATTGCTGGGATATATGGTAATCGGATTTATCGTGATATTGATAGGAGTTCCCCTGACCTTTATTCCCGTTATAGGGCCGCTGATTTCGCTGCCCTACCAGTTGCTTACGTATATGTTCCAGGGGTATTTAAGTCTTATTATGCTGGCCTCTGTATTCCATTATTACAAAGGTGCTCCTTTCGCAGCTTCCCAGCCGTCCACAGGGGTTGCTGATATTTCTCAACACAAAGAAGATGCGCCAGCGCCACCTCCTGCTCAGATGGAAGGGACCCAGGCAAGCTGACGCCGAAGAGGGTTTCGAAAGATTCCTTTATATACCCTTCGAACACTTGCGGACTGAAATCATGGGACCATGTCTTTTAAACCCGCGAAATCCTCACCTTTGCCCTTTGTCGCTTGCCCTTTATTTTTAAAAACCGCGGCAAGCACCGTATTATCTATTGCGAATGGTATCGAGCCCTGCTGCAAGAAACCGTCCCCCCATCGTTTCTGGGCCGAGCCAATCAGTTTTTTGCCGCTAATGGTGAATTCCCCGTAGGATGTGGATTGAAAACAGAGAGGGCTTCTTCAAGGTTGCTTCCCTTCTCCCGCCGGGTTTTCATCTTCACAGTGAGTCCCATCCGTTGCAGAGCGAGCGAAAATGCGCGCTTATTTGCCGTAGGACTCGAGAAGACCCTGAGAAAACAAACCCTCATTTCCTGCCGAAAAACTATAGGTAAGCTCCTCGCCGTGAAAATGCCCCTGCCCCCTGTAAGCCTTCTGACGACCTGGATATCATGTTCAGCACAATAACTGGCGTCGATATCGCTATTCCCTGAAATGCACCGAGGCTGACCGCAGGCAGCAGCCAGCCGTAAAACCGCAGTGTGGGAGGTGAATCTCCTTTCCGGACCGCCGCAGCAATTGCCTCGTCAAGAGCCATATTGTAAGCGGCATCACAGGCGCCGGAATCTATATATCTCCAGGAAGTCATAAAGACAAGGGCTAAAGGCAAAGGGCTAGAGGCAAAAGGTTCATCTTTATCTTCCCTTTAGCCCTTCGCCCTTTGCCTTTAGCCTCTTTTTTATTCAAAATCGGCATAAATTTCGCCGAATTTTATTCCGGCTATCAACGAATGTTTGTACTTGCCCTTCAGGTAATTTTTTGAATCGTCAAGCTCATTGGACTTTATGCCGTTTACCAGACCCAGGTATGCCTCGATAAAAGCAGCAAGGTGGTCGGTTGCCTTAACGAGTTCGCCATCCCTCGGATTATACTCATCTTTATTAAACTCTCTGCTGATTTCATCGGATGTCCTGTTTTTTATCATATTGTCCATCGTTATGATACTTGTAAACTCGCTTTCCGTGAACATCCGCATTTCTGAATGCCACTCCCCGGGGATCAGCGCGTATACCTCTTTCTCCATCTGGTCCTTCTCATATTCCTTGATAAGAGCTTCAAATCCCTCAAAAGATGTTTTTACCGGAGAGATGATATCCCGTGTGAGGACTTCCGGCAGATCATGGAAGAGACCGGTGAAATAGTTATTAATGCAGCGTTTGTTGCAAGCATCTATTTGCATTGAAAACAGATAGGATAGTACCGCTACAATAAGCATATGACCGAGGACAGAGGTCTTCGGGACTCTATGGATATGGCTCCAACGCAATTGAAACCGGAGTTGTCCGCAGAGATCTATAAAGTTTTTCAGCTTTGAATATAACGCCAGATGCTGTATGCCCTTCAAGTCATAATATTTCTCTTGCCGGACCCTGCAGGTCGCGCTTTATATCAGCGATCTCATACCCGTCAGGGTTTGCACGCTCTACAATATCAAATTCCCACTTCGTAGCATAAAAATGAGCGGCGCTGAGGATCCTCTTGTTTAAAGTATCGCCGGTATCAGAAAAATAGTCTTTAAATCTCTTGCAGAAATCCTCACCCAAAGGCGATATAAGCGCTTCCAGCTTATCGTACACCCAATCATTTAATTGTTTATATTTATGTGTGTCTTCCTTTATTTTGTAGAAGATTTGCGGCTTCAGGTCAGTAATAATAAGCCGCTGCAGGAACTCAAAAATACCGCCCTCGATGATATCTATCCAGTTAAACCCGGTATGCCCCTCTTCAAACTTTCCGATAAGATACGCAATCATCATCTTATGCGCCTGTTTATCGAGTTCCCTTAGCTCGACCGGACGTATTTTATCGTTCCAGCGCTGCATATTTGCAGCATCAAAAATCTTCAGCAGCAGGGATTTTCTGATCACGGCCACCGCCCAGCTCACTTCTTCTCTTCAAGCAATATTTTATGCCTGAGCAGAGATATCTCTTTTAAATAGCCCTTAAATGTTTTCTGCTCACCGAAAAGGTTCCTGAGAAAAATAGTTTCGCCTTCCGGAATCAGGACATCCACGTTTTCCAGATAAAGGTTTTCTTTCCCATCTTTATAAATATATGCATTCGCCTCACACATGTGCAACCTCCTTTAAAAAATCAATTAATAATGCTCAATGATCGATGAACAATTGTGGAAATCCTTAATTCATCATTTATCATGTTCATTAATCATTGCCTTAATGCGTTCAACAAGTCTTTCTATCAGGTAAGGCAGCAGCTCTTTTATGCCGCCCAGTCTCTCCTGGTTCAGGGGGAGCAGCAATTTTCTGGCGGGAGAAGACGCTATTGCCTCCGCCATTTTAGGTGTAAGCTCCCCAAGCATGCCATTTGCCAGCATTATGCTCAGAGGTCCGGTTATAATCTCAACCCTCCCGGAATTCCATTGTATCGCATTCTCTCCGGTAGCGCCCTTATTGGCCCGCGCCTTGATCATCGCCATGGTGGCGGTGGAGTTGGTGCCGAGGGCGATAATTTCAATTCTGTCTCCCAATTCATCTTTTAATCGCTTGATTATAAGGCTTCCGATGCCTCCGCCCTGCCCGTCAATTACCGCCATTCTTACCATAACTGTAAGTATACCTCAATTATTTATTTTATAACATCCATCCCCATGTAGTGCCTCAGTGCCTCGGGCACCACCACCGTGCCGTCTTTCTGCTGGTAATTTTCGAGGATGGCAACGAGTGTCCGGCCAATTGCGAGGCTGGAGCCGTTCAGCGTATGGACGAATTCTGTTCCCTTTTTAGCTTCTCTTTTAAACCTGACATTTGCCCTTCGCGCCTGAAAATCCTCAAAATTTGAACAGGAAGATATCTCGCGGTACCTGTTCTGGCCGGGCAACCAGACTTCGATGTCATAAGTTTTGGCTGAAGAAAATCCCATATCTCCCGTACAAAGAACTATAACACGGTATGGCAGACCCAGTTTCTGTAATATGTCCTCGGCATTAGCCGTCAGTTTTTCGAGTTCGTCATAGGAGTTTTCAGGCTTTACAAATTTCACCAGTTCCACTTTGTTAAACTGGTGCTGCCGTATCAGTCCGCGCACATCTTTTCCGTATGAGCCGGCCTCGCGCCTGAAGCAGGGAGTATAGGCAGTATAATAGATAGGGAGCTGGTCTTCCCTCAAAATTTCATCCCTGTGTATATTGGTCACAGGCACTTCGGCAGTAGGTATAAGGTAAAACTCCGGATCAACTGTCCTGAACAGTTCCGCCTCGAACTTCGGCAATTGTCCGGTCCCGGTCATGCTTTCCCTGTTTACAAGAAGCGGCGGGAAGACCTCCTCATAGCCCTTCTCAGTATTTAAATGGAGCATAAAATTCATCAGTGCCCTTTCAAGGCGGGCGCCTGCCCCCCTCATTAATGAAAACCGTGCTCCGGCAATCTTGGCGCCCCGCTCAAAATCGATGATGCCGAGCGTCTCGGCAAGGTCCCAGTGGTTCAGCGGCCCAAAATCAAACACCCCCGGCTCTCCCCATTTTCTAACCTCCACATTTTCGGTCTCGTCTTTGCCCACGGGAACAGAATCATGGGGGATATTGGGGATATTAAGGAGAAACAGCCCTGTTTTCTCCTCAATGCCTTTAAGCACCTCGTCAATCTCCTTAATTCTTTCAGAGACGCCTTTCATTTCAGAAACAAGGCGGTCTGCATCCTGCTTTTGCCTCTTTAATCTCCCAATCTCTTCTGATACGACATTTCTCTTATTCCTAAGTTCTTCGGATTCCCTCTGCAATCCGAGCCTTTCCTCTTCAATCCTCAGGAAACCTGAAAGGTCGATATCATAAGCCCTCTTTTCCAAAGCCTTTTTTAATGTGTCGATGTTCTCCCTTACAAAGCGCGCATCAAGCATAAAGTCTCCTTATAGTAGAATGTTAAATTTTGAATATTGAATGTTGACGAACTCGTAAAAAGGCTGAAAAAGCATCTTTTCGTCATTGCCTCGAAAGTAGTGAATTTATCGTCATCCCCGAGTTCCTTTATCGGGGACCCACTTTGCTCTGTTCATCAAGTCTTCATACAAAAAAATGGATTCCAGCCTCCGCGGGAGTGACGACTTTTTACGGAGCCGTCAACATCCAACATTTTCCCCATTACTTCATTTTTTTAGGAAATCCCCGAAAAAAATAAAGAAATGTTAATGATATAATAATAGAACGCACCATGATTAATTTCAAGATTACAAGTCTCGTCGACCCGAACCTTACAATTGATAAGGCCATGGGCAAGTCTGTGCTGCTCGCGGCAGGGGAAACGATAAAAGCGGAAGTTCTAAACCTCCTGCCGGCAGGAAATGCGGTCCTCAGGATAAAGGGCGAACTCATTACGGCAAAAACTCAAGTGCCTCTGCAACAGGGAGAGACAGCTCTCTTTAAAGTGTCCGATTCCCAGTCTTCCGCCAATGAACTCAAGCTGCAGTTTCTTGGCTATGAGGACACTTCGGGGGACGCATCGGCACTCAAAAACTTCATGACGACACCTGAAGGACAGACCCTTGCCGGACTCATTCAGGAATTGTCGGATAGTCTGTTAAAGCAGAGCGGGACCGCCCCTTCCGGAAACCAGGGCATTGCCTCAACTGTTACAAAGGGTGGCGGGGCCCCGGCTGAGAGCGGTGCAGCAGATAGTTTCCCGCTCGATAAACTCGAAAGCCTGTTGAAAGCGCTGCCGGCTGATATTAATGCGTTGCCGAAAGATATAAAAACACAACTGCAGGATCTCCTGCAGTCAAGTCTGAGATCAACGGGCCAGAGCATTCAATCCCGGCTCGAGACAGTGCTGGGCCAGCTTTCCGATACACTGAAAAACTCCCCTGCTATCGGGAACTTAAAGTCCGATATAATGCTCAACATGGAAAAGCTCCTTTCCGGGCCCCTTAAAAATGCCCTCCTGAATAGCGGGGTGGCTCTTGAAGCAAAACTCAAATCAACCGCTTTTTCAATGCTGCTCAATGCTGCTGAGGTGGAAAACGAAACAGCCGGGCCTGCCGCGGGTCCGGATTTGCAACAGGGCGCGGCGACTTCCGGCCAAGGATTGATAACATCACAAACAGACGCAGAAACTCCAACAGATGTGAAGCCCGGACAGTCGCAGCCGTCTCCACTTCCAGTTCTCAAGGATGCTGCAGAAGCTCAAAAAGATGAGAAACCGGGACATGCGCAGCCGTCTTACCTCCCCGCTCTCAAGAATGACCTGAAAGCGGTGCTCCTGGAATTAAAACAGCGCCTTTCCTCTCCGCTTGAGGGAAGCACTGCCGCACAAGATTCAAAAGCGCCCGCTGCTGCAAAAGAAACTGTCAACGATGCTGCTGCTTTAAAAAACCTGCAAGGCAGGGTTGAAGGTCTCCTGAAGGATGTTGAAACATTCCAGGCGCTTTCCAAAACTACCGACTCATTCTATACTTTTCTGCCTGTCAATTGGAAAGAATTAAAGGACGGCGATGTAGCATTCAAGCGGGGGCGCGAAGGCGCAACAGGGGGCAGATCGTCCTCCTGCAGAATAAATCTCGATCTCGCCGGTTTCGGGTCACTTTCGATACTGGTACTGATGACTAACAGAGATTTTTTTGTCTCTTTCAAGGCTGCCAGGCCGGAATCCCATTCTCTGATCAACTCCAATCTGGACGAGCTTAAATCTTCTTTCGCAGAAAAAGGGCTGAGCCTCAAAGCGGCCCATGTACTCGATAAAACCGATACTACCATGGAGCAGCTCGACAAACTCGGCTCTTCCGACAGGATAATAAGCATTAAGACATGACTGACGGTCTCGTAAAAAGTCCATATGCTGCGTTGCGCTGCACACTTCGTCACTGCGGCGTACAGAAAGTACGCCTCATTCCTCAGTATTTGCGCGCCTTGCCTATGACCTTTTTACGAAACCGTCTGATTCCTGACTTTTTGAGAGTTCGTCATGATTGACAAACGCAAGAAAGCGGCAGCATTGCGCTACAAGCCTGAACAGGATACCGCGCCGAGGATTGTCGCAAAGGGAACAGGGGCCATTGCTGAAAAAATACTCTCTATCGCAAAAGAGCATAATATCCCTTTAAAAGACGACCCGCAGCTTGTAGAGGTGCTTTCCGCACTTGACCTCTATGAGGAGATTCCACCCGATCTATACAAGGCAGTCGCCGAAGTGCTCGCTTTTGTGTACAAAATGACGAAGAAAGCCCACTAAGAGTGACAGCTGAAAGCAAAAAAAAGACCCTGTTTGAAATTTATGATAAACTTTACGCTTTTTATGGCCCACAGCATTGGTGGCCTGGAGATAGCCCGTTTGAAGTTGCCGTAGGGGCAATTCTCACCCAGAACACCAATTGGTCCAATGTTGAAAAGGCCATCTCAAACCTTAAAGCTGCTCGCGTGCTCAGTGCGCGGGCGCTGCACAGGGTGCCGGCAGCAGAGCTTGCCCTGCTTATACGACCGTCAGGATACTTCAATATAAAGGCTGGAAGATTAAGGGCCTTCCTCGCTTTTCTCATAAAAACATACGCTGGCAGCATGAAAAGGATGAGCAAAGGCGACACGGCATCACTCAGGCAGGAACTCCTGAATGTGCACGGCATCGGGCCTGAAACAGCCGATTCAATTCTCCTCTATGCCCTCGACAAACCTGTGTTCGTTATTGACGCCTATACAAAACGGGTGATGTCGAGGCACGGCATATTAGACCATGGAGCTTCGTATGATGAATACCGGCGGCTTTTCCATGAGGCGCTGGACGAAGACACAAAACTCTTCAATGAATACCATGCTCTTCTTGTGATGGTTGGAAAAGACTACTGCAAACCCAAGCCTCGTTGCGAAAAGTGTCCTTTGAGTCGGCATGGAAAGGATCGGCAGGGGCAGGCTGTTTGTCGGAGCGCTGAAACTACTTTCATAGCCAGAGACAATTCGTTATAAGTAGCCCCGTCCATACCCATTCCCTGCTGGGGCTCGACGTTACTCGCCCCTGTTGGAGCAGACCCGTGCATCGCTCCGACAAACAGCCTGCCCCTGCCGATCCAATATAATTAAGTGGAGAACTTGTTTTTCGACGCGATGCACGTGTCTACTGTAAAGGGGGCGAGTAACGCCGAGCCCCAGCTGAGAACAGATTCGGATATCGCTGCTACGGAGAATTTGGGAATTGCCGACGAAGGTAGTTTCAGCGCGTCGAAAAACAAGTTCTCCACTTCTCCTGCCTTCCCTATGACCCACTGCCAAAAATTTAATACTTTTGTAACATAACTTATGCAATAATATACCGAAAGATGGAATGTAATAATTATGACATTCTCCTCGTAAAAACCTCTTGCAACCCTATCCAGTCCCCTATCGTCGCATTCAACACTTTGCTATTGCCGATAATTTATATACCTATGGAGGGCAGCAGATGAAAAAAATTTTTGTGCTCGACACCAATGTCTTGATCCATGACCCTACCTCAATCTATAAGTTCGACAACAATGATATTACTATCCCCTTTGTCGTGATAGAGGAGTTGGACAGCCTGAAAAAGGGGCGGGGAGAGATCGCTTCTTCTGCCAGACAGGCATTGAGGATAGTAGACGAATTAAGAGAAAAGGGTTCTCTTTCATCAGGGGTCACAATGGAATCGGGCGGCACTATGACGGTATGCCTGCCGGAAAACAACTCATCTCCAAAATTTCTTGACAATGGGACGGAAGACAACCAGATCATAAAGACCGCCCTGACCATCACAAAAAAAGAGCCCAGAGATGAAGATGGGAATGCGCTTCCCGTAATACTGGTTTCCAAAGATACGGCGGTAAGAATAAAGGCCGAATCGCTGGGGATTCCGGTCGAGGACTATAAGAATGACAAGACCTCACTGTTCCAGCAGTACGGCAAGGTACTTACAAATGGCGATAATACCAATGGGATATGTTCCCAGCGCTACTTATTGTCTGAAAGCAGCCTGTATAAACTGACAGGGAAAGACAGGATGAAAGCCGTGAAGCGGGCAAAGGAGTTGATGGGGATAGCGCCCCGAAACCTGGAGCAGGAATGCGCCGTGGATGCGTTGATAGATCCTTCGATAGAAATCGTGGCGCTCATAGGGAATGCGGGCACGGGCAAAACCCTTTTTGCGCTTGCCGCCGGGCTTCATCAGACATCCCAGATCACGAGGAAATCCGCGCTTTATGAACAGGTGATCGTCTCAAGGCCGATTGTCCCTATGGGTAATGATCTCGGCTACCTGCCTGGAGATATCGAGGAAAAGCTGACGCCCTGGATGCAGCCGATTTTCGATAATCTGGAGGTCATCGTCAACACTCCAAAGGGGATGATAAAGGACAAGACCAATGCCTCGTCAATAAGAAGCTATCAGTATCTTATAGATGCGGACCTGTTACAGGTGGAACCTCTGACTTACATAAGGGGCCGCAGCCTGCCAAAGCGTTATTTCATTATCGATGAGGCCCAAAACCTCAGGCCTATAGATGTCAAAACCATTGTCACCCGTTGCGGCGAGGGAACAAAAATAGTTTTTACCGGCGACCTCAATCAGATCGACACTCCTTACCTTGACAAGGCAAGCAACGGCCTTGCGTATCTGATAAGCCGCTTCATCAACGAGGAAAACTTCTGTTTTATCAATCTGAAATCAAGCGTCAGGTCCAAGCTGGCGGAACAGGGGGCTCAACTTTTGTAAGACGGAATTGCATTTATTTTTTTTAATTCTTCAATTACGAGATCCTTGACCTTCGGGACAACGGCTTGCACCTCATCGCTTAACTCAAGCGACCATGAGGAGGCATCCTTTGGTTGTATTCCTATTATAACGGTTTCCGGCTTTGCGCCTGTCAGCTCCGCCATTTGAAGTATGTCGATAAGATTCATTTCATGAAGCGACAGCTTATACCCTGTCTGGAAATTGATCTCATCAGGGGAAAACCTGTATATGGACCCTGGCACATCACCAGCGCTTACGGCGTCGACAAGAATGAGATAATCTGTTTCATGAAACAGTGAGATCAGCTGGTGGCTTACAGTGCCGGCATCGATAAGTTGGATGTTATCAGGAAACGGAGTATCACGAAGCGCGTTAATTACATGCACGCCGACCCCATCATCTTTAAGCAGGAGATTCCCAACCCCCAGTACTAAAACTTTGGGGGGAGGCATGCCTCCCCCCATTTCATTTCCATCCGTCATGCAGATTTTTTCTTCAGTTTATAACCAGTAAAGATAGATGTGAAGGACCTGTCCTTGTTGGTAGCAGTGATCAACAGGCTAAGATAGACATGCACTAAAAGGAATATAATGAAGATCCACATTGAAAGGAAGTGCCATATCCTTACATAAGATTCGCCTCCGAGCATGTTAGTGACCCAACTGAAGCTCGCGGCAGCGTTAATGAAGCCGAATGCATTACCCTTATAAAGGGCGGCCCCGGTCAACGCCGTAAAAATTATCATAAGGGCCATAAAGAGATACGCAAATGCCTGAAGAGGATTGTATCTCCCGTAATCCTTGTGGGTACCCTTTATCAAGAGGTAATATCCGAGCATATCAGGAATACCAACAAGGTTTTTCCGTATTCCAAAATCCTTCCAGTCGCTGGAGGCCCCTGAGTTGAAAGCCAAATACACTCTAACTACAAGCCCCAGCACAAGCGCATATGCTGAAACAAAATGGGAAAACCTCATCCATTCCATTAAAAAACTGTCCGGCCCCCCGGCCATGTAGGGCCAATGAATATAAAAGCCTGTGACTATTAATATCACAATTGCCAGGAACCTGACCCAGTGATCGATCCTGAATGCCAGGTTCCATTCATATTTCATTTCGTTTCCCATGGCATCCCCCCTAAGCTACCTTGAATTCCATTATACGGTTCGATTCAGGATGGATCACGTGTACGGTGCATGCAAGACAGGGATCGAATGAATGAACAACCCGCAATACCTCGAGAGGTTTTTCAGGATCAACCACAGGCGTTCCGACAAGAGCTTCCTCGATCGGCCCCCTTACACCATTTTCATCCCTTGGGCATACATTCCATGTCGTAGGCACAACGCACTGGTAGTTCTTGATCTTCTTCCCTGCGACATCTATCCAGTGGCCCAATGCGCCCCTCGGCGCCTCCCATAGCCCTATTCCCTGCGCCTGGTCAGGTATCTCGTATGCAGTATAAACATCTGTGTCGCCTTTCTTTATGTTCCCGATAACTTCGACGCCCCACTGATACATGGCGTCGGCAACCATCTTGCACTCAAGCGCCCTTGCAGCAATCCTTCCGATCACTCCCATAAGCACCTGGGGCTGGCCTGAATGTCCGATAGCTGTCAGCGTGCTGTCAATAAGCTTTTGAGCTGTCGGCTGGCCGGATGCATATGCCACGAGCATTCTTGCAAGAGCGCCGACTTCCATAGGCTTGTTTTTCAGTCTTGGGGCTTTCGCCCAGGTATATTTCTTGTTTTCGTCATAACCCGTATATTCAGGATCTGTTTCTCCGACAGCGGGATTCAGCGGTTTGGCGCCCTTGTACCAGCTATGGGAAACATCCTCTGTTACATCCTCCGGCTTTGGGTCATGCACCTTTGGAAAGTCCTCAGCAAAAATCGCGCCTCTTGGAAGCATTCTTTTCTTTGGATCGAAAGACGCATCCTCAAATACTCCCCATGCAAGGAAATTAGCATGACCTTTGGCGATCCCCGCATAATCCAGGTAATAGGGGGCCACTGTCAGGACATCCGTAATAAACACATTATCTATCCAGTTCTGGAGTTCCTTTACCCTGAAAAGATAATCTTTCATGTCTTCAACAGTCGGAACGTGAGTTGTTCCTCCCGGAGGGCTGGTCATAGTCATGGGCATCCTTCCGCCCAAAAGAGCGCTGACCGCAGCGGCCTTTGCCTGCATATCAAGGGCCTCGAGATAGTGCGCAACGGCAAGGAGATTGATATCAGGCGGCAGTTTGTAAGCAGGATGGCCCCAGTAAGCATTTGCAAAAGGTCCGAGCTGTTTTGATTCTACAAAGGCCTTTAATTTCTCCTGGACCCTCTTGAGAGACGTCTCTTTCGGCTGGGCCTTAAGCGCAGATACAACGTCAACGTAATCAAGCGCAGTAAGGTGATAAAACCACAGTATATGGGAATGGACAAATTGGGCGCCCTCAATCATATTTCTGATCAGTCTTCCATTATCCGGCGGTTTCACCTTAAAGGCATCTTCCATACTCATGGAAGATGCGTGGCCATGAGATGTGGGACATACGCCGCAGATCCTCTGCGTAATGTGACATGCATCCCTCGGGTCCCTTCCCTGCAGAATTATTTCAAAACCTCTGAAAAGTGTGCCCGAGGTCCACGCATCCTTGACCTTGCCGCCTTCAATTTCGACATCCACTTTGAGATGCCCTTCTATCCTCGTCATAGGATCAATTGTTATCCTTGCCATTATTTTTCACCTCCCTCATCTTTGCCCTTCATTCTTCCTGATGCCGCAGACCCGATTGCATGAACTGCGATGCCCGCAGCGGTCACAACTGCGGCAGCCGCGCCGATTTTGTCTGCTGTAGCTTCGAGACCGGCCATTTTGACATCCGGCAGCCTGTTGTAAAATCCGGCAAATTTGTCAGGCCATCCCTGTTCCGCACAGCCTATACATGGCCCTCCTGCTCCAATGCACCAGCTTATCCTGCTGTTATATCTTACCTTCGGACATGCCGAATATGTCATTGGCCCCTTGCATCCCATCTTATAAAGACAATATTTAAGGGCCTCTTCCTTCGAGCCGAATTTCTCAACAAATCTGCCTGCATCGAAATGCTCCCTGCGCTCGCAATTGTCATGAATCAGCTGGCCGTAAAACATCTTCGGCCTTCCGAAACTGTCGAGTTCAGGCAATTTGCCGAGAAGCAGGTAATTTACTATGACCGTGGTAAGGAATTCCACGTTAACGGGACAGAGGTCGAGATTGACAACAGGCTTGTCGACTCCCACTTTCTTAAGCGCCTCTGATACACCTATTATTTGTGAGGGGTTTGGAGCTGCTGAGGGCACTCCGCCGAAGGTGGCGCAGCTTCCGACTGCCAGGATCGCTGCAGCGGGGCCTGCAAATTCTTTAAAAACATCTATCATCTCCTTGCCGCCGATTGTGCCGTACCCTTTCCGGGTAGGCATACCGCCTTCTATTACAAGGATATAACCGCCTTCTTTTTTTGAGTTGTCAAGTATTTCTTCAGCCTGCTTGCCAGCGGCAGCCATTACTGTTTCATTGTAATCAAGACTGAGCACATCGAGAATCAGATCAGCCGCGGTTGGATATGTACCTTTGATGAGCGCTTCCGTACAGCCGGAATCAGAAGCAAAATTCAACCATACAACGGGAGGCCTTTTTGAGGCTTTTTCTATTGCGGCGGCTATCTTTGGGGCATATAGCTCCGACAAACCGAGGAGAGCTGCTGTGGCGCCGCAATACTTCAGGAAATCCCTTCTGTTGACGCCGCGAAACTCAACTGCATCAAGAAACTGCTTGGTAATTCCATCATCGCTTTCTGACATAATTTGACCTCCCTTTTAGTGGGTTTTCATAAAAAGTCCTGGTAACAAAAAAATTATACCAATTTCAGGCGGAACTTACAACATCTTGAAAAAGAATGTCAAGATATATTTCCAGGCAGGGAGTTACCCCTATTTTTTCCCAAACCATTTCAAGCCGCTTCTCAATTTTTCTTTTACTTTCCACTGCAATTCGTTAAACTAAACAGAGTCCAGATATGAGGAGGCCAAATGAGAGCAAAAAAAAGTTTATTTCTTCTATTGAGTGTATTGGTTTTGTCGATAATTGCAGCTTGCGGCTTTTCGATCATCTCAACCCATACCATATCGGGTTCGGTAACGCTTAACGGCTCGGGTGTCCCTGGCGTGACCGTATCTCTAAGCGGCGCAGCCACAGCGTCAACCACTACTGATTCAAACGGAAATTACAGTTTTGGAGATATTGCAAATGGCAGCTATACAATCACGCCCTCGCTTACGGGTTATGCCTTCAGTCCTTCCAACAGTTCTCAGACAATGAACAATGCAAATATCAGCGGAGTCAACTTTACAGAATCCGGATCGACTATCGTCGTTACAACGCCGGCAGGTTCGGGAACAGCGGGGTTTACCAACGGCGCCGGCAATTCGGCATCCTTTAATTTACCGAGCGGCATTACCACGGATGGAACAAACCTCTATGTGGCGGATACTCGTAACAATGCCATTCGTGAGTTCGTGATAACTACAGGACAAGTAACGACACTGGCGGGATCAGGAACAGCGGGTTTTACCAACGGGACCGGCGCCTTAGCGTCCTTCAATTCCCCGAGCGGCATTGCCTCAGATGGAACAAATCTCTACGTGGTGGATGCTCGTAACAATGCCATTCGTGAGCTCGTGATAGCCACAGGACATGTAACAACACTGGCAGGCTCAGGAATAGCGGGGTTTACCAACGGCGCCGGCACTTCAGCGTCCTTCAATTTCCCGGACGGCATTGCCGCGGTTGGAACAAACCTCTATGTGGCGGATACTCGTAACAATGCCATTCGTGAGATCGTGATAGCGACAGGTCAAGTAACGACACTGGCAGGTTCAGGAATAGCTGGTTTTGCCAACGGTGCCGGCACTTCAGCGTCCTTCAATTTCCCGGACGGCATTGCCTCGGATGGAACAAACCTCTATGTGGCGGATACCGGCAACAATGCCGTTCGTAAGATCGTGATAGCCACAGGACAAGTTACAACGTTGGCCGGTTCAGGAACAGCGGGTTTTACCAACGGCGC
Organism: Nitrospirota bacterium; assembly: GCA_963784135.1. Taxonomy (GTDB): domain Bacteria; phylum Nitrospirota; class Thermodesulfovibrionia; order Thermodesulfovibrionales; family Dissulfurispiraceae; genus JADFXI01. The sequence goes on along the minus strand of CAWAQG010000012.1, from coordinate 43,428 downwards.
CGGCAATTCAGCGTCTTTCAATTCCCCGGACGGCATTGCCTCGGATGGAACAAACCTCTTTGTGGCGGATACCGGCAACAATGCCGTTCGCGGCATCGTGATTTCCACAGGACAAGTTACAACGTTGGCCGGCTCTGGAACGGCGGGCTTTACCAACGGTACCGGCACTTCAGCGTCCTTCAATTCCCCGGACGGAATTGCCGTGGATGGAACAAACCTCTTTGTGGCGGATACCGGTAACAATGCCGTCAGGGAGATACAGCTGCAGTGAGTTAAGGTCAATAACTCATTTAAGACTTTTGACGTTGCGCAATGTCCAAAAGGCCGGCCCGAAGATTATCTCTCCGGCGCTTCCGATATCCATATCTGATATCCATATCTGTTGTCAACAAATAGAGTTGTCCGGTTTTAGAGCAAATAAACTGTCCGGTTCTGCAGGGTGGCTGCGCATGGAACATGGCAGTCCACCGATTTCAGTTTTATTAAGGCTTATGCCGCTGCATGTGAGCAAATTGCAATCTCCTTTCCTTTAGAGTTATAGGCAGCCAGTTTTCTCGGTCCATGAAAGATAGCAAGTCTACCGTCGGGATAACGATGAACGCTTACCTGGACCCTGACGTAATGGCAACGATATTGATTTGGCGGGATCTGAAGTTTTAGTCCATCGAACTTTACACAGTTGTCATTGCCGACGGTGCGGTCATACTGTTCGCATAGGATGTCTTCCAAGGCAGTGCCTGCCCAAGTCACGAACACGCTCTCTGGTTCTTGAGGGATAACGGCGAACTCGGCATTATGGGCCGGCATATATGTACTGGCAAGATAATCATTGGCCTGCTTCATCCCAGTGATGCCCGCCATCGCAAGCTCCTTGACCAGCCGATCTTGATGGGTACTGAAGGCTCGCTCAGAACGGCCCCTGGCTTCAGGAGAATACGCAGGGATCATCTTAATCCCCAGTTGGCTCATTGCACGACCAAACTGGGTAAGACTTGATTTGTCCACTTTCCCTCCAGCCTCCGGTGTATGCCAATAGTGACTTCCGCGATCCGTATACAACGAAGCAAACAACCCGTGTTGCTCTATAACCTCTTTTACACCCAGAAAGCTGCTTTGTGTGCCTTCTTCCTTAACAAAAAACATCGAGTAGTGTTCACTGCTGGCATCATCCATCGTCACGATCAAATCCCATAATTTGCCGGGAACCCACTGGTGCCGGGAACCATCCTGATGAAGCATCATGCCGATATAGGGAGCCCTGACCCTTCTTTTCCTGTGTGCCCCTTTCAGTGCCCCTTTCGGTACCAATCCCTTTTCCTGGAGGGTGTTTTTGACCCATGTGTAGCTCCTGTTTCCTTGATGAACTCGGCGATACCAGCTAAAAAAATGCTTGACGTTGAAACCATAATAACGTCCTCTATAAAGATCCGATAGCGCCATCACTTCGTCAACTGGTGCTCGCAGATGCGATATTTGTCCTAAACGCTTATCTATAAGTCCCTCCATCCCTTTATCCGCATACCTCAGCAGATATCGCCGAAATGTCCTGTCACAGACACCAAGGAGCATCGCCGCTTCCTCCTGCGTTAGCCGTCCACTCTTCCAGCCCTCATAACCTTCTTCAAATCTCATTTTCCGTACCTCCTGCAACACCGCCGAACGTTTCATGGATAGCCCCCCTTGCTATCCATATACCACCCGGACAGTTTATGTGCTACAGATACGGACAGTTTATCAACTCGCCACACAATCTGATATCCATATCTTGCATCCTCATGGGATGTAAAGTATTATTGAATTAATCTCATGAAAAAGAACCTGACTCATAAGATTCTGGAGGCCCACCTGGTGGAGGGTCAGTTAATGCCCGGCAGCGAAATCGCCATTAAAATCGACCACACCCTGCTGCAGGACGCTACAGGGACGCTCGCCATATTAGAGTTCGAAGCATTGGGACTCGACCGGGTGAAGGTTGAGTTGGCGGCGCAGTATGTGGACCACAACCTCCTCCAGACAGATAACAAGAATGCCGACGATCACAAGTTCCTCCAGACCGCGGCTGCCAGATACGGTATCCATTTCAGCAAGCCGGGCAACGGCGTCTCGCACCAAGTGCACATGGAGCGCTTCGGCGTTCCCGGAAAAACGCTTCTCGGAGCTGACAGTCATACCCCCGGGGCCGCAGGCGTCTCCATGCTGGGTATCGGCGCCGGTGGTCTGGATGTTACATTGGCCATGGCCGGCTACCCCTATTATCTCCCCTGCCCCAAAGTCCTTGGGGTCAGGCTCACAGGTAAACTCCCGGACTGGGTGAGCGCCAAGGACGTAATACTCGAAATGCTCCGGCTCTATAACGTCAAGGGGTGCGTGGGCAAGGTCATAGAGTATTACGGCCCTGGAGTCAAATCTCTTTCCGCCACAGACCGCGAAACAATCGGCAATATGGGCACAGAGACAGGAGCAACAACGTCCCTGTTCCCGTCCGATGAGAGGACGCGGGAGTATTTTATCGCCCAGGGACGGGGAGATGCATGGGTCGGCCTTGCTGCCGATGATGGCGCAGAGTACGATGAATATGCGGAGATAGACCTCTCGAAGCTCGGACCGCTCATTGCCTTGCCGTCTTCTCCCGGCAATGTAGTCCCCGTACGCGAAGTTGCAGGCACGAAAGTGGACCAGGTGATAGTGGGAAGCAGCGTGAACTCTTCTTTCCGGGACCTCATGGTGGCGGCAAGGATGCTCGAAGGCAGAAGGGTACATCCGGAAACTAATTTTCATGTAAATCCCGGAAGCCGTCAGGTGCTCGAGAACGTTGCCCAGGCCGGCGGACTTATGGCGTTCCTTTTATCAGGGGTGCGTTTGCATGAGCCGGGTTGCCAGGGATGCATAGGCATGGGCCAGGCGCCGGGAACAGGCGAGGTAAGTCTTCGGACATTCCCCAGGAATTTCCCGGGCAGGTCCGGGACAAAAGACGACAAAGTCTACCTCTGCTCTCCCGAGACTGCAACAGCAGCCGGGTTGAAAGGGGTAATCACAGACCCTCGGGACCTGGCAGAAGATATGGCTTATCCGCGGATCGAAGACCCGGAAAAATACTCCGTTGACGAGAAGTCAATTGTATTCCCGTCACAGGAACTTAAAAAAACCGTAGTGGTAAGAGGGCCGAATATCCAGCCGCTGCCGGACCTTGGGCCGCTTCCCGAAACGATAGAGGCAGAAGTTGTGCTAAGGGTGGGAGACAACATCTCTACAGACACAATCATGCCGGCAGGCAACGAAGTGCTCCCGCTTCGTTCAAATATCCGCGCTATCAGCGAACACGTGTTCGAGCAGATCGATCCTGTTTTTGCCGCTGAGTGCAGAACGAGGGGAGTCGTAGTTGTGGTCGGCGGAGAGAATTACGGCCAGGGGTCGAGCAGGGAGCATGCTGCACTTGCTCCGCGTTACCTCGGGGTCCGGGCGAAGATAGTGAAAAGCTTTGCACGCATCCACAAGTCCAACCTCTGCAATTTCGGTGTTCTTCCTCTCACCTTTAAAGACACTAAAGACTATGAGCGGTTGAACAAGGGTGCGCATGTGGTGTTCCGCGATGTCCGGGGCCGTATAGCGAAAGGCGACACGGAGATTCCAGTTGAGGTGGATGGGCAGACCGTCATCACTGTCCTCGAAGTGTCCGGACGTCAGAGGGACCATTTGGTGGCAGGCGGGACGCTGAATTTTGTAAAAAATGAAATGAGGCAGAGGTGAAAATGGCTGATGCCGCAAAGGTAAAGAATATTGGTCTGCGTGGCGTCACGGTAGCTGACACGAAAATCAGCGATGTCGACGGTGAAAACGGAATTCTCATCTACCGGGGCTTCCAGATCGAGGAGCTTGCCCGCAATTCTTCGTTCGAAGAAACAGCTTACCTGCTTCTATATGATGAGCTTCCAAACAGGCAACAACTTGAGGAGTTCAAGGCCAGGCTGGCCGGGGAGCGGAGGGTACCGGCTTTCGTATTCGAAAGTTTCAGGCAGCTGCCGGGTAAGGCCCGACCCATGGATATACTCCAGGCATCCATACCGCTGCTTGCCGCTGATGATCCTGATCTGGAGTTGGAAACACGCGAGGCAAACATTGCCAGGGCGATCAGGCTCATCGCTCGTATGCCGGCTTTGGTGGCCGGCTGGGACCGGATACGAAAAGGCCTGGAGCCTATGCCGCCTGATAATACACTGTCCCATGCAGGCAATTTCTTGTGGCAGCTCACCGGCAAACAGCCTGACGCCGGGACATCACGAGACCTCGATACGGCGCTGTTGCTGCACGCTGATCATTCGTTCAATGCGTCGACATTTGCATGCCGCGAGGTGGTGTCCACGCGGGCGCACATGTACGCAGGGGTTGCGGCAGGCATTGGCGCACTTTCCGGAAGCCTCCACGGCGGCGCCAATGCACAAGTGATGAAGATGCTCCAGGGACTCCGGGACGTTGAGGATATTGCCGGGTGGGTAAGGACGCAGCTCGACAACGGACACAAGATCATGGGCATGGGCCATGCTGTATACAAAACTATGGACCCGAGGGCCCGTTTCCTGAAGGACATGTGTTTCAGACTGGGAAAAAAACTTGGGCAGGAACACTGGTGCCTGCTGTCGGCCCGGATAGAAGAGAGCGCAGTTGCGGAATTCGGGAAACGGGGCAAAACTACGATCAAGCCGAATGTCGACTTCTACAGCGCGTCGGTTTACCATATGATGGGGATACCGCTCGACCTTATGACACCCATTTTCGCCATAGCGCGGATTGCGGGATGGACGGCGCACATCATCGAGGAGAAATTAGGCGATGCCCAGGAAAAGCCGGCGCTTTACCGGCCCTCTTCCGAGTATGTGGGCCATTACTGCGGCAAGACCGGCTGCACGTATAAACCTATAGAGGAAAGGGAATAGGCGGCAGGCAATGGGCAATAGGAAGATACATTCAATCAATCCCTATACAGGGGAAGTAATGCGGGAATTCGGACTCCTGACCGAACAGAAAATTAATAAGGAAATAGCGCTTTCGCGGAAAGCATTTTCTGCCTGGCGCTCCGTGCCTGCCTACGAACGGGCAAGCTGCGTCAGGAAATTGGCCGGTCATCTCCTGGCGGAAAAACAGACATATGCCGAACAGATAACAAAAGAAATGGGCAAGCCCATTAGGGAATCGCTGGGGGAGATCGAGAAATGCGCATGGCTCTGTGACTACTACGCGGAGAATGCCCCGAAGTTCCTGGAGGCCGAGCATATCAGGACCGAGGCGGTAAAGAGTTATATAAGGTTCGACCCGCTGGGGATCGTGCTCGCGATCATGCCGTGGAACTTCCCTTTCTGGCAGGCTTTCCGGTTCGGCATCCCGGCGATCTGCGCGGGCAATGTCGTGGCGCTGAAACACGCATCCAATGTTCCCGGGTGCGCCCTTGCCATCGAAGACTCTTTTTTAAAAGCTGGATTCCCGGACCATGTGTTCAAGACGCTGCTCATTGACGCGAAGGACACCCTGGACCTCATCGATGGTGACAAGGTAGATGCGGTATCGCTCACGGGGAGCAACAAGGCAGGAGAGGAGGTCGGCGCCCATGCGGGGGCAAAGATCAAGAAACTCGTGCTGGAGCTTGGCGGCTCCGATCCTTTCATTGTCCTTGACGATGCAGACGTTGAAAAGGCCGGCAGGATGGCTGCCAACGCCCGCCTGTTCAATGCCGGCCAGAGCTGTATAGCTGCAAAACGCTTCGTAGTTCACGAGAAAATAGCTGCTGAGTTCAGGAAACACTTCCTCGCACGGCTCAGGGAACTGAAGATCGGCGATCCCATGGATGAGTCGACTGATATCGGCCCGGTCGCAAAAACAGACATCTTCAACACCCTGAAAAAGCAGCTCAGGGACGCCAAAGCAAAAGGCGCTGAAGTTGTGCAGGTTGAACACTCCTTTAAAAAAGGGCTTTTCTTTGCGCCCTGTGCGGTATATAATGCGACAAAGAAGATGAAGGTACTTACCGAAGAGGTGTTCGGGCCAATTGCGCCCATTATCATTGTTAAGAATGAGGATGAGGCGGTGAGCGTGGCAAACGATACAGAGTTCGGGCTCGGCGCGTCCATCTGGAGCAGAGACCGCGATCGGGCGGAAAGACTGGCGGCGAGACTGGAAGCCGGCGCCATCGCAATAAACGATATGGTAAAGTCAGACCCTCGTCTGCCCTTCGGAGGCGTAAAGAAATCCGGGTTCGGCAGAGAGCTGTCGCACTATGGGCTGAAGGAGTTCGTGAATATCAAGACTGTGGTCGTGAGAGAGTAGAGATGAAGGCATCCGATCTCTTTGTGAGGCAGCTCGAAGAGGAAGGGGTGGAGTACGTATTCGGCCTGCCGGGAGAGGAAAACCTTGACTTCCTCGAATCTCTCCGGACCTCATCCATCAAAGTAATCATTACACGCCACGAGCAGCCCGCTGCATTCATGGCCGCGACCTATGGAAGGCTCACAGGAAAGGCCGGGGTCTGCTTCTCTACACTTGGTCCCGGCGCATTAAACCTTGTTACCGGCGTGGCCCACGCTCAGCTTATCGGTGCGCCGCTGGTTTCTATCTCCGGCCAGAAGGCGCTCAGGGCAAACTGGCAGGCCCGGTTCCAGCTGGTCGACGTGGTGGAAGTGATGAGGCCGATTACCAAGGACTCGGTCACCATAGTTGACCCGGACACCATACCCACTGTTTTACGGAATGCCTTCGCATTAGCTCAAACAGAACGACCGGGAGCCGTGCATCTGGAACTGCCGGTGGACGTTGCTGTGAGCCAAACCGGTTCGCAGGTGCAGAAACGTGGATTTACGCGAAGGCCGCTGCCGGATACGAGGTCCATAACCCAGGCAGCGGAACTGATCAACAAAGCCCGGCTCCCTCTTATCATCCTCTCTTCGGGGGCCAACAGGAGCCGGATCTGCCGGCAGCTGGCGCATTTCATTAATAATACGGGCATCTACGCAATACATACGCAGATGGGGAAAGGCGTTCTTAGCGATGAATCTGAATACAGTCTCTTCGCAACCGGCATCCACCGCCGTGATTACGTGAATTGCGGAATCGACATGGCCGATGTGATCATAACGATCGGTTACAATATCGTTGAATATCCTCCATATGTATGGAACAGGAATCTCGATAAGAAGATTATAAATATCGATTTCGCAGAAGCAGCGGTGGACAAATACTACAATCCCGCAATCGACATTATAGGCGATATTTCCTGCTCTCTCAGGCAACTCGGGGCGATGATCGTCCCCAGGAAAGACAACGGAGCATTCAAGGCAGTGCGGGAATTCCTGGACCGGAAACTCGCGCCGGATTGCAAGAAACAGTATCCTTTGACCCCGCAGGAGGTCGTGTGTCATGTGCGGGAGGTGCTGTCTCACCAGGATATCCTGACCCTTGACAACGGGATCTACAAGCTGTGGTTCTCGAGGCTCTACCGTACTTACAGACCTAACACGTTCCTCCTGGATAATGCCCTCGCAACAATGGGCGCGGGACTTTCCGCCGGCATCATGGCCAAGATGCTCAAGCCCGGCCTTAACGTGCTGGCTGTAGTGGGAGACGGCGGGTTCATGATGAACTCCCAGGAGCTTGAGACCGCCCTGCGATACAGCGTCCCGCTCGTAGTCCTGGTCCTGAATGACAACGCCTTCGGTTTCATCAAGTGGGAACAAGAGGCCAAGGGATTCCAGAGCTTCGCTCTCGATTATTCCAATCCTGACTTCGTCAAATATGCGGAAAGCTATGGGGCCGTGGGCATGAAGGTGAAGGAGGGAGATGATCTGTCCGAACTCTTACGCAAGGCGTTTGCACTGAAGAAACTCGTCCTTATCGAGTGTCCGGTCGATTATTCGGTCAACTTCGAAACCTTCTCAAAAGAACTCGCGAACATAGTCTGCGAATGCTGAAAAGTTCTTAGCTTTCAGCCCGCGCCTTGACGCATTCATTCTGTATCTTGAACAAGCAATAAGGCTTGTGATATTCTAAACGTAAATGAGTTCTATTTATTTGCAATCCTATGTAAGTCTTCTCAAACAGAACGGTCTGAAAAGCACCCCTAAACGCAGGGCGGTCATTGATTTATTTTTGAAGAACAACAGGCGTATGGGGCCGCATGAGGTTTATCAGGAATTAAGGAAAAAGATTACTCCGTTGGGTTTGCCCACGGTTTACAGAATTCTGGAGGAATTAAAAAACATAGGAGTTTTAATACAAATCCCCTCTGACGACCGGCAACTGTATTACATGTTATGCAAGATGCCGGATGGCCACCACCATCATTTTGTATGCAGAGGATGCAGGCGGGTGGAAGAGGTTGAGTATTGCAATTTCGGCGCGGTATCAAAGTTTATCGAGAAGAATTTGAACGGAAAGGTGGAAAAACATTTTTTGCACATAGAGGGTCTGTGTTCCAAATGCAGATGAAACGTCTTATTATGAGTAAAGCCGGACCGCTCTCTGTTGCGGCGTTAACGGTAATGTTTTTGTTCGTGTCAGTGATCGGTTGCAAACACGAGGCCGGCCAGGAAACAAAAAAGATCAAGCTTGTCGGTTCTTTTTACCCCATGTATATAATGACGCTCAATGTAGTTAAGGACGTTCCCGGCGTGTCCGTAAGCAACCTTACCCCGACCATGACCGGTTGTTTGCATGATTATACAGTGACAACCGATGATATGAAAAAGCTTGCTGATGCACAGGTAGTTGTTGCCAATGGGGCAGGCATGGAGTCTTTTCTTGATCGTATTATTGCCCAATACCCGCAAATTAAGATTATAAAGTTGGCAGATGGGATGCAGCTTATTAAGGGTGGAGGTGAAGAGGGGGACAATCCGCATGTATGGGTAAGCATTTCCCTCGCTATTACCGAAGTTAATAATCTCGGTAAAGACATGGAGAAGTTCGACCCGGCTCACGCGGACCTGTATCGCAGGAATACCGAAAGTTATGTTAATAAACTGGAGAGATTACGCGAAAAAATGAGTACGGAATTGGCCCCTTATAAAGGCAAAAAGATCATTACATTTCATGAGGCGTTCCCTTATTTTGCACGAGAGTTCGGGCTCGAAATTGCAGCTGTGGTAGAAAGAGAACCCGGAAGCGAGCCGAGCGCCGGGGAACTCGCAAGGACAGTGGATTTGATCAGGGAGGCAGGCATAAAAACCTTGTTCAGCGAGCCTCAATATCCTGTTACAGCGGCAGATACAATCGCCAGGGAAACAGGGGCCAGAGTTTATATGCTCGACCCCGCGGTAACCGGTCCGAATAGTCCTGACGCTTATATAAATATTATGGAAAACAACCTTGAGGTATTAAAAACTGCTTTCTCAAGATAACATAGAAATGGGACGTTCTGTGGACAATAAGCTCTGCCGGCACTGTTGTATCAAAATCAGTGATCTGACGGTCCGTTTCGGCAACAAGCCTGTTCTTGATAATGTCAGCCTGCATATTCATTGCGGTGAGGTTGTCGCTATTGTCGGCCCGAACGGCGCAGGAAAAACCACCCTGCTACGGACGATTTTAGGGGAATTGCCATACCGTGGCGCCATGGAATCACGTATAGGAGGTATTGAAGGCAGGAAACCGCGAATTGGATATGTTCCCCAAAGGCTTCATCTTGATCCGGATTCTCCCATTAATGTCACTGACCTGGTTGTCATTGCGATCAGCAAGCAGCCTGTTTGGCTCGGGGTGACCAGGCGGTTGTCGGAGGAAGCCCGGCGCGTGCTGTCTGTCTTCTCTGCCGGGCATTTGGCAAAAAAAGGATCGGCGAACTGTCGGGAGGAGAATTGCAGCGTGTGTTACTGGCAATTGCTATGACAGCCGAGCCTGAATTACTGCTCCTGGACGAACCCGGCAGTGGCGTGGATATTCAGGGGTTGTCTCTGTTTTATCAGCTTGTCAGAAGTTTAAGGGAACAACACGACATCGCAGTTATCATTGTGACGCATGATCTGGCCGGAATCTCAACCTATGTCGACCGCATTATTCTCCTGAATCGTTCGGTTGTTGCTGAAGGTGGACCAGCCGAAGTGCTTTCCAACGAGAAAATACTGCATACGTTTGGCCCCAGTCTCTGGAACATATCCGCTCTGCCTCATTTGTCGTCTGCAAAGGAAGAGTTATGATTGACCTGTGGTACAAATTGGCTGATTATGTGCTGCCTTTTGATTTGGCCCGGTATCTTTTTATAAAAAATGCCCTGCTGGCGGTCCTTCTTGTTACCCCTATATTCGGAGTTTTAGGTACCATGGTGGTTAGCAACCGGATGGCTTTTTTTACCGAGGTTTTGGGCCATTCAGCCCTCACCGGCATCGCCATAGGCATACTTTGCGGAATTCATGACCCGACGCTGCCGATGATTATCATTGCTGTGGTCCTCGCTGTCCTCGTCAACATTATGAAAGATATGACACGTGCATCCATGGATACTGTTTTGGGGGTCTTTCTTGCGTTTATGATAGCGCTGGGGATCACTATCCTGAGCAGGCAGGGAGGCTTTGTTAAATTCACTGCATATCTTATCGGAGATATTCTTGCAGTTACCCCCCAACAAATAGCCTGGATAGCTGCCTTGTTCGTCATAGTGTTTGTTTATTGGTACTTTGCCGGCAATGCGTTGATTTTAACAAGCATCAGCGGATCGTTGGCGCGAAGCCGCAGGATAAGGACCTTTCTGGTTGAGACAAGTTTTACCATACTGCTTGCCGTGGTCGTGATGGTGGCTATCCGTCTGGTCGGAATTTTGATAATAAATTCGCTTCTGGTTTTGCCTGCGGCAGCCAGTCGTAACGTAGTCCGGAGTGTGGGCCCATATACGGCACTTTCAATAGCGATAAGTATGCTTTCAGGGACAACCGGGTTATTCGCATCTTACTATTGGGGCACTTCATCCGGGGCCACCATCGTTCTTTTCGCCGTGGGTTGTTATGCACTGTCGGCCCTGACAGGACAAATCCGGCAGAAATCATTAATATAAACGGAGGACGAGGCAATGGACAACATCCATAACAAAGATTCCGATGCCGGCAAGAGTAACTATTTTGCTGAAGAAGAGCGGACCAGCCATTCCGATAATGCCCCCCTTGACAGAATGCTGAAAAACGTTGTCAGTGAAGTTAAAAAATACGCTGACGACCAGATATCCCTCATTAAGAAACTTTCCGAGATAGGCATTGCCCTTTCGGCCGAAAAAAACCTTGACCGTCTTCTTGAGTCCATAGTAGACCAGGCCCGCCTGTTTTCATGCGCAGATGCAGGCACGCTCTATATTATGAATGAAGAAAACGATTGCCTGGAGTTTGCAATTGTCCAGAACGATACAATAAAAACAAGAATGGGTGGAACTGCAGGCCCTATAACGTGGACGGCTGTGCCTCTGAAGAAAGACGGGTCACCGAATTTCTCGAATGTCTCATCTTATTCGGCTATTACGGGCAAGATTGTGAATATACCGGACGTTTATGAGGCAGAGGGGTTCGACTTTTCAGGTACCAGAAAATTTGATTCCGGCACAGGTTACCGCTCGCAATCCATGCTTGTGATCCCGATGAAGAACAAGGAAAATGATACTATCGGGGTCTTGCAGTTAATCAACGCCCTGGATCCTTTAACACGCAGGCCTGTTCCTTTTTTGTCTGATCAAATTGACCTGATAGCGTCCCTCGCTTCGCAGGCTGCCGTCGCAATAACAAATGTCAGGCTGTATAGAGACCTTGAGGAGCTTTTTGATTCTTTTATAAAAACCATTGCTATCGCAATAGATGAGAAATCACCTTATACGGCGGGCCATATTCAGAGAGTGCAGAAACTCACCATGATTATTGCCGGGCGCCTGATTGAACAGACCGAGGGACCATTCAAAGATTATTCGATGAATGAAGACGAGTTGAAAGAGCTGAGCATTGCGGCATGGCTCCATGATGTGGGAAAGATTATCACGCCTGAGCATGTGGTGGACAAGTCGACCAAACTTGAGAAGATCTTCGATATGTCGCATATGATAACCGTCCGATATGAAGTATTAAGGAGAGACGCGAAAATCAGGGAGCTTGAAGATAAAATCAGGGCATACGAATCTTCAGGACCGAATCCAAAAAATTTCAGGGAAATAGAAGAAAGATATGAACAGGAATACGGTTTGCTCGTTGAAGAAGAGAAGTTTTTAATGAACTGCAACCAGCCCGGCGAGTTCATGGATGATGAGAAAATCGAAAACCTGAAAAAAATCGCCTCTAAGATATGGAATTGCAAAGGGCAGAACATGCCCTATCTCACGGAAGATGAAATAACCAACCTTTCAATCAGGAAGGGCTCCCTTACCGCCGCAGAGAGAAAGATCATCGAAAATCATGCCTTGGTGACATATAAAATGCTGGGCAAACTGCCGTTCCCCAAAAAACTGAAACATACTGTGGAGTATGCTGCAGCACATCATGAAAAACTGGACGGCACCGGCTATCCATTCGGATTAAAGGCCGAACAGTTGCCGATACCTTCAAGGATCATAGCGATTGCGGACATATTCGAGGCCTTGACCGCAAAAGACCGCCCGTACAAAAAACCAATGCCTGTTTCGCAGGCATTAAAGATACTTGGATTTATGAAAAAAGACGGCCACATAGACGGGGACATGTTCGATTTGTTCGTGCGGGAAAAAATTTACAGCGAATATGCCCGGCAAGAGCTCGATTCCAGCCAAATCGATTGCTGAAGGTATCTAATGGAGTTCCAGGGCACTGTTTATAAACTTCGCCACATCACGCTGCAACTGTGAAATAGAACCGCTGTCCAGGTACATCATATGCCCGGTCCGATACCTGCGCGTCGTGATGTTCTTCCTGAGGGCCGGCGTTAGACCCAAATGTGCGAGTGTATATTCCGTAGCAAAATAAGGAGTTGCCAGATCAAAATAGCCGGAGGCGAAGAACAGCTTCATGTACGGGTTCTTAACAAGGGCGTGCCGCAGGTCCTCGCTGGTATCGGCATAGCTGTTCTTTGCCTCCCAGTCCCATTGCCCGATGCCGCCGCCCAAAGTAAAATATTCGAGGTCAGACTGGAAACCGAGTTCACCACGGACATAATCGTTGAACATGGCCGTAAAAGGAGGGCGGACTGTGGCGACTGTCGGATCAAAACCGGCCGGAGCCGCCGGATCAAGGTCTGCAGCAGTAAAACGGCTGTCCATGAAACCGACAAACTGCCTCTCTTTCCGAAGAAGCTCTCTGACAAAGCTGCCGGGATCAATACGCAGATTGCGGCTATCAATAAAGGTCTTGTCAAGTCCGGTAAATCCGGCCAGCTTTTCAACTACTGCCTGTCTCTCCTCAGGCGACAGCCGGTCATCTTTGGCAAGAGCTGTTAAATAATCAACGGCAGTCCAGGCCTCCACTGCTTCCAGGGTCTTGTCCAGGTCAGCCTGTGGCACAAGCTTTTTATGATACCAGGCCGTCGCAGCGTAACTCGGGAGGGACAAAACGTATGCGAGATCGTTACCCTGATTATAAGCGGTGGTCTGCACGTTCAGGATGGAAGAGACCATGATAATGCCGTTCAGGGCGATTCCATGATCAATCAGATACTCCGACAGGCCTGCAGCCCGAAAGGTGCCGTAGCTCTCGCCAACCAGAAACAGGGGGGAACTCCAGCGCTCATACCGGGTCAGATAAAGCCTGATAAATCTGCCCACAGAGTCAATATCACCCTGGACCGAGGCAAACTTCTTGGTAAGCTCAGGTTTGATTGCCCTACTATAGCCTGTGCCGACCGGATCGATAAACACAAGGTCGGCCTCATCCAGCCAGGTGAACTCGTTATCTATTAGCCGGTACGGTGGCGGCGGCATTCTGCCATCGGCGAGCATTTGGACGCGCCGGGGACCCGCGGCGCCAAGGTGCAGCCACACTGATGAAGCGCCGGGCCCGCCGTTAAATACGAACAAGAGGGGCCGTCGGCTGACGGGGGTTGAGTTTTTGGCCGCGTAAGCAATAAAAAAGATATGCGCCTCATTTTCGCCGGCATCATTCGTTATCGGCAGTTGGCCCGCCGTTGCCGTATAGCTTATTTCCTTTCCCTTCACAACAACCTTATGGCTGGTAATAACGGGTTCTGTCTCGGGCATCTCATTTTTACTCTTTTCCGGCTGCTTTTCTCCAACCTTGTCCTGATCAGCTACAATGACAGTCCCTGACACCTGAGATGACGAAGTGTGGGGTCCGCCGGCCATCAGCGCCGCTGCAAGCATTATAGACAAAAACAAAAGGGCCACCTCCTGCTGTGAAATTCAGTATTATATTACCATTTTTATGTCAAGATATCGGATATTGACATGATAAGCTCTTCAGTAGTAGTAAGTTTTGAAAGAATATAGTTATCACCGGTCTTGCCTTTCATATCTCTGACCTCCTCTTCATCTGCCAGCGCGGTAAGGAATGCTATCGGTATGTCCTCTGTATCTTTATTGCCCTTCAGACCGGCTGCCACAGTCATGCCATCCATTTCAGGCATTAAAATATCAAGTAAAATCAGGTCAGGTTGATTTTCTTTTGCAAGTTTTACCACGGCATGCGGATTTGATGTCGTTAATACTTCAAAAGGACCTCTTCTCTCAAGGTTTAATTTAAGGAGCGCACAAAAGCTGGTCTCATCATCAACTACTAATATCTTCTTTTTTATTGCGCTACCGCCCATCTGTGACCTCCTCTTTTATTTTGTTTCCATGCCATGGCAGTTCAATAATTACACTCGTGCCCTTACCGGGTTCACTTTCTATTCTTATGTCACCCTTATGTTTTTCAATAATGCCTTTTACAACCGATAGTCCCAGTCCCGTTCCGCCGGATTTCTTCTTTGTAGTATAAAACGGATCAAATGCTCTTTGTTTATCTTCTTTGGAAATGCCGCAGCCGGTATCGCTAATTACAAACCGCACAATTTTCTTTTTATGAATATTCCTGGCGCTGCCGGCAGTTATAGTGACGGTCCCACCCTCGGACATTGCCTCCGCAGCATTTGTCAGCAGATTGATAAATACCTGTTTCATCTGATTAGAGTCAACTTTTAATCGGGGCAAATCAGGTGAAAAGTTTCTGACAATCCTTATCTGTTTATGGCTGAATATGTGATCAACCAGGGACAAGGTTTCATTAATGACCTGCGCCAAATCGATTTCCTCCATTGCAGGCGTGCTCTCTCTCGAAAAAGTCAGCAGGTCTTTAGTTATTCTGCTTGCCCTGAAAACCGCATCTTTCATCATCGCCAGAACATCATCAACCCCTTCCTTTGATAATGAAATTTCCAGCAATTCTATCCCCTGGAGGATGATCGCGAGAGGGTTCTTTATTTCATGGGCGACCCCGGCTGACAATACGCCTAAAGAAGATATTGTCTCAGACTGGATGAGCCTTGCTTCCATTTCTTTTTGGCGCGTAATATCGCTCATAAGGCAGTCATATGCCACAAGGGACCCGGTTTCATCGTAGCGGGGCACAAGGGTCTTCTTGACCCATTTGACAGAGCCGTCCTTATGAATGACCCTGTGTTCAACAGGTTTGCATGCCCCGGTTGCGATCAGAGTTTCAACCTGTTTGTCTGCATCATATCTGTCCTCTTCATGTACCATTTTATAAAAAAGCTCAGGATTGGCGAGGTATTCTTCAGGCATATGGCCGGTAATTGAAGTGCAGACTGAGGTGTTAGTTATTCTTCCGGGACGCCCGTTCACAATCTCGGCAGTATAAATGCAATCTGTTACGGCATCAACAAATCTCTTGTAACGGTTCTCGCTCGCCAGCAGCACATCCTCAGCCTTTTTCAGTTCAGCATTTTGTTTATGCAATTCCGACAATTCACTTGTAAGCTGCTCTATTGTTTTTTTTATATCATTCATTTGATACCCCAAATAAGTTGCATGCCCCCTTCTTCCAGTAATAGTTTTGCAAAGATTGATTTGGAATTGCAACAAACATCTTTTAGTCTTGCCTTTTGTCCTTTTAGCCTACATTATATTATTATCATATATGTTACAGCGAGAGTTTATATGAAAAATAATAAGAATAAGGATTTCACCAAACGCACGGAGAGGGAAGAATTGGTAAAAAACAATGTGTGCAAAGGACTTGAGAGTGAACTGGAAAGGCTCCATGCAGAGGCTGAGAGTACTCTCGAATTGATGCTGGGCAGGAGCGACAAAATGCGAGAGATAATCGAACAGATACGCCGGATCGCAAAGACGGATTTTACAGTCCTGATCCAGGGGGAAACCGGCGTCGGGAAGTCATTTATTGCCAACATTATTCATAGTTTAAGCCCGCGTGCCCACAATCCGTTTATAAGAATTGATATGGGAACTATACCTGAGACCCTTTTCGAAAGTGAACTTTTTGGGTATGAGAAGGGCGCATTCACAGGCGCCGATAAAGGAAGAAAAGGCATGTTCGAGCTTGCCGCCAACGGTGGGACTATATTTATTGATGAACTCGAAAATATGACCCCGTATGCGCAGAGCAAGTTCCTGACAGTTATCGAGGAAAAGAAAATACATCCCCTCGGAAGCGCGGAAACAAAGGACATAAATGTCCGCTTTATTTCCGCAACGAACAGGGACATAAAGCAGTCACTGGCGGAAAAACATATCAGGAAGGACCTGTTTTACCGTCTCAGTGAATTTATGATAACCATTCCGCCGTTAAGAGAGAGAGTTGATGACATCCCTTTTCTCGCTCAGAAATTTCTTATCGAAGCAGAAGACAAATTGAATGTCCCGCTGAAAAATTTCAGTGAAGAAATATTTGAAGCTCTCAAGCGGTATCCCTGGCCGGGAAATGTCAGGGAATTAAGAAACATTATTATAAGAAGAGCTGTGCTCATGTCTCAAAATCACTCAATAAAGCTCCGGGACATGGAATTTTTACTCGAGGACATGACCGGGAAGGCAGAATCTTTCGATCTATTGCCGCTTAAGGAACTTACCACAATAGCTGTCAGGGATGTGGAAAAAAAGGCGATCAAAAAGGCTTTGGAATTAACAAAGGGCAATAAGTCAAAAGCTGCTTTGATCTTGCAGGTAGATTACAAGACTCTCCTGACAAAAATTAAAGAATACAACCTTTCTTAAATTTTCTAAAATGGCTATGCATTTGACACCACCATGGCAAACCATAAGTGTAATTTGTCATTCCCGTGGAAACGGGAATCCATTTTTTTCAAAAGCTAATGGATACCCGCCTTCGCGGGTATGACGGCTGCGGGCGTCAAATGCATAGCCTTTTTTTCTAATTCCAGTTTTATGGATTCCATTCCATAAATTATGGGGTAAATTCCATAGTATATCAAAAGTATTATTCAGGAAATATCCGTTAAATTCAAAGGTAATTCAATTGGCACTCTTCTTGATATATTGTATTTCAAAGGCGGACAATCAATGGCAATCTTTCGCGGCTGTTGTTGCTTAATATGGATCTGTCCCACAAGGAGGAGGAATAATGAGCGCAGGAATTGGCGGTGTTGGCAATTTGGGAGGCAATATAGGCGTTAATCCAGGTATGAACCAGATGTCGGCAGTACCCAAAGACCCTCTGAACGCTGAAGCACTGAACACCATTCACCACAAAAAACATAAGGAAGGGGATGCCTCGTTTGAGGTCCAGCTTAATAACCTTAATAACCAAAAAGTAGCCGGCGCCCAATCCGCGACGACGGGAGAAACAGGGACACGTATAAATAAATACGCTTGAGGCCGCATTGATGAGGGCAGGCAACGAGTCCAGCCGCCTGCCCTCAATCTATTGCCGCCTCTAACTGCCCGGCCCCTCAAGAGGATATCCCGCATTTTTCCATCCCTCCACACCGCCGCCGAGGACCTTTACATTCTTAAACCCTTTCTCCGTATATTCGACTGCCCGACCGGCAGCGCTCGCTTCTTTTGGTCAGGCACAATAGAAAACAATCTCCTGTTCTCTTGATAAGGACGCGGCCTTACTTTTAAACGCGCTAAGCGAGATAGCGCCTTCAAGATGCATTTTCCTGAATTTTTCCTCGTCCTCATAAGCGCAGACAAAAATAGCTGTGCCGGACAAGACTTTCTTTCTTGTCTCTTCCGGATGGATCCTTATAGGCTCAATCATTTTCTTGCCTCCCGAATTACTTCATGTAATCCTCTATTATTACAAGCTTATCACATAAATGGTTATAATAAAGACTTGAGAGTAAGGGTTTATAGGGAATGGCGATTGCTTGTCAGGAGTTGAGCTTACAGAGAATGAGTGAGGAAAACATCAAAGGCACAATAGTCTGTCGTCTCCGGGACACCGACGGGGAAATTATTGTCGTCGACGATGGTAATGTGAGGTCTCTCTATTTTGGCGATAGAATCCTCCAGAGCAGCATCCGGCTCGACCGGCCCGATATGCTCATCGAGGATTACAGCCAGGCGATGATGACTGCGCTGCTCTTTATGAATAATCCCGGGTCGGTCCTCGTGATCGGCCTCGGCGGCTGCTCGTTGATTAATTTCCTCTTGAAGGCGTTCCCTCAATGCGCTATTGATATCGTCGAGATCAGGCGGTCGGTCATCGACCTGGCGCGCAAGTTTTTTCTCCTGCCGGGAGAACATGCGCATCTGAAAATATTCCATGACGCGGGCCAGGACTTCATCTGCCGGTGCAATGACTCAGGAGGTTACGACCTGGTCCTTATCGATGCGTTCGACGAAGATGGTCCTGCCGCGCACCTCCTGAAGAAAGACTTTATCGCAGCATGCCGCGCGAGGCTGAACAGAAGCGGGGTTTTCGTCATGAATGTATGGAACCGGCCCAGTGACAACTTCCCCGCCCTATACGCCTCTGTCCGGGAGATATTTGAGGGCCATACACTGAAGCTCCCACTCGGTGAAGCATACCAAAACGTTCTAATCTTGGGCTTTGGCGATACGTCGTTGAAGCTGGACGTTCTTGAATACAGGTCAATGGCCGAAAGGCTGCAGCTTGAACACCGGATCAATTTCCCGAAATTTCTGAGGTATCTACATTGGCAGAATTCTCAAGAGCAATAAGGACCGGCGGCAGGCTGTGATTGATTACTGAAAATAATAAAGACAGTATCTGTATATTTAAGATTCCTTCCCTCTTTCCATGGTCGAAGGCAGGAATGTCCCAACATAGTGCATACTTTTGTAATAGTCGCACACCATGCAACTGGCAAGTTTCATCGCAAAGTACCCCTGGGTTTTACCGCCGCACAGCGTCCCGGCTACGCGGGCGCAGGCTTTGCCCTTATCAGGATACGCAGGGCAAACACCCAATTGGTGGACATTAACGCCACCTTCTTCCCTTCCGCACCTCTTAAATTCCCAACAGTTCATTATGCTTCACTTCCTTTTTTCGATTTATCTATTCCTCATTATTGTCCAAAATAATATTTTAACATAAACTCCGGTAATTCGAGATGCGAAATGATAAATACACTTATAAAAAAGGGGGGGGATTGAGCCCCCCCCCTTTATGAATAAATGTTGCGCGGGCTTCTTCCTTAATGTGCCCTTACCTTTGCCTCTTCCCCTATTTCTCCTGCCCCTTCTTTTGCTTCAGCATGCGACGTGAGGGCCTCTATCATATACCCGAGTCCAGTGCCGAGGATAGACCCTACCACTATGCTTACAGATGCTATGCACACTATGCCCAGCATAATGCCCACCGCCACGATCATGCGCACCAGCACCGAAGGCTCGACCGGCCCACCCATAAGATGCTTCAATACTACCAGCGCACCATAGCTGCCAAAGTAAAAACCAGGTATTAATCCAAAGGCCAGGAATACTATGCCTCCAAGCGCCGCTCCAATCTTCGTCCCCATCCTTACCATTTCTTTTCTCGCTTTCATTGTCTTGTCCTCCTTATCGTATTGCGTAAACGTTATCTGATTTTTACTGTATGTGGATGACCAATGGTCATTGTTTTACTTTCCCTCAGAGCATCAATAACATTCCCGGCAAGCCAGCCGATCATTGCGCCGCCGGCTACAAATACCAGCCCGGACAGCATGATTCCCAACACCATAGATACTGCCACTATAATCCTTGGTAGCAACTCAGCGGTCAACGGCAATCCGAAAATGCCGCCTGCGATATTAAGTCCGATTACTCCGCCGACAAATGACCCCGGCAGCAAGCCTATGAGCGCAAATAGTACCAGACCTGCTCCTACTCCTGTGTATAATCCCTTTTTCGTTGCCTCTCTTGTTTTCATCTCTTTGTACCTCCTTTTCGCTGCTCTCTGCTGCATCTATTTTAATAAAAGCATTTCTCATGCCAACAATAAACGTATTGATTTTAAAGGAATTGAATCGCTTAAGCTCTTGCATAATTGCAAAACACGAGGTTTCCTTCGCATGATTGCCAAAAAAAATGGAGGGCAGGATATTGTCTGTTCATAAACTCGAAGTTCTGAACGGCTCAACGATAAGGTTTATTAATAACTTTCAGGAGTAACCAGGAATTCAAGGAGTGCTTTTTCGGTATGCAGTCTGTTTTCGGCCTGATCAAACACAGCGCTGCAGGGCCCGTCCATAACCTCATCGGTTATCTCCTGCCCTCTATGTGCCGGAAGACAGTGCAGAACAACGGCATCTTTATCAGCCCTGTTGAGCAAGGCGCTGTTTATCTGGTAATCGGCGAGTTGTGCTGCTTTATTTTCCGCTTCCTTTTCCTGCCCCATGCTCACCCAGACATCCGTATAAACAACATCGGCATTAGCGACTGCCGCCTCCGGGTCTCTGACTATAGTTATGGTCCCCTGAGCGCTGCTCCTCGCCCTTTGGAGAATCCCCGGATCAGGGCCGCAGCATTCCGGACAGGCGATAACCATATCGATACCCGTAAGCGCCGAAGCTTCCATAAGCGAGCTGGCAACATTATTACTGTCTCCTATGTATGCCAAACGTATGCCTTTCAGGGTCCCTTTCCGTTCTATGATAGTCATTAGATCAGCCAGCGCCTGGCATGGGTGATGAAGGTCTGAAAGACCGTTGACCACCGGCACAGTTGCAAACGAAGCGAACTCCTCAATTGATGAATGTGAGTATGTCCTGAGAATAACGGCTGTGAGATAGCGCGACAGTACCCGCGCAGTATCCGCAATCGTCTCGCCTCTGCCGAGCTGAATTTCTTTGGGGTTGAGGTATAGCGACTGTCCGCCTAACTGGTAGATCCCGACTTCAAACGATACCCTTGTGCGCGTTGAAGGTTTTTCAAAAAACAATCCGACGCTTTTGCCTGCTAAAGGATATTTATGCGCATCGGCACCGGCTTTCAGGTCTGACGCCCTTTTCAGCAGCCATTCGATTTCATTTTTTGAGAGATCATGTATTGCAAGAAAATCGCGTTTCATATTGATCGGCCCAGCAGTTCCTCCAGCAGTTCAGCCAGCATGTCCACATCTTTTTTCTCGACGATAAGCGGAGGAGTAAAACGCAGCACATTGCCGCCGCCTGTGCAGTTGATCAAAATGCCCCTGTCAAGACAAGCCTTTACAATAGGCATTCCGTCCCTCGTAATCTCCATGCCGACAAAAAGGCCCTTGCCCCGCACATCTATGATCTGATCAAGGGATTCCTTAAGCTGCATCAGACGTCCTCTGAAATACTCTCCCATTCTGTTGCAGTGGTCCAGGACAAACCCGTCCTCAAGAATTGTCTCCAATGTCGCAATAGCGGCAGCACACGCCAGTGGATTGCCTCCGAAAGTAGATGCATGCGAGCCCGGCTTGAATACCGCGGCAACTTTATCTGTTGCCAGCAGCGCGCCTATAGGCACTCCGCCGCCGAGGCCTTTTGCAAGTGTCATGATGTCGGGGGCCATATTATAGTGCTCATAGGCAAAAAGCTTACCGGTCCTTCCCATTCCCGACTGCACTTCATCAAGGATCAGAAGGATCCCATGCTTGTCGCAGAGTTCCCTGACCTCGCCAAGATAGCTGTCAGAAGGTACGTTAACACCTCCTTCGCCCTGTATGGGTTCGAGCATCACGGCACAGGTTTTTCCGGTTATTGCCGCCTCAAGCGAACGTATGTCGTTAAACGGAACATGCTTGAACCCCGGCATCAGCGGTTCAAATCCTTTCTGCAATTTGTCCTGGCCTGTTGCCGTCAGCGCGGCAAGTGTCCTGCCATGAAATGATTTCAATGCAGTAATGATTTCATACCGTTCATGCCCGTAATGCTCCTTTGAATACTTTCTGGCGAGTTTAATTGCCGCTTCATTGGCCTCGGCGCCTGAATTACAGAAAAAAACTTTGTCGGCAAAGGAGTTGGTAACGAGGAGCTTTGCGAGTTTTATTTGAGGCTCGATATGATAAAAATTTGACACATGTATTAGTCGTTGCGCCTGTTTTTGGACTGCAACAACGACCTTGGGATGGCAATGTCCGAGCACATTGACAGCAATACCCCCCAGAAAATCAAGGTATTCTTTGCCGTCAGCGCCCCAAACCTTCATCCCGCGCCCTTTTCTGAGCACAACAGGGAAACGGTTATAGGTATGCATCAGGTAGTGCTCTGAATCTTCAATGATTTTTCGAGGTTCCATAGGAGATGATAACACAGAGCCAAATAGCAGGGCAAATTAAAAGGCCGTGCTAAAGGCCGTGAAACGTGAGACGTGAATCGTGAATCGCAAAAGAATAACGACCAAAGAAACCACGCCTCTCGTTTCACGTCTCGCGTTTCACGGCCTTTTCCCCCGGCCTTTACCATTCACGTTTCACGTCTCACGTTTCACGGTCTTTATCGGGCTTTTCAAACAGAGTGGTTTTATATTATTATAAATGCTCGGCTTTATCTATTGGTTATTACTTCCAATTTAGGATTGTAAGCTGCACATTAAAATTAGACATCGGAGGGTTGTATGCTAAAGCGTTATCTTTTGGCCCCAGGGCCTACACCTGTGCCTCCTGAAGTATTGCTTTCAATGGCGATGCCGATTATTCACCACAGGGCCCCTGACTTTTTGCCTGTCCTCGAATCTGCAAAGACAGGTCTGCAATGGCTGTTCCAGACAAAGAACGATGTGCTTATCCTCACCTCTACCGGTACCGGCGGCATGGTGGGAGCGGTAAATAATTTCTTTAATCCCGGAGACAAAGTGATAGTGGTCAACGGAGGAAAATTCGGTGAACGCTGGACCAAGATTGCTCAATCATACGGACTGAAGGTGGAAGAGATCCTCGTTGAATGGGGATATTCGGTAAAGCCTGAAGCTGTTGAGACTGTATTGAAGAACGATCCCGAAATAAAAGGGGTCTTTGTGCAGGCTACCGAGACCTCCACAGGGGTATATCACAATATCGAGGGCCTCGGAAAAGTTGTAAGTAAATTCAAAGATGCCCTGTTTATTGTTGATGCCATCAGCGCCCTCGTGGCCCAGGACATAAAGACAGATGAATGGGGAATTGATATCATGGTCGGAGGCTCGCAAAAGGGCCTTATGCTGCCTCCGGGGCTTGCATTCGTGAGTGTCAGTGATAAGGCATGGAAAAGGAGCGAGACCTCAAAAATGCCGAAGTTCTATTTCAATTTCAAGAAAGAGCGGGAGAACCTTGCGAAGAACCAGACAAATTTCACCTCGGCCGTGACCTTGATTATAGGACTCAATGAGGCGATAAAGATGCTGCGGAAGGAAGGGCTTGAAAATGTCTTCAAAAGACATGCGCTCCTTGCCCGCGCAACGAGGGAGGCAGTAAAGGCAATGGGCCTCGGCCTCTATTCAAAAGAATCCCCGAGCAATTCTGTAACGGCAATAGAAGCGCCTGCCGGCATTGACGGTCAGGCAATTTACAAAAATTTGAGGGAGAAATACGGAATAACCGGGGCCGGCGGGCAGGACAAGGCTAAAGGCAAGATATTCAGGCTCGCCCATCTCGGGTATGCCGATATTTTTGATGTTATAACAGGCATTGCCGCCCTGGAAATGGTGCTGAAAGAACTCGGTTACGGTATAAAACTGGGGACCGGCGTGGCAAAAGCACAAGAGATTTTAATGCAGTAAACGTTGACGGACTAGTAGAAAGCCGGAAATTAGACGGTTTCGTAAAAAGTCCATAGGCAAGGCGCGCAAATACTGAGGAATGAGGCGTACTTTCTGTACGCCGCACGGGGTCCCCAAAAGACGAAGTCTTTCGGGGTGCGAGTGACGAAGAATGCAGCGCAACGCAGTATATGGACTTTTTACGAAACCGACAACCGCTCACTCGATGAGGAGCGCATTATAAAGGAGGCGAACAAGCATGAAGGTACTTGTAAGCGACAACATTTCATCAAAGGGCGTGGAGATTTTAAGAAATGCAGGACTCACGGTAGATGTAAAGACAGGGCTGAAGCCTGATGAGCTGAAATCGATTATCGGCGATTATCACGCGCTCATTGTCAGGAGCGCTACAAAAGCAACGGCGGACATTATCGATGCAGCGAAGAATCTGAAGGTCATAGGGCGTGCAGGTTCGGGGTTGGACAATGTGGATAAAGCTGCTGCGTCAAAACGCGGGATAGTTGTAATGAATACGCCGGGAGGCAATACAGTAACAACAGCAGAACATACCGTTGCCATGATTTTCGCTGTCGCAAGGAAGATACCTCAGGCAAGCGCCTCCATGGCACAGGGAGCATGGGAAAAAAAGAAGTTCATGGGCACAGAGCTATACAACAAGACGCTCGGCGTTATAGGACTCGGCAACATCGGCGGAGAGGTTGCCCGGAGGGCCCAAAGCCTTGGCATGCAAGTAATCGCTTTTGATCCCTTTCTCAGCGAAGAGAAGGCGAATGAAATGGGGATCGAGAAGTTAGAGGTCTCCGAGCTTATAAAACGCGCCGATTTTATTACCGTCCATACGCCGCTCACCAACGAGACAAAGAATCTTATCAGGGCGGAAACCATCAAGACGATGAAAGACGGCGTTTACATTATTAATTGCGCCCGGGGCGGGATCATTAATGAGAAGGACCTGTATGATGCGCTCGAAAGCGGCAAGGTAGCCGGGGCCGCGCTGGATGTCTTTGAACAAGAGCCTCCGGTGAACAATCCGCTTATAGGTCATGCAAAGGTGGTAAGCACGCCTCATCTTGGCGCCTCGACGCAAGAGGCCCAGGAGAATGTGGCATTGGCCGTTGCAGAGCAGATAGTGGACTATCTTGTGCATGGCACTATCAGAAATGCCGTTAATTTCCCTTCGATTCCTGCGGACCAGATGCCGCTTTTACAGCCGTATATTATGCTTGCGGATAAGCTGGGCAGTTTTGCTTCGCAGTTGTTCGACACTGAAATCTCCAGTGTTACAATCGAATACAGGGGAGAGGTAGCAGGCTTAAATATTTCACCCGTGACCATTGCGGCTGTTAAAGGGGTCCTTGACCCTATTTTGCTGGAGACGGTGAATTTCGTCAATGCGTCGGTGATTGCCAAAGAGCGGGGAATAAAAGTCAATGAGTCCAGGAGCAGTGATGCAGGGGATTATAACAGCATGATAACAATAAGAATAAAATCCCCCAGGAGAGAGCTTATCGTATCAGGAACTTTATTCAGCAAAAAAGACCCGAGGATAGTAAAAATAGATGATTTCACCGTTGAAATTGTTCCTGAAGGGAATATGCTGGTCATGTACAACAATGACAAACCCGGCGTGATAGGCAATATCGGCGCAATAATGGGGAATAATAATATCAATATCGCCAGGATGCACTTCGGCAGGGAGAGCGCCGGAGGCAGGGCCATATCGGTTGTTAATATCGATTCCTCTATATCCGACGAATTGCTGGAAGAGATACGGCATTTACCCAATATCCTTGATGTCAAGGTTATAAACCTGTAATGCGAGGTACTACTATGTCTACAGTCGTAATAGTCGGAGCCCAGTGGGGCGATGAAGGAAAAGGGAAAATTGTGGATTTTCTTACCGAAAAGGCTGATATGGTCGCACGATACCAGGGCGGAAATAATGCGGGCCACACAGTTGTCGTAAAAAACGAAAAATACATCCTCCACCTCATACCTTCGGGAATTCTTCATAAAAAGAAAAAATGCATAATCGGCAACGGCGTGGTCATCGACCCCGAAGCTCTTATCACCGAAATGGACGGCCTCAGGGAGAAAGGCATCAACGTAGACAGCAATCTGCTGGTATCAAAGAACGCGCATATTATTATGCCTTACCATAAGGCGCTTGAGCGCGAACACGAGATCAGCAAGGGGTGCAATAAAATCGGCACCACCGGCATGGGGATAGGCCCTGCCTATACAGATAAGGCGGCACGCCATGGGATCAGAATGATGGACCTGTTGACCCCCGGGATATTCAGAGAAAAACTGTCGGCAAACCTGGTGCTGGTCAACTTCCTCCTGGAGCGATTTTACAAGAGGCCTCCGCTCAATGGAGATGAAATATATGATAAATACATGGTTTATGCCCGACGGCTTTCAAAGTATGTAACTGATACCGATGTCATTATCAATGATGCCATCGCATCAGGCAAAAAAGT
Organism: Nitrospirota bacterium; assembly: GCA_963784135.1. Lineage (GTDB taxonomy): Bacteria > Nitrospirota > Thermodesulfovibrionia > Thermodesulfovibrionales > Dissulfurispiraceae > JADFXI01. The sequence continues at coordinate 16,863 of CAWAQG010000012.1, read as the reverse complement.
GCTTTTCGAAGGCGCACAGGGGTCCCTGCTCGACATCGATCACGGCACATACCCCTTTGTGACCTCATCCAATACCGTAGCGGGAGGCGTCTGTACCGGCCTGGGCGTAGGTCCGACAAAAATCAAAAAAGTTCTGGGTATTACAAAGGCGTATACCACGAGGGTCGGGGAAGGTCCGTTCCCTACGGAAATGAAAGATGCACTCGGAGAAGCAATAAGGCAGAAAGGCGGTGAATTCGGGGCCACAACCGGAAGGCCGAGGCGGTGCGGCTGGCTTGATACTGTTCTGCTTAAGCATGCTATTCGCATCAATGGGCTGACAGGGATCGCCCTGACAAAACTTGATATTCTTGATGGCCTTAGTAAGATCAGGATATGCACCGGCTATAAATATAAAAACAAGATTATTAAAAACTTCCCGAAAGAAATAGAGGTGCTAAGCCAGGCAAAGCCTGTTTATGAGGAGTTAGACGGGTGGAAAGAGAGCACTATCGGGATTAAAGAATTCAAGCGGCTCCCTGCCGCTGCAAAGAAATACATTAAAAGTATAGAGACGCTTCTCAACACAAAAATTCAGATAATTTCGACAGGTCAGAAGAGAGACGAGATCATCGTACTTAAAGATCAATTTTAAAACCCGTGAATCGTGAGACGTGAATAGTGAAGAGTCAAAAAATAGAGCGTCTCGCAATCTCACATTTCAGATTTCACGGGTTTTTGCATTTTGCGTCTCACGTCTCACGATTCACGTTTCACGGTCTTTTGAACATTCTGTTCCCCTCAACCTGTCCCGTATGCGGCAATGCCTCGGACAGCCATAGGCATAATCCTGTCTGCAAATCATGCTGGAAGGGGATTGAGAAGTATTCAGGCCCTGCATGCCTGATATGCGGTATGCCTGTAGTTTCGGAACATGCGACATATTGCGGGTCGTGCATTAAAGCACCCCCGCCTTTTTCAAAAATTATCTATTACGGCATTTATGCCGGCGCCTTAAGGAAAGCAATTCACCTCCTTAAATTCAAGGGCGTTAAGAGGCTTGCCCTGCCTATTGCAGCGCTGCTTTCGGAACTGCCCATTCCCGATGCGGACGCGCTTGTTCCTGTCCCTTTACATTCAAAAAAAATGCGGGAGAGGGAATTTAACCAGACGGCCTTAATCGGCAGGCACCTGTCCCGGCAGTCCGGCATCCCGTTGTTGCTTGATATCCTGAAAAAAGATAAGGCAACCCTGCCGCAGACCGATGTCACCGGAAAAGAACGGCTGAAAAACGTTAAGAACACTTTCACCGCGGGTAACCCTGTAACCGGACTCAGGCTTATTCTCGTGGACGATGTTATCACCACCGGAGCCACGGTATACGAATGCGCCAGGGTGCTGAAAAAAGCTGGTGCAGCCCGCGTCACCGTTGTTGCGCTTGCCCGTTCAATGCCGAAATCTGTGACCTGAACATTAGTTATTATCAGTTTCAAAATAGGGTAGCACTTTAATAAGAAAATCTGCATCTCATAACTCGCTAAACGCGTTGTATCACCTAAAAAGTATTCGAAAAAATCTATAATAAGCTTACGTCATTCCCGCAGGCTTTTAGCGGGAATCCAGGAAAAAACACATGAAGAGCTTTTATGTTTATATTCTTTGCAGCAAGCGTAACGGCACTTTGTATAGCAGATACTTCAGACTTAATCAAACGCATCCACGAGCATAAGAACAACCTTGCAGATGGTTTTACAAAAAAAATATACCGTTGAAAAAAACCTGGATTCCCGCTAAAAGCCTGCGGGAATGACGTAGTTGGTGTTGCCAAGTGAAATATTTCGAATACATTCTTAAATGAGGCAACGAATCACTTTCGAATACTTTTCTGATGATGCAATTCGCTAAATTGACAATACCGCCTGATTTATATTATATTTTAGAGTTTTGGTAATTTCCTCTATCATTTAATCTTTTTGTTCTGGCACGACCAAACAGAGAGAGTTCACAGGACATTTACAAACACAATAAACGAAAGGAGTATGCACTATGGCTGAGAAGATCAAATCAAAGACCGATGTCAGCGCACGGGCGGAGAACAAGAGCAAGGGTCAGAATTGCCGTAATTGCGGCAACAAGATCGATGTTGTCCTTGCAGTTTCGCCGACCGGAAAGAAAAAAATGCGCCGCATTTGCTGCGGGGAGTAATCTTTTATCTCCTTCGGCAAGCGTTATCGTTTGCCGAAGGATTTGCCCGCTCTCCATCATTGCGCTGACCCAATCTCCCAGAGCTTCAGGTATTTTAGAAAGGTATATAAGCTGTAGAGCACTGCAAGGACAAAACCGTGAAAGCCGTCCCTGAAGCCCTGCTGAAACAGGAACATTCTTAAAAAAGTGACAGGCGGCTTTAGCACAAGTTGGTAAAGCCTGGCCGAAACCCCTTTTTGATGCAGTTCTGTTGCGGCAAGTGATGAATAAACATCCATCTTCTTTATATAACCCGAAATCTCCCTGTATGTATAATGCTCCATAGGATTTTTACAGTAGGCTGTCTTTCCATAGGCGACGATCTTCTCATGCACCTCCCGCTGCTCCATATGGGCACTGTCTTTTCTGAACAATCTTAAGGTATAGTCGGGCCACCAGCCTCCGTGCCGTATCCACCGGCCAAGAAAGAAGTTTTTCCTGGGGATATAAAAAGCATTGCAGCTGGAGCTTTCAATGATAGTTCTGATTTCGTCTGCAAGCTCCTCTGTCACCCGTTCGTCCGCATCAAGCACAAGCACCCATGGCATAGATGCCTTGTCGATGCCTGACTGTTTCTGCCTGGCATAGCCCTGCCATTTAATCTGAAAAATATTATCGGTATACTTGCGCGCAATAGATATGGTGCTGTCGGTGCTGAAGTCGTCGATAATAATAATTTCGCTGAACCGGCTGACGCTTTGCAGCGCTGCCTCTATATTCCGCTCCTCGTCTTTTGTTACGATAACGACTGATAAAGGGACTTTCATTGCCCGCCCACCAGGACCGCCCTCACCCAGCCGAGGCCGACCTTGGTCTTCAGCATGACCGGAATCTTTCTGCTGTCGTCGGTAAGCCAGATAAGTATGTCTCCCTTTCTGAAAAAAATGCCCTCCGATCTGACAATCGGTTTTATCAGCACCGTTTTAAATGTCCCTGCAGATGTCTCTACAACTTCCCGTTTCAATACCTGGACCTCGGCCTTGTATAATTTCTTGCTGTCAAATACATCGATAAAAACAGATTTCCCGACTTCAAGCGGCAGTGTTCTGACATAGTAAAAGCTTGAGAGAGGATCGAGCGTAGATTCATTGATGCCGAACTCTTTCTTTTCTTTGGCGAGATAGTTTATATAGGTCACTTTTTTTGCGCTGTGGTCCATAATAAATTCCTTGTCCCGCCGCTGTCTGCCTTCGCGTATTATGATGCGGTAATTATTCGGCACACCTATAAAACCCTCGCAATATCTTTTATTTCCTCCTTTTTTAATCGTGCTTATGACCAAATCATCCACCTTATAGAAAAACGATACCAGAGCGGAAGAATTGGCTTTCGATATAAGCTGAATTTCGTCGCCGGTCTGCCTGGCCTCCAACTCTGCCTCGCCGGTCTTTATTCCTCCCCAGGTAAGGTCATAATGCAGTTTTTCAGGGATGGAAAAAGAATTGGCCGGAGAAAATAGCGCCGAAAGTTCAAAAAACAGGAGAACAAAAAAAACAGTGTTCAACACAATAGAGATCCCCCGCTCGTTTACCGCCGTTTTAGTATGTTATATTAATCTATGTATGTAATTCCTGCAATAGATTTAAAAGCCGGCCTCTGTGTGAGGCTCCTGCAGGGCAGGAAAGAGGATGCAACGGTTTACTCAAATGATCCGGCTGCCGTTGCTCAAAAATGGGAAGCCTGCGGGGCCAAACTATTACATGTCGTTGACCTCGACGGCGCTTTCACCGGCAGCCAGAAGAATCTCGACAGCATACGAAAAATAAGGTCTGCCGTGACGATGGATATAGAGGTGGGCGGCGGCATACGGGACATGGCAAGGATAGACCAGCTTATTGCCCTCGGCATAAACAGGGTCATTCTGGGTACCGTTGCTATAGAAAAACCGGAACTCGTAAAGGAAGCGGCCGGCAAATATCCCGGCAGTGTCCTCGTCGGTATTGATGCAAAAAACGGTTTCGTTGCTGTAAAAGGCTGGGTGGAAGTCACCGGAGCAAAAGCCGGAGAACTCGCCCTGGCCATGCAGAACCATGGAGTTGCCGGGATTATCTACACCGATATTTCCAAAGACGGTATGATGGTCGGCCCGAACATTGAGGCTACCCGCGAAATGGTCGGGTCTCTTGCCATTCCTGTCATTGCATCAGGCGGCGTGTCCTCAATGGAGGACCTGAGAAATTTAATGGCAATAAAAAATCTGTGGGGCGCAATCACAGGGAAAGCCCTGTACTCAGGCTCCCTTGACCTGGAAGAGGCGATCAAATTGACAACTGGCGGTGTTTAATATGCTTGCAAAGAGAATAATCCCATGCCTTGACGTAAAGGACGGCCGTGTAGTGAAGGGCGTCAATTTCGTCAATATCAGGGATGCGGGTGATCCTGTGGAAAATGCCGTATATTATGATGAACAGGGCGCGGATGAGCTGGTTTTCCTCGATATAACGGCCTCTCACGAGAAAAGGAACATCATCCTCCATGTTGTCGAAAAAACTGCCGACGACGTCTTCATGCCGCTGACAGTGGGTGGCGGAGTGCGGACGCTTGACGATATCAGAGATTTGCTCAATGCCGGATGTGACAAGGTCTCGATAAATACGGCAGCGGTGAAAGACCCCTATTTCATCAGCCGGGCTGCCGAGAAGTTCGGGAGCCAGTGCATTGTCCTCGCAATTGACGCTAAAAAAGTGACCGGCGGTTTGATCAATGCAACAGGCGAAGACTGGTTGGATGATCAATCCCTTAAAAGCGTCTGCCTTCAGCCCCGGGCCCTATCGGCGGGTGAGGTCGGATTGTGGGCGCTTTCGACCCATGGCGGCAGAAAGATGAAGCTTATTGATGCCGTCAAATGGGCGCGAAAAGCGGAGGAACTCGGCGCCGGAGAGATCCTCCTGACGAGCATGGACAGGGACGGCACAAGAGACGGATACGACCTTGAGCTCACAAGGGCTGTTTCAGAAGCTGTGTTGGTCCCGGTCATCGCATCCGGCGGCGTCGGCAGCCTCGAGCATCTTTATGAAGGCATTGTGCAGGGCAAGGCAGATGCAGTGCTCGCCGCGTCTATCTTTCACTATAGAGAACATACGGTGAAAGAGGCAAAAGAATTCCTGAGGGCAAAAGGAATCCCCGTAAGATTATAGAGCCCCTAATGTATATATTTGTTAATATCTGCGAGTCCGCGCTCCACCCCGTCAGACAGCGCCGTATTTATCAATTCTTCCGCCTTTCCCCTGCTGAACGGGACCGTGACATAGGATGAGGACACTTCAATCTTCTCCTTATGCAGCAGCTCTCTTGTCCTCGCATCAGCTATGCAAAGCGTGAATTTGACCGAGTAGCTATAGTCTGTCTTGACAAGATTTCCTGTCACATTGAGGTCAATGCCGTCCAGCGTACCGCCAACAACTATGTTGCCCCAGTCAGGATTTAAAGACTGGAGATTGCCGTCCCACGCTTCGTTGGTCCTGCTGACCTTATAACCCCTGTTCTCAAGGTATGAGACAAAGCCTTTCGAGAGGGCCTCCGCCGGATCGCCAAGAAGTGAAATGAAAGCCTTCCCATCTTCTTTCTTCCCAATTACTCTCTTGTCGGCAACCTCCCTCTTATCGCTGAGCAGTGCTACTGCAACCGGGACGCCGCCTGTCTTCTCATACTGCTTGAGCGGTTGGTAAGAAAGCGTTATTGGGTAATTTGAAGTGCTCGCACAAGAGACCATAGAGGACACAAGAAAAAGAAATACAATAATTGCCGCTCTTTTCATTTGTTACGCTCCTTTTATTTTGTATCGGGCATCCGGACCATATAGTTATTAATCATCTCATCCGAGGCAGGGCAAACCCGCATTATGAAGCAGTCGCCGTTCTTTTTAACAGAAACATCAACTGCCGGGAGGGTCTTTGCATCGGAATACCGCGCGCAGAGGGCAGCCGCTATGCCCAGTTCCTCTTCCGTAGTTGTGCCGCTTGCAACCGTAACCGGGCTGCCTTGTCCCTCAACCCATAACAGGTAATCGCCGCTGCCTGCCAGTGAATCAATCATCTTGTTGTCTTCCTCATGCCTCCCGACAATAATCTTGCCGCTCCGGAGCAACCTGAAATGGCGGCCCACCCGCAGGAGCTGTATTTCCTTCAACTGTGGAGAAGGAGTATGCTCCAGCAGTTCTCTGAGACGATGCGAATAGATAGGGTCTGTCAAAAGACACCCACCCGCAGGGGCCGGATAATCGGTGAGGCCGAATTCACGGGCAAGGGCAATTTGAGGTTTTCTCGACCTGCCGTTAAACGCGCAGAGCCTCTCCCTGTCAATAAGCCCCGTCTGTTCGGGGATTGTCGGTTTAAGCAGCTGTGCGCTCAAAGGCCTGACAATATATCCGGCCAGCCCGGCCTCCCTGTCGATCTTCGGGAAGGTGTCCCTGCGCTGGCTCATGGGCCTCTGCCCAAGCACTTCTCCCGTTATGATGAAATCTGCCCCGCGCATGGCCATAAGCACTTTGGCCTCCTGCAGCATTAATATTCTGCAATCGATGCAGGGATTCATGTTCTTGCCATGTCCGAACTTCGGTTTTTTTACAATTTCCGTAAACCGGTCCGCAAGATGGCAAAGTTTTACCTCGAACCCGAACTGGGCGGCAGCGGCAAAGGGGTCTTTGGAACACGATGACCTGTCGGAGATATCGCAGCCGAAATGGGTGAGAAAGGTCACGGCGGTCACTTCTATCCCCTGCCTCATCGCGACCAGGATTGCCAGAGTGCTGTCAAGCCCCCCCGAATATAGAGCTATTGCCTTTGGCATTGTTATTTTTTCCGGTCAGGGACCAGTGACTCCAGTAATACCTTAGGGGTTGCCACAGCGGTCCCGACCTCTCCGACAACAATACCGGCTGCGTGGTTGGCTATAACTGCGGAATCCTCCAGTGTTGCCCCAGCAGCATAAGCAAGGGCAAAAACGGCAATAACAGTATCGCCTGCCCCTGTGACATCAAAAACTTTCTGTGCGACTGTCGGGATATGAGTTGCTTTGATCTCTTTTGAACTTTTCAGTTCGAACAGGCTCATGCCGTCCTCTCCCCGGGTAATCAGCAGCGATTTGCACGAGAGCCGGTTCATAAGAGTCTTCCCGGCCTTCATAAGACTTTTTTCATCCCTGATTTCAACACCGGCCCCCAGGGACGCCTCCATTAGGTTAGGCGTTATGAGTGAGACGTTCCTGTAAAAGCGAAAGTGTCCCACCTTGGGGTCAACAGCAATAAACGTATTATCCGGCTTTGCATATTTGACCAGCGCCTTTATAAGAGGGGCCGAGACTATGCCCTTCTTATAGTCGGAAACAATGACCGCATCATGCCCGGCGATAGCTTTTTTTATGTAATCCAGCAGCAGGTAGAGGTTTTTCCCTTCGAGCCTCTTGCTGTCCTCCCTGTCGAACCTGACGACCTGCTGGTTATGGGCAACTACTCGCGTCTTTACCGTGGTCGGCCTCTTGTCTTCGATTATCCCTTCGGTCCCGGCATTTTTTTGCTCAAGCATGTCCCTCAAATATTTGCCGGCAGTGTCTCTGCCGATAATGCCTGCAAGGGATACCTTACCGCCGAGGGCCATTATGTTGTTGGCGACATTTGCCGCGCCCCCAAGCAGAAAAGACTCGCTTACCACATCAACTACCGGCACAGGTGCTTCAGGAGAAATCCTGTTCACTTTTCCGAAGATATAACGGTCAAGGACCAAATCTCCGATAATGAGTATTTTCTTGTGCTTAAAAGAATTGATAATACTGCTGAAACCCATATTATAAAATAACGTATCCCTCCGGTTACATGCAAGCATACGAATTGCATCATCAGAAAAGTATTCGAAAGTGATTCGTTGCCTCATTTAAGAATGTATTCGAAATATTTCACTTGGCAACACCAACTACGTCATTCCCGCAGGCTTTTAGCGGGAATCCAGGTTTTTTTCAGATGTGTGCCTATAGCCCTTCATACAAATCAATTATAGTATCTGTATACAAAGTGCCGTTACGCTTGCTGCAAAGAATATAAACATAAAAGCTCTTCATGTGTTTTTTCCTGGATTCCCGCTAAAAGCCTGCGGGAATGACGTAAGCTTATTATAGATTTTTTCGAATACTTTTTAGGTGATGCAACGCGTCATAGCCCGGTGTCCGGTGCACAAATGAGAGCGTAGATGAGGATGACGGCTTGTGTCGGCTTGACTTGCCTCAGATTTCATTTATTCTATGAATTATGAAGTACCGCGCACGTCTGATAATATTAATATCTCTTTTTATTGCCTCGTGCGTTTTTATTCCTATTCCAACCACAGAACTGCCTGCCAAAGAATACCCGCGCTATTCAGAAGAGCTTCTTGACCTCATAAATCAGTACAGGACAAGCAACGGGCTCAATGTACTTTATTACGATAACAGCTTGACCGCAATCGCCGAAGGTCACAGCACATACATGTACCGCCGTAACGTTTTGAGTCATGATCATTTTCGTGAGCGGTTTGATCAATCCGCAAGTGACCACTGTGTTGAGAATGTGGGCTGGAACTATCCGACTCCGCGAGACGCGTTCAACGCCTGGAGAAAGTCTGAAGAGCATAATAGAAACATGCTGGTCGGGGACATCCGAAAGGCCGGTATTTCAAGAGTGGGGGCTTACGTCACTTTTTTCGCCTGCAATTAAATAGTATCGTCCCGATGATTGTGTGGACTGATGATGGTGCGGAAAACGTCGAAACTTTATGCACCTCCATTCGTTATTTGACTTTTAAACCCAAAATTAGATAACATTTTAGAGTTATGCAGCAATCGGCATTACAATTAATATTGGAAGCAGGATACGTCGTCAAGGGCGTACTTGCGGTCCTTCTCTTTTTCTCCATTGTATCGTGGACCATAATATTCCAGAAATGGCGCCATTTTTCAAAAGCTGACACCGAGAGTTATGCCTTTATGCGTGCCTATGAGTCATCTAAGGCCCCAAAGGACCTTTATTCTGCATCCAAAAAATATGCGGTAAGCCCTCTCGCCAATCTGTTCAGGTCCGTGTTCTCTGAAAAAACCTATACGGAAAAAGACGAACTGAAGAGGATGCTGAAAAGATATTCCACTCTGGAGGCGACCAGTCTCCAGCGCTATCTGAACTTTCTGGCCACAACAGGTTCTACATCGCCGTTCATCGGACTATTCGGTACGGTGTGGGGCATAATGAACGCTTTCAGGGGAATCGGCAGCGCCGGTTCCGCGTCCCTCGCCGTGGTGGCTCCGGGCATTGCCGAGGCGCTCATTACGACCGCCGTGGGTCTTGTTACAGCTATTCCAGCGGTTGTGGCCTTCAACTTTTATTTGAGCAAATCAAACCGCATGATTATCGAAATGGAAGATTTCTCTGAAGAGCTTTTCGACTATATTCTCAGGTAACCGTTCAAGATGACACCTTCAAGAAACAGAAGCGTCATGTCCGAGATAAACGTGACCCCGCTTGTCGACGTAATGCTTGTGCTCCTCATCATCTTTATGGTAACGGCTCCGCTCCTTCAGCAGGGGATAGATGTGAACCTTCCGCAGGCAAAGGGTAAAAACCTGCCTCCCGAGGAGAGGCTGTCCATCGTCATTAAAAAGGGCGGAGAAATTTTCCTGAACGACAACCACGTGTCGATGGCTGAGCTGGCAAAGAAACTTGCCGCCATAAGCAAGCTGAATCCGAATGTGTCTCTTAAGGCTGACAAGGATGTCCCTTACGGCCTGGTTGTGGAAGTAATGGGGGAGGTAAAGGAGGCAGGGATAGAAAAGCTCGGAATGATAACCGAGCCCAAAATTTCGCTGAAATGAAAGAGACCGGCTTCGGCGGCCCTATCACTCTTTCGTTTTTCCTGCATATAGTAATCATCACTCTCTCTTTTTTAATAGGCAGGGGACTTTACACACGTAAGCTGGTCCCTACCTATACTGTATCGCTCGTCAATCCTTCGCAGACCTCCGGGTCAGAACAAGTCTCCCCGTCCGGAGCGGCCAGGGAAGCAGCGGAGCCGGAGATTGCAAGGCCGGCTGAAAAGCCCCGGGTGGAATTGCACACTGAGCCCCGAAGGGAAAAAGTGTTAGACACTACCATTGTTAAAAACCGGATCGAGGAACTTAAGGCCATGCAAAAACTCGAAAAGCTGATGGCGCTCAGAAAAATCGTCGATATAGGGTCCGGACAGCGTGGGCCCCAATCAAAAAACTCTTCCGGCGCTGCATCGAGGAATAATACAACCGGCAGCGGAGGCGCCGGCGCCGGCGGAGGAGATTATTATCTTCTTGTTCAGGGAAAAATCCGGCAGCAGTGGGTATATCCGGAGACGCTTGATTCGGATTTGCAAACTGTTGTTTCAATAAGGGTCGCAAAGGACGGCAGCATTACAATAGAAAAGGTGGAACAGGGATCAGGGAACCAGCTTTTCGACCGTTCTGTCCGGAGGGCCATAACCATGGCAAGCCCCCTGCCGCCGCCGCTGAAAGAAATGGAAATAGGACTACGGTTCGGGCCAAGGCCATGAAGAAAGCCCTCTTGCTTCTGTTATCACTATTCTGCGCTTTGTTATCGCCGCTCTCTGTTCTGCCTGCCCCGGCCCTTGCAGAGAAGGTTTATATCGACATCACCGCGCCCGGTCTTAAAATGCTGCCTATTGCGGTGCAGGACTTTCCAGGCAAGAAGGAGATTTCCGATATAGTCAAAGACGACCTTGACTTTACCGGTCTTTTTAATTGTCTTGACGATTCTGTCCAGATCGAACGCCCTGATCAGCCTTTTAATGCCGCCAGCTGGCTGGGGCTGGGGGCCGAACTTGTAGTCAAAGGCAGGGTCTCTTCTTTTAAAGCAAACAACTTCCTTGTAACTGTTTCTGCTTTTGACGTCTCTGATGGGAGGGAAGTGCTGAAGAAAGAGTATGCGTCTACAACTGATCTGGCGCGTCCGCTCGCGCATTCCATTGCAAATGATATTTACACTGTCCTCACGGGACAGCAGGGAATATTCAAAACAAAGATAGCGTTTGTCGCGGACCAAAAAAGAAAAAAGGAATTGCAGCTGATGGACTGGGACGGCCACAGGATACAGGGGACCGGGATTACCTCAGACATTTTACTGACGCCGCATTGGTCGCCGGACAAAACAAAGTTTCTTTATTCCGCGGAGCGGCAGCGCCAGTGGGGTATTTACCTGCTCGATTTTAATACCATGAAAGAACGGGACCTTATGCTTATGAATGGCATGAATATAGCAGGCAACTTTTCCCCCAACAATTACGAATTTGTTTTCACGTCGTCAAGAGAAGTACATTCCGGCATCTATATCGCCGATCTTGGTCATGTCAGCGGCAGAAAAATTATTTCCTCACCCTGGATCGATGTTTCCCCTTCGCTTTCTCCTGACGGCAAGTCTCTCGTATTTGTCTCAAACAGATCAGGCAATCCCCAGATATACCTTGCCGACCGGGACGGCTATGGACTAAGGAGACTGACCTTTCAGGGCAACTACAACACCTCTCCGGTATGGTCTCCTCAGGGCGACAAAATTGCGTACACCAGCATGATAGGAGGCAGGAACCAGATTTTTATAATTAAGGCTGACGGCACAGGCGCGACCCAGCTCACTGACAGAGGGAACAACGAAAACCCTTCCTTTTCACCTGATGGCAGATACCTGGCCTTTTCATCTACCATGGTCGGGACCAAGGGGATTTATCTTATGAGGATTAACGGAGAAGGTATTGTCAGGATAACACCGCAAAACGTAAAGGCGCTCAACCCAAGCTGGTCGCCGCTATGAAATTTACACATTTCGACAAAGAGGGAAAAGCGCAGATGGTTGACGTTTCCGGAAAAACTCCTTCCGTCCGCGAGGCAGTCGCCGCAGGCTCTGTGCACATGAAGCCTGAAACAATGCGTCTCATCAAAGAGGGTTCTATTCAAAAAGGCGATGTGTTTGGCGTGGCGAGGATTGCGGGCATAATGGCAGCGAAGAAAACCTCTGAATTGGTCCCCATGTGCCATCCGCTGAACGTTGCGTACGCAGCAGTTGATTTCTCTTTTAACGAGAGCGCCGGGACGATTGACATTAAGGCCACGGTAAAAATAACCGGCCGGACCGGGGTCGAAATGGAGGCGCTGGTTGCCGTGTCTGCTGCCGCCCTCACTATTTACGACATGTGCAAATCGGCAGACAAAGAAATGGTTATATCCGATATCATGCTCCTCGAAAAGCGAGGCGGCAAAAGCGGGGAATTTAAAAGGAAAGGACAGAAGACAGCCTAAGGGTCTGTATGTAATATTCTTTAACACACAAAGGAGGCTGACATGGCGAAATTTCTTTTTGTTTTGAGTCGTGGGATGGAGGACCCGGTTCGGACTACCAGATGCATCCATCTGGCAAAAGTTGCCAAAGATGAGGGGCATGAAGTAAATGTATTCCTTATCGATGATGGCGTAATGATTGCCAAAATAGGCATGGCTGACAACATAAAATCCCCAACCGGCGACGAACTCAAGAGCTTGCTGGATTATCTAATAAAAGCAGCGGTCCCAATCATGGTTTGTACTCCGTGTGCAAATGCCCGGCATATGGGGCAAGAGGACCTGGTCCAGTCAGCCCGGTTTGAAACAGCAAAGAAGCTGATTGGTTTAGCGGCAGAATCACAGGTGTTTACTTTTTAGTTCCAGCCTGTGCAGCAAACGAAACTCCACGATTGTTGCAATGGCCGATACCTATTTATTATCAGATTCGTCGTGGCGCGAAGCTCCCGGTGTCCTGTCCCATAAATAGTTTTACTTTACCTGTCATTCCCGTGCTTAAGAGCACCTACTGTTGGCAACGTCGGGAATCCTTCTTTTAAAAGGGCAATGATTCCGGACAAGCCGGAATGACGGGGTCCCCGAAATATCGCAGATATTTTGGGGTGCAATGACAGCTCTAAAAGTGTAAAGAACTGTTAGGGACAGTACACTTAGAGTCCCGCTGGAATCTTCGTCCACATCATTTTCTTTCGGTTTAACTTACGCCCATCCACTATAAAGGTCCCATCGCCAACTGCGTGAACAGTTCTCTTCTCTTTTCGTGAACTGTCAAAGTACGCAGCGACACCTTCGAGGACAACGATATTGTGCTTTTGGACGATATCGATAACTTTACATTCGATATTCGCCAGGCATTCCTTAATCAAGGGCGACCTAACATACTTTCCCTTAACAGGAGTTAGCCCAAACTTTTCAAATTTGTCCGTGTCTGCGCCGGAACATGTTCCTACACCAACGACCTTATCAAGCAGGTCCACAGTTGGAACTGAAATTACACATTCCTTCGATTTCCGAAGCGCGGCATACGAGTAGTTCCAGGGCCCAGTGGTTATGGCAAACACCGGCGTAAAGTCCATCACCATGGTCCACGAGATCGTCATTATATTGTCTTTCTTTCCGTCACTTGTCGTAACAAGAACAACTGGACCAGATTCTATTAGCGTGAACGCTTTACTGAGCTGCATTTTTTTCATGTGCCCACATGCTCCTGTTGACCTGCAGTCTTGATCGTTCTCAGATTTTAGATTTTCTCAAATTTTCGTTGTCTACAAAATACCAGATTTCAAGACAGTAAAATCATCTGATCTAAGTCCTTTTAATATCTACTATTGGAATCTCAAAATGCAAGCGGGTTTTTGAGAATGTCGGCGCGACCACCCGCGATCATGAACATTGTGCTGGGTGCAAACGGTAATCCTTATATTCAGCATATATGTAATCGCCCTTCCGGAAAAAGGCAGTTGTCCACATAAAAGAAAACTGCTATTATTTGCGTATCGGCCGAACTGATTCGGACAGCCCTCATTCATGGGTTTTTCTTCATTAAGAAAAGGAGGTAAGCAATAATGCCGGTGCGCAAAGCAGAAGCAGTGTGGGAAGGTAATCTCAGCAAAGGAAAGGGTCGCATAAAATTGGGTAGTGGGGGGTATGAGGGATCTTATTCATTCGCTTCTCGCTTCGAGGACGGCACCGGTACAAATCCGGAAGAACTGATCGGAGCGGCACATGCAGGCTGTTTTTCCATGGCTCTCTCAATGATGCTTGACAAGGCAGGCCACACAGCGGAACATATCCACACAGTAGCGAAGGTTTCTGTTCAGAAGGTGGGCGACGGATTCAAGATCGTCACTATCGAATTGGAGGCAGAGGCCAAAGTCCCGGGCATTGATGAAAAGTCATTTCTGGAGCAGGCCGAGGCAGCTAAAAGAGGATGCCCTGTTTCTCAGGCTTTGAGCGGTACCGAGATTAAATTGAAAGCGAGGCTCATAAGTTAGCCGGGCCGGCTGGTTCATGCACCGCAAGCCATGGCTTGTGAGTGGGGCAATATTTGAAAGTCCTTTAGGAAAATAGGGACGGCGAGATCGATCTCATGGTATCGCAAAATGCGATACCATCACGGAAACATCTTGGAGGCTATCAGCCATATGTATTTACTGAACAAGGCGTTGCGATGCTTGCGACTGTATTAAACAGTGAGACAGCTATTCAGGCAAACATTGCGATAATGCGAGCTTTTGTCAAACTTCGCCGGATACTTGCTTCCAACGTCGAACTGGCCCGTAAATTGAATGCCCTTGAAAAAAAGTATGACGCTCAATTCAAAGCAGTGTTCGATGCAATCCGCCAGCTTATGATCCCACCGGAAACAAAAAAGGGTCAGATTGGGTTCAGGCCTACACAGGATAAGTAAAGGATAATGGGGTCAGATTGCATACATGCAATCAACTGCTTCTTATCTACTCAATTGTAACCCAAATCCGCAGTTTTCTTTTCGTCCCACTTCTGAGTGTTTGTCGGGTGAAAGCTTAACTTTCAGACGATGTTGTGTGCAGCTTACTTGGGAGCGAGGGAAATCGAAAAGAGTTTCGAGTTGAGGGAATATCCTGATGGTGCCTGCTTGAGATTAACGGGAAAAAATATTTCGGTTTTCTCTACTGGTAAAGCCTGTTGTCGAATCGGAAGTCTTTTGCGGAGCTTATTACGATCTTCCTGAAGTCCGAATGGTGAGGGTTGATGATATAATTCCTCTCTTCAGGGATTACAGCTGAGGGTACTTCCAGTACAGCGGTCCTGCCCTCGATGACCCACTGAGAGCCGATATCCTGCGTAGAGGTCCGATAGGGGAAATCCCTCCAGTCCATCGGAAGATGTCCGACGTTTGCTATTTTTACGCTTTCGGGTATCTCCACCTTGAAAAAAACAAAGGGCACGCCGAGTGCCTTTCGGGGAAAATTTACGATGATCTCCAATGCGGCCAATGACAGATGCTCTGCCACATACACTGCCGCTATATCCTTATTGTTCCATCTCATGCCTTTTTTCTTGGAGCCTTCACCTGAAAACGCCTCGGGTGCCCGCATCTTTTGGCACATCCGATAGGCTGTAACCATTTACGCCACACCTCCATATTGCATGTGCAGGAGCAGGCTTTCTACCTTCTCAGTACCCGCGTCCGTTTCAAGCATTTTAAGAGGAGTCATACCGCCAAGCCCGTACTGCGGTTCCTGCATCCACTCCGCGGCAATTTTCTTGTCGCCTCCGAATGTCTCCGTTGCCATAGTTAGGATTCTTAATACCCTGAACAGCCTGTTGCTCTCTTCGACGTTGAGCCTCTCGTGAGCATTCCTTTTTCTTTTTCTCTGGAGCGTCTTTCTGCTCACACCTATAGAACATGCCAACGTCTCCTCATCCATCTGAAACGTTTTTTTGAAGCGGTCTAATGCTTCAATCGAAAAACCCTTTCTTATGATGGAGTCAAAGTTCACCGACGGCCTGCCCTTCACTCCAAGCACGCTTATAATCTCCGCATTTGTTGTTGCAACACTCATGGAATCCCCCTTTTGCGGTTAGTCACCTGTCTTAAGTTTAACGGACATTTGACCCAATAATCAAGCGACTGGATATTACAGTCAGGGCAAACGCACTATGCGCCGGAAAGCCGAAATTTTCGTCATGCCCGAAGTTCTTAATCGGGCATCCAGACACAAATAACCTGGATTCCCGCTAACGGACTGCGGGAATGACGACTTATAAGCCGAAATTTTGGAGTTTATGGCAATATTGCAGTTGGTTTTTACTCGAAAAACACATAGTGCGTTTGACCTGATATTGCAGTGTCAGAATGGTGAGGTCCTCATTTTTACAGATTATTTATATCTTTCGACGCTGAATCTGAATATTTCAATGTCCTTATCACAAGGATCGATGCCGGCCTTCATTTTTGTAATCCTCAATTGATCTTCAACCGTATCAACCCCTTCCAGGTCGGGAAGCAATAGCCCCTTTCTCGCACCTTTAATCACAATAATTCCGTATTTTTTGGGGTCCAGTTCCGACAGGTCTTTTACTTGTTCGGGCGTAGACAGGACATCGACCGAATACCGGAGCCCTTCGAGTTCGCCTTCGAGCAACGGATAAAACCGGGGGTCTTCTGTAGCGGCGGCAACAGCATTTTTTACTATTTCCTCGTAGAGGTTCTCTGATGTAGGTAGAAACGTCCCGATGCACCCGCGCAGCTCGTTCCCTCTTTTCAGACAGACAAATACGCCGTTTTTCCCCTTCATGTCGTCAGGCACTTCTTCAGGAGGG
>CAWAQG010000011.1:0-46970 GCA_963784135.1 Nitrospirota bacterium | reverse complement strand
GATAAACGTAAGCGATCGCGCAAATAAATCGCCTAAAAGGTCAAGCTAAACGTCAGCTATGGTGTGTTGGAGCGCGTCTGATAATTTATTTTTTAACTCCTGGCCTTCGGCGCTCGACGCTTGACGCGCGACGTTATTTCCCTTGTTCTTTCATTGCTTCTTTTCTGCTCAGCCGCACTCTTCCCTGACCATCTATCTCAATCACTTTGACCAGCACTTCGTCACCCATATTAAGCTCATCGGTGACTTTGGCAATGCGCTTGTCGGAAATTTGCGATATGTGCAGGAGGCCGTCCACACCGGGAAGAATTTCGACGAAGGCGCCGAAATCGGCTATTCTTACTACCTTACCCATGTATATTTTATTCAGCTCTGCTTCAGCGATAATGCCGTTTATAATTTCTATCGCCTTTTGCGCTGATGCCTCATCAGAGGATGCGATATGAATAATGCCGGCATCGTTGATGTCTATTTTGACTCCAGTCTGCTCAATGATGCCGCGGATGACCTTTCCGCCCGTTCCAATCACGTCGCGTATTTTTTCCTGTCTTATCTGCATGGTATATATGCGCGGCGCATGGGGCGACAGGTCCTGGCGGGGTGAGGGCATCGCCTCTTTCATTTTACCTATTATATAAAGCCTCCCGATGCGGGCCTGTTCAAGGGCTTTTTGCATTATGTCCTGGCTGACGCCGCCGATTTTAACATCCATTTGAAAAGCCGTGATACCGGTTTCAGTGCCCGCGACCTTGAAATCCATGTCCCCCAGATGATCTTCCAGCCCAAGGATGTCGGTCAGGACCACTGCCTGATCTTTTTCATGGATGAGACCCATCGCTATCCCAGCTACAGGGGCGCTTATTGGAACACCCGCGTCCATCAGTGAAAGAGTTGCCCCGCAAACGGTTGCCATCGAAGAAGAACCGTTTGATTCAAGGATATCAGAAACCACCCTTATAGTGTAGGGAAAGACTTCTTTTGAGGGGAGCACATACTTAAGGGCACGCTCCGCCAGCGCACCGTGGCCTATTTCTCTCCTGCCGGGCGAACGCAGCGGTTTTACCTCGCCCACACTGAAGGGAGGGAAATTGTAGTGCAGCATAAAGGTTTTATACATTTCGCCTTCAAGGGAATCTATTTTCTGCTCATCATCTGCCGTGCCGAGGGTAGATGCCACAAGCGCCTGCGTTTCGCCCCTGGTAAAGAGAGCGGAACCGTGCGTCCTTGGCAAGAAGCCTAAGGTGCATGAAATCTGCCGTATCTCGTCGGGTCTTCTGTTGTCTGCCCTCACTCCTTCCCGGAGTATCATATTCCTGACTATTTCCTTTTCATAATTATCAAAAATATTGGCGATGTCCCTGGTAAGGTCTTTTTGGGAATTGCCGGTCAGCTTTTCGGCTTTTTCAGGCGTGTTTAAGTGCTTAATAGTATCTTCGAGTATAAGATTCAGTGCTTCCTGCCTGCGGTGCTTGCCCGGTATCCGTATCGCTTCGTTTAATCTATCTGCTACATATGCTCTGACTTCTTTTTTGAGTTCAACGGGGTCCTCGACAGGAGCAACCGGCCTCTTTGCCTTTCCAGCCAACCGTTGCAATTCATTTTGCAGAGTCACAATTTTTTTGATTTCCTCGTGTGCAAAGGCAATGGCCTCAAGCAATACGGTCTCTGAAACTTCGGAGCCTCCGCCTTCAACCATTATGACGGCATCCGCGGTCCCGGCCACAACCAAATTGAGGTCCACTCCCTCAACTTCGGTAAGGTCCGGGTTGATGATGAGCGTGCCTTCGAGCCTTCCAACGCGCACTGCGCCTACCGGACCGTTAAACGGTATATCTGATATGTGCACGGCAGCGGACATGCCTATGATGCCCAGTATGTCCGAAATATTTTCATCTCCGTAAGACAGGACAGAAACTATCCCCTGGGTTTCGGAATAAAACCCTTTAGGGAACAGAGGTCTCATGGGGCGGTCAATGAAGCGGGAGGTCAGAACTTCTTTTTCAGAAGGTTTCCCCTCTCTTTTGAAAAAGCCTCCCGGTATTTTCCCGGCTGAGTAAGTTTTTTCCTGATAATCTATTGTGAGGGGAAAGAAGTCCAGACCTTCCTTCACTCTTTTATCTGCAACTGCTGTGGCAAGGACAACGGTATCTCCGTATCTCAAGACCACAGACCCACCTGATTGTTTTGCCATAAGCCCTGTTTCCAGTACCAGGCGTTTCCCTCTTATCTCAAGCTCTACATTAGTAACCAAATTTTTATCAGTCTCCTTAATTTGAATTTCAGCGTTGCCGAGGCGTACGGTTTACTTTCTGAGTCCCAGGCGTTCTATTACCTTGTCATGGCGGATTTTGTCGGTAGTCCTAAGATAATTGAGAAGCTTTTTCCTTTGTGATACAAGCTTCAAAAGACCACGCCTTGAATGATGGTCCTTAACATGAGATTTGAAGTGCTCTGTGAGATAGGTAATCCTTTCCGTCAACAGAGCTATCTGGACCTCAGGCGACCCTGTATCATTATCATGCACTTTAAAGGATTCGATTAGTTCCTTTTTCTTTTCTGTGTCCAGTGACATTGAATCACCACCTTTCTTTTCATCGAGTTTGCGTTGCTACAGAAACATACTGAATGTTAGTAAGGTTAGCATATGGCCGTATAATCTGTAAAGGCCACGGCTGGAGCAGACCCGTGCATCACTACGAAAAATAAGTGCTTCCCTTCTCCTGTCTTCCCTGCTTGACAATAAATAAGCAAACAGGGTATTTTCAGCGCTATGGAAATTGTTCTGGCGACCAGGAACAGGAAAAAGGTTGAAGAAATAAGCAGAATTTTCAAAGATGGCGGGATTATCTTTCTTACCCTGGACGACTTTCCCTCCTGTCCGGAAGTGGAGGAAGATGCGGCCGCATTTGAAGGCAATGCGGTCAAAAAGGCTTTATCGGTATCCCGCTGTACGGGCAAGGCAGCTATTGCCGATGACTCCGGGCTTGAAGTATACGCATTAAATAATGCACCGGGCGTCCTGTCTGCGCGATATGCCGGACCTGACGCGGATGACAAGGCCAATAATGAGAAGCTGCTTGCGGCAATGAAACACCTTCCCGACGGGAGACGGGGGGGCGTTTTGTCTGCTGCATCGCTTTTGCCCTGCCCGACGGCACAGTGAGGACCTTCACCGGATTTTCGGAGGGGACTATCGGGCATAAGGAATGCGGCAGGTCGGGCTTTGGGTATGATCCTTTATTCTATCCTCAAGGCCACCTCAAAACTTTTGCCGAAATGCTTCCCGAAGAAAAGGATACGCTGAGCCACAGAAAAAGGGCGCTGGAACAATTGAGGGATTATTGGGAACACTTTGTTTCATAAGCTAATTTTCCGGATACCTCTGAGATCCCTGCAGATTATATAAAGAAATTTAATGTCACGATTATAATTTTAAAATTGCTTTAAGTAAGTCCATTGAGTACCTTATAGTGTTTAAATGAATTAAAAAAACTTCTATCGGAGGTTCTCCTTATGAGAATAGTACTTCTTGGCGCCCCTGGAGCAGGTAAGGGCACCCAGGCAAAAAAAATCATTGAAAAGTATCCCATTCCCCAGATTTCAACCGGTGACCTTCTGAGAGCAGCGGTTGGTGCAGGCACTGCTCTTGGCAAGGAGGCCAAATCATATATGGATAAGGGCGAACTTGTTCCTGACAGCGTTGTGCTGGGCATGGTAAAGGAAAGACTGAGTAAGGACGATTGCAAAAAGGGGTATATCCTGGACGGTTTCCCGAGGAATACGAAGCAGGCGGAGGCGCTGGATGCGATGCTGGCCTCTTTGGGACTCCCTCTCCTGGCGGCACTGAGTGTCGACGTCCCCTTTGAAGACCTTATGAAAAGGCTTACAGGCAGAAGAACATGCAAGGCATGCGGACAAATGTTCAACATTTATTTTAATCGACCGGCAAAAGAAAGTGCCTGCGATAAGTGCGGCGGAGAACTCTTCCAGCGGGATGATGATAAAGAAGAGACGATCAAGAAGAGACTCGAAGTTTATAACGCTCAGACCGCGCCCCTCATAGACTATTATGGCAAGAAAGGTATTTTGAAGACGGTCCCAGGCACCGGAAGCATCGATGAAATATTCGGAAAAGTTTGCGGCGCCCTTGGACTCAAATAAGCGATTACTATTTGACCCATTCTTGAAGTATATAAACCACTAAACAGGAGGACATAAGATGGCATTAGTTAATCCGCATGGGAAAGAGAAAAAATTAAAACCACTTCTCCTTATCGGCAAAGAACTCGAGGAAGAGAAGAAAAGAGCTGCGGGGCTCAAGAAAATCAATATATCCTCGCGTGAAACCGGCGACCTCATCATGATGGGTATCGGCGGTTTTAGCCCTATCGAAGGTTTTATGGATTATGAAGACTGGAAAGACATCTGCGCTGAATACAAGATGTCTGATGGCACTTTTTGGCCGATTCCGATCACCGTTTCCACTGATGAATCCGTGAAAGCAGGCGAGGAGATCGCCCTTTATTCAGAGGAGTTCGGCGCCATCATGGCTACCATGAAGGTAACAGAGGCGTATAAGATTGATAAGGAATACGAGTGCAAGCAGGTATTCAGGACCAATGATACCGAGCATCCCGGTGTTTCAATGGTCATGAAGCAGGCCGGTACAAACCTGGCCGGACCTGTGAAGGTACTCAGCGAGGGTACATTCCCGAAGGAGTATCCCGGAATCTATCTGACTCCGAGCCAGTCAAGGCATCTCTTTGTGGAAAAGGGGTGGAACTCGGTCGCGGCATTCCAGACCAGGAACCCGATGCACCGCTCCCATGAGTATCTGTGCAAAATTGCGATCGAAACCTGTGACGGCGTCTTCGTGCATATGCTCCTTGGCAAGCTGAAACCCGGCGATATCCCTTCCGATGTAAGACAGAAGGCCATTGACTTGCTTAACGAGCATTACTTTGTCAAAGACACCATTGTCGTGGGCGGCTACCCGCTTGATATGAGATACGCAGGGCCAAGAGAAGCGCTGCTTCACGCCCTCTTCAGGCAGAACTACGGCTGCAGCCATCTGATAGTCGGCAGGGACCATGCCGGTGTCGGTGATTTCTATGGACCGTTTGATGCCCAGAAAATATTTGATGAAATACCAAAAAATGCCCTTGAGACAAAACCCCTGAAGATAGACTGGACATTCTACTGCAAAAGATGCGACGGCATGGCTTCCATGAGGACGTGTCCTCACGGCAAAGAAGACCGCCTGATTCTGAGCGGCACGAAACTGAGGAAGATGCTTTCGGAGGGAGAGGAAGTACCCGACCATTTCAGCAGGCCGGAGGTCCTCAAGATTCTTAGGGCGTATTACGAAGGACTAACTGAAAAAGTTGAGATAAAGACGCACAAATATTCGGAAGGAGCATAAATAAAATAATAGGCGATAGGCAATAGGTCATGGGTAATAAAAACCAATAGCCTGTAAACTGGAACCTGTATTTATAAGGAAGGGGGTATGCACAAGGCATTAAAGAAAGGCAGCACGCTTATGCAGTTCCACTGATTGATACTATATCAATAGTAAAAACAAAGGAGGTAATAGTTATGCCGAGTTTTGTAATTGCGGAAAAATGTGACGGCTGCAAGGCTCAGGACAAGACAGCATGTCAGTACATATGTCCTAACGACCTTATGACTCTTAACAGGGACATAATGAAGGCGTTCAACCAGGAGCCTGAACAGTGCTGGGAGTGCTACAACTGTGTAAAAATCTGTCCTCAGCAGGCAATCGAGGTAAGGGCGTATCAGGACTTCGCACCGCTGGGAGGTAATGTTATCCCGATGAGAGGCACCGACTCCATTATGTGGACGATCAAATTCAGAAACGGGTCCCTCAAGAGGTTTAAATTCCCGATCAGGACTACACCGGAAGGCTCCATCGATATCTATGGCGGTAAGCCGGAGCCCGATATCTCAAAAATCAAGCAGCCTGGTTATTTCACACATCAGGGCGCGGGCAAAACGATGCCCACATTGAAATAAGGAGGGATTGATAAATGGAAAAAGAAACCTGTACATTTTCATATTGTCAGAAGCCTGAGATCGTAGAGGTGGAGACAGACCTCCTTCTGATCGGCGGCGGCATGGCATGCTGCGGCGCAGCATTTGAGGCAGCCCGTTGGGGGACGCCCAAAGGGATAAAGATTATGATGGTTGATAAAGCCGCTACAGACAGAAGCGGGGCAGTTGCAATGGGTCTGTCGGCTATCAATACTTATATGGGTGATAACGACCCCAAAGATTACGTAAAGATGGTCAGGGGCGACCTGATGGGCATTATCAGGGAAGACCTTGTATATGACCTCGGCAGGCACGTTGATGACTCCGTTCACCTTTTTGAGGAGTGGGGACTCCCTATCTGGAAGAAGGCTGATGACGGCTTCTCCCTCGACGGCTTCCAGGCCAAGGAACAGGGCAAGGCGATGCTGAAAGACGGCGGCGTTCCGGTAAGATCCGGCAAGTGGCAGATCATGATAAACGGTGAGTCTTACAAGGTCATCGTTGCAGAGGCTGCAAAAAAGGCCCTTGAGCATAACAGGCTGGCAACCGGCGTTCCGCAGAACCATTTCGAGAGAGTTTTTATCGTAAAGCTTTATCACGATGCCAACGACCCAAAGAGAGTAGCTGCTGCCGCGGGCTTCAGCGTAAGGGAAAATAAAATATATCTCTTCAAGGCAAAGGCGATAATCAATGCTTCCGGAGGAGCGGTCAACGTCTTCAGGCCGAGATCAACCCAGGAAGGCCAGGGCAGGGCATGGTATCCGGTATGGAACTCCGGTTCAGGATATGCCCTCGGCATGCAGGCCGGCGCAGAGTTGACCATGATGGAGAACAGGTTCGTTCCCGCACGTTTCAAAGACGGATACGGCCCAGTCGGAGCATGGTTCCTCTTCTTTAAGGCAAAGGCGACCAACTCCATGGGAGAAGATTATTGTGTAACGCATCTTGAGGAGACAAAGAAACTTTACAGCCCCTATGCTGAAAAGCTCGGCACATGTATCAGAAACCATATGATGATGGTTGACATGAAGCTGGGCAAAGGCCCTATCCTCATGAACACCCATACCGCCATGGCAGAGCTTGCCAAAACCATGGATGCCAAGAGGATCAAGCACCTTGAAGCAGAGGCATGGGAAGACTTCCTCGATATGGCTATAGGCCAGGCAGGCCTCTGGGCATGTAAGAACGTAGAGCCTAACAAGGAGCCGTCGGAAATTATGCCTACAGAGCCGTATCTCCTTGGCTCGCACGCAGGCTGCGCGGGATTCTGGTGCAGCGGCCCTGAAGACCTTGGCGCACCTGATCACTACCATTGGGGTTACAACAGGATGTCTACTGTACCGGGCCTCTTTATGGCAGGTGACATCTGCGGCGCATCAGGGCACAAATTCTCTTCCGGCTCGCACGCGGAAGGAAGGATTGCAGCAAAAGCCGCTGTTGCGTTTATTATCGATCATCCTAATTATAAGCCGACCGTTAAGGCAACTGCGGATGAGATTGCCGGAGAACTCTATATGCCGTTCGAGACCTTTGAGAAGTACAAAACTTTCTCGACCGATCCGGCCATCAACCCTAACTACATCAGGCCGAAGATGCTCCAGACAAGGCTCCAGAAGATTGCCGACGAGTACTTTGGCGGAATCTCAACATGGTATATGACCTCCAAGACCATGTTGGATGAGGGCTTGAAACTGCTCACAATGCTGAAAGAGGACGCCCAGAAGATGGCAGCAAGCAACCTTCATGAGCTTATGAGGTGCTGGGAGAACTTCCACAGAATTCTTTCTGTTGAGGCCCATGCACGCCACATCCTCTTCAGGGAGGAGACAAGGTATCCCGGCTACTACTACAGAGGCGACTTCCTCCCGATTAATGACAAGGATTGGAAGTGTTTTGTCAACTCAAAATATGATGCAGAGAAGAATACATGGGAACTGAAGAAGGTCCCGTATGCACAGCTCGTAGCTGACTAATTGTCCTGCAGGGAGGGGCGGCAATGCCCCTCCCTTCTTAACTCATAGTTAATAGCTTACTGATTAAGAATTAAGAATTGGGAATTAAAAATTGGGAATTATGGAAAAAATATCAGGCTTATTTATTTCTAATTCGTAATTTCTAACTCGTAATTCTTAATTAACCAAGGAGGAGCAGTATGTCAGAGCAAAGTAACAAACAGTCCAGTCGCATACTGGTGGTTGGCGGCGGCTTCAGCGGCCTGACCACGGCAGTGGATGCGGCGGAAACAGGCGCTGAGGTCATCTTGATAGAAAAGAACCCGTACCTGGGCGGCAGGGTCGCACAGCTTAATAAGTATTTCCCCAAGCTCTGTCCTCCCATCTGCGGACTTGAGCTTAACTTCAAAAGACTCAAAACAAACCCGCTGATTAGTTTCTACACCATGGCAGAGGTTGAAAATATATCGGGAGGCCCGGGTGACTATACCGTTAAGGTGAAGATAACTCCCCGCTATGTAAACGACAACTGCGTCGCATGCAACGCCTGCTCGGAGGCATGCCCGTCAGAAAGGCCCAATGAGTACAATTTCGGCATGGATACTACAAAAGCCGCATATCTTCCATTCAACCAGGCATTTCCTCAAAAATATGTGATAGACAGCGCCCACTGCAAGAGCGATTGCGGCAAGGCATGCCAGAATGCGTGCAAGTATAATGCAATAGACCTGAACATGAAGCAGGAAACCATCACGGTCAAGGCCGGTTCCATCGTGGTTGCCACGGGGTGGAACCCTTACGAGGCCGGTAAAATCGATACTCTGAGTTTCGGGAAAGTAAAAAATGTAATTACCAATATGATGATGGAAAGGCTGGCCTCGCCAACCGGACCTACAGGCGGCAAAATAGTAAGGCCTTCCGACGGCAAGCCGGTCGAAAACATAGTGTTTGTTCAATGCGCCGGAAGCAGGGACGAAAACCACCTGCCGTTCTGCTCATATATTTGCTGTCTTGCCTCGCTCAAGCAGACCACCTATATACGGGAGCAAAACCCGGAATCGAAAGCTCATATTTTCTATATAGATATCAGGACGCCGGGTAAATACGAAAAGTTCTACTGGAAAGTGAAAGATGACCCCAATGTCACTTTCACAAAGGGCAAGGTGGCAAAGATTACCCAGGCTGAAGGGTCCGATGATGTGATAATCGAGGCCGAGGACATGCAGACCGGCAATAAGGTCAAAGTAAGGGCGGACATGGTTGTCCTTGCAACCGGCATGCAGCCGGCAGGGGCGACCGGAAAAATTGCCGGGATAACTTATACTGAAGATGGTTTTGCACTGTCTAACCAGGGGGTATTTTCTGCCGGATGCGGTAAGAACCCCATGGATGTTGCCAGGTCGGGACAGGATGCAACAAGCGCTGTCCTGAAGGCAATAAACACAGCACAGGGGAGGTAATTAAACGATGGAAAAAAAGATAGGACTATATATATGCACAGGGTGCTCCATTGGAGACTCTATCGATGTGGAAAAGTCGGTCAATATCGGAAAGAATGCCCTGAAGGTACCGGTCGTCAAATCTCACTTTGCCCTCTGCGCCAAAGAAGGCGTGGACCTTATTAACAATGATATCAAGAGCGAGGGGATCAACACTATAGTAATTGCCGCATGCTCCGGTCGTGTCAAGTATGAGGAATTCGATTTTCCAGGCTCCCTGGTCGAACGGGTGTCTCTCAGAGAACTGGCGGTCTGGACACATGAACCGAAATCTGAAGAGGCACAGCTTGCAGCGGAAGACTATGTAAAAATGGGTGTTATCAAGGCGCAAAAAGGTGATATCCCTGAGCCATATCTGATGGAAACGGTCAAAACCATTCTTGTTATCGGGGGCGGAATTGCGGGAATGACCGGTGCGCTGCAGGCAGCGCAGGCAGGCTATCAGGTGGTGCTGGTCGAAAAAGAAGACCGGCTCGGCGGCTTTATAAACAAACTTTACAAGAAAGTTCCTGCTGCCACTGGCGAGCATAAGGAACCGCTGATTGTCGATACCGACATTGATCTGACAATCAAAGAGGTCGAAAGCCATCCCAACATAAAGGTGTACAAGTCGGCAAAGGTGGAGAAGACCGAAGGACAGCCGGGCGCATTCGATGTGACGATAACCTCTAACGGGAACTCCGAGGTTGTGAAGATAGGCTCTATCATCCTGGCTGCGGGGTGGCGGCCTTATGATGCAAACAAGCTTGAGCACCTTGGTTATGGAAAATCAAAAGATGTTGTGACCAACATTGAATTTGAAGAAATTGCAAGAAAGGGGAAAATTACGAGGCCTTCCGACGGAAAAGAGGCCAAGCGGGTCGCTTTTATTCAGTGCGCGGGACAGAGAGACCCCAATCATCTGCCCTATTGCTCTGCGATGTGCTGCACTACTTCGCTGAAACAGGCGAAATATGTCCGTCAGGACCCGGATGCAACTGCAATGATTCTCTACAAAGATATAAGGACACCCGGCAATCTCGAATATTACTACAAGGCTGCCCAGAACGATCCGGGTGTTATGCTCACAAAGGGTGATGTGACCGGCGTGGCCGAGGCAGGCAACGGCAACCTGTATGTGGAGATGGAAAACAGCCTGTTGGGTGATAAAGTGAAGGTCGAGGCCGATCTGGTGGTACTTGCGACAGGCATTGTCCCCGCAACTGTTGATGACCCTGTTTTAAATCTTAAATACCGCCAGGGACCAGGACTTCCGGACCTTGATTTGTTTGACGGCTTTGCGGATTCCAATTTTATCTGTTTTCAGTATGAGACCAGGAGGACCGGCATCTACGCGGCAGGCTGCGTGCGGCAGCCGATGAATATTGCGGAGGCACAGGAGGACGCGACCGGGGCCGCGCTCAAGGCGATACAGGCGGCAGAGCACGTTGCAAAAGGCATTGCCGTCCATCCGAGGGCATGGGACATGACCTATCCCGACCCGTTCATGCAGCGGTGCACGTCGTGCAAGCGGTGCACAGAAGAGTGTCCCTTCGGCGCTATTGATGAGGATGAAAAGGGAACGCCATTTTACATGCCGGGACGCTGCAGAAGGTGTGCGACCTGCATGGGAGCATGCCCGGAACGAATTGTTTCGTTCAAGGATTACCATGTCGATATGATCGGTTCCATGATGAAAAATGTCTCGGTGCCCGAAGAGGATGACAGGCCGAGGATTATTCTCCTGGCCTGCGAAAATGACGCCTATCCCGCTATCGATACAGCGGCATTAAAGCATATGAAAATTGACCCTGCAGTGCGGATAATACAGCTCAGGTGTCTTGGTTCTACAAACCTGGTCTGGATAGCCGATGCCCTCTCAAGGGGAGTGGACGGCATGCTTCTGCTGGGCTGCAAGTTCGGAGAAAATTACCAGTGTCACTTTGCCAAGGGCAGCGAACTGGCCGATTACCGGCTGAGCAAGGTGCAGGAAACACTCGGCAGGCTGCAGCTTGAGTCGGAGAGGGTTGGGATGGTCCAGGTCGCTATTGACGAGTATGATACTATCCCGACTATAATTCACAACTTTGTGGAAAGAGTTAAAGAAATAGGCCCCAATCCTTTCAAGGGCTTTTAGGAGGAAGCGATATGCCAGAACAGACAATGGAACAAATAATAAAACCGGATTTGAATTTTGTCAAAGATATTATTGCCTCCGGCGGCGAATCATTAAAAAAATGCTACCAGTGCTCCACCTGTACGGTAGTCTGTAATGTGACGCCTGATGAGAAGCCTTTCCCGAGAAAAGAGATGATGTATGCGCAGTGGGGAATGAAAGACAAGCTGATAAGCAACCCCGATGTCTGGCTCTGCCATCAGTGCAGCGATTGCACTGCCTACTGCCCGAGGGGCGCAAAGCCCGGAGAGGTGCTGGGCGCCATAAGGAAGATGACGATCAGGGAGTATTCACCTACGCCATTTGCAAAAATGGCGGGCGATCCCAAATACCTCCTGGTCCTTTTTGCGATACCGATACTTTTATTCCTCTCGTATATAGTGCCTAAGGGATACCTGGATTTCTCGGCAATTCCAAGAGGAGAAGACGGGGGCATTGTGTATGCCAAGTTTATGCCGGTATTCCCGCAGATAGACGTTACCTTCGGGCTTGCCGCATTATTTGCCCTGGTTTGCTTTGTAATAGGCATAAAAAATTATTGGTCGGCTATGAGTTCAGGCTTGCAGTTGAAGGGCAGCCTGTCAGATAGTATAAAGGCTGCTGTCATTGATATCTTTACGCACAAGAGGTTCCAGAAGTGCAACGTCACTAAAGACCGCTCGACGGCGCACCTGCTGGTGTTTTATGCCTTTCTTGGACTGGCGGTCACTACGACCTGGGCCATTGCTTACCTGTATGGAAATGAGTTTCTCGGCATTACGGCATCAGGGCTGTTTCACTTTGGAGAATCACCATATCCACTCTATGATCCTATGAAAATTTTAGGCAACGCAAGCGCGCTTACACTGCTTACCGGCATCACCCTGGTGGTCCTCAATCGGCTGAAGAACGCCGGGAAGGCCGGGGCCGGAAGCTATTTTGACTGGCTGTTTATTACGATCATTTTCGTTATCGTTCTTACCGGTATATTGTCCGAGGTGCTGCGGCTTGCCAATATCGACGGGCTGGCTTATCCGGTCTATTTCACGCATCTGGTGTTCATCTTCTTCCTTTTTGCTTATGCGCCGTTCTCAAAAATGGCACACATGGTCTACAGGACGACGGCCATGGTCTTCGCGCGGCAGGCGGGAAGGGACAAATAATAAAGGAAGTATAGGGAAAAGAGAAGAGCTTATAAACTACTATTGACCGGAGGCGCTACGATGGCAATCAAGGTAAAGGACATTCTGAAAGACAAGGGCCTGGAAGTTATTGCGGTTGATAGCGGTGCGACTGTTGATTTCGGAGTACGCAAGATGATGGAGAGAAACATCGGTGCGATACTCGTCATAGAGGAAGGAAACTTTGTCGGCATGTTCACAGAGAGGGACGTTGTTAAATCCTGGGTGAACTACGGTCCCTTCGACAAGATTTCCATTAAGGACGTTATGAGCAGGGACATCCTCGTCATTTCACCTGACGATACACTGGAGTACGTAATGACAGTCATGACCAACCAGCGGATACGCCATCTGCCGGTCATCGATCATGGAAAGATGGTGGGCCTCGTCTCTATCCGCGACGTGGTGAAATACCATATCGGCAAGCTGGAGGCGGAAGTGCATCATCTCAAGGATTACATGTTCGGTCCTACAGGCCCAGGTTGTAGTAATATATTCCATAGATACACCTTGCCGAGCGGGACGTTCGCTTCGATTAGTACGAGTGGGAAGAGGAATAACTTGTGAAGAGGGAGGTGAAAGGGGGGTAACGGACCAAGGGTCCCAATCCCTGCGGATTGATCCCATAGAACTTTATCAGAGGAAGGGCTTCATTTTAACAACGGTTTTAATTGCAACGATATTTATAAAAAGGAGGAGAGAGTTAATGAGTTCAACAATACTTTTTGCCATGGGTTGCGGAGTGTTAGGCGTGATATATGCCGTGATGACCGCAATGTGGGTATCGAAGCAGGACGCTGGAAATGCCAAGATGCAAGAAATCTCTAATGCGGTGAAAGAAGGAGCATATGCGTTCCTTGCACGCGAATATAAAACTGTAGCAATGGTTGCAGTGGTCCTCGTTATACTTATCGCAGCGTTCGGGTTCGGCACGTGGACGGCTATTGGTTTTGTCATCGGCACCGTCGGTTCAGCACTCGCAGGCTTTGTCGGCATGTGGGTCACTGTCAGGGCAAACGTCCGCACCACGCAGGCCGCGCACAAGGGTCTTCAGGCTGCTCTCGGCCTTGCATTTAAGGGCGGCTCGGTGACAGGCGTTATGGTCGTTGGTCTCGGCATTATAGGACTTTCGGGTTTTTATTTTACCGCAAAGCAGGCTGATCCCGAGATGGCATTTCGTGCCCTCATAGGTCTCGGGTTCGGATGCTCACTAATGAGCGTGTTTGCCCGTATCGCAGGCGGCATCTACACAAAGGCTGCTGACGTAGGCGCCGACCTCGTCGGCAAGGTTGAGGCAGGAATACCTGAGGATGATCCGAGGAACCCTGCTGTTATCGCAGACAACGTCGGCGACAACGTCGGCGACTGTGCAGGAATGGCGGCCGACCTTTATGAAACATACACTGTCACGCTCGTTGCGGCAATGCTGCTTGCCAAGACAGTTTTTGGCGCTGACAGCGCATGGGTTGAATTCCCGCTGCTCCTCGGTGGAATATCCATTCTTGCTTCCATTATCGGGACATTTGCAGTAAGGCTCGGCAAAAGCCAGTATATTATGGGCGCCCTCTATAAGGGGCTTGCTGTTGCAGGCATTCTCGCGGCAGTAACGTTTTATATCGTGACAGGCCAGTTTCTGCAAGGCGAATCAGCGCAGGCTTCACTGCTTGCCCATCCGTCATTTACACAGATGAACGTTTTTCTTATGGCGCTTATCGGCCTTGCATTGACAGGCTTGATTGTGGCTATAACCGAGTATTTTACTGCAAAGGAATACGGCCCTGTTAAACATATCGCCAAAGCCAGTCTGACCGGCCACGGCACGAACGTTATCGCAGGATTGGCAGTCAGCATGAAGTCCACAGGCGCTCCTGTTATCGTTATCGTCGCCTCAATCCTTGGCGCATATTCATTGGGCGGTGGATTTAATGGGGACGCTGCGGGCGGTCTTTTTGCTATCGCCCTGTCAGCGGTTTCGATGCTTTCGATGACAGGTATTGTTGTTGCAATTGACTCATATGGACCGATAACAGACAACGCAGGCGGTATAGCTGAAATGGCAGGACTGCCTGAAGAGATCCGTAACATCACAGACCCATTGGATGCAGTCGGAAACACAACAAAGGCTGTTACAAAGGGGTATGCTATCGGTTCAGCAGCTCTTGCAGCTTTGGTCCTTTTTGCGGAGTATTCAAGGTCTTTCAGTACACAGCTTTATTTTGACCTTTCAAACCCGATGGTCCTGGCCGGTCTTTTTATCGGCGGACTTCTTCCTTATTACTACGGCTCTCTCCTTATGGAGGCCGTTGGAAAGGCAGCGGGCAGTATTGTTGAAGAAGTGAGGAGGCAGTTCAGGGAGATCCCCGGCATTATGGAATACAAGGCAAAGCCGGAATACGGAAAGTGCGTTGACATTGTCACAAAGGGCGCCATAAAGCAGATGATGGTACCTGCGCTTATTCCTGTTGTTGTTCCGATTCTTGTAGGCGTTCTCCTTGGCAAGGAAGCCCTCGGCGGAGTTCTTATAGGAAGTATCCTGACCGGACTATTCCAGGCTATTGCCATGACAAGCGGCGGCGGGGCCTGGGACAACGCCAAGAAGTCCTTTGAAGATGGCGTTACCGACGACGCAGGCAAAGTCCATAAGAAGGGGAGTGACGGACACAAAGCCTCAGTCACCGGTGATACTGTCGGCGATCCTTACAAGGATACAGCCGGTCCGGCTATCAACCCGATGATCAAGGTCATCAACATCGTTGCGCTGCTGATCGTGCCTTTGATAAAATAGTCGTATATTTTTGGTCCAAAGGCCGGCAGTTTTTTCTGCCGGCCTTTTTTTGCCTTGATTCCGCTCCTACAGGTACTTGCTAAACTCTCTTTATATGTATTAAACTAAATATCCAATTCAACCTTAGGAGGTCAATTCCATGAAAGAGGGAATACATCCAAAATATAATGAAGCAAAGGTCGTATGCGCGTGCGGCGAGACATTTACGACAAAGTCGACACTTGACAATATCCGCCTTGATATATGCTCAAAGTGCCATCCCTTCTTTACCGGAAAGCAGAAGCTTATAGATGCCGAAGGAAGGGTAGAGAAGTTCAGGAAGAAATACGCAAAGAAGTAGCTTACGTAGATACCTGGGGTTAGAGTTTAGCATTTTGTCTAAAATCTGACCCCTTTTTATTGATAGGGGCGGCATATACGGAGAACTGCATGAAGAATATTGGCGGACAGGCTGTCATAGAGGGCGTGATGATGAAATCACCTGCCGGGTGGAGCGTTGCTGTCAGGGGGCCGAAAGGTGATATTAGCCTGAAGCGCGAGAAGACCGGCCCGATGGCAGGCTTTCTTAAGCTGCCGCTCATCCGGGGGTCGGTGGCGCTTTTCCAGGCGCTGCACATAGGAATCAGGGCACTTGAATTTTCCGGGAACGTTGCCTACCAGGAGGAAGAGCAGGACAGACCGCTAAGTCCCTGGAGCATGGGCCTTTCGATAGCTGCCGCCCTGGTGCTCGCGGCAGCGCTTTTTATATTGCTGCCGCTGCTGCTTACAAAGGTAATGGGGAGTTTTCTTCACGGCATTGCTCATAGTTCCGTGTTGTTTAACGTTGTAGACGGAGTAATCCGCGTCGCCATATTTCTTTTTTATGTGTTTGCAATAGGGTTATGGAAAGAGATGCGGCGTGTTTTTGAATACCACGGCGCGGAGCATAAGGTCATCTATGCATACGAGGCAGGCGAACCGCTGACTGTTGAGAACGCTAAAAAGTACAAGCCCTACCATCCGAGGTGTGGAACAAGCTTCCTTCTGATTGTCATGGTCATCAGCATAATAATCTTCTCTTTCATTCCACAGCAGTGGACTTTTATTTACAAGGCAGCATCCCGGCTCATCCTTATTCCTCTTATCGCCGGTATTTCCTATGAGATGCTCAAGTTTTCGGCCAGGATGAAGAACAACCCTGTAATCAGCCTTATGGTTGCACCGGGTCTTCTTCTGCAACGGATGACGGTACGGGAGCCTGATGAATCCCAGATAGAGGTGGCCCTTGCCGCCATGCAGGACGTATTGAAAATGGAAGGAAGCGGCGGCGGGGTCCCCGAAAAGCCGAAGGCTTGTTGGGGTGCGGGAGAGGGGTGCTGACAATGCTTGAGAAGCTGCTGTCAATAGAAGAAAAACATGATGAAATAACCAGGGCGCTTGCAAATCCGGAAGTGCTGTCCAATACACAGGCATACATGAAGTATTCCAAAGAGCAGTCGGACCTGGTACCTATTGTTGAAAAAATAAGGGAGTACAAAAAACTTCTTTCCGGAATAGATGAGGCCGAAGAAATGCTCAGGGGCGGAGATGGGGATTTAAAAGAGCTTGCACAGGAAGAGCTTGAGGACCTGAAGAAAAGAAGGCCGCTGCTTGAGAGCGAACTGAAGATGATGCTGCTGCCGAAAGACCCAAGGGACGACAGGAACGTCATCCTTGAGATAAGGGCCGGCACGGGCGGAGAAGAGGCAGCCCTTTTCGGAGCAAGCCTGTTCAGGATGTACTCGAAGTATGCCGAGTCTCGCAAATGGAAGATTGATGTTATTGATTCCAGCCCGACAGGAATAGGAGGCTTAAAGGAGATTGTTGCAAATATCACCGGCAAGGGCGCCTACAGTAGACTGAAGTATGAGAGCGGCGTGCACAGGGTGCAAAGGGTGCCGGTGACCGAGACATCAGGGCGGATACATACTTCAGCTGCAACGGTGGCTGTACTGCCCGAAGCTGAAGAGGTCGATATAAGGATTGAGGCCAATGACCTGAGGATCGATACCTTCTGTTCCTCAGGCGCAGGCGGGCAGAGTGTGAATACTACATATTCCGCAGTGCGGATCACCCATATCCCTTCAGGGCTGGTGGTGCAATGTCAGGATGAGCGGTCGCAGTTGAAGAACCGTGAGAAGGCATTAAAAGTGCTGCGTTCGAGACTGCTTGAAATGGAGATAGAAAAAAAAGACAAGGACCGTGCAGCTGACAGAAAGACCCAGGTTGGCAGCGGAGACAGGAGCGAACGTATCAGGACATACAACTATCCCCAGAACAGGATCACCGATCACCGCATAGGCCTGACCCTGCACAAGCTCGATCACGTGCTCGAAGGGGCGTTGGATGAACTTATCGACGCTCTGAATACTCACTACCAGGCTGAACGGCTGCAAGAATTGTGACGGTCTCGTAAAAAGCCCATATGCTGAGTTCCACCCCAGCAAGTCTGCGACTTGCCGGGGACCCCGGGCGTTGCGCTGCATACTTCGTCACTGCGGCGTACCAAAAGTACGCCTCATTCCTCAGTATTTGCGAGCCTTGCCTATGAACTTTTTACGAAACCGTTTGCTTGTGGCTTGTTGATGACATGACTGCAATTGCAAAAATGAAGGAAATAGCGGCGCTTTTTGAACAGAGCGGCATTGAGGACCCGGCACGGGAAGCCGAAATGCTTGTCACCGGGCTGCTGCATATCGACAGGGCTGCGCTTTACACATACGACGCCGAAATGCCGCAGGACAGGGCGCAGCGTATCGATGACCTTGCGGTGCGGCGCACCAGGGGAGAGCCCATTCAGTATCTGATAGGCTGCGTGCCGTTTTACGGTTTGACAATATATGTAGGAAGCGGCGTTCTTATCCCGAGGCCTGAGACGGAACTGCTCGTTGATGAAGTGATACGGCAAATGCGCGGGAAGGAAACACCACCCCTCACATTTCTTGATCTTTGCACTGGAAGCGGATGCATTGCTCTTGCCATTGCCCGGCATTTTCGTGACGCGACTATTTATGGGGTTGACGCTTCTGAGGCCGCCATGGTTTATGCAACACAGAATGCCCTGGCAAATGATGTTCACAATGTCTGTTTTAAGCTGGGCGACCTTTTCGCGCCTGTCAGCACCCTGCGTTTTGACTGTATTGTTTCCAATCCGCCTTATGTAAGGCGTGATGAAATAAAAACGCTCCAGCGGGAGATAAGGGAGCACGAGCCGCTTTCGGCGCTTGACGGCGGCAGGGACGGTCTTGATTTCTACAGGAGGATTTTCAGGGATGCTCCGGCATACCTGAAAGACAATGGTATGATTATGCTCGAAATCGGGTACGGCCAGTCAGCGGCGCTGCGGGAGTTGGCACTGAGCGCGGGTTTTACTCAACTGCATTTTATAAAGGACTTTGCAGGCATCGAAAGAATTATGGCAATAAGCAATAAGAAGTCTTAAGGGGAACATTGATGGAACTTATCGGGGATTTCATTTCTATTTTTATGCATCTCGACAAACATCTGAGCCTGATAATCCAGCAGTATGGGGCCGCCACGTATATTATCCTCCCTCTCATCATTTTCTGCGAGACCGGCCTTGTGGTGACCCCGTTCCTTCCCGGTGATTCACTGCTTTTCGCAGCAGGCACATTTGCATCTCTCGGCTCCTTTGATATCTTTCTTATCTACGGTCTGCTTGTTTTTGCTGCGATGGCAGGCAATACGACTAATTACTGGATCGGATATTTTGCCGGACCGAAGGTGTTCCACAGGGAAGATGTGCGGTTCCTGAACAGGAAGCACCTGGAACGCACCCACCGGTTCTACGAGAAATATGGCGGTAAGACCATCATAATTGCCCGCTTTATACCCATTGTGCGCACCTTTGCCCCTTTTGTTGCCGGAATCGGGAGAATGACCTATACCCGGTTTATCAGCTACGATATTTTCGGCGGGACGGCCTGGGTGGGTGCTTGCGTCTTTTCAGGGTATTTCTTCGGCAATATTCCCTTTGTCAGGCGGAATTTTTCCCTCGTGATTTTAGCGATCATTATGATCTCAGTGATGCCGGCGATAATTGAGTTCATACGCCACCGCCGGAATATCAGAGGGTCTGAGAATAAATAACCTGCACATTGATTCATCCCGGATTCACGTCATCTCTCAAACAATTTTTCAATAGCCTCTGCCGGTACCGGACGACTAAAATAAAATCCCTGGACAATGTCGCATCTCATAAGCCTTAAGATTTTCCATTGTTCTTCGGTTTCGACGCCCTCCGCAATTGTTTTCAGGTCCAGCGCATTTGCCATAGTGATTATTGCCGACACTATTGCTTCAGCATTGGGATCTTTCCCGAGTTCACGTATGAATGATATGTCAATCTTCAGGTTGTCCACGGGCAATCTCTTAAGGTAACTCAAAGATGAGTACCCTGTGCCAAAATCGTCGACGGAGATGGACATCCCTATGTCCTGGAAATCCTTAAATGTTGCAATCGCGAATTCCACGTCCTCCATAAATGCGCTTTCCGTTATCTCCGCTGTCAGAAGGGATGGGGCCAGTCCGAATTCTTCCAGCATTTTTTTGATTTTCTCAACCAGATTATTCTGCCTGAACTGAATTAACGAGAGATTGACTGAAACAGGCACAACAGAATACCCTTTGTTCCGCCACTCCTGCAGTTGAAGCATAGCTCTTCTCAACACCCACTCTCCAACCTCTGTAATCATGCCTGTTTCCTCAAGCACAGGGATGAATTTTCCAGGTGGGACCAGCCCCTTGTCCTTACTTTGCCATCTTATAAGGGCCTCCATTCCCACCATCTTTTCTGTATGACAATCCCGGTAAGGCTGATAATGCAGGACAAATTCATCGTTTTTCAGGGCATTTTTCAGACCTTTGTCCATCAGAATGAATTCTGACGCGGCTGTATTCATGCCTGAAGTGAAAAACCTGTAGCTATTGCCTCCCCGCTGCCTTGCCTGCAGGCAGGCCATATCGGCATTCTGTATGAGAGTGGTAACATTGTTAGTGTCGTCGGGATATATGGATATGCCGATGCTGAAGGTCAATACAACTTCCTCGCCCTCTGTTTTGATAGGTTCAGACAGTGTCTCTTTTAATCTTTCGAGAAAATAGATAATATCCTCTGACTTCGAGACATCATTGAGAGCAACTGCGTACTCGTCACTTCCGAAACGCGAAACTGTATCCCCTTCACGCACGACTTCCAGCAGTCTCTTTGCGACTTCTTTCAATAAGGCATCCCCCAAACATGCGCCCAGGGTGTCGTTAATCAGGTGAAAACGGTCAATATCTATGAATAAGACCCCCGCGCACTTTTCAGAATGCTCTATTCTTGCAATCGCCTGTTTTAACCTGTCTGTAAATAACGACCTGTTTGGAAGTCCGGTCAGGTTGTCATAATAGGCAAGAAAATTGATTTTTTCTTCCATTTGTTTCAGTGCAGTAATATCTTTTGAGGTTGCAACAAAGTGTGTTATGGCGCCCTTATTGTCTTTGATTGGTGTGATGGTGTGGTAGACTTCAAAAAGCTCACCGTTTTTCTTTCTGTTGGTAAGTATTGCAGTATATGTCTGCCCGGAAAGTATCGTATCCCACAATTTTTTATAAAAGTCCTTATCATGTCTGCCTGATTTGAGTATTCTGGGCGTTTTGCCCAAAATCTCTTCTCTTGTATACCCTGTTACCCTCTCAACAGCATCATTCACATACTCAATCCTTCCTGATTTGTCCGCTATAAGGATCCAGTCCGAGGACTGTTGAACAGCAGCCGACATGGTATTCATCGACGCTTCGGCTATTTTGCGTTCCGTGATGTTTTTCATCACTCCTATAACATATTGGGGGTTGCCTTCTGCATCGACACGCATGCTGCCGCGATCATTGAACCAGAGGTAATGGCCTTCCCTGTGCCTGAAACGGTATTCCATATCATATACCCGGTTTCCCCTGGCTGCTCTTTCAAATTCGGCATTGGCGCCAGCAAGGTCATCGGGATGCACTTTGCTCTCCCAGTTCTTCAGGTCATGGCCCATTTCTTCTTTAGTGTAGCCAAGGACCCCCTCGATCATGCCGGACCAGATTATATTGTCTTCAGCAATGAAATGTTCAAATGTGATTTCGCCGAGCGCTTTGAGAAGGGACTTGTATTTAAACAATGCTTCCGAACATTCTTTTTCCAGCCTGTTGCGCTCCGATAACAATGTTTCACGTTCGGCAACTTGCTCACGCAATTCTGTTAATTCACTGATAAGCTGTTTTTTTGTCCTGGATTCATACTTCATATTGTTTTATAACCATTATTATTGTATGACATCCCGAAGGCGATTTCAAGGACACCTTAAGGAAGCATTCAAGCGCAATCTGAAGTATGGAATATTTTTCGCCCATGCCTTGTGTAGGCAAGTAATGAATTCTCCAATAGACAAAGGATATGGGGTGAACTACACTTTTTTTAGGGATGTTGCAAAAATGAGCATTGGCGTGATTATTGTACCCAATTTAGCGATGCAGCGCTGCATGTCTGAAAGGACATTACAACACAGGTCAAGCTGAAAACAAAGTTTTTTTGGCAGTGCGGGTATGTTCCGTACACTTTGCAAACGCATTTTCAATGAATAAGGAGAATTTACCATGCCAAGGAAAGAGATTATTAGCAGCACCGAAGATGTCGAAGCAATCGGTACGGCAGGTACAGCGGTGAAGGATGGCATTATCAACAGTCTCAGGGGTATCAATAATATCGAAGCGGAGATTGTTCGTCTTGTCCGGGACACCGTATCGAACACCCTGAAGGCTGGCGGTGGAGTGGCAGCAGAAAGCGTTTCACTCACTAAGGACGTTGTTAAAGGAGCGATATCAGCCACTGAGGAAGTCGGCACAGGCCTGCTCCTTAGCACTAAAAGCATGGCAAAAGGCATTGTTATGGGAGTGGGCGATGTCGGAGGGGATGTTGTAGCTGTGGCCGGCCAAACAGCAAAGGGTGCTGTCAGGGGAGCAGCAGAGGTTGGAGCAGATGTTGCTGCCGTGGCGCGGAAGGCTGTTGATGGTGTTGTAGAGGCATCCAAGGAAATAGGTGGAAATGTGGAGGAAGCGGCAAAGGCTGCAGTGGAAGGAGCAATCGAAGCTGCGGGCAGTATCGGAAATACTGCTGTCAAATCAGTAAAAGAAGTTTTGACGGGAGTTGTGGGAGGCATAAAAGAAATCCTGAATGCTGCGCTTCCAAAGGAATAATATTTACTCCCCCCGAAAGTCTTTGACTTTTGGGGGGCCACACCAGCCCCCTGCCAGTGTTGTCAACAAATAGAGTTGTCCGGTTTTAGAGCAAATAAACTGTCCGGTTCTGCAGGGTGGCTGCGCATGGAACATGGCAGGCCACCGATGTCAGTTTTATTGAGTCTCATGCCGCTGCATGTGAGCACTTTGCAATCTCCTTTCCTTTAGGGTCAAAGACCGCCAGTTTTCTCGGTCCATGGAATATAGCAAGGCCACCATCCGGATAACGATGGACGCGAACTTCGACCTTAACGTAGTGGCAGCGATATTGATTTGGCGGGATCTGAAGTTTTAGCCCATCGAACTTTACACAGTTGTCGTTGCCTACGGTGCGGTCATACTGTTCGCATAGGATGTCTTCCAAGGCAGTGCCTGCCCAAGTCACGAACACGCTCTGTGGTTCCTGCGGGACAACAGTGAACTCGGCATTATGGGCTGGCATATAAGTACTGGCAAGATAATCATTGGCCTGCTTCATCTCAGTAATGCCCGCCATTGCAAGCTCCTTGACGAGGCGGTCTTGATGAGTTTCGAAGGCTCGCTCAGAACGACCCCTGGCCTCAGGAGAATACGCAGCAATCATCTTAATTCCAAGTTGGCTCATTGCACGACCGAACTGGGTAAGATTTGATTTGTCCACCTTCCCTCCGGCCTCAGGTGTATGCCAGTAGTGACTTCCACGATCCGTATACAACGAAGCAAACAATCCGTGTTGCTCAATAACTTCTTTTACCCCTTGAAAGCTGCTTTGAGTGCCTTCCTCCTGCACAAAAAACATCGAGTAGTGTTCACTCGTGGCATCATCCATAGTTACGATTAGATCCCAGTATTTTCCTTCAACCCACTGATGTTTGGAACCATCCTGGTGCAGCATCATACCGGTATAAGGTGCCCTTGTACGCTTTTTCCTGTGTGTACCTTTCTGTGCTGCCTTCGGGACCAATCCCTTTTCCTGAAGGGTGTTCTTGACCCATGTGTAGCTTCTGGTCCCTTGATAAGCACGCCGGTACCAGCTATAAAAATGTTTGACATTGAAACCACAAAAGCGATTGCTATAAAGATCCGATAGTGCGACTACTTCATCAACAGGCGCACGTTTATGAGATATTTGCCCTAAACGCTTATCTATAAGGCCCTCCAGGCCCGTATCTTCATACCTCAACATATATCTTCTAAATGTCCTATCGCACACACCCAGAAGCGTTGCTGCTTCTTCCTGCGTTAATCGACCTCGTATCCAACCCTCATAGCTTTCTTCAAATCTCATCTTCCGTACCTCCTGCAACACTGCCGAACGTTTCATGGATAGCCCCCTTGCTATCCATATATTTTATCCGGACAGTTTATGTGCTACAGATACGGACAGTTTATCTGCTCGCCACACACCAGCCCCCTGCCAGATGGCGTAACCTACCGCTGTGATATAATTAATACCGGCACTTTTAAGCATACCCGGCATACAAGGAATAATTCAGGGAATGAGCGCAAGGGGCAGAATAGCAAGGGCGGCCGGCGTGATGTCGGCTGCGACATTTATCAGCCGGATTCTCGGTTTTGCAAAGGACATGATCGTTGCCGGGTTTTTCGGAGCGACCGGCCTGGCAGATGCGTTTTATGTAGCTTTCAGGATACCGAACCTGCTCAGGGAACTTTTTGCCGAAGGGTCCACATCAGCAGCGTTTATACCGGTACTCACAGAATACCAGACAAAGCAGGGCGAGGCAGAGGCCAACAGGCTGGTGCAGTCTGTCTTTTTGTTTATCATAACTTTTGTAGGGTTGCTTACCGTTGCCGGCGTTATCTTCGCTCCGGAGATTGTGGCCGCCATTGCCCCGGGTTTTTTAAGGGAGCCCGATAAATTCTCTGTAGCGGTGACACTTACCCGCATCATGTTTCCCTTTCTCCTCTTCATCAGTCTCGCCTCTTTAACGATGGGGGCGTTGAACACACGTGGTGTTTTTTTCATTCCCGCGCTCGCTCCTGCAATATATAACATAGTTATCATCATAGCTGTCCTCTCACTGGCCTCGCGCCTTACCAATCCTATTATCGCTGTCGCAATCGGCGTGGCTACGGGCGGGATGGTTCAATTTCTCTTTCAGGTCCCATCTTTTTTAAGGCAGGGATATACACTGATGCGTCGACACGGAGACATGGGGACGCAGGGCAGCGACGCAGGATTAACGACGCCGCTGCGTACACTCCGGCATCCGGGGCTGAAGAAAATAGGCCTGCTTATCATTCCTTCTACAATGGGACTTGCAGTGTCCCAGGTCAATATTTTCATCAGCACCATTCTCGCCTCTTATTTGCCCGTGGGCAGCATTACCTATCTTTATTATTCCATGCGTCTTATTCAGTTCCCGATAGGTATTTTCGGCGTTGCCATGGGCATGGCAGTGCTCCCCGCGCTTTCGGAGCATTCGGTGAGAGGGGAAATGGATAAGCTGAAGGAGGATTTCTCTTTTGCGCTCCGCCTGCTTTTTTTTATAACGGTGCCTGCAATGGCGGGGCTCATTGCATTAAGGGTCCCTATTGTGGCAACCCTTTTTCAAAGAGGAAAGTTCGGGTACGCCGCGATGGTCGGCACTTCAGGGGCCTTGATGTTTTATTCTCTGGGCATTTGGGCTGTTGTAGGCGTCAG
The DNA here is from genome assembly GCA_963784135.1 of Nitrospirota bacterium. Classification (GTDB taxonomy): domain Bacteria; phylum Nitrospirota; class Thermodesulfovibrionia; order Thermodesulfovibrionales; family Dissulfurispiraceae; genus JADFXI01. The sequence goes on along the minus strand of CAWAQG010000011.1, from coordinate 21,419 downwards.
GGTCATTGCTGCAACGTTTTATTCGATGCAGGATACCCGGACACCAGTCAAAATAGCCGCAGTAGCAATGCTGACAAATATCATGTTGAGTTTCGCACTTATGGGGCCGATGCGGCATTATGGCCTTGCCTTTGCGAATGCCATGGCCTCAAGTGTAAACTTCCTGCTGCTTTTTTATTTCCTTAGAAAGAAGCTCGGCGGCTTGGGGACAAGGAGAATAGCCCTCTCTTTTGTAAAAACGTTTTCAGCATCCGCTGTGATGGGATTTGCCGGATGGTTTTTGGCGGGCCGTTACGTTCTATGGACTGTGGGTGGACATGGTCTGAGCAAGGCAGCATGCCTCAGCACAACTATAGTGTTTTGCGCAGGCGTATATGCTGCAACAGCGTATTTGATAAAAAGTGAAGAATTGGGGTATATAATAAAGAAAATAAGAAGCAGGAGGCGATAAGGAGCGGTTATGATTGTAAAAAGTATTGCTGTCGGGCCACTTCAGGCTAATTGTATTATTGTTGCCGACGATGCCTCCAAAAAGGCCATTGTCGTCGACCCCGGAGACGAGTCTGACAGGATAGTCGGGACCGTCAATGATATGGGACTGACTGTTGAAGTTATTGTCTGCACGCACGGCCATTTTGATCATATGGGTGTAGTAGGCGATATTAAGAATGAAACAGGGGCGCGGGTGGCCATACACCGCGACGAGCTTGAATTATATAATGGCGCAGTGGACATGGCCGCATTCTGGGGCCATTCACTGGATGTGCCTCCTGAGCCGGATATTTTATTGTCTGATGGCGATACGCTTACAATAGGGGCCTTGAACTTTTCGATACTCCATACGCCCGGACACAGTCCCGGCGGGATTTGTCTTTACGCAGGCAATACTGTCATTACCGGCGATACGCTCTTTAAGGGATCTGTCGGGAGGACAGACTTTTACGGCGGAGATATGGAGAAGCTCAAGCAATCGTTCCGGAGGCTGATGGCCCTGCCGGAAGACACAAATGTTTTCCCTGGACACGGACCCGCGACAACTATAGGCCGCGAGAAAAAGGAGAACATTTTTGCGGAAGAATTTTTGCCGTAGTCAGCTGACCTGCCCCCAGTCATTGTCACCTGCTTAGATAAGGGGAGGTACAATGCTATTATACTGACCATGGAAACTGTTAGACCTGCAAATATAGATGATCTTGTCCGCTGCGCTGAACTGCTCGGTCTGCTTTTCAGCCAGGAGCGAGAATTTACCGCTGATCCGTCAGTGCAGAGGAAAGGGCTGGAAATGATCGTTAAGAAGCCAGAAACAGGCACTGTATTTGTATATGAATCCTGTGGTGTTATTCAGGGGATGGTGGTCATATTGTTCACTATCAGTACTGCCTTAGGGAACAAAGTTGCAATTCTTGAAGATATGGTCGTTGCCCCGGATTTGAGGGGAAAAGGCATAGGGGCAAGTCTGGTCAGGCACGCCGTGGATTATGCTATCAGGCAAGGATGCGGACGAATCACTTTGCTGACCGACGACGATAACGAGGCCGCCCATGCCTTTTACCGCAAGCATGGATTCACAAAGTCAGATATGATTGTTTTCAGAAAATTGACAGGTTTGTAAATAAAGCCCTGTCGCAGAATACATAGACCGAAAAGGGAAAGACATTGTCTTTCCCTTTTCGGTCTATGTGTCGAACAAAAGCGCCTGATTACTGCTGGGCCGGTTTCTGTTCCGCCTTTTTTTCTCCCTTCATCTGTCCCTTATCGTGCATATGGCCCTTGTCATGCATATGGCCCATCCCATGCATATGGCACTCGCATTCGCCGCCTCTCATGCCGTGTCTCATCATTTTACGTTTCATCATCATATGTCTCATCATCGAACTGAATTCCTTTTTCTGATCTGCATTCAGGTTGGACTTTATCTCCTCCATTGCCTTGATATGCATCATCTTCATTTCTGTCTTCAGGCCCTCCAGCTTTTTTACTGCTGTCTCAGCCGCTGTCATGTCCACAGGGTCCTTAGAGAGAATCTCCATCAGTTCAATCTTTGCCACCTTGATATCAGCCTTTTTTTGTATCCCGGCCTTCATTGTCTTCAAATGAATCTCCTGAACAGCTTCCATCTGTTTTTTATCGAGTTCGAGTTTCTTGAACATGCCCATAAATTCATGTGGGCCGCCGCAACCGCAGCCTTCTTCATGTTTGTACATGCCGCCGTGAGCAGCGCAGCCCTTTTCTTTCTCTGCCGCACCGGAATTAACTGCAAGCCCCATTACAAAAAGAAGTGTGAATAAAACCAGAAATGCTTTTCTCATGCCTTTTCTCCTTATTGACATACGGTATTAACATACTGTCAACCGACAGTTTAATCTTTACATATGTTTAGTCGATAAAAACGATCGTAAGGTTACAAGATAAGGAGTTATCTTTACTAAACAGCCACTTCACAGATTCCCCCGCAGCTTCTCCGCATAGAGCACCCGCTTTATAGCCAGATGATAAGCTGCTTTTCGCATCCTGCAGCGCGCCTCGCTGCAAGCGGAAGATACGTCGTTAAAAGAGCTTACCATGATATTTTTCAGCTTCTGCACGACTTTCTCTTCGGTCCAGTAACTGCCGTTGAGGTTCTGGCTCCATTCAAAATAGCTCACTACCACGCCGCCGGCGTTTGCAAGCACATCAGGCAGGACCGTGATATTTTTGTCAAAGAATATCTCATCAGCTTCTGTGGTCGTAGGCGCATTGGCAAGTTCCAGAACTATCCTGGCCTTCACCTCATCTGCGTTGCCTCTGTGGAGCTGGTCGGAGAGGGCTGCCGGGACAAGGACATCGCAGTCGCACGCCAGTAGTTCCTCGTTGGTGATGTTTTTGCCGCCTTTATAATCGAGCAGACTTCCAGTTGCCTTATTGTGCTGTATTACCTTGTGAATATCCAGGCCGGACGGGTCCATGATGCCCCCTTCTATGGCGCTGACCGCCACTACTTTATACCCCCCCTCAAAAAAGAGCCGGGCGGCATTTTCCCCAACGTTGCCGAAGCCCTGAATGGCGACCCTCGCCCTGTTTTTTTCCATCCCCGCTTTTCTTAGCGCCTCTTCAAGAACATATATCCCCCCCATGGCCGTGGAGTAATGTCTCGCCTTCGTGCCGGCCAGTTCAACCGGCTTGCCCGTGACCACCGCAGGCACATGCTCTCCCTGTATTCTTTCGAACTCATCCATGATCCAGACCATTATTTTTTCATCGGTAAAGACATCGGGCGCAGGGATATCCTTGAAGGGGCCGATAAAGTTCCTGATTGCGCGAATGTATCCTCTCGTCAGCTGCTCAAGCTCATTCCTGCTGAGTTCTTTTGGATTTACTACAACACCGCCCTTTGACCCTCCGAAAGGAATATTTACCACCGCGCATTTGAGCACCATCAGGAAAGCGAGGTCCTTTACATGATCGATAGTGAGGTCGGGATGAAACCTTATTCCTCCCTTGGCCGGCCCTCTTGCGTCGTTGTACTGCACACGGTGCCCTATAAACATCCTGGTTTTCCCTGAGTCCATCCTGACCGGGAAATGCGTTGTGAAAGAGCGCCGCGGCATCGCCAGCAGCTCCAGTTCTTCCGATGTCAATGCCAGATCTGTATAAATTTCACTTATCTCCTGCATGAACAACTTGCAGATATTTTTGTCATCGACATGTATCCTTTCGTGAAAATTGGCTTTCACTGTTTCACCCCTCTTTTTTATTTAATAACATTGTACATCAAAATAAGCTACAATTATTTAATTTAATAAAAAGTTATGAAACGGAAAAAGGTTCCTTTTTTGGCGCATGATCCACAGGAAGAGGGTAGTCAATATCTTGAGGACCTGGCTACAGGCTATTGGTATTCAGAAGCGCTCTTCACAGCAGTTGAGGCAAAAATCTTCACGCTGATCGGGCCCGGGGGAAAAACAGCCCCGGAGATAGCGGGTGCGCTTAATTGCAAGCCGGCTGGCATGACGCGGTTTCTTGACGCTCTTTGCAGCCTGGGACTGCTGCATAGGAATGGCATCCGTTATTTTAATACTGCTGTCTCCGGAAAGTACCTTGTCATTGGGAAGCCTGGATACCAGGGCGAATCTGTCCTCTGGAGGAAAGAGCTTGCCAAATACTGGGCAGGACTCGACAAGTGCCTGAAGGCGGGCGGAAGGGACGTGAGCGCCCTCGAAGAGGAAGACGCTGCATGCCGCGCCGCGCGAATAAGAAGATATATATCTGCAATGGATTGTATTGCGCGAACTAAAGTTGGGGCAATGCTTCCTGTTTTTGCCGGAATCCCTGAAGCAGGAGAACTGCTTGACGTGGGGGCAGGCTCCGGCGCTATTGCAGCAGGGTTCCTTGACCATGTCCCTTCCATGAAGGCAACTGTAATGGACCTTCCGGAGGTGCTGGAGCATACCCGTGACTTTATGCAAAAAAGAGGATTATGCGGACGGGTGACTTTTCTCCCGGCCAATATCCTGGGGCCCTGGCCTGCGGAAAATGGACGATATGACATTGTAATGCTTTCCAATGTCCTGCATGCTTATTCGGATGGAGAACTCCCGCACATTCTTTCAAATGCCTCGTCCTGCCTGAAAACTGACGGACTGCTTGTAGTACACGATTTTTTCCTTGAACATTTTCAGGAGAAGGCCGCTCTTTTTGATTTGAATATGTTCATTAATACATATAACGGGAAGGTATTTTCATATAAGGTTGTACTTGATGCGCTGCAGCAATCCGGGCTTTGCGCTGCCGCTCCTGTGGCATTAGAGACGGATACCGCTCTCATAATAGCCTCAAAAAACAGTGAGCGCCTTTCCTCGCTTTTGATTGATGCAAAGCAACTGTTGGCGTTTAAGATCAGGGAAATCGGGTTCCGCTCAGTCACGCCGGTCCATGCCTCGGAAATACGGGTTGCAGACTGGACGGACGTGAGGTGCCGCTTCGGATGCGACAGGTACGGGAGCCGTCATTGTCCTCCGAACAGCCCGCTGCCGGAGAAGACAAGGGAGCTGCTTAAAGATTATTCAGACGCCTTTTTGCTTGAGGGGGAGCCCCCTGCCCGAAACTTCCAGTTGAAAGTTCTCGAAGCTGAAAAAGAGGCCTTCAAGGCCGGTTTTTATAAGGCCTTTGCCTACTGGGCCGGGCCATGCTCGATATGTGAGCGCTGCACTGCCGACGTTGCATGCGGCGATACCGGAAATGCCCGTCCCTCAATGGAGGGGGCCGGGATAGATGTGTTTGAGACAGCGAGTTTGGCGGGTATTAAGCTTCGCACACTCGATACTAAAGACGGATTTGTCAAATATTTTGCATTACTGCTTATGGAGTAATGGATTGAGCGTATTTTAAATGAAGATACTATTGCTTGAACATCCCAGGAGCATCAATCCCGAGCGCTGCAACGATATAGCCAATACTCCCCTTTCATCATGCCTTCTGACCGGCTACGCCGCCGGCGTTCTGAAAAAAAGCGGCCATGAAGTGACGATCATCGAAGGTCATATGGACGGGCTTGCATACGGCGATATTGCTGCAGCAGCAATGGCGATACGGCCCGATATCATTGGAGTGCATATGGTCTACCAATGGAAGCGCGATGCCGAACTCTTCCATTTTCTGGAGCAGATAAAAGCTGAATTCGCGCCATATACGACCGCTTATGGATTCTACCCCACAATTGCTTTTGAGGACATCCTGAGCGATTGCAGTGCCATTGACTCTGTCATACTCGGCGAGCCGGAGCAGACCTTTAAAGAGTTGGCGGATGCCGTCACTTGCAAGGCGCATGATGAGTACGTCGAAGGGACGGCGGTGAGGGCCAAATCAGGCGGTCGGGCATGGCGGCGCAGAGCAGTCCTTAAAGATATAAATGCTCTTCCCTTTCCTGTGCGGACCGGCGGCATGTACAGGGTCCCCGAGGTCAATATACAGGGCAGCCGCGGATGTTATGGAAAATGTACTTTCTGTTATATCAATCCCTTTTACGGTGAGAGACACCTCTGGAGGGGCAGAAGCCCTGAGAATATAATCAGGGAAATAGACGAAATCATCGCCGATGAGGCGAGGAGTGATTTTTACTTCACAGACCCGAATTTTTTTGGGGCAGGCCTGAAGGGGCAGGAAAGGTCGCTGCAGCTTGCCTCACTTCTAAAGCAGAGGGGCGTTAAATTCGGGCTTGAAGGCCGCGTAAACGACATCCATGACTCAACCATTGAGGCGCTTGTGGAGGCCGGCCTGCGGCATGTCTTCATAGGGCTTGAAAGCGGAAGGGACGGTTCTCTCCGGCGGTTGAACAAAATGACCACAGTTGCGCAGAATGAGAATGCCCTGAGGGTCCTCAGGAAACATGGGATAGAACCTAATATCGGATTCATAATGTTCGAGCCTGACTCGTCTTTGGGAGATGTTCGCGCCAATTTCGAGTTTCTCAGGAGAAACGGTCTTCTTGAAAATCTGCCGGTAACGGCCAACGCTCTCTACCACTTCCAGATTGTTCTAAGGGGAACGCCGGCTTACCGGGAACTCCGCCGGGCGGGCCGGATTGAAACTCCGCACTCTTCATATGAAGGGATTGCATCCTTTGTCCATGCCGATGCCGCGATGTTGGCCTCTGCGATGAGGGACATAACGAATTTTCTTTTCCAACGCCTGCATGATGTCTGGAGCGGAAAGTCAGCGGGGAGTGCAGGTCCAGATGAGAGATATGCACGGGTAAACCGTCTTCTGGTCGATACGTTCGAATCGATCCTGAATGCCCTGGAGAAAGGGCGGATGAGCAAGGAAGAAATTGAGTCAATGGTGCATGGCGCAGAGCGGGAGATGGACAGGACGCTCAACGAACATATCTGACCAGGGCAAACGCACTATGTGTTTTTCAAGTAAAAACTAACTGCAATATTGCCATAAACTCCAAAATTTCGGCTTATGAGTCGTCATTCCCGCAGTCCGTTAGCGGGAATCCAGGTTATTTGTGTCTGGATGCCCGATTAAGAACTTCGGGCATGACGAAAATTTCGGCTTTCCGGCGCATAGTGCGTTTGCCCTGCATATCTGACAGGATTGCGCGGGTAACGCAGGCACGATATGTTATAATTATTGTATCGTGCCTGGCAGTAAACGGCATCCATCCGTGCCTTGCGCAACGTCCACTGCATTGAGGAGAACCATTGTTAGAGTTATTTAAGCAACTCAGGTGGCAGGATTTTATTGATATCGCTGTTGTCTCAATAATCCTTTACCGCGCCCTTCTAATTATCAAAGGCACCAAGGCGGCGCAGATGCTGGTAGGTCTTGGTGTGTTGGTTGTTGCATCTTTTTTCGCAAAGTATTTTCAACTTTATACTATGGACTGGATCATCCAGAGTTTCTGGTCTCAGGTGGTCATCGTGCTGATAGTGCTTTTCCAGCCTGAAGTCAGGAGGGCCCTGGCCCAGATGGGGGAGTCCTCATTTTTCCAGAATTTGACCGTTGCCGAGGAGTTGAAATCACTTGAAGAGATAGTCAGGGCGTCCGTGGCCCTGGCGAACCGGAAAATCGGGGCCCTGATCGTTATTGAAAGGGAGGTCAGTCTGAAGGACTATGTTGAAATTGCTACAGCGCTTGATGCAAAGGTTTCCAAGGAACTGCTGTTAAGCATATTCCATCCCACCTCGCCGATTCACGATGGCGCGATCGTTATCAGGGGGAACAGGGTTGTTGCCGCGGGATGTTTCCTGCCGATAACGCTCGGATCCAGTATAAGTAAATCGCTCGGTACCCGCCACCGGGCCGCTATTGGTATTACCGAAGATACGGATGCGGTGGCCATTATTGTTTCCGAGGAGACGGGGACGGTTTCAGTGGCAATGCACGGGAGCTTTGAAACACATGTCGATATGGGCTCATTGCGTGATATACTTACTGATGTTTTTGCCGAATCGAAAAAGGGAAAAGTCGCGGCAAAAACTTTTTCAAAGACTGATACAGGAAAAAATGAAGCCACGGCAGGACACAAATGAAGAAGATGCTCTTCAGTAATCTTGGCATCAAGATACTTTCGGTAGTCCTTGCGATATCAATGTGGATATTCGTCACCTACAGGGGGCAGTCGGAAATGGCTGTTGATGTGCCTATCGGGTTCAAGAATGTGCCGAAAGGACTGGAACTTTTGCGCGAAAGCTCAAAGGTGGTGACTTTGAATTTACGCGGCCACGAGAGGCTGCTGAAAAGCCTGAGGCCGATGGATATCAACGTCGGCATTGACCTCTCCAATGCAAAAAGAGGGGAGACGACATATTATTTGGACAAGAACGCTATCGTAGTGCCGGGGACCCTGGATATCCTGAGAGTAGAGCCGGCATCTGTCAGAGTAGTGCTCGATGAATCAGTGGTAAAGACGCTTCCGGTGAAAGCATCTATCATAGGCGCCCCGGAAAAGGGATTCAGAATCGTTTCCGTTGATGTAAAGCCTTCCGCAGTGACGGTTGTGGGCGCCAGAACAGAGCTTTCAAGGATAGCGGTGCTGAGGACTGAGGCGGTCGACGTTGCCGGGTTTGATTCTGATATCACAGAGACCGTCCGGCTTAATATAAATGGCAGTAACATAAGGACACGGACACCCGAAGTGACCGTGCGCATCGCTATAAAGAGGTAATGCAATGAAAATGTTCGGTACAGACGGTATAAGGGGAAGGGTGAACAAATATCCCATGACACCTGAAAATGTTTTGCGTGTCGGTATGGCCATAGCTTCGGTCCTGAAGACCGACCACGGGCGGCGTATGGTATTGATAGGCAAGGATACCCGGCTTTCAGGCTACATGATCGAGAGTGCTCTTACCTCGGGCCTCTGTTCGAAAGGGATGGATGTTACTCTTGTCGGGCCGATCCCTACCCCCGGGGTCGCATATCTCACGAGAGCACTGCGGCTTGATGCCGGCATTGTAATTTCGGCCTCACATAATCCATTTGAGGACAATGGTATAAAGATATTTTCTTCCGAGGGCTTTAAGCTTTCTGATGAGCTCGAACAGAGAATGGAGCAGCTGGTCGAAGATGACAATTTTCCGGCGCGGCGTGCATCAGGAGAAAAGATCGGCAAGGCGTATCGTCTGGATGACGCCACCGGACGTTACATAGAGTATATAAAATCCACCATTCCGAGGGGGGCCGACCTGGAGGGACTCAAAGTGGTGGTCGATGCGGCCAACGGTGCTGCATATAAGGTCACGCCGTTGCTGCTGTCCGAACTTGGGGCGCAGGTCGTGGCAATAAACGATAAACCTAACGGTGTCAACATTAATGACAAATGCGGCTCTCTGCATTTGGATTGCGTTGCCAGAGCGGTAAGGGAAAAAGGCGCTCACGCAGGTATCGCCCATGACGGCGATGCCGACAGGACACTCCTGGTAGATGAGCGCGGTTGTGTGATCGATGGCGACATTATAATGGGGATATGGGCATCTGAGCTTAAAAAGGATGGGAAGTTAAAGGGGAACTGCGTGGTTGCTACGGTCATGAGCAATCTCGGCCTCGAACGGTTTTTGGCCGGACACGACATCGGGTGTCTGAGGGCAAAGGTCGGCGACCGTTATGTTGTTGAAGAAATGATCAAAGGCGGCTACAATTTGGGCGGCGAACAATCCGGGCATATCGTTTCTTTTGATTACAATACGACTGGAGACGGGCCCATAACCGCTCTGCAGGTACTGTATTTGATGAGGAAAAAGAAGAAACTCCTTTCCGAACTGGCTGCCGGGATTGAACTCTATCCGCAGGTGCTTCTGAACATTCCGGTTACAGAAAGGAAGGACATTAAAAAAGTCCCGGAGATTACGAGGGCCATCGAAGATGCAACGGCAAAACTCGGCAGCAAAGGCAGAATGCTTGTCAGGCCGTCCGGCACCGAACTTACAATACGTGTCATGGTAGAGGCAGAGGATCCAGTTATGGCAAAAAGCGTGGCTGAACAGGTGGCAGGGGTAATCCAGGATAAACTGGGTGCCTGAGCACCGTTCATGCAGTATGTCATCGCCTTTATTTGCGGTTCCGCTCTTGTTTATGTGTACCGTTTTTTTCCGGTAACGAGTTTTTTTCTGTCGGTCCTGTTCCTGGGACTTACAGCCAGGCAAAACTTATACAATATACAACTCTCCGTCAGGCGCAGACTGCTGTCTGTTCCCGCAGTTTTTATTATGGTGCTTCTCGGTTTCTGCTCTGCAGACCTGCGCACCGCTTCGCAGCAGCCCATTTCGGACATTGCCGGAGAAACTATACTGGTCGAAGGGACTGTACGTTCCGAGGCGACTCCATTATACGCAAACCCTGACAGTTTCTCGCATATTATCGACATCACCGATGCTGTTAATAGAAGCGGCAAACATCTCGGCCTGCGGGAAATGAGGGTCATAAGCAGCAGCGCCATGACTGCGGGCATGCTGTATCGCATCACGGTCCATGTTCCTGCAGACGCGTATTTTATGAACCCTGGCGGCAGGACCGTACTATCGGGCTACGCACTCGGGATTGTACCTGTCAATAGTCCGCCCGGCCCGATATGGGAACGCCCCATGAAATTTTTTCAGGCGTCACGGGCCCGGCTGAATACCGCTTTTAAGAGGTATCTCTCCCCGGAGTCTGCCTCTTTTATCATGGCGCTCATTACGGGTGAGCGCGGTCTGATAAATAAGGAAACAAGCAACGCCTTCAATGTTACAGGGCTTTCTCACCTTCTGCACAAAGCCGGCTTGCATTTCGGACTGCTTTTTTTATTTCTTTTTGAGTCGGCCAGGTTTCTTGTCAAAAGGCTTCCCGATAAGTTTTTCTCCCGGCTTACCCTTTATGCGTCACCCTCTCAGATTGCCGCTCTCGTAAGTTTGCCTTTTATGGTCTGGTATCTGGGCATCTCACCCCCGGACTTCGGCACAGTAAGGGCTTTCATAATGGTCTGTTTCTTTCTATTTGGTCTTTTGATCCAGAGAAGGGGTTTCTGGCTTAATAGCCTGCTGATGGCTGTTTTTATCATTGTTATCTGTCAGCCGGATTCACTGGTCGACCTGTCGTTTCAGTTGTCGGTTGCCGCCGTGCTTTGCATCGGTCTTGCTGTCGGCGGCAAGCAGGAAGGCAAAGGGAGTTCCCTCGCGTCTTATATCCGCTCCTCGCTGCTTATAACCATAGCTGCAAACGCGGGCACGGCGCCTCTTATTATTAATTACTTCCATGTCTTTTCTATTGTTTCGCCTGTGACCAACCTTATTATTATTCCAGCTGTAGGCTTTGTCATCCTGCCCCTGGCTTTTTTATCTTCATTTTTCTTGCTCTTTTTTGATATTTTCCCGGTTCCTTCGCTGCTTGATGCTGTTACCGGGCACGTTTTATTGTTCATTCATTATATCGGTCAATGGGGACCGGTTGCGGTCAGAATTCCAGCATTCCCTCCGGTACTGCTTATTTTCTTTTATGCCGGACTCGTAATATTTACGGCGATAATCTATGCCAGATTTAAAGAGAGTGCCCGGAGCGCTGTGGCCGACGCCGGACAAGCACTGTCCCCCCGCTCTTTTTTTCCTTTTTTTCGTTCTCTGGCCTTCCCTTGCTCGGTAGCGTTGGTTCCCATAGTGATTTTTTCAGGCTCCACCTGTTTTGGCCGGGACAGACTCTCTGTTACCTATCTTGATGTTGGTCAGGGTGATGGCGCAGTCATTGAGCTGCCTGACTGCCGTACGCTGATTATGGATACCGGGAACACCGGTTTCCAGGTCGGCGATTTTCTGAGGTACAGGGGTGTTAATGAAATTGAGGCTATCATGTTGTCGCACGGACATCATGATCATACGGGCGGGCTCGAATATCTTATCAATACTTTTAAAGTACATGCGATTTGGGACAACAACCGTCTTATGTATAAAACCGGTGTTCTTGAAAAAGTGGGGCACAGGGGTCTGCAAAGGGGAGATGTGATTCACGGCAGTGGATATACTATAACTGTGATTCACCCTTATGAGGGTTTTTATTCTTCAAGTGCAAATAAGTCTGAAGAAAACTCCGAAGAAAACAATGATTCGCTTGTCCTGCGGGTCCGGGGTACCGCCGCCTCTTTTTTGTTTACGGGAGACGTAGAGAAGGAAGGCGAAGAGGATACGGCCCATACCGGTCAGGCCCTTAAAAGCGCTGTTCTGAAAGTCGCGCACCACGGCAGCCGCACCTCGTCATCGGAAGTATTCATAAACGCTGTTTCGCCCGGGATTGCAGTCATAAGCTGCGGACGGAAAAACAGGTTCGGCTTCCCGCATGAAGAAACACTGTCCATGCTTGCCGATTGCCGGGTGTTCAGGACCGACAGGGATGGGGCGGTAGGAATTAGCGAAGGGGACGGCGGCAGGGTGCAGGTGAAGACATGGAAGGATTTCCAGATGACGGAAGTTAAGGGGATAAGGGATGAATGGATGAACATAAACCGGCTGTTTTGGGTATGGTGAAACTTCGGTAGTGACCCGCTACCGAAGCTTATTCGACATTGTCACAGCCTTGCGGAGAGTATTATACTGAAAGATATGCATGAGCCTGGACGCGATGATAAATCGATAACAATAACCTATTCAATTACTTGTTCGCAGAAAGACGTCGGTAATATATGCGAAAAGATAGCCCTTGAACAGACCGTCGAGCTGCCGGGAGCGGCAATAAGAGACGACCGGATACTTAAAGACATTGTCGGCAGGGTGGTCTCGATGCATGAAGCGGAAAGCGCGGGCACGGAGCGCTTTATTGTTAAGATATCTTATCCTGCGTCGGTATCCAACTATGAGATTCCGCAGTTTCTCAACCTTCTTTATGGTAACATTTCTTTCAAGCCCGGCATCAAGGTTGTAGATGTGGATTTTGCAGAGGGATTTCTTATTCCGTTCAAGGGCCCCAGGTTTGGGATTGAGGGAATCAGAAGACTCCTCGGCGTTTTCGACAGGCCGCTCGTGGCAACTGCCTTGAAGCCGATGGGCACGTCGGCGGAAGGATTGGCGGAGATATGCTACAGGTTTGCGCTTGGAGGAGTCGATATTATCAAAGATGACCACGGCCTGGTCGACTTCCCCTTCTGCAGGTTTGAAGAAAGGGTGACGAAGTGCGTGCAGGCTGTCGGGGAGGCCCAGCAAAAGACAGGGAAAAGGACACTCTATTTCCCGAACGTAACGGACCGTTTCGACAGAATCATGAGAAATGCGGAGTTTGCGGTAAAGGCGAATGCCGGCGGGCTCCTGATCTCGCCTTTTCTCACCGGCCTTGATTGTGTGAGATACCTGGCTGAGAACGAAGGGACCGACAAACCTATCATGTCTCATCCTTCCTTCACCGGCATCTTTTATACGGGCGCAGACAGCGGCATTACACCTGAACTCGTTATCGGGAAGATATTCAGGCTTATAGGCATCGACAGTTCCGTCTACCCCAATTACGGCGGCAGGTTTTCTTTTACCAAAGAGACATGTCTTTCAATAGCCCGCTCGCTGACAGGGAGACTCCACAATATAAGATCGTCTTTTCCGACGCCTGCGGGCGGAATGGATCTCGAGGACATCCCTGCAATCGTGCAATTTTACGGCAACGATATTATTCTGCTTATCGGGGGGTCCCTCTATTCGCGCTCTGATGACCTCGAAGACAACGCGAGATACTTTTGCGAAAAAGTAACGGCTTCATGCTCTAAGCTTTCTTAACATTAACTTGATAGTTCCCTGTAGCATGCTAAAGGATTGCCGGCGGTCTGTCATTCCGGCTTGACCGGAATCTTTTTTGGGACGGATTCCCGACAAGCGGGAATGACAAGAAGTAAAGGTTCAGCTTTTAGATGCCCCGTAGCTTGCTACGGGTAGGTTCAATGGAGGGAAAAAATGAGTGTGGTCCATCGTTTCACAGGAGAAGACAACAATTTTAACTGGGAGGGAGCCATCCCACGGGATTACACAAAACCAAACACGAGGGGCGCTGACGGCAAGGTGCTGATCGGGAAAGCCGACGGCGCACAACAGTTCATCATCCGGTATTTCCGTGTAGAGCCGGGTGGCTGCACCTCCCTTGAAAACCATCCCCACGACCATGGCATTTTCATACTTCACGGCAGGGCCCGCGTGCTGCTTGGCAGTGTGGAAGTCGAGGTCGGGCCCAGGGATGCTGTCTATATAAGCCCCAACGAAGTACACCAATTGAGTCCTGTCGGCGATGCAGCTCTTGGTTTCCTCTGCGTCGTGCCTCCTAAGGAGAACGAAATCAGCGGTTGTTTAATTAATATTAATGAGCGATAAAGATTGTTTCACACATTGAAGCACTTAGGCCGGTCTTTGAACTCTCATGGGCTTATGGCATTTAAAGCATTCGAACTTTGGAGGATGGGTATTTTTGACTGCGTATTTTTTGCCGGCGCCGTGACATTCCAGGCACGCCGCGTTGTTGTCGGCAGCTATATCCTTATGAATGACGTCGGCAGGAATGCGGGGATAACGCTTTCCCGATATGGAAAAAAGCAATCCGACAATCAGCAGCACAAAAATAATAAACCCGATTGTACTTTTCATGCGTAAATTGTACCATACCCGGCAAGACTAAAGTAAGGGGTAGAGTTGAAATATTTGGACCATTGTCGATACTATAAGGTTTATGCCTCTTAATTAACTATTCGGGTATGCATAGCGCTTTTACGAAAGGAGCGAGCATGGGAAGCAAGCGTTCAGCGACAGTCCTTGCCGTGGCTATTACAGCCGGATTTTTCTTTTTCAGCACGACTGTCACGGCGGTGGACATATCGCAGAAACTGAAAATAGCTGTGCCGGCAAAGGCTGCTCCGGAGAAGATTGTCACTGTTGATGAAGTTGCGAGGCTTGCAGCGCTGGGGCCGGAAAAAGGAAATTTTGAGCTTGTGGATTCGAGGCCCCTTGTGCGCTATAACGAAGGACACATTCCCGGGGCGATTTCTATACCCTGGCGGGAATTCAACGAATCTGCCGGAAAGCTGCCCAAAGAAAAGGACAAGCTGATCATTTTTTATTGCGGGTCCCGCGCCTGCCGGCTGGGCCTGTCCTCTGCAGGCAAGGCTGAGAAAATGGGCTATACAAGAGTTAAAGTATTTGCCGATGGATTGCATGCGTGGAAGAAGTCGGGCAACCTTGTCGTTTCTTCCGTGCAGAGTCTCAAGGAGTATCTGGAAAAGGGTATTCCCTTCGTGCTTATTGATCTGAGGCCGACGGATGAGGCAAAGAGAGGACACATTATAGGCGCGGTTTCTGTCCCTGGAAAGGACCTTCCGAATGCAAAGGAGATGTTCCCTTCAGACAAATCCGCTCCCATAATGCTGTACGACAACGACACAAAGTCCGGATGCGACGACTTTGTATCGGTGAGGGGTTGGGGCTATACCAACGTCGCGGTCCTCGAAGGCGGCTTTGATGAATGGAAGCGCTCCGGCGGACTCGTCATCAGCGGGGACGTGGCGACAAGGATTATTTATGTGCCGAAGTTAAGAGCGGGCGAAATCTCTGTCGAGGAGTTCAAGCGGATAGCCGAGATGTCGCCGTCCGACAAACAGCTTCTGGATGTGCGTGACGAGGACGAGGCGATGCAGGGCATGCTTAAGGGTGCTCTGGACGTGCCTTCATGGGAACTCAAAAACAGGCTTAATGAGCTCACGAGGGACAAGGAGATTATCTTGTATTGCGACACCGGCTTAAGGGCTGAGATGGCATACCATATTCTTAAGGAGGCCGGCTTCAGGGCGCGCTTCCTTAATGCCAACATTAAGATCGACAAGGATGGAAAGTATTCAATAACAAAAGAATAACACCAGGCAATAGGCGATGGCCTATCGCCCGCTTCTCTTATATAGCCCGATAATTTGAGTTTGCGCGATGATATGTCCTTTCATGGCTTTTTCAACATCCGCCTTCTTTGCGCCGGAAGGCAGATCAAGTGCTGTATCAAGGGCGTAAAGCTTGAAAAAATAGCGATGAGTGCCCGAGGGCGGACAGGGACCGCCATAGGATTGTCTTTTGAAGTCGTTCAGACCGGCCGCCGCGCCTCCCGGCGTATCGTTTTCTTTTATCTCTTTTATGTTGGGGGCGATGTTCCAGCAAACCCAATGGACCCATGTGCCCATTGGCGCATCGGGATCATCGACAATCAAAGCCAGTGACTTGGTCCCTGGCGGGACATTCTCTATGGCCAGCGGTGGATTTATATCGCGTCCATCACAGGTATATTTGGAAGGTATGAATCCGTTATTCTGAAAAGCGGTGCTGGATATTTTAAATTCGCTCATTGTTGCTCCCTCCTTGCCGAGAGTGATTAGTACAAAGAAAATAACAACAGCAGTTGTCGCCCAAGCCGGCATGGGTCTTATTTCCGGCTTGCTTGTCACGCTGTTACCACCATGACTGCGCATCCTGCCAGCCCGATGACCCTTTCTGTCGAACTCCCCATAAGGATTTTCCTCAGCCCTGTTTTTCCGTAAGCCCCCATGAACGGCGATTGGTCCACGGTACCCCCCCCCTTTGTTGCCTGATTTGAGTATTTGTATTAAATAATAGGTTACATCTGACTTTTTTTCAATCTATTTTAATTCAATGTCAAATAAGGAAGAAGTTATCGCAGGTATTGTATAATAATATATGTAAGATGTTAACGAAGGCACGGGACCTACCGTGCCCCATTCGCAGGAGGTTTGAGATGAATGGATTAAAAACAATGGTCCTGATGGTAACACTCACATTGATGCTTGTTGCTATCGGAGGGATCCTGGGCGGAAGGTCGGGTATGACGTTCGCGCTACTCATGGCCTTTGGCATGAATTTCATCACCTACTGGTTCAGTGATAAGATTGTGCTCCGTATGTACCGCGCAAGAGCGGTGAGTGAAGCTGAAACGCCTGAACTCTATGAGATAGTCAGGAGGCTTGCGCACAGGGCGGAACTCCCCATGCCCAAAGTATATGTAATAGACGAGGAACAGCCCAATGCATTTGCGACAGGCCGGAACCCTGAACATGCTGCTGTTGCGGTTACGAACGGTATAATGCGGATTCTTTCCAGGGAAGAGCTTGAAGGCGTTATAGCACACGAATTGTCCCATGTCAAACACAGGGACATACTGGTAAGCACGGTTGCCGCTGCTATTGCCGGTGCTATCAGCTACCTCGCGCAGATGGCGCAGTGGGCCATGATCTTTGGCGGCGGCAGGAGAAATGATGACGAAGGAGGCAGCCCTTTTGCAGCCATTGTGATGATGATCGTAGGCCCGATCGCGGCAATGCTGATACAAATGGCGATATCCCGCTCAAGGGAATATGGGGCCGATGAGTCCGGCGCGAGACTTTCAGGGAACCCCCTGTATCTTGCCAACGCGCTCAGGAAGCTTCAGGCGGCTTCGCAGCGGATA
The DNA here is from genome assembly GCA_963784135.1 of Nitrospirota bacterium. Lineage (GTDB taxonomy): Bacteria > Nitrospirota > Thermodesulfovibrionia > Thermodesulfovibrionales > Dissulfurispiraceae > JADFXI01. Next base: position 4,007 of record CAWAQG010000011.1, on the reverse strand, counting down.
CCCATGGATGCCAACCCCGCGACATCGCATATGTTTATCGTAAACCCGCTTTCCGGAGGCGGTATAATAAAGCTTTTCAGCACTCATCCGCCTATAGAGGAAAGGATTGCGCGGCTTGAGTCGATGTCGCTGAGAAAGTCATAGGCACATGAAGAAACCGCTGGTTGGAATACTTATGGGAAGTGACAGCGATTTGCCTGTGATGGAGCAGGCAGCGAAGGTTTTGGCAGAGTTCGGCATCCCGTATGAAATGCGTATCAGCTCTGCTCACCGTCTCCCGGATCAGACGGCTGATTACGCGAAGCGTGCCAGGGAACGCGGCCTCGAGGTGCTCATTGCAGGGGCCGGCATGTCAGCGCATCTCGCAGGGGTGCTGGCAGCTCACACTACACTGCCTGTAATCGGCGTCCCGCTCGCATCAGGGGCGCTGGGCGGAGCGGATGCCCTGTATTCAACGGTGCAGATGCCCCCCGGAATTCCTGTCGCTACCGTCGCGATAGGCGGCGCCAGTAATGCGGCATATCTTGCGTGCTCGATACTCTCAGTTAAATACCCCGAACTTGCGCAAAAAATAGAAAAGTTCAGAGAGCAGTCAAGAAAGCGTTTCCTTCGGCTATATGGGGACGGGGTCCATTCAGGTGCAAGAGAAAAGAAGTAAGTAAGCAGTGAGCAGCAAGAAACGACTTCTCAGTTCCAGCGATAAGAGTATTGCACTATTATTTTGCTGCCGTTAATAACAATGGAGGAAGAGATGTCCGATGTTGTCATGAAAACAGATTTCAATGATGTCAAACTGCTCAGGCGCGGCAAGGTGCGGGACGTGTATGAGATAGCCGGCTATCTCCTGATTGTGGCCACTGACAGGGTCTCTGCCTTTGATGTAGTGTTGCCCTGCGGGATTTCGGGAAAAGGAAAGTTTCTGACCCGGATATCTCTTTATTGGTTCAGTCAGATGAGGGACATAATTGAAAACCATATTGTGGCCACTGACGTGAAAGATTACCCCGCGGTGCTTCATAAATACATTGAGGTGCTTGAAGGAAGAAGCATGCTGGTCAAAAAGGCCCAACCGATGCCTGTCGAATGCATTGTGAGGGGATATCTTTCCGGTTCGGGATGGGCTGAGTACAAGGAAAAGGCAACGGTGTGCGGTATAAGACTCCCCGCCGGCCTGGTCGAATCGTCCCGGCTTGATGGACCCATATTTACACCAAGCACTAAAGCGGAAGAAGGACACGATATAAACATAAGCTTCGACGCAATGAGAAAGATAGTCGGCGATACCATTGCCCGGCAGCTAAGAGATACGACACTCGCTATTTACGGCAGGGCGCGGGAACTGGCGGAGAGGAAGGGAATAATCATTGCCGACACCAAAATGGAATTCGGTCTGCACGAAGGCAAACTGATGCTCATTGATGAGTTGCTTACTCCGGATTCTTCCCGTTTCTGGTCCGCAAAAGAATACGAACCGGGCAGGGGACAGGACAGTTTCGACAAGCAGATCGTGAGGGATTATCTTCTCACCCTGGATTGGAACAAGACGTATCCCGGGCCGGAGCTGCCTGATGATGTTGTTCAAAAAACAGCGGCACGATACAGAGAAATCGTCGAAATACTGACAAAATGATTTTTCAGACACCTCTTTTGTCTCTATAAAGCACTCATTCCTTCGTAACCTTAAAAGTTCCGCCGGCGGTCCCAAGGCTGCCTGTGATGGTACCGTTAGCATAGGTCCCACTAAAGTTGAAACTACTAACGGGGTCATAATCAATGTATAACGGCGGCACGCTCGGCGGGACATTCTCGTTCACGAAAATTAATAACTGGTTTGCGGGAGTACCGGCCCCCGACCACATAGATAGAGAACTGATCGGAGCTGATGACATTTCGAACGGTTCCAGCGGACAACTGCATCCGAGAGTCCCGCCTCCGCAAGGAACTGACGGGACTTGCAGGCCGGACATGCTGACAGTTCCTGTTACATTATAGGTGAAGGGCAGGCTGGAAGCCTCCGTTGATATGACCATCGTAAGAGCTCCGGATTCAATGAAACCATTTTCGATGTTGGCGCAGACGTATGGCCCAAAGGCGCCGGTTGCCAGGAAGGTGTATGTGCCTGACCAGGTGCCGGATATGTCTGATGTTGTTTGTGGCGGAGTAGTTGCACCGCAACTATTAATAAAAGCCTGTGCCTGTGAATTAGATTCCAAACTGCAAGACCCTTCTCTGATCTGGAGAGCTGTTAAACCCCCATCATGCTCGCAATCAAAAATACCTGTCCTGTTTCCGGATGCATCATATGTTTGCCAGTACCCGCTATCAGTATCTCCAACATTGTATGCGCTAAAGAAACATTCACATGACTGATAAAAACAGGAAGAGCCATTGGGGATCTGCTGGCTGCATTCCAGGGTGGAATCCACAGGGCAGGTGGTACCTGTTATATATGATATGGAACCTGGTGGTATAGACGGCCAGGGTTCAGGCGGCGCGGGCGGCGGCGACGATCCGGCTGTTAATTGAATTATTATGTTCCCGGCAGTCACCGTCCCGTTGCTTATTATCAGCGTGCCGTTAATTACCGAATATGAACTGTTTGTTGAAAAGCCGCTGTCATATCCACCTTTAAGGGCAATTGGTATATTCTTGTTGAAATTATCATTTTCTCCATATGTGCCTTCCTGTACCTCAATAGTATTACCGTTCATACAGGCGTTGTAGCCGTTTTGGATAGTGGAATACGTTCCTGCGCTTCCTACGTCTATAGTGGCGGCATGAGACAGTTCACCATTGCAAAAGAGCAGTACAGCCACGGCAAAAAACATACACAGCATTCCATGACGCTTCATATCAGATCACTTACTCCCCACTATATTCATTCCCTTCACTCTATGGAGTTCCTGCTGCATGGCGTCAACTTTCTTTGATAATTCAGATATCGTATTCTTTTGTTCCTGAACAACCCTGGTCAACACCGCAACTATATCCATCGCACTCAGTCCTTTCCTGTCCTTTGCTGCCAAAAGGTCGGGAACTTCCTCTGCTATAAACCCGACATGTTTGTCCTCTTTGTCTGTCTTGTAATTAAATTTTACCGGACTTAGACCGTCCAAAGCCTGATTCGCCTCTTCCCTTGTCAGTGCCTTAATATTTTCCTTGTATTCCCTGCTTGATGCGTCGTACCATTTATATCCGTCTGAATAAGCTCCGCCCGCCAAATGCAACAGAGTTGTTGGTTCGGCGATGCCGATACCGGTATCGCCGCCGATACCGACATTGCCCTTTGAAGATATGACCATTCTTTCCACTCTGACACTATCGTCAGGGGTTTCGCCGGGCTGTGCCTGGGTCTCAAACACAAGTTTTGTCGGCACATTGCCTGTTGAAACATTGCCATCCACTTTAGAGGTAAAGCCGGCGGAATTCACAAACGCTGTCCCGTCATATCCGCTGAATACGAAAAATCCCAGTCTGTCTCCAGCTACAACGGCTGCTGGTGATGCCTGAGCACCCCTCGCAAACCTGAAATCACCGCCGCCACCCATTGCAACAGTAGTTGCTCCTGTTGAAGGTGATGCGTAAGAATCCAGGGTCAACCCGGTAATGCTATTGTTGTTTGAACCGTAAATGAGAGACCACGACGGACCACTAAAGGTATTGCTGTTGAGCATTATAGTGCCGTCATCCCCTGCGCCGAATTTTATATTACCTGAGGTATCCTCAACCATCAGCCTTTCAGTGCTGAGCGCAGAATTAGGGTTTGCAAAAATCACAAGGGCCATAGCGGCCACGCATAAAAATGAGGACCAGCCTGCTTTCAATGTCTTCGTGCTTGCAAAAGTACTATTCTTCATTGTTATTCTCCTTTATTGAGAAATGGATGACTGAGAAACAATCATGTCGGAACCTTCCCCCTTGAGAGGAGTGAATAAAACCTAACTTCCAACAAGTTTGTTTAATTATACATTTTTTCAGGCGCATGTCAACGAGCCGAATTGCATCTT
>CAWAQG010000010.1:0-56335 GCA_963784135.1 Nitrospirota bacterium | reverse complement strand
GCTCAACGGTTTTCATTTCTTCCGAGTAGCTTGAAAAAATATCTTTAATATTCATAATCAATTATTATCGTGTCGTGCATTGTCGCCCTGTACGCTGTCATATCCTGTCATAACACCTCTGGATTCAATCGTATAGATTCGATATTGACAGTCTCTTCCGCCAGTTTCCTGATATCCCGGGGCCTGAATGCCCCCTTTTCGGTAAAAAAGGAAGTAACATATTTGGCCGGAGTTACATCGAATGCCAGGTTTATTACATTCACGCCTAAAGGAGCAACTCTTTGTCCCCGAATAGTGGTCACCTCGTCAGCGTGACGTTCCTCTATAGGTATGTGCTCCCCGGACTCCATGGCAAAATCAATACTGCTCAACGGCGCTGCCACATAGAACGGGATGCCGTGCTCCCTGCACAAGACTGCAACACTATACGTGCCGATCTTGTTTGCCACATCTCCGTTCCTTGTCGTCCGGTCAGTGCCGACTATTGCAAGGTCAATGACGCCCTTTTTCATAAGCGCTCCGGCGGTATTATCGGTTATCAGCGTCACCGGTATGTCAGCCTGCATCAGTTCCCATGCTGTCAGCCGGGCGCCCTGCAATACCGGCCGCGTCTCATCGGCAATTACCTGTATGCGTTTGCCCTGGTCCTTTGCGATCAGCATAGGGGCGGTTGCCGTGCCATAACCGCCGGTGGCAAGGCTGCCGGCATTGCAATGTGTAAGGATAGTATCTCCGTCCCTGATAAAACCGGCCCCCCATCTGCCAATCGCCTTGTTTATCTCTATATCTTCTTCGAGTATCCTCCTCGCCTCATCGATAAGCAGTTGTTTAACAGCGCTCACCTGCTCGTTCTTTCGAGCGGCGAGCAATCTTTTAATCCTCTCCACCGCCCACTTTATATTTACCGCAGTGGGCCTTGTGGCAACCAGGGTATCCATGACCGGCTCCAGCTTTTTTGAAAAATCGTCCATAGTGCCGGCTTTTATATCCTGTGCCCCGAGTGCTATGCCCATGGCTGCCGCAATACCGATTGCGGGGGCCCCCCTGATCCAGAGCTTCTTAATGCCCTCCGCAACTTTCAGGTAGTCTGCACATTCTATATAAATCACTTCAAGAGGCAGCCTGCTCTGGTCAAGCATGAAAACCTTGTCGTCTCTCCATTCTATCGTGCTGATCATAATCAAATCTCCAATATGTATATTTAAAAAAAGTGTTCCGACAAACATACCGGTAAGAACATTATTATAACCGTTGTTGCGTGGGCAATTCTATATTATATTGCGGCAAGAAACCGCTGAACATTCCTTCTTATATCGCCGTGCAGCAGTCCGGAAGATACTGCGACACCATCACAGCCGGTTTCGAAGACAGCCGGCACATTATCAGGCCTTATCCCTCCGATTGCTATGACAGGTATGGTTACCGCATTCTTAACCGCCCTCAACCCATCTATCCCTTTCGGAGTTCCCACCTCTTTGGTTGCTGTAGGAAAGACAGAGCCGAAACCTATGTAATCGGCGCCGCCTCTTTCAGCTTCGAGCGCTTCCTGAACAGAGTGGGTCGAGATGCCGATTATTTTATTGCCCATAATCCTTCTTGCCTCCCTGAGAGGGATGTCATCCTGACCAAGGTGGACTCCGTCAGCATCTACGGCGAGGGCGATATCGGCATAATCATTGATAATAAGGCAGGCGTTAAACATCCTTGTGATTTCTCTCAGTTTGAGCGCTTCGAAAAAGACCTCTCTGCGTGTCTTGTCCTTCTCCCTGTATTGGACCCATCTGATACCAGACTCAAGGATTATCGGGATAGTCTTTTCGAGCGGACCGAATGCCTGATGGACCTGTTATGAAGCAAATACGATTGGCACTGAAGTCAAAACCACTTCTTCCCGTCATGTCTCGGCGCTCCCGTTTTTCCCCACCTCCGCAGACTGCTCCAGGTCAACCATCCTTTCAATAAAGTCCGTGCCGAAATTACCCTTTATAAAATCAGGATGGTTCAGGACTTTCTTGTGAAAAGGAATAGTCGTCTTGATCCCTTCGATAATAAACATGTCGAGTGCCATTTTCATTTTTGCGATGGCATCCTCCCTGTTTTTTGCATGGACCACCAGTTTTGCTATCATGGAGTCATAGTGTGAAGGCACTACCCAGCCGGTATATGCAGCAGTATCAACTCTCACGCCGGGTCCGCCAGGCGGCAGAAAAAGCGTCAGCTTGCCTGGAGAAGGGATAAACTTTTCAGGGTCTTCCGCATTTATCCTGCATTCCATGGCATGACCTGCAGGCTTGATCTGGCTCTGTTTATACGTGAGAGGGAAGCCTGCGGCTATCTTGATCTGCTCCTTTATGATATCAATGCCGGTAAGCTCTTCAGTCACCGGATGCTCCACCTGGACCCTGGTATTCATTTCCATGAAATATATATTTTGTTCCTGGTCAACAATGAACTCTATCGTGCCCACATTTTTATATTTCATCGCCTTTGCCGCGCGCACCGCAAGCTCGCCCAGCTTTTTGCGAAATTTCTCTGTCGCAACCGGCGACGGCGCCTCCTCTATAAGCTTTTGATGCCTCCTCTGCACCGAGCAGTCACGCTCTCCCAGATGAATCACATTCCCCTTGCCGTCAGAGACTATCTGGACCTCGATATGCCGGATCGAGGGGAGGTATTTTTCAACATACACTTCACTGTTGGCAAACGCGGCAAGCGCCTCCCGTTGGGCCATATGAAAAGCCGGGGCAATTTCATCCTCTTCTGTGACGATCCTCATGCCCCTGCCCCCGCCACCGGCAGATGCCTTTATAATCACAGGGAACCCGATCTTCCTCGCCAGTTTGAGCGCTGCATCTTCAGATTCCACAGGCCCGTCGCTGCCGGGCACCACCGGAATGCCGCGCCGTTTCATTACCTGACGCGCCTTTGCCTTATCGCCGCCCATTTTCATGCTCTCGGCAGTCGGGCCTATAAAAGTAATGCCTGAGGTGGAACAGGATTCGGCAAACTGCGGGTTTTCGGAAAGAAAACCGTAGCCTGGGTGGATTGCTTCAGAATCGGTAAGCTCAGCGGCGCTGAGAATTGCCGGTATATTCAAATAGCTATGGGCAGGATTTGCGGGACCGATACAGATGGACTCGTCGGCAACTCTTACGTGAAGGGCCTCACGTTCGATATCGGAAAAAACGGCGACAGTCCTGATGCCGAGTTCTTTGCACGCACGAATTACACGCACGGCAATCTCGCCACGATTGGCAATCAGTATCTTTTTAAAAAGCTTCATACGTCAACATCTACCCTGTGGGGTCGAGAAGGAAAAGCGGCTCGCCATATTCCACCGGATGCCCGTTATCGACCAGTGATCTCACCACCACACCGTCAATTTCACTCTCTATTTCATTCATAAGCTTCATGGCCTCTATAATGCAAAGGATCTGTCCCTTTTTCACCCTTGTCCCTGTATCGACAAAAGGTTCCGCTTCAGGCGACGCCGACCGGTAAAAGGTGCCGACAATCGGAGAGGTGACCGTAAAGAGCTTTCCTTCAGCCCCGGGTTCCGATATAAGGTCCACTTTCCCGTGCACCTCTCTCCGGTCAGGCAGAATCGATTGCTGGACCTCAAGGTGACCGAAGAATTTTTCACGCCGTATCTTAACTTTAACGCCGTCTTTCTCGACCTGCAGCTCGGTTATGTCCGTGTCCTTAAGAAGGCCCATCAGTTCTTTTAAATCCTCAAGCTCCATCGGCTCTCCTCCATCAATAAAGATAACAGGTCATAGGTTATAGTAAAAAATAAAATTTATGCTTTTATATCTATGACCCATAACCTATAACCCATTACCTATTGTTTATTACCTATTCCCTACTTTTTCAATGTATTCCGACGTCCTCGTATCGATTTTCAGCACATCGCCCACCGATATATGGAAAGGCACTTTCACCATAAGTCCGGTTTCGAGCTTCGCAGGCTTTGTGGACCCGGATGCGGTATCTCCCCTGAATGCAGGGTCCGTCTCTATGACCGCAAGCTCGACAAACATCGGCGGCTCAACCGTCATCGGCAGGTCCTTGTAATAAAGAATCTTGACCGTCATGTTTTCTTTAATGAATTTCTTCACATCACCCAGTTGTGCGCTTGTCAAAGGGACCTGCTCGTACGATTCGGTATCCATAAAATAATGCAGGTCATCCTGGGTATAGAGATACTGCATGTCCTTCTCTTCAAGGCCCGGAGACTCAAATTTTTCTCCCGACCTGAATGTATCTTCAAGGACGCTCCCCGTCTTCATGTTTTTCATCTTTGTCCTGATTACCGCCCCGCCCCTTCCCATCTTGACATGCTGGAAGTCTACAATCTCAAACGGGTCTCCCTTGTATACTATTTTTGCACCCTTCCTGAATTCACTTGTGCTAAGCAACAGCCACCTCCTCAGAAAAATGGTTATGGGTAATAGGTCATAGGCAATAGGAATATTCATTAAAATTTATTCAACAACCTATGACCTATTGCCTATGACCCATTACCTGCTTTTTTATTTTATTATCTCAAGCTCTCTGCTGAGACTTGTTAAGAGTCTGCCTTTTCTACCTTTTAAAGTCAACATATCTTCTATGCGGACACCGCCCAGTTTCGGGACATAAATACCAGGCTCTATAGTGAAGACAAAGCCGGCGGAAAGCCGGTCTCCTTTGGACCATGACACCCGCGGGGCCTCATGCACATCGAGGCCTACGCCATGTCCGGTCCCGTGGCCAAAAAACGCCCCGTATCCCGCTTCTTTTATTGTTTCCCTGGCAGCCCTGTCAATGTCCTGTGTCTTGACCCCTGCCCCCACTGCGGACACCGCTTTTTGGCGCGCTTTATTGACAACACTATATATTTTTATCTTTTCCCCGAGACCATCGCCTGCCATAAGCAGCGTCCTGGTCATATCGGAATAATATCCTTCAGCTTCTCCGCCCCAGTCAATTATAACAAAATCCCCTTTCCCTATTTTCTTTTCAGTCGGCTGGGCATGGGGTTTGGAACTATTCTCACCAGAGGCCACTATTATATCAAATGGTATACTTTTACATCCTTCTCTTTTAAGCTGCTCCTCCAGCCTAAGGGCGATGCCCCTTTCCTTTGCCCCGACTTTTATGAAAGGTTTGACTTTCAGGAAAGCGGCTTCCGCTCTTTTTACCGCACTTGCTATAGCGCTGATTTCCGTCTCTTCCTTCACTATTCTTAAACTCTCTATAGTGTTTGGATTTGGCTCGAGTGTGACAGGTAAACCTTTGAGCAATGAATAAAACTCGTAGGAGAGCGATGTCTCAAACCCAAGCCTCTTAATGCCCAATGATTTCACAAGACGCCGGAGCAGTGATATCCTGTTTCCTTTTTCATTGCCGGTTTCGCAACCTTTGACCTCTGCTTCAGATTGCTCCTTATACCTGAAGTCGGTAAAAAACAACCCCCTGTCTCTTGTAATCATCACAAAGCCCGAGGAGCCGGTAAAGCCGGTCAGGTAGCGTATGTTTTTTATCGCACTTACATATAAAGCATCTATCCCTTTTTTTTTGAGGATATTCTGAACACTTTTTATTCTGATTTCCTGTTGTATCATAATAAATGCAGCCTATGGGCTACAGGCAATATTCGATGGGCAATACGGCAAAGAAACAGAAAGAGACCTTTTTCTTTGCCAATAGCCTATTGCCCATCGCCTATTGCCTCAGTTTTTTGGGTAAATTGTGTTTTTATTGCCTCAAGTAATCCGTTCAACCGCTTTATAGTGCTCTCTTTCTTTTTCCTCAAAAACCCTATAAGGGCCGCCAGTTCCTCTTTCCTCTGCAGGATTCGCTTGTCACCGGGTTTGGATATCAGCATTTCTTTATACAGTTCCATTGCCGGAGCATAATGCCCAAGAGCGATAAGCCGCTCACCTTCAACCAGTTCCAATAATACAGGCTCCGGCAGCTCGGGCCTGATGCCTGTCGGCGCCGGGGAGTGGTGGAATACGGAACTGTTACCGAGCGCTCTATTTGCATCGGCAAGTCCTTTACGGGCGTAATTATTGCCGGGGGCTTTTTCAAGCACCGCTGAAAATTCTTCCAGCGCCTCAGCAAATTTATTGCCCTGGAGATACCATCTGCCGAGCGTAAGCCGTGCGGCAAGATAATCAGGGTCCTTCCCGATACCGTCAATGAGGAGTTCAACAGCTTCATCACCCATGTCCCGTTTCCTCATCTCTTCCGCAAGAGACAAGAAAAGTCTTGAGCCCGGATGCTGACTCAGCCGCTCTCTAAGCTTCTTAATATATGCGCTGCTCTCCATATTGATCTCCGCCCGGTCCGCTTATTGTATGCCTAACTGTTATACTTTAACTCGATTATTCTGTCAAATATTGCACCGGCCACATCCTCTTTATCCATGACCGGAAGCTTGCGCTCGCGCTCCCTGTCTATGATTACCACCTCATTTGTATCAACATCAAAACCGGAGCCTTTCCTTGATACGTCGTTAAAAACAATCATATCGATATTCTTTGCGGTCAGCTTCCGGCGCGCCCTGTCAATCCTGGGGCCTGTTTCCGCAGAGAAGCCGGCGGTAAAAGGACGTTGCCTGAGTTTTCCCACAGCTTCAAGAATATCGGTAGTTTTCAGGAGATTCAGGGAAAATTTATCTTTCTTCTCGATCTTGCTGTTTCTCGATTCGGCAGGCATAAAATCCGCCACTGCAGCAGCCATCAGAAATAATGTCGACATGGGGATATTGTCCATCACCACGGTATGCATGTCCTGAGCTGATTCGGCAAAGATCATATCGACACCCGCAGGAGGATTGATCGAAACCGGCCCGCTGATCAGAGCAACCTCAGCCCCTCTCCTTCTGGCAATCCGCGCGAGGGCATACCCCATTTTGCCGGATGACCTGTTGGTAATATACCGCACCGGATCGAGGTACTCTCTTGTCGGCCCCGCGGTCACCAGCACCTGTTCGCCTGCCAGGTCCTGTTTAGTCAGGGCAGCTATTGCAGATTCCAGAATCTTTTCGTTATCTGTCATCCTGCCTATGCCTTCCTCACCGCAAGCCAGGCTCCCCCTTTCAGGCCCGATAAAGTGTATTCCGAGAGAAGTGAGGTAATGAAGATTTTTCTGAAAGATCTGGTTGTCATACATCCTCCAATTCATGGCCGGAGCGATGATTACCTTGCCGTTGAACGCCAGCAGCGCTGTACTGAGCATATCATCGGCAATCCCCTGGGCGTATTTACTTATGCTGTTTGCCGTCGCAGGGGCAACTATAAACAGATCGGCGCCGGCCGGAAGACCCACATGAGAAAGCGGGGACTCAAACATATCAGAATAAACGCGCTCGCCGGCCGCCAGCTCAACTGAAAGGGGTGTAACAAAACGCTTTGAGGCCTCTGTCATGATGACCCTGACAGAGGCCCCTTCCTGTTTCAGTATTTTGATGAGGTCAATGGCCTTATATGCAGCTACACTTCCGGTAATCCCTAATAGTATAGACCTGCCTTTAAGCACTATTACTCTTCACTTTCATCGGCTTCGGCTTCAGCTTCTGTTTCCTCTCCTTCGCTGAACAGATCTTCCAGTGCCTTCTCAGGCGACCCTTTTTCGTGGAGGTATACCTTGAGGTCTTTCTCAAGTTCTGAGAGGTCTTCCATAGGCCTCCTCTTCTCCTCGATCAGTTTCTTGTAATCGATCTTTTCAGACTTTTCCTTTGCGGTAATGGCGTCGGGGCCGGTCAGGAATTCAATTTTATTGCCGATGGCCTCAAGAAGTGCCATAGTGGTCACTTTTTTTGTCTTTGTATGTATCTTTGACGAGGCGCCCAGTGAAAGCTCGCGCGCCCTCTGCGCGGCAATCACCACCAGCCTGTATCTGCTGTCAATATCCTTCTTGTCATATTCAACAGGCAATGATATTATGTCCACCTTATACTTCCTCCTCCAAAAAGTTTTTCTGTATCCACTCGTGATCGGTTCTCGCTACTGATGCCCGTTCAGCTATAACAATCGACATTAGCTCTTTGAACGCATCTTCAATTATATCATTTACTATAACATAATCGTAATTATTGTACTCCCTGACCTCCAGGATAGCGTTCCTGAGCCTTATTCCAATAACTTCATCCGGATCGCTCATCCTTTCCACAAGTCTCTTCCTGAGCACCTCCATTGAGGGGGGCAAAATAAATATATAGCGGCAATCCGAAAGGCGCCTTTTTATCTGGCGCGCACCCTGCACGTCGATATCCAGGACCACATCCATCCCGGCGTCAGCCAGCTCTTCTATCCTCTTTGCTGAGGTACCGTAATAATTACCATGCACCTCGGCCCACTCGACAAACACCCCATCAGCGATCATTCTCTGAAAAGCCTCTTTGTCCACAAACGTATAGTGCACATCATTGATTTCTCCCGGCCTGGGCGCCCTGGTTGTATACGATACCGAATGCCGCATCCGTGGCACAGACTCGCAGAGTTTATTGCACAATGTGGTTTTCCCTGCACCAGATGGGGCCGATATTACGAACAGGCTACCCTTCTTCCTCATCATCCGCAATCGCTTTGTCGCCCTCCTTTACGCCGGCAACCCGCTGTGCTATGGTTTCCACCTGAATGGCGGACAATATTATGTGGTCGCTGTCGGTAACTATTATCGACCTGGTCTTCCTTCCCTCGGTTGCGTCAATGAGTTTCCCCCTGCCGCGCGCTTCTTCCCGCAATTTCCTGATCGGGGAGGAGCCGGGATTTATAACGGCAACCACCCTCGAAGAATGTATTACATTGCCGAACCCTATATGAATAAGCATGCCTTTCATAATCATCTACTGTATCTCCAATTCAGACAGTATAGGGTTGTTTTTCTGCAGTCGAGCGCCAGGGTCATCGGCAGTGGGCGAGTAACGCCGAGCCCACATATTCAACCGGACCACGGATAAGTTTCCGTACAGACCGCGGGACCGGCACAGCGGGCTATTCGCTCGCAAAGACCGGGGTCCCCGAAAAGTCGCAGACTTTTGGGGGTGGAAAGTAAAATTACCCTGTACTGTCTGCATTGCATACTGCCTACTGTATATTTTGCACCTGTTCCTTGAGCTTTTCAATACCTGTCTTTATTTCAATAGTGAGATTGATGATCCTTATGTCATCCACTTTTGATGCAATAGTGTTCGCCTCCCGGTACATCTCCTGCATAAGAAAATCGAGTTTTCTGCCAATCGCCTCACCGCCCGCGAGGAAGACGTTAAACTGCTGCATATGGCTCCGAAGCCGCGCCAATTCCTCCGTAATATCACTTTTCTGCGCAAGCAAGGCAATTTCCTGTGCGAGCCTGGTCTCATCGATTGGTACAGCGGAGGTCAGTTCGGCAACTTTCCTGGACAGCACTTCCTTATGGGTAATCGCCATGCCGTGCGAAAGCGCTTCCACTTCAGCCCTGAATGCCTCGACCCGCCCGGCATGGAACTCTAATTCTTTTTTGAGCGCTTCCCCCTCTTTCCTGCGCATTTCATCAACACGAGCCACGGCATCACGCAGTGCGTCATAAAGGTCATCGGCACTATAGGAGGGCTCTTCGGAGAGCAAAAGCTCACGGTACAATGACAAAAAACCGATGTCAAGAACTCCCGGAATTGACAGCGTCTTCTGCAAATCCAGAATCGTGTCATAAATCTCTCTCGCCAGTTCTTTGTTGGCACGCACCTTAAATTGCCGTTTATCAGTCAGAGATATAGTTACGTCGAACTTGCCCCGGGTAAATTGGTCTTTAATCAAATTCCTGACCGGTATCTCATGCTCCAACAGGAAAGACGGCATCCTGACGTTAACATCAATATGCCTGTGGTTTAAAGACCGCACCTCAACCTTGAAGCCCTTCCGTTCAGCGGCCCCATACCCTGTCATGCTCTGGATCATACCTTCACCCCTGTAATCTTCACCGTCTTTCTCCTGGATGTCTCGCCCCGAAGTATTTTTATATTGCTTTTCTTTACGCCGTACTTTTCCGCCAGAAGCTCTGCAAGCTGCTCGTTTGCAGCGCCGCCGACAGGAGGAGCGGTAAGTTTGACCTTAAGTATATTGTCCATAAGGCCGACAATCCCAACCTTTGAAGACCGGGGGTCCACCTTAACTTCTATAATTATACCATCCCTTGTCTTACTATAGGGGATATCCATTGTGCCTTCTCAGCCAAGCTTTATAATATACCTCACCTGCGGCGAAGGTTACAACAGTGAGCATGAATCCACAAATCACATCAATCACATAGTGGTATCTGCAATAAACTGTGGCAAAAATCAGGAGCAGTACAGGAGCGGTCATCCACCAGAACAACTTTCTTTCGTATCGGTATGCCAGCAGAAGCACTGTAAGCGCAACCCCGGTATGTCCGCTCGGGAATGCGTCCCTTTTTACTCCCTCCAGGAGATTAAGAACGTTCTGTATCGGCCCTGAAACTAAAAAACCATCCAGATCTTTGTCATAAAGGAGTTGCATTGTGTAACGGGGACCGACCGCCGGAAAAAGCAGGTAGCCGATATATGAAAGATAAAAACATAGAAGTATCAGGAAAAGCGATTTCTCAAATGCTTCACTTTTTCCTTTTACCATTAATGTAATGCCAAAGATAACTGGAAGAAAATAATAGGTTGAGTATGCAACCTGCAGGACATCAGTAAGAAGCGGGCTGATTATTCTTTCAAGAAAAACAGTAGGACAACCTCCGAAAATGCGATAGTCGGCCCTTATAAGGAGGTAGTCGATATCGTGTGGATTGATGTTATGCACGATAAGTCCCAGGCTGTCAAAGATAATAAGCACAGAGAGGACAGGGAAAATCATGTCGCGCGTCAGCGCGAGAAAAGAATTGGTCCTGCCAAGATAAACAAGCGCTATCTGGAAAAATATTATGGATGCATATAGAAGGGCAAGATACCCTGCGGACGGGATGGCCTCAGAATAAATCAGCGTCAAAACAAGAAGGAAAAAGCTGAAAACAATGTTGAGAGAATCTGCGGGTCTTAATTTCAGCAGCCATAACATAATCTTACAGCTTGCTCAGCGCCCTTCTGACAGACTTTTCCCTTTTGGAAAGTTTGTAAGGGTTGCCCCTTCCGCTGCAGGCCTCCTGGTCATACTCACCGGAATCTTTCGACTCAGCCGTTTCCCAATGCATACCCGCCTCATATCCGGCCCCCACGGGAATGCCCTTCCCCGCAGCTTCTCTTGACACTATACGGATAAATGCATCCGACGGCACAGGGATGGAATTTACCGCCCATGCATGGTTAACAATGTCCCTGTCCGAAGTGACAACGATCCATTCCTTCCGGTCTTTTGTAATAATCCTCTTTATGACCTCGTCAGCCTTTTCGGCGAGCTTTGAATAAATGACCATCACACCCCCGCGCACCGTTTTGTTCTCATTGCCCTGTCCGGCCTTATAGCCGTCAAATACGATGGTTATATCATGCGCTTTGATCAGCTTATACTTTATCATGAGGTCAATAAATTCCTCGCGCGCCTTCTCCATATTGCCGTGAACAGTCCCTATGATGTTATATCCATCAATTATAATGCTCGAAATAGCGGCCTCCCCAAAAAGACCGTGAATCGTAAAGACCGTGAATCGTGAGACGTGAGACGTGAATCGAAAAAAAGAAATGCACTTTTTAAAAAGGCTTTTACTTTACGATTCACGTCTCACGATTCACGATTCACGTCTCACGGTCTTTACGCCCGATTGCATGGTCTCTGCGCAATCAGGCCCCATGTTTCATCATCAATTTCATTGATGTACTCTGAAAGCATGTAACTCCCGCCGCATTCCAGGCAGCGCAGTATCACCGACTTTCAGCCTATAACAAGTCTAAGCTCGCCGTTACATTTCCTGCATTTCATAAAAGGTCCCAACCTTATAGTAAAAAATACATTTTTAATATACCATAGAAATAAGGAGTCCATCATGTCTATAAGATATCTTGAATCCCTCTTCAATCCAAAAAGGATTGCGGTCATCGGAGCAAGCGAGGACCCTGATTCTATCGGCTATCTTGTTCTCAGGAACATGATCGGCAAGGGATTCAGGGGAGTAGTATATCCTGTGAATCCCTCATTAGAGGCGGTGCAGGGGATAGAGGCATACAAATCAATTTGCGCAATCAACGAGCCGGTTGACCTGGCGGTCACGACCATCTGCATTGACGATATCCCTTCCACCCTTGAAGAGTGCGGCAAGAAGAAAGTCAAGGGCGTAGCCATCATATGTCCCGATTTCGAGAGCAAGGTCAAAGACCTGCACTTTTGGAATCTCAGATCAGGCAGCTTTCGCTTAAATATGACTTCAGGGTCCTCGGTCCGGATACGCTGGGATTTATCAGGCCCGGTATAAATTTAAATATGAGTCTCTTTCCAAAAATGCCCAAGAAAGGCAACATCGCTTTTATTTCACAGAGCGCTACACTTGCAGCCGCTCTCCTGGACAGGGCGGTGAGCAAAAATGTCGGCTTCAGCTATATTGTTTCACTGGGGACGAAGCTCGACCTCGGCTTTTCCGACCTGATCGATTTTCTAGGCGTCGATCCCGGGACAAAGGCCATTATTCTTTACCTCGAACATATCCAGCGGGGACGTAAATTCATGACCGCTGTCAGGAGCTTTGCGCAGCAGCAAACCTATAGTTGTCGTCAAGTCAGGCAAATTCGATATATCAGCACGGGTGGCGCAGACGCATTCAGGGTTTCTTGCCGGAGATGACAAGGTATACGATGCGGCAATCAAGAGGGCAGGAGCAGTGCGCATATATGAAACTCTTGATCTCTTCTATATAGTAGAGACACTTGCCAAACAGCGCCGTCCGACCGGGAAACGATTCGCCATCATTACAAATGCAGGGGCCCCGTCCGTTCTTGCAGTCGATACATTGTTGGGCCTCGAGGGTGAACTGGCAAGGCTCAGTGAAGAGACCACCGGAAGCCTGAAGCGGGAATTGCCTTCAGTAACACAGACACAGAACCCTGTCAGTCTCTATACCAATGCCCCGCCTTCAGACTACCAGGCCGCAATTAAGCATTGCTTGAAAGACCCGAACGTGGATGGAGTGCTGGTACTGCATGTACCGTATTTCGGTACTGCCCCGACCGAGACTGCATGGGCAGTCGCGGCAGCGTTGCAGGGGAAACCCCCCTATTCCCCTCTTTACTGTCTGGATGGGTGATGAGCAGGTACTGTCCGCCCGGGAGTATTTAAACGCAAAGGGGATACCTACATTTGTCACCCCGGAGCAGGCGGTAAGAAGTTTTATTTATATGTACCGCTATGATTATAATTTGCAGCTTCTGCAGGAAACCCCGGAAGCGATTCTCAAAGACTTTGCCCCTGACACAGGCAGGGCCCTCGAAATCTTCAGAAAAGCATCGGAGGAAAAAAGATCCATACTTGAATCTGAATGAAATAAAAGAGGTCCTGCAGGCTTACGGTATTCCACTCGTCACCACCAGAAAGACACAGAACGAAGAGGAGGCAATGCAAGCGCCGAAGATATCGGATATCCTGTAGTACTGAAGATAGATTCGGAGAGGATTGTTCATAAGCTGGAGAAGGGAGGGGTGATCCTTAACCTTAAGGACAGGTCTTCCGTGCAACAGGCCTTCAGGCAGATCAGGAAACTGGCCGCATGACATCGGGGACCCTGAAGCGCATGTCATAGTCCAGCCGATGATCATAAGGCAGGCTTCGAACTGGCATTCGGCGCCAGGAAAGACCCTACCTTCGGGGCCGTTATTGTTTTCGGTACCGGCGGAGAACTTCTTGAAGCAGTCGGAGATTATGCTGTAGGCCTTCCCCCGCTCAATCAGACGCTTGCCAGGCGCATGATGGAGGAAACAAAAATTTACAAATATATGCAGACCCAGGAAGTATATAAGGACATGCTGCGCTTACTCGAAGAAACGCTTGTACGGTTCTCTCATCTGATCGTTGATTTCCCCTGCATAAAAAAAGCCGACATTAATCCCTTCGTCGTCACCGGCAAAGAGGGGCTGGTCCGGGATGCGGCCATGCTGATCGATAAAGACCAAATACAGGAATATGAACAGATAAAAGCGGATATTTGTCCTCCCCATCTTTCTATCTGTCCCTATCCTTTTAAATACTCAAAGAGGTCGCGATTGAAGACGGCAAATCAGCGGTCATCAGGCCGATCCGGCCCGAAGATGAACCGCTCATCTATGAATTTTTAAATCGCTTTCCGAAGACACCATTATGTTCAGGTTCTGCCAGCGTTTGACCGATATGCCGCATGAACGGCTTGTACGCTATTGCCAGATCGATTATGACAGGGAACTCGCCTTTGTCGCGGTAATCAGGGAAACTCCGGACCGTGAAAAGATCATTGCCGACATAAGAATCATAAAGATGCCTGACCTCGAAACCGCCGAACTTGCAATACTTGTTGCCGATGAGTGGCAGGGGCACGGCATAGGCGCCATGTTATGGACTACTGTATCGAGGTTGCCACTCAATCAGGAATAAAGGTCATCTGGATGGAGATATTGAAAACCAACTCAAAGATGCTGCACCTTTCGCAGTCATGCGGGTTTAAGCATGCTTATGATGAGGAAGATATGGTAAGAGTTACACGCCGGATAAGCTGATAAGCAGTTTTTCAAGGCAAATAAAACTATTGTTTCCAAGGTTGATCGATTATTAATAATTGTCTTTCAGTTCCGGTGACGGCCTGCCGATATGATATCCCTGGCCGTAGTCGATCCCTATCTGCTTTATCTCCCTCAGTATTTGCTCGTCCTCCACGTATTCGGCAACGGTTTGTATTCCGAATTCCCTGGCCAGCAGCGACATGGTTTTCACAAATGCCAAATCTTTCTTGTCCCCGATCATGTTCCTTATAAACTCCCCCTCGATCTTTACGAAATCGATGGGGAAGCGCTTTATGTAGTAGAAGGAGGAGAAGCCGGAGCCGAAATCGTCGATAGCGAACTTGAAGCCCTCGAACTTGAGATCATGAACAAACTTCTCGAGCAGTGAGATGTTCTTGACAGTGTCTCTCTCTGTTATCTCGAATACGATGGTGCTGTGGTCTATTCCATACTTGCCCGTCAGTTTCAGCACACCGGGAATGAATTCCCTGAGGATTAAGGACTTCGGGGAGAGATTGATAAAAAGGGACCCCTTGTACCCTTCATCCTTCACCTTTCGGAAGACTTTCTCCATGAGCACGTAGTCGAGTTTGCTCACTACCCCGAGCCGCTCGGCAACTTCAATAAACTCCCCGGCGTTCAGGATGCCTTTGTCCGTTCTGATCCTGCTTAGTACCTCGTGGCATTCGACTCTCCCGGTCTCAATATTGATAATAGGCTGGAAGTACGGAATAACGGTTTTCTCTTCTATGGCGTTGATGACGATAAGGGTTTTTTCACCGGTTGTCCTGAATACTTCCACCAGGTCCTCTTCAGTGGGTATGGTAATGGTGTTTTTGCCTTCGCTCTTGGCTTTGTACATCATGTTGTCGGCAAACATGAAGAGGTCCTTGGCGCTCTCGGAATGGACGGGATAAACAGCAAGACCGATGGAAACAGTGGCTTTGACCTTCGTGCCGGTGTGTGAAGCAAGGGCAAACAGCCTCGTGCTTTCCAGTATCCTGGTAGCAACGAGAAAGGACTGCTCTTCATCAGCTTCGGGGAGGACAATAACGAATTCATCGCCGCCGTATCGCGCAAGGATGTCCCCATCCCTTAATGCGCCGTGTATAGTTTCGGAGATGCCGGCCAGGAAGCGGTCGCCGAAAAGGTGCCCGTAAGAATCATTGATATTTTTGAAATTGTCGATGTCGACGACAAGCAGGGAGAATTTGCAAATATGCCGCTGGGCCCTCCCGATTTCGTATCCGAGCAGTTCCCAGAACACTCTCTGGTTGTACAGGTTGGTCAGCGGGTCCCTCGTAGCATAGTATTCGAGGTCCTTGGTGTATTTGTAAATGGCCTTGATGGAACCGACCACGTTCAGGAGAGTGGTCAGAATGCCGTCTATAACAAGGGAGCGGATGGTGTCTGTTGTCATTTCCGATTGGACGCCTATTCCCACCACCCCTCCTATCTGGGGGTTCTGAAGTATGATGGATTTTGTCTGGAGTTCTATGTCATCTTCGCTGAGTCCGGCCAGGACTTTGGAGCTGTCGGCTATAGCGTGGTTGATTTTCAGTGTGGTCAAGCTGCCGAACCGTTCATTCTCGCAGGCAATTTTCCGTCTGATGATCCTCTCGACGCTCTCCTTTATCTCTTCGGAAGGTTTCAGTGCCCAGAAGACCTCGATGTCGTAAATTTCTTCGTCGACCTGGAAGACGGAGAAGAGGGTATAGGCTTTGATGACCTTGTTGATTTCGAGGAGCAAGAACATGACGTGCTCCTTCCAGTCTTTCACCAATTCGGAGGTAATGATGAATTTCTCCAGCACCCGGAGTTCGAATTCGAGGATCTCCCTGTCCACTGCCACGTCTTTAATCCTTCCTGCAAAGTTGTCGAATTCAAGCAGAATATTATTGAACTCGACAAAACCGACATCGATGTTCTCCATTTTTTGCAGCTTGGTGAGGTCCCTGACACTGCTGACATCTCTTATTTTCGTTTGGAACAGTTCCGTAGAGCTGTTGATTCTCGCGTTCAGGAAATTGGCCATAAGACCCGCCAGAATAAAAGGGATAGGCGAGAAAAAGAAGAAGAAAAGGATGAACTTCTTCTTTATTGCGGCAACGGCCGGACCTATGTCCTGTTGAACGCTCACCGCTCCCAGTATGCTCCCCTCCCGCACCTGCAGGTGGCATTTCAAACAGACTTTTTTTGCCGCTACCGGACAGATGTCGGTCAGGCAGAAGCCGTTTTTTACGTTCAGAACAGCGCCTGTATTCAGAACGTCCCTGACCTGCGCGTCCGCTTCCTTCCCGTCATTCTGGTAAAGCCTTACCCGGTACGGCGTGCCCTCGTGTATTACCTCCATGGAGGAGAGGTACTCTTGCAGTTCCCTCTTTGTAAAACCTTTCTCCATGAGATGGAACAGCGTATTGAATACCTGCTGGGATACTGAGTGCGATACGTCGCGGGCCTGCTGCTCGATGAAGCCCTGGTAGATCGAAAAAGCTGTCAGAAAAGCGAGGTTGAAGCTTGCAAAGGTTATGACAAGGGTGGAGATGCAGACAAAAGATTGCAATCGCATTTGCTTCCTCAAGACCATCCGCAAGCCCGGTATCTTATCGATCAAATGCAATGTCAGTGTTTCCAGCTTATTGAAAACCTTCATTATAAAATGCATCTCTGTCCTCAGTAAATGCAACCATTCGGGTCTCTTGAAAGATTCTTTTAAAATGGCCTGTTAAAAATAAATTCCGAGAGATTTTCAGGCTCTCCAAGTTGTACGATAGTTGTTGCAAAGACACAATTTATAAGGAGAATATACTCTGAAATTTAGAAAAAGAATATCATGGATAGAGACGAAAATACAACCATGACGCAGGCGATTTAACGTTTTTGAATTTCTATACCGGGATTTGGGGTCCCTGTGCGTGTGTTGTCAACAAATAGAGTTGTCCGGTTTTAGAGCAAATAAACTGTCCGGTTCTGCAGGGTGGCTGCGCATGGAACATGGCAGGCCACCGATGTCAGTTTTATTGAGTCTCATGCCGCTGCATGTGAGCACTTTGCAATCTCCTTTCCTTTAGGGTCAAAGACCGCCAGTTTTCTCGGTCCATGGAATATAGCAAGGCCACCATCCGGATAACGATGGACGCGAACTTCGACCTTAACGTAGTGGCAGCGATATTGATTTGGCGGGATCTGAAGTTTTAGCCCATCGAACTTTACACAGTTGTCGTTGCCTACGGTGCGGTCATACTGTTCGCATAGGATGTCTTCCAAGGCAGTGCCTGCCCAAGTCACGAATACGCTCTGTGGTTCCTGCGGGACAACAGTGAACTCGGCATTATGGGCTGGCATATAAGTACTGGCAAGATAATCATTGGCCTGCTTCATCTCAGTAATGCCCGCCATTGCAAGCTCCTTGACGAGGCGGTCTTGATGAGTTTCGAAGGCTCGCTCAGAACGACCCCTGGCCTCAGGAGAATACGCAGCAATCATCTTAATTCCAAGTTGGCTCATTGCACGACCGAACTGGGTAAGATTTGATTTGTCCACTTTCCCTCCGGCCTCAGGTGTATGCCAGTAGTGACTTCCACGATCCGTATACAACGAAGCAAACAATCCGTGTTGCTCAATAACTTCTTTTACCCCTTGAAAGCTGCTTTGAGTGCCTTCCTCCTGCACAAAAAACATCGAGTAGTGTTCACTCGTGGCATCATCCATAGTTACGATTAGATCCCAGTATTTTCCTTCAACCCACTGATGTTTGGAACCATCCTGGTGCAGCATCATACCGGTATAAGGTGCCCTTGTACGCTTTTTCCTGTGTGTACCTTTCTGTGCTGCCTTCGGTACCAATCCCTTTTCCTGGAGGGTGTTCTTGACCCATGTGTAGCTTCTGGTCCCTTGATAAGCACGCCGGTACCAGCTATAAAAATGTTTGACATTGAAACCACAAAAGCGATTGCTATAAAGATCCGATAGTGCGACTACTTCATCAACAGGCGCACGTTTATGAGATATTTGCCCTAAACGCTTATCTATAAGGCCCTCCAGGCCCGTATCTTCATACCTCAACATATATCTTCTAAATGTCCTATCGCACACACCCAGAAGCGTTGCTGCTTCTTCCTGCGTTAATCGACCTCGTATCCAACCCTCATAGCTTTCTTCAAATCTCATCTTCCGTACCTCCTGCAACACTGCCGAACGTTTCATGGATAGCCCCCTTGCTATCCATATATTTTATCCGGACAGTTTATGTGCTACAGATACGGACAGTTTATCTGCTCGCCACAGTGCGTGTTGACAAGACGAATATATTGTGGTAAATTGGGACGTAAAAAAGTATAGTCAAATATCCCTGACTTTTAGATGGAACAATAAATAAAAGAGGAGAATAATAATGAAGAGGGGACTGAAAATAGTATTTGTTTTATCTCTGTCTTTTATAATATCTGCAGCATTCATACAGTGTGGTGGAGGCCACAGCAACGGTGTGCAAACCAGCAGCGCTGCCAGTAATAGCGGCGCTGCCAGTAATAGCACTGCTGCAACACTTGTATCCATTACGGTTACTCCGACCACCCCAAGCATTATCCTTGCTACCGGGACTACCCAGACCCAGCAGTTTACAGCCACAGGGAATTATTCCGACGGAAGCTCTAAGAACCTGACTGCAACAGTGACCTGGGCTTCATCGGCCACTTCTATCGCCACCGTCACCTCCAGCGGAAACGCCACCGTGTTGGCTTACGGCACGACTAACATTTCGGCCACATTCGGGACCATTACCGGGACGACTGCCCTGACTGTTGTTAGTACGGCATCACTTAAATCCATTCAGGTTACTCCACTCACTCCGAGCATTTTACTTGGCGCTTCCCAGCAGTTCATAGCCCAGGGTACTAATTTGGACGGCAGCGTTCAGAACCTGACTGCATCAGTGACCTGGGCTTCATCGTCTAATGCCGTCGCCACTATCAGCAACACACCAGGCTCCAATGGTAAGGCCACCTCTGTAGCTGCCGGGCAGACAACGATTACAGCCACATTAGGCAGCTTGCAGGGTTCCACTATCCTGACAATTACTTCGCCAATACAGAATCCGCTCGCATATACGACGCCTCCGGTTGGTGTTCTTCCTTCCAGCATTGCCATAGATATCAACGGCAATGTGTGGGTCTCAGATTACGGCGCCAACGCCGTTTCAGAGTTGTTGAATTCTGCCGGGAGCTTCGTCGCGGCGTCCAATAGCACATATGAATTCCCATCAGTTATAGGCGCCAGCCCATTTGGCATTGCAATAGATTATCTGGGCAATATTTGGACGGCAAATTATGACTCGAAAAATCTTACAGTGATAATCCTGAACCCTGCCCCTTACAACGCCACAACATGCCCGGGAGGCTGGCAAGGCAGTGGAGCAGAGGTTGTCGTTATTGGCGCTGCCGCCGGCATAGGGTCTGGACCGCACGGTATTGCTATAGACGCCCAAAACAATGTGTGGGTGACAAACGAGGATAGCAACACCGTTACAAAGTTAATACCGGACTACAAAGATTATTTTTGCTCTACAGGTTTAAGCCCTTACTTTGTAAGCGCGACTGCTGCTCCTGGTTCTCCTTACACTGTCGGCAACAATCCATACGGCATTGCAATAGACGCCTCGGGCAATGTATGGGTCTCAAATTACACTGACGGCACTGTTTATGAGTTGAACACAAGCGGTTCACTGATTAAACAGTATGCGGGTTTTAACGGGCCTCAAGGCATTGCCATAGATCCATCCGGCAATGTGTGGGTCGCTAATTCGGGCAGTGGCACAACTCCGGGCAGTACCGGCACTGTTACCATGATAAACCCGACGAGCGGGACAACAGCCAATTATACAGTTGGAAGCGGGCCTCACAGCATTGCCATAGAATTCTCCGGCAATGTGTGGGTCACAAATTTCGGGACAGACCTGTCTGCTGGTAACACGATTACAGAATTAGTTTTCAACAGTAACGGCCACAACTATAATCTTACATCGCCGGCGAATACTGTTACTCTTACATATACGGTAGGAAATCATCCGGAAGGAATCACCATAGATTTCTCCGGCAATGTGTGGGTGACAAATTACTCCGACAACACCCTCACTGTCTGGAAAGGTGCGACACAAGGGCCACATTTCAACCCGTATGCAGGCCCTATCTGGCCGGAGTAATATTTAACGCCTGCCTGTGACTTTAAATGTTGAATCTCCCCAAGGGCCTTTGGGCCCCTGGGGAATTTATCGTCATCCCCGAGTTCCTTTATCGGGGACCCATTTTACTCTGATCATCAAGCCTTCATACAACAAATGGATTCCCGCCTCCCGCACCCCAGAGAGTCTCCGACTTTCCGGGGACCCGTTCGCGGGAATGATGACTTTTTACGATACCATCACTGTTGGCTGTGGTCAATTGCATTATTTGGGTAACGTTGCGAGGCTTTTCAGATACCGTATTCTCTCGCTCACAGGGGGGTGCGAATAATAGAATGCGACATACAATGGATGAGGATAAAAATTGGACAGGTTTTCCTTTGAAAGCTTTATAAGGGCATTCACCATGCTCCCTGCATCGCCGGTAAGTTCGTATGATGCCAGGTCAGCCTGCCGCTCATGCCTCCTGGAGACTAAATTGGCGATCGGCCTCAGCGGAAACAGGAAGATGCCTGCAATAAAACCCAGCAACAGCAATTTTGCAAAAAACGTGCCGGTGCCGATGCCGAAGACATGGAGAAGCATATCACTTTGAATAATTCTATATGAGACATATATGCCCAAAAATGAAAATATCTCGAAAGCGGCGAGCGTTTTAAGGAGATGCTTTTTTTTCCAGTGGCCGATCTCATGGGCAAGCACGGAAAGAATTTCATTGCGGTCCATATGCTCAAGAAGTGTATCGTAGAGGACCACCCTTTTTGTCCGCCCTATCCCGGTAAAGTAGGCATTCGTGTGCCTGCTCCTTTTTGAAGCATCGACCTTCAATATCCTGCTTGCCTGAATACCGGCCTTTTTTGTCAGTGCAACGATTTTATCCTTGAGCAACTCATCCTGGACAGGACTGAATTTATTAAAAAGCGGCTCAATTACATACGGCGATATATACATTACAACCATGCTGAAAATAAAAAAGAACCCCCATACCCATAACCACCAGTAGCCGGGGCTCCACCGGATAAGCGATAGACCCGCGAAAATTACCAGCGAGAGCATGATAGTCGATATCAGCAGAGATTTTATAAAATCCGACTATCCAGAGACGCAACGTCATTGTGTTGAAACCATACTTGTTTTCTATTCTGAAAATAGTATAGAGGCTGAAGGGGACGGATACTATCTCATCCGCATATGACAAGAGCAGAAAAAACAGCCATCCGGAAACAGCGAAGGAGAGATTAAGCGACGCAATCCAGGCATTGTAGCGGTCCAGCAGGCCGCCAAAGATAAACGCAATTACGACAATATTTCCGAACAGTGAGGCAACAAAACCAAACAACGTCTTGTCTCTCTCATAGGCCTGCATGCTTTCGAGCAGAAGCGCATCTATCTTCCCCTCAAACTCCGGCGGCTTGTATGCCGGCCTTCTTCATGTGCCTGAGATTGAGATATTGCACTATGTATTCAAACGCCTCTTTAAGGACATAGAGAAAAAGAACCAGGAAAAATGCGTAATTCAGGTTCAGCCTCCCTTGCTTATGTCATTATAATATCTAAAGTTATTATCCGGTTGCCGTAATTTGCCTGCTGTTAATTCATAGTTAGAGTGCGGGGCGGTTGGGCTTTTCGTCTGGCATATAATTTGAATACATATTCTTAGCTGCCTCTATGTCAGATAGTCAGACAAAAGACAAGAGGATGTAAAAATTATATCGAAATTGACAGGTCCATCGCTTAATTATGATGGCGACTGAGGAACAGAAACATTGGCTTTTAACGTGTTTTTCAGACAGTTGCCAATTTCTTATAAGCCGCAAGCAGTTATTTAATTGAATTGTTTTGGAAGGCTGGCAATATCAGAAATACTCTATATCATATAGAGATGCGGGCAAAGGCAGCGGCGACATTCTAACCGGGAAAGTGGTAATTTTACCAACATCCGGTCGGTATTTCCGCCGACACACTATTTGAGTCTGTCATCTTTTGGAATAGGGGGAGGGGAAAAAGAAGATGAAACTCTGCACTTTTGAAGGATGCGATTATCACTCGCCATTAAGAATACAAAGCAACCTTGGCTGTTGCGGCCTCATGTTTTATCCGGAACAGCCTGGACCTTCCATTACACATACGCCTATTAAAAACTGCCCTATTTCGAGCAATGAATTTCTCGCTCTCAAACATATTACGCCTCTTTCGGACCTCTTCTCCTATTTTTCCAACAGATTAAGTATCGAGCCGGGTGACTTGCATAAAGGGCAGAAGAAATTTTGATATTGTCAGACGCGCAGGGAGTCAGCACGCGGATATACCGGCAAATGCCCTCAACGACTTGAAACTTTAAGAGGAAAAATACGAGGGCATTATGCTGAAAAGACAGATTGCTGTGGGCGACATACACGGTTGTTTTGATTTGCTCAAAACACTGATCGAAAAAATCATCAGGTTTACGCCAGGTGAAGACATGATTATCTTTATGGGCGATTACATCGACAGGGGAGATAAGGTCAAAGAAGTCGTCCTGTACCTGGGCGCGCTAAGGGAAAAATACCCGGACAATGTCATCCTCCTCAAAGGGAACCATGAGGAACTTGCCTATAATGCGCTGACAGCCGTTCACCCGGAGAAAGAAATGCTTTTCTGGCGTTTAAACAGAGGAGATAGCACAATCATCAGCTTCGGCGGCATCGACAATACGAGAAAACATCTTTCCCTTTATCGAATCTTTGCGGCTATATTATGAAACCGATACACACATCTTTGTGCATGCAGGCCTGCCTGACGGCAAAGACCCTGGCGCGGCCACTACCGAAGAACTGCTCTGGAACAGGGACTTCTCATACGATGGAAAAAAAACGCTCGTTGTAGGTCACACCCCAAGGAGCGTCGTTGTCAGCAATCTCAACAACGGCAAAATAATCTGCGTCGATACAGGCGCATATATGACCGGTATTCTGTCCGCTTATGATGTGACTAATGATCAGGCGTATAGTACGGATACGGGATATTAGGTCAAATAGTGACCACACCCATTTCGCTTCAGGGAGGCTTCAGTCTTTGGGCCTGCATTCCCCGCGGTTTTCTTACCGGCGATATCCGGATGCGTTGCTCATTTCGTGTTCTGAAATAAATACTTGTCAGTCCGTCAGGCTTCTGTAAATCTGAGGCCATCCTGGCAAGGAGTTTATAGGGAGCTATCCCCTATGTCTTGACAAAGCCTGATATGCTACTAAACTTATAATAGAGGCATAAACGGATAATACAAAAAACAGTGATTATTGTATCGCAGGAGGGCATAATGGACCTGCATGATGAAATAGCAAGGGTAGCTTGTGAAATTTATGAAAAGGGCGGGCGCATTCAGGGCCGGGAACTTGAAAATTGGCTTGAGGCTGAATGCATAGTATTATCAAGACATGCAAGCCAGGAAATAGAAGAACCGGAGGGAGAAGAAGCGATTATCGCAAGTGAAGAAATTGCTGAAGAGGTGGAAGGGACAGAGTTCAGGTATGCAAGACAGGATAAAGGACAGGTAACTGTTTTTGAGGAGATGGAGGGGGCAAGCCCATTTATCTCAAAGAAAAGGGGGCCAAAAATTAGAGAAACGGCGGAAATAATCACTCCTCCGAAAAAGGGCGGTCATTGGGAAAAGACAGCTTCCAAAAGGTAAGGAACGGCAATGCATGCGGTTCGGGTGCGCTTGCTGCAAATGATCCTCAGCCTGCTCGCCCGTTTATCAAGCCTGGCAATTCCGTATTCCAGGACAGCCCTCAAAGCCTCCTCATATTCGTCGCAGCTTATGCCGCGGTCCAAAGGCGGGTATATATCGGCATTGCCGCATGGCCGGTAGGGAGAAAATCTTCTCACCTTTCCGTCTTCCGGATAATCTGTCCTGTTGGTTCCCATGTGCGGACTTTTACAGCCGGCGGAGGACGAAAACTCTCTACGAGGTCCCCTATCTTCGCACTGCTGAAATGCTTTATTCTTATGCCGGCCTGCTGTCCTGCTACGGCTTTCTTGTACCGCGGTATCTCCTATATGGAGAGACTCTATGATGCCTTCATAAACAGGCCCCATCGCAGAGATAATGCGGAAGCGTTCGCCAACTGCAATAAAGCCTTCCTGGACATCGCATCCAATAATGATGCCCTTCCGGCTGCTTTTGAAAAGGGCTATTATTTTGCCGGAGCCGATTATCCGCTCCTCCGGAAAATGAGGAACCAGGTCACCGGCAATGGCTTTAATATCATCTATAAGCTTGTAAATCACATCATAAAGGCGCACCTCGACCCTATGCTCCCTTAACACCTTATCCATTGCAGGCATCACGCCTACCTGGAAACCGACTATAAGCCTGCTTGCAGTCTCCGCAAAAAGCACATCGGATTTGCTGATACTGCCGATGCTGCTGTGAATAATACTGATATCGACATCAGGCGCGGCCAGTGCAGCAAGGCTGTTTGTGACAGCCTCCACGCTTCCCACAGAATCGCACTTAAGGACAATTTCGAGCTTGGTTTTTTCCTTTGTGCGGAAATTCCCGGCCCGGTATCCTTATCATAGTCTTGAATAACTTCACTGCCATGCCTGCATTTTGCTCTAAGGGTTGCAAATAACCGAATAATGCATTCCTCTTCAAATCATAGGGCTCCAGGCCGGGAATGTCAACCGCCGCCTTTACATTTGCTCTTTTTTTCAGGTATTCTTAAAAACTGTACCATGATCGATCTGCATACCCACAGCATATTCAGTGACGGCGAACTTATTCCAGCTGAACTTATCCGGAGGGCTGTAGCACATGGCTACAGCGCCCTTGCCATTACCGACCACGTGGACCAGTCGAATATTGACCTGGTCATCCCCGGATAGTAAAAGTTATTGAAAGCTTGCGTGACCTATTCCTATTCCTGTGCTGGCCGGCGCTGAAATAACTCATGTGCCGCCGGCATTAATACCCGGCATGATAAGAGAGGCCCGCGCACTGGGAGCGCAAATAATAGTTGTCCACGGAGAGACCATAGTTGAGCCTGTTGCTGAAGGCACAAACAGGGCTGCCATTGAGGGAGGAGCAGATATTCTCGCACATCCGGGCCTTATCTCTCATGAGGACCTGCTGCTTGCCAGAGACAATGGGACAACCCTTGAGATAACCGCGAGGAAAGGACATAGTCTTGCTAACGGATATGTTGCGCGGCATGCAATGGAACTCGGCATACCATTGACGATAAATACCGATGCCCATTCGCCGTCAGACCTCATCACAAAGGATTTTGCCGGACGTGTGCTGCTCAGCTGCGGGGATTGACGAGAATGCAGTTGAACACATATTTCACCATGCCCGCGCGCTTGTTGAAAAAGCGCTTGGGCCGGTGAATAAATAAGAGGAGGGAAATAGATGCCCAAAACAATTAAAAAAAGAATCTTCAGGAAAACACAAAAAGATGGCGACCTCGGCGAGACCGTTGCCGATATACGGAAAAAACTTAAGGATCAGCAGAGCACCCTTGTTTATGCGCTTCTTATATTTGGTCTGATATAATAACTGTCAGTGCTTTCGTTGTTTATAATCGTGTAAATGCCGCCAAGGCGGCAGAGCTGGAATATGAGGGATACAAAATATTAGTCCGGCAGCAATCCGCACGCCATACGCTTCGCCTGCTGATCGTTATAATGATGCCCTCGAAAATTCAATGCTTCCTACTTGCCGCAAAAAAGAGTCCATGCTGTCCTTCTCTATATTGCAAATTGCAACTATGAGCTCGGCAATCTCGACGAGACGATAAAAACTCTTAAAAAAGTGACCGACCAATACCCTGATCCTAAAATTTCTTCTCTCGCCTATTATAAGATGGCGATGACCTATATAAGAAAGGGTGACCTTAACAGCGCCATAAATACCTTTGACATTCTTTCAAGCATTAAGGATGCCCTGCTGCAGGACATGGCACTTGTTTGAAAGCGGCAAGACATTGGAAGCAATGGGCAAGACCGAAGAAGCCAAAAAGAAATACAACGAACTAATCAACAAATTCCCGAAATCTCCACTGGTCAATGATGCAAAATCACGGCTCGGCACCAGTAAAGGATTTAACCGCCTTTGCGGGAGCGGTTGCCCTTGCCGGAAGGCTCCCTTCTGTTTCCTTGAGAACGCTCTCCCGGGAATTTTCTACGCAGACTTGTCCGAAGCCGCCGGGAAATTTTTTTTTACAGGATGGTACGCTGCAGGCTTCCTGTAGTCCTTTACTATATAGGCTGTCTTCCACCGGAACAACCGGAATCTTCTCTTTGATATATTTCTCTATGTCCTCAAGTGCATAGACATATTCCTCGCACGCGAAGCTGATTGCCTTGCCCTCCGCTCCTGCCCTGGCAGTCCTGCCGATACGGTGGACATAGTCTTCGCTGTCCTGGGGCAGGTCATAATTGATCACATGTGTGACCCCCTCGATGTGGAGTCCCGCGGCTGGCAACATCCGACGCCACCAGCACAGGAAGCGTTCCTGCCTTGAAACGGGAGACTATATCAGTAGCGCTTCCATTGCGGAATGTCTCCGGTTATTGCGGCTGCTTTTATGCCGTTTGCCTTGAGCAGTCTCTCAAGCCTCTCGGCAGTTATTTTCATATTTGCAAAGATCAGGACACGTCGGCCCCTTTCGCTCCTCAATAGGCCCAGCAGAAGGCCCGGCTTTTCCGACGCCCCCACATGGTAAAGTTCCTGCTTGATCTTTTTCACAGTCATCTGTTCAGGAGTGATAGAGACCTTTTCAGGAAGGTTCATGTATTCATAGCAAAGCTCCATAACACGGTAGGAGAGGGTTGCTGAAAAAAGCATGGACTGCCGCTTCGTATATGGCGACATCCTCCGTAACAGGAAGCGGAGATCTTTGATAAACCCCATATCGAACATGCGGTCGGCTTCGTCGATCACAAGAAATTCGGTCTTTTTAAGGTTGTAGATGTTCTGTTTCAGGTAATCGATAAGACGGCCCGGAGTGCCGATGACCATGTCGGCCCCTTGCCTGAGGTCAGTGCGCTGTTTATTATAGTCAATGCCCCCGTATATGGGAATTATATTTAATCCGGTGAACTGGCCGATAAGGAGGGCTTCAGCATGAATCTGCGTTACGAGTTCGCGCGTTGGGGCGATGACGAGAGCTCGCGGCGAAGGACCCGGCTTCGGCGGCGGCTGCATAAGCATGCGCGAGAAAACGGCAATCAGAAATGCGGCGGTCTTCCCTGTGCCTGTCTGGGCCTGGGCAGCTATATCCTTACCCTGCAGCGCGTCGGGCAGTGTAGCAGCCTGTACCGGTGTGCACTCCGGGAACCCGGCGGCTTTAATGCCCTTAAGAACAGTCTCAGGAATGTCAAGACTATCGAACAGCATATATTATTTGATACAGAGCAAAAACAAACTGACCCACTACCTATGCCCTTTTGGTTCTGACCCTGCTTTTGCCCCTTGATTTACCAGTTTTTCTTGAGTGGGCCTTCCGGCCTTTCTTGTGCCGGCTCCTGCCCTTGATTTTTTTCTTGTAAGCAACCTTATGAACAAATGCCCTGTCATCAGGGTCAGGGGAAAATTTCCCCTTGGGAGGAAGTGTTATCATATGGCCTGCTGCGAGGTGTCCCAAACCGTTCAGGGAGTTCATCGCTATAATAGTCGGGCCGGGAATGCCTGTCTTCCTGGCGATCTTCTTTATAGTGTCGCCTTTTTTCAGCGTATACTGCTGAACGGTAAACCGTTCTTCTTTGGGTATTGCAGCCAGGTTATCCAGGAAGATATCCTTGCTCCCGACCGGAATTCTTATGGTATATGCAGCTACGTTGGGTGGCGTACTCCATCTCCTGAGTTCAGGGTTCGCTTCTCTAATTTCTTTTACTGTGCACTCGGCACACTTTGCGATAACGTCGATATCAACCGGCGAGCTGACAGTAACTTCATCATATTCCAGCGGTTCCCTGTAATCCAGATTATCAAACCCATATTCCTCGGGGGTATTGGCGATCATTGTAGCAGCTATATAGCGCGGCACATATTCTTTCGTTTCATTCCGTATCTGCTTCGTTTTAAGAAGCGACCAATAATCGACCGAATCGCTTTTCCTGAGCGCTTTTGAAATTTTCCCCTCTCCGGCATTATATGCTGCGAGGGCAAGGTTCCAGGAACCAAACATCTTATAAAGGTCATTTAAATATTCCGCAGCAGCCATCGTTGACTTTACGGGGTCTTTCCGTTCATCACGCCACCAGTCAATAACCAGGCCGTAACGTTTTGCTGTGGAAGCGATAAACTGCCATGGGCCCACTGCCCTTGCCCTTGAATACGCATTAGGATTAAACCCGCTTTCCACGATCGGCAGAAACACAAGCTCTTCAGGAAGGTTCTTACCCCTTAGTATTTCTTTCATTATTTCTATATACTGCGCCGATCTCTCCAGATAAACGGTAAACCTTTCTTTTATTCTGTCCTTAAAGAGCTCGACACTTTTTCCTATCGCTTTCAGTGCCGTTGCGTTTGATGCATATGAATCGTCATTGAGCAGGGCTTTATTCCCGGCCTGCTTATCACCGGCAGGGACCGCTGCAACAGCCTTTGCCGGTTCCGGAACGCCCACCACGGCATCGTTAGTCAGATGGTCAGGCTTGAGGTCAGCAGAAGAAGGGACATTTTTGTCAGCCGCCGTTTCTGTTGCTGCTAATGTCTTATCGGGGTCAGTCCGGGCGCCCGGTGGGAACTGGGCAGGCAACACAGGCGTCCCTTCAATGAGATTTTCCTGAAAATTCTCCGGCTCTGCAGGCCGGGCTTTCGTCACATCGGCATTGGCCGATGAAGCCGCAAAAACAAACAAAATTAAAAAAACTGCCAATCCGCCTAAAAAATCAGTTCTTTTCATGCAGATATAGTTGTAACCTAACTTAAATATAAATGTCAATAACCCTCCCGTCAATTTTAAGACACTATCGGGTGCAAGAAAAATGAATTAAGCTGCTGCGGCCTTCTGCTTTTTGGCTGCCGCCGCCGCAAACACATCTGCTGCATTAAAGGTGCCGTCAATCGCCTGCACAGGGCATTTTGCAGTGCATATGCCGCAGCCGATGCATTTTCCCTGTGCAATTATGTGCTGCTTCTTGGGCTCTCCGCTTGCCGCATTTACCGGGCAAACTTTGGTACATATCTGGCATCCTATGCATTTATCGGTAACAACCGCCTTGGGCCTGTGGTGCATAAAATCAACAATTGCATGGGTGGGACACACACCTGCGCAAAGTCCGCATACTTTGCACCTGCCGATATCAATACGTGAGAGATTATTCTCAATCTTCGGCGCATCAAAAGGACAAACTTTAACGCATTTTCCGCATGCGATACAGCCGAGCTGGCAGTTTTTCCGTACATCTCCACCCTTGTCCTTTGAATGGCAGGACACGAGCACAGCCTTTGACGCCGGCAGCACTTCAATGACCTTTTTAGGACATGCCGTCTCGCACTTCCGGCATCCTGTACATTTGGCAATATCGACAACAGGCAGGTGGTGCTCATTCATGGTTATAGCGCCGAAAGGACAGACGCGGGCACAAGTCCCGTAACCAAGGCACCCGTAGATGCACGACTTGTCTCCGCCCCCTGCAAGAACAGCGGCCCTGCAATCCTGGACACCCTCATATTTAAACCTTTTGGTTGATTTGCTCCAGTCCCCCTGGCACATGATCCGTGAAAATTGGGGTTCTCTTATATCAGCCTTTTTCCCCGTTATCATTGCCACTGCCTCTGCTCCCTTTGCTCCGGCTGGAATACAGAGATTGGGTGAAACATCGGGGTTATTGACGACGGCCTCGGCGTATTGTTCGCAGCCCGCATAACCGCAAGCTCCGCAATGAGCATGCGCCAGGACGTCTTTCACCTGCTCCACCCTCGGATCGATCTTAACGGCAAAACGTTTTGCGGCAAATGCAAGGCCAAGACCGAATACGGCGCTGATGCCGGCGAGAAAAATCAACGTGAACTTTATTAAAGAAACAACATTGACATGGCCTCCTCCGACTTCCGCGCCTCCAACTCCGACATGGGGAAGTATAAAATGAGATATATCTGCAAGCTGAAATATCCCCGTTAGATCAGCGATTATTTGTTGAAATTCATGCATGTAAACTACCTCCAAATACTATTTTATCCCAAATCCCCGTCGTTTTTCCATTTCGCTCCCGGCGCTTGCCGCCAGACACAACGCTTAAAGGGTTATCAATCCCGAAAAGCCGGTAAAAGCCAGTGCTATCAGGGCGGTCACCACGAAAGCCATCGGCAATCCCCTGAAAGGCGCGGGGACATCGGCAAGCTCCAGCTTTTCCCTTATGCTCGCCATTATAATCAGGGCAAGAGCAAAACCGATGCCGGAGCCAAGACCAAACGCAAGACTCTGAATAAAGCTGTAATTTTCATCGGCATTAATCAACGGCACGGCAAGGATAATGCAGTTGGTCGATATAAGAGCGAGATATATGCCGAGTTTATAATAGAGCGCGGTAGCCACCTTTCTCATTATCGTATCCGATGCCTGCACCAGGCCGGCGATGACCCCGATAAAGACAATTATCTTCAGGAATGTAATGTCCAGAGGTATCATTACATAATGAAAAATAAGCCAGCTGGTCGCGGCACTGATCATCATAACAGCGGTAAAAGTGATGCTCATGCCTACAGCGGTCTCCATTTTTTTTGAAACGCCGAAGAATATACAGAGACCCAGGAACCGTGTGAAAACAAAATTATTTATAAGTGATGCAGATATGATAAGTTCGAAAATCCTTACAAAATCGTTGCCCATGTATCTCCCCCCTTGCCCTTAATGCGCTGAGCCGGACGGGCTCTTTTTAAAGAACCGGATATCAATCCAGTTGAAAAACGCCATCAATAAGCCGACCGCAAAAAAACCGCCTGCAGGCAATATCATTATTAGCAGTGGTTTTGCATTGACGATAGGCATTCCCCACAACGACCCTTTGCCCAAAAGTTCCCTGAAGAAACTTATTACCGTAAGGGCGAACATGAAGCCAAGTCCCATGCCGATGCCGTCGAACATGGACGGCACGACAGTGTTCTTGCTCGCAAACATTTCGGCGCGGGCAAGAATGGAGGCGAATGCGACAATCAATTGTATATAGAGACCCATATCCTTGTATACATCAGGCGCAAATGCAGCCATCATCATATCGGTAACTGTTACCCAGCCTGAGATAACCAGCATGAAAATAGGCAGCCGCACTCTGGGGTGAATTAGTTTTCTCATAAGGGAGATCGTCGTGTTTACCGTCACCTGAACAAACAATACCGCTACTCCCATCAGCACGCCGTTTTCGAGCTTGTTGGTCACCGCAATAGACGGGCAAAGGCTCAGGGCAAGTTTAAAAATAGTGTTGTCTTTAGTAATGCCGTTCTTTATTAATTCCCAGTAACTAACTTTGTTTGTGCCCGACATTGCCTTCGCCTCCTTTTACCGCTTTGATGAGGGCTTCAACACCATGCTTTACTGCATCTTCGGTAACCGCCCTGCTCGAAATAGTTGCTCCCGATATCGCCTGTATGTAGTCCTTCGTTTCAGTCTTGACAACCTTCAGGTGATCGAGGTCTTTGTCCTTGAACTGGCGCTGAAAAGAAGCGCTGTCTATTTCATCCCCCAGCCCGGGAGTTTCCGCGTGATGAAGGATACTTATTTTTTCCACCGTGAAATTCTTGTCGACTGCTATAAGGCTGTCAATATAACTCGAATACCCTTTACCATACGACTCTACTATGTACCCGATAATGTCGCCGCCCTTCCTGGCAACAAAATATTCGACATGTTTTTCATGTGACGTCAAGTCGCCCATCTTTTCAATCTTGTCGGCATCGGGGATAAGGTTTTTCAGCGCCGCCTGTTTTGCGGCCAGGGCATTTTGGAATATTATCGGCGATGTTTTGGCATAGACGGCTGCAAGGATAAGCCCGCCGATAAGATATACAATCACAAGATTCAATGTTATTTTAATAATGTCCTTGCCGGTCATTTCTTCGTCTCCTTCGCCAGTGTTCCTTTTCGGGCGCCGAAGACTTTGGTCCTGAAGCCCCGGTCAATAAGCGGGGAGAAACAGTTCATTATCAGGATGGCGAACATGACCCCTTCGGGATACCCGCCTTTAAGCCTTATCAGCATTGTCAGGAAACCGCAGCCGATGCCAAAGAGAATCTGCCCCCTTCTGACTGAGGGACAGGTAACATAATCCGTTGCCATAAAAAAAGCGCCGAGAAGCATCCCGCCGCTCAAAAGATGTAACAGCGGGTCCCCCGCAAAGAGCGCGCCTTTTGCTCCGAACACCCACGCAAGGACTGCAGCCGTGCCCAGAAATGACACCGGTATTTCCCATGATATATATCCGCGATACAGAAGAAAAGCGGCGCCGAGGAGCAAGGCGACCGCAGATGTTTCACCTATTGAGCCTGCCCGGTGCCCTAAAAACAGCTGGGTGTAAAGATTTGTTTTGTCCCCAAAAAGCTCCATAAGTTTTGCAGCGCCCTCTTCTTTCAGGATACCCAACGGCGTAGCGGTGGTCTTTGCATCAAGGCCCACAAAGGCCGCTGTAGGCTCTTTCCAGATGGTCATAAGCTTAGGGAATGAAATAAGCAGGAAGGCCCTTCCGATTAATGCCGGATTGAAAACATTGTAGCCGAGCCCTCCGAAGAGCTGCTTGGTTATAAGTATTGCAACAAAGGACCCGATAATCGGCATATAAAACGGCACTGATGCAGGCAGGTTCATTCCAAGCAGGAGACCTGTAAGGAACGCGCTACCGTCACTCAGTGTGTTTTTCCTGTTAAGTATCCGCTGAAACACATACTCAGCTGCCAGTGCGCCAATAATAGTAAGGGCGAGGTTAAAAGCGGCGCGTGGACCGAAAAAATAAACTCCCATTACAGCAGCAGGCATAAGCGATGCAGTCACACTCCACATGATCCTGCTGGTGGTTTCTTCGCTTTTTATATGCGGACTTACTGATAAAATTAATTGGTGTTCTTTTTTTGCCGTTTCCATGGAGACTCCCTTTAAATAAGCTGATAAACAAAGGCAACAATAAAG
This sequence comes from Nitrospirota bacterium, assembly GCA_963784135.1. Lineage (GTDB taxonomy): Bacteria > Nitrospirota > Thermodesulfovibrionia > Thermodesulfovibrionales > Dissulfurispiraceae > JADFXI01. The sequence continues at coordinate 22,386 of CAWAQG010000010.1, read as the reverse complement.
TGACCGCCGCCTTTAACTTTGCCTTCCGCCATTTATGGCTTTACCTGCGATTTAGCAAGCCGTACCAACTGAACAATAGGCCTCTTTGACGGGCACACATAGGTGCATGAGCCGCATTCGAAACAGTCAAAAAGGTCATATCCCTTTGCCTCCTCATAAAATCCCTTCTCGGCGAGTATGCTCAACATGGAAGGCATCAGGCTCATCGGACAAATGTCTATGCATCTGCCGCACCGGATACAAGGGCCGAAATCCTCTGAATGCACAACCCCCTCTTCGGGCAGGACGAGAATGCCGGACGTCCCCTTGGTCACCGGGACATCCAGTGAATATATTGAGAACCCCATCATGGGGCCTCCCGAGATAATCTTCGCAGCTTCAGATGTAAACCCGCCGCAATCGGCAATCAGGTCTGAAACAAGGGTGCCTATCTTCACCATAAGATTTTTAGGCTCTTTAATCCCTTCTCCGGTTACGGTCACCACCCGCTCAATGAGAGGCTTTCCATATCGGGCCGCCTCAAAAACAGCAACAGCTGTGCCGATATTCTGCACTACTACCCCGACGTCCATGGGCAAACCCCGTGCAGGCACCTCTCTGCCTGCCGCGGCCTTGATCAGCATTTTTTCAGCGCCCTGCGGGTACTTCACCTCAAGGGCGCATACAGTAATGTTCGGCTCTCCGGAGACCGCCTGCTCCATCGTCTTTATAGCATCCGGTTTATTGTTTTCTATTCCAATAACGCCTTTGGCCACATTTACTATTTTCATCAGGATTTTCAGTCCCTCAACAATGTCTCCGGGACGCTCCAGCATAAGCCTGTAGTCGGCGGTAAGATACGGCTCACATTCAGCCCCATTGAGGATAACGACATCAATAGGTTTTTCTTTTGGCGGAGACAGCTTTACGTGGGCCGGGAAGGCCGCTCCTCCCATTCCTACTATGCCGGCGTCTTTGACCTTTCCTTTGAGTTCTTCAGGGGTGAGCCTTATATAGTCCGGATTATCTTTTAGTGAAGCCCATTCCTCTTTGCCGTCATTTTCGATAACAACACATTTTGTCATTTTGCCGGTCGGCAGGGGAAACTCTCCTATGGCAACAACCTTTCCCGACACCGATGCATGGACAGGCGCGGAAACAAAACCCTCAGGTGCGCCGATAACCTCCCCCTTTTTGACTTCCTGGCCAATGGCGACACTGAGTTTGCACGGAGCTCCGATATGCTGTGAGAGGGGAATAACAACTTTTTTGGGGGAGGTTGCTGAAGAAATCGCTTTACCTTTAGAGAGCTCTTTCTTGTCTGGCGGGTGAATTCCTCCTTTAAATGTTGCAAGAGACATAGAAGACTCCTCCATTCCTGGGAAGATAAAGTGCACAACCAATAAAGCAGCACCCTTTTCGGCTTAAGCCTGTAATTTTTAACACTTTGCGACAGAATATGTCAAGCCTCTTATCGCATTCTTCTGTGAACTGCCGGTAACAATATCCGAAAGCTGGTCCCTTTGCCCGGGGTGCTTTTCACCGTTATCTCGCCTTCCATTATATCGACAAGTTCCTTTACGATAGCGAGCCCCAGGCCGAGGCCGTCAATGTCGGATTTCCCGGACCGGTAAAACCGGTCGAATATATGAGGCAAATCATTCTCGGGTATCCCCCTGCCGGAGTCTGAAACTTCAACAAAAAATCTGCTATCCTCAGTGCCATAATCGACTGAGACCCCACCTCTTTCGGTGAATTTCAGGGCATTGGAAAGGAGGTTTCTCAGTATCCTTTCGAGCTTGTCAACATCCGCAGACACTACAAGATTGCCTTTCTCCATTATGTCAATGAATAACCCCCGCGCCTGAAACAAAGGTTTCAGATCACCGGCGATACCGGACAGAAATTCCTTCAGGTCTATCTCAACTTCTTCTCCTTTGGTAAAGAAACTTGCCTCTGCAGCAGTTATATCCTCGATGCCTTTGACGAGCGTTATAAGCCGTTCGATTTCGTTAGTTATAGTTTCGAGTCCTTTCGAGGTGTCCGTCACTATGCCATCGGCCATAGCTTCGACGTGGGTCTTCATGATAGTCAGGGGCGTTCTCAGTTCATGGGCTATGTTCGACGTCAGCCGTTTTCTCAGATTCTCCTCTTTCTGAAGGGATGCCGCCATTTTATTGAAGGTCTTTGCAAGATCGCCGACTTCGTCGAGAGACTCTGCTGATATACTGACAGCAAAATCACCTGCTGCAATCTTCTCGGATGCTTTTTTGAGAAGCCTGACAGGTTTCGACAGGTACTGGGTAAACATGAGACCGAACAAAAGAAAGCCGCTGCCTGCGATAAGAAGATATATGTAGAGAAAATGTCTGACCCTGCCCTCGAATATGGCCTCTTTTTCCGCCAGTTCCCTTTTCTGGAATGAACACGCGAGGAGAGTGCCTATCTTTGCCCCGTTCGAAATAATCGGGAACTCATCGTATCTGCAATCAGCAGGCTTATCAAACCGAAAGAGTTCTTCCATACGGCGCTTCATTCCGGGCGAAAGCGATTCCATAACGTGATGAGAGTGTATTATTTCCCTGCGTTGCATATCGAGGATTTTGATATCGAGGCCCATCATCATGGCCCAATGTACAGACTCGGAAAGTATTTGTCCATCCCACTTCCCGTCTTTGTACCCCCCCTCCACAGAAGCGATGATCCAGTATATCTGGTCTTTCTTGACGCCATCTACGTACCCGTCAAAATCCCTCAGGATCAAACGTGTGAAAACCATAGTCGAGACGAGGGTCGCAGATATGATCATGACAAAAGCGAGGAACAGCTTCGTTCTCATTAGTCAGAGTCCCCTATGAATTTGTAGCCAACGCCGTATACAGTCTCTATAAACCTTGTTCTTTGCGGACCTCCTTCAATTTTACGCCTGACGTTCTTGATGTGGACATCTACAACCCTGTCAAATCCGTCAAAATCAATGCCCTGCACAATATTAATCAATTGCAGCCGGCTGAATACGGCATTAGGCCTTTCAGCAAGAGTCAGAAGAATTCTGAACTCAGTGTTTGTCAGCGCAACTCTATGGCCGTTCTTCCTGACCTCTCGTGAAAGCGTATCTATGATCAACGAGCCGTTGTTGAAAGAAAGTTCTTTTTTATCGTCCTTTCTTGAGCGCCTTAAATGGGCCTTTACGCGCGCCACCAGTTCCCTGGCGCTAAAAGGCTTCACCACATAATCGTCCGCTCCAATGCTGAGACCTTTGACCCTGTCCTCTTCAGAACTTTTAGCGGTTAGCATAATGACAGGTATGTCAGTAACATCCCTGATAGATTTACAAACTGTCTCGCCGTCTATATCCGGAAGCTTGAGGTCGAGAATAACAAGGTCAAATCCGCTCCTTATCTCTCTGATTCCAGCCTCGCCGGTTTCAACTGAAGTCACTTCGAAGCCTTCGCGTTCAAGATAGGACTTTACAATACAGGCTATTTTCTTCTCGTCCTCGACAATAAGTATCTTCCCGCTCTCCATGCGTATATATTACACCACTCAGTCCTACGTTCCAAGTTCTGTTATTGTTAGGATATCATTGCAGGGGATGATTCCCCTGCAATGATGGATAGATGTTTATTACTTTAGAACAACATGAAACTTTTCAGTCTGTTCTTTCCCGGTGCGGGTAGCTTTATCCGGCAAAAGCGTTTTGAACTTCAGCCTCCACAAAAACTATTTACCCGTTGCGCTGTTTGATGGACCGGTCGAGTTGCCTGCCAAGCCGCCCATCATGCCGCCTCCCATTGATCCTGTAGTACTGTTTGATGATCCACCTGTGTCGCCTGTTAAACCGCCCATCATACCTCCAAGACTGCTCATCATGCCACCCGGTTTCATTGTTGTTACTCCGCTTTTGTTGTTGGTGCTGCTCTCGAAATTCAGGAAACTCTGTGACATCAGAGTCATCATACTCGTCAAAGTCTGCGACCCTGTGGAACTGGTGTCTTTTAGTGCATTGGCTATTGTGGACATCATGGCAGACATACTTATGTTATTGCCGGCGGCTGCCTGTGACATCGCCCCGAGCATAAGACCATAATAAGTCTGGGCATTATTAGCCGCAGTATTACCGCTATTAGTGTTGGCAGGAAGCGTACCCACGATGTCGGATATGCCGAATTCAGATCCCATGATGTTGTTGGCGAGGTTTATCATGTCCTGGGATGTCAGGCCGCCCATGTATTGAACAGCCATTTCAGTGATAGGTGTGACAGCCACCGTTACATTGCCTGCCGCATTGCTGACCGCAGTCCTCAACATATTAGAGCCCATCTGGATCGTTTTGCCGGTGGCTTCATCAGTATAAGAGCCGCCTGTTACCTGGACCATCATGGGACCATTGTATGAGCCGAGATTTGCCAGGAAAGCACCGCTTGACCCCGTAGTTGTTGAAGCAAGCAAGTTGCTTATTTGGCCGCTCGTAATGGCGTAGATCGAAACGTTTCCGTTTGCTATCGGGCCTTGGGCGGCCAAGCCATTAACTATTGTGGGCCCGCCCATTGTACCGTTAGTCGCGCCGCCTGTGCTGACCCTGCTCATCATCGGGGACATTGTGGTAACGCCTGTCTTGTTGTTGGAATTCGTAGTCTCGAAGGTTGTGAAACTCTGTGCCATGGTGTTCATCAGAATGGTAAATGCCTGGGTGCCTGAGGGACCGGTGTTTGCAAGATCAGTAGCTACATCAGACATTATCGTGGAGATGCTTATGTTGTTGGAGGCTGCCATCTGAGACATTGCAGCAAGCGTAAGTCCATAATATGTTTGACTGGAATTGGCCGAGGCATTGGCGCCCGACAGCACGTTTTGCGGAAATGTCTGAACTATATCGGACATGCCGAATTTTGTCGCGATCAAAGAATTGGCAAGGAGTATCATATTTGAAGTAAGGTTGCCGTTCATGTACTGCACAGCCGCTTCTGTGAGCGGGGTTACGGCTACATTGACGTTGCCGGCCGCGGCGCCGACAGCGGTCCTCAGCATCAGGGATCCCATCTGGAGCGTTTTTCCGGTAGCCTCATCCGTATAAGAGCCGCCTGTTACCTGGACCATTAGCAGACCGTTATAAGCGCCGATATTCGCCGTGAAAGTGCCGTCTGATGCCGTAGTTGCGGTAGCAAGCAAATTCCCCATCTGTCCATTTGTGATTGAATAAACAGAAGCAGTCCCACCCGATATGGGTCCCTTCGAAGCCAGGCCGTTAATAATAGTGACGCTGGTCGGTGAGTTGCTGCCGCCTGATGTGCTTCCGCCGCCGCCCCCTCCGCCGCATGCTGTCAAAGATGTAACTGCCAATGCGATAACCGATAAGGCAAAAATCTTCCATTTACTTTTCTGAATGTCCATCTCTTCGTTACCTCCATCTTGTTGAAAGTTAGACTGATTTGTTCGGGTTAAACTCGATTCCCCTTATTAAGGCAGATAAAATTTAAAAGGTTACGATATGCGCAATTGTTAATCATATCTAAAAAATATGAATTAAATGTGAAGACTAAAGAGACGGGCTGACGTGAAGAATAAAAGCGGATATGCGCTCTTCATATTTTTTTCACAAAGGATAGAGTAGTATTTAGTCAAAGGATAAGAAATTCTTAAAAGGCGGGAGGAAATCTCCATGAAAAGAGATCCGGTATGCCATATGGACGTAAGAGAAGAGAAAGCTTTTACCGCTGAGTGCGGAGGTGAAGTGTTTTACTTCTGCTCTGAAGGATGCAGGAAAAAATTTCTGGCGGAAAGGGAATGCAGTATCCCCCGCACATCGTATGCCCTCATAATAATAGGCGGCGGACCGGCAGGGCTTACAGCTGCTGTTTATGCCGCCAACCTGAAAATGGACGCGCTGCTTGTAACGAAAGACCTGGGCGGTCAGGCAATCGACAGCACAAAGATCGAAAACTATATGGGTTTTGATTTTATCACCGGTCCGACCCTTATAGAGAAGTTTCAACTGCAGCTTGTTCACTCACATTATATCGATCACTTAATAAGCGAGGTGGAAAGAATAGAGCCTGCCAAAGGCGGATTCAAAATCACAACGTCTGAACTCAAGGAATATTTTACCGGGACATTGCTTGTTGCAACCGGTATGACACGTAGAAGGTTGAACGTGCCTGGCGAAGAGGAGTTTCAGCGGAGGGGGATGTTTTATGGAAATATCCAGGACCTCTCCTTTGTTCAGGGGGCCGATGTCGCAGTAATCGGGGGCGGAAATTCTGCATTGCAAATGGTAGAAAACCTTGTTCCTGTAACCACTTATATACACCTAATCTCGGACACGCTGCTTACTGCTGATCCGGTTATTGTTGAACGGGTGAGATCCTTCGGGAATCTCCATATTTACGAAGACTTCAAAGTCATCGAAATCGGTGGAGAGGGAACAATATCTCATATAACTGTCAGAAAGAAGGCTGAAGATAAAGTGATAGTGGTTCCAGTGAAGGGGGTTTTTATTTCAATCGGGCTCCAGCCGAACTCCTTTCCGGTTACCCATCTGGTCAATACAAACGAAAAAGGTGAGATAGTGATCAATCCCGATTGCTCCACATCGTTTCCCGGTATTTTTGCTGCCGGCGACGTGACAAACGCTTTTGGAAAGCGGATAATTATAGCATGCGGCGAAGGTGCAAAAGCGGTGATGGCGGCGAGACAGTATATACTCGCAGAGAAAAAGACGAGAAAGGCTGAAGTTGATTAGAGGGCAACAACTCACGTGTGATAACTGAAACGATGTTATCAGAGATCACAGAAACGCCGCCTGAGCGGAGGTGAAGGTAATGATGCACTGGGGAAATTATAGTTGGGGATGGGGAATGGGTTTTGGATGGCTGTTTATGATCGTTTTCTGGGGGCTGGTTGTCCTGGGTATTGTCTATATCATAAAAATGATTGCCGGGGGCGGCCCAAAAAATAAAGAAACGGCTCTTGATCTCCTAAAGAAGAGATATGCAAAAGGCGAAATAACCAAAGAAGAGTACGAGAGAATAAAAGATGATATTTTGAAACATCAGGAATAAACCCATGAAGCCGGCGAACTGGGTAATGTCAAAAGTTTTATGAAAGGTGAGAGGAGTACATGAAATGAAGGCCGTGTAACGAGGAATTACGCTGTACGGAGGATTCGCCTTCACAAGTTCTTCACATTTTTTTGATAATGTAGCATCTATAGGTTAAGCGATAAGGAAAATGATTTGCGGTGGAAAGTGTGGATAGTATCTTGACAGACTTGGAAAAGTCAAGATGAACCGAAAAAAGAAACTTATAGAACACGGATCAAGATCGTTGTTACTGACATTTCTATGTCAGAAAAAGGAGGAATAACAATGGAAAAGTACAAATTCTCAAGCACAAAGGCATTGAAAGCAAGCTGCTTCTCACTTGTATACATGGCTGCTATGGCCCTTGTGATTTTTATAAACCCTAATTCAGCGCACAGCATGGATAGTATGACGATGCAGCCCTTTAGCGGTATAATGCTCAATACCACTACCAATGATGGTCCGCCTTGGGCACTCATGTACGGTTCCTCGGACAATAGCATTACAGGCATGGACATGGATTCTTACGGATTACCTGCAACAGGATCAACTACCACAGCATTGGGTGGCGGCGGCAATTTCAGGTTCGCGAGGGGTACGCAGGCATCACCGGCAATGGTCCAGACTGGAGACAGGCTGGGATTTTTCGTATTCAGCGGATATGATGGAACAACCTTTATGAATTCCGCCGCAATGACGGCCTATGTGGACGGGCCCGTTTCAGCCGGAAATGTGCCGACAAGTTTCGTGTTTGAGACAAATGCAACCGGATACCCCAGGCCCCAAAGAATGATAATATCTTCGACGGGCAATGTCGGCATCGGGCAGACAGTTGGCTCGTCGTCTAATCCGCTTCAGCATCCTCTGCAAATGGACAGCGGCGCCTATGTTTCTTCCGGCGGTGTCTGGACAAATGCCTCAAGCAGGGCATACAAGGAAAATATTATAAACCTCACAACTGAAAAGGCAAACAAGACTCTGGACGGCCTCAACCCGGTAGAATACGACTACAAGGTAGACAAAGAAGACAAACATGTCGGGTTTATCGCTGAGGATGTGCCTGATCTTGTGGCAACAAAAGACAGAAAAGGGCTGAGCCCGATGGATATAGTTGCTGTATTGACCAAGGTTGTACAGGAACAGAAAACTACGATATCTGAGCAGACGAAGATGATATCTGAATTATCGAAGAGACTTGACGCCATGCAGCAGGAGATCAATAGAGTGAAGGGAATGAATATAGTGGGGAGTATTGGAGTTGGCATAAAATAACCATCTATTGCCAACACAAGCGCTTATCAATAAGTATCATGTAATCGGACAAGGGGTGGTGTTTAACCGCCCCTTGTCCACATGAAGGGGCGCAAGGAGGTAATCCCATGGAATGGATAAGAGAGAATTGGATCTTTCTTATATTATTTATCTCTTGTATAGCCATGCACCTTTTCGGCCATGGTATGCATGGCGGCCACGGCGAGGGAAAGGGAGAACATAAGGGTTACTCAGAGCAAAGATAACTGAAGGAGACCTTACCAGAATTACAAAAGCTTCTGCGGCTGCCGGAGTCTGCGATCAGCCGGATTGTATTTGGCGCAAGGATTGTTTATCGGCCACGACAAGATAAAAGGCATATCGTTAAAGGGAGGCATAATGGTAAGTGAGGAAATATACACCTGTCCTATGCATCCGGAGGTGCGGCAAGCAGGTTCCGGTGCGTGTCCTAAGTGTGGCATGGCCCTTGAGCCGGCTGGACCTTCCGCGCAGGTAACAAAGACTGAATGGGTCTGTCCCATGCATCCCGAAATTGTCCGTGACACTCCCGGAAGTTGTCCGGTCTGTGGCATGGCCCTGGAACCGAAGACAGTGACCGCCGAAGAAGAGGAAAACCCGGAACTCATCGATATGACGCGGCGGTTCAAGGTAAGCCTTGTTCTGACAATCCCCTTGGTTCTAATCGCCATGCGCCATTATATTCCCGGTCTCTCCGTACTCGACCGCGTCATTCCCGCTGTGATTATGAAATGGCTTGAACTGGCACTCAGCACCCCTGTGGTGCTGTGGGGCGCATGGCCCTTCTTTGTAAGGGGGTGGCAGTCGGTTGCAACCTGGAATCCGAACATGTTTACCCTCATTGGGCTGGGCGTCGGCGTCGCCTATACATACAGTCTTGTTGCAGCACTTTTCCCGGGAATTTTCCCCGCTTCATTCCGCAGGGCAGACGGAGAGGTCAGCGTCTATTTCGAGGCTGCAGCGGTCATAACCGCCCTCGTACTCCTGGGGCAGGTGCTCGAACTCAGAGCGCGGACCAGAACCGGAGCTGCGATAAAGGCCCTCCTCGGGCTGGCCCCGAAGACTGCTCGACGTATACATGACGGCAATGAAGAGGACGTTCCTCTTGAACAAATCAAGGTCGGAGACTTAATCCGCGTGAGGCCGGGTGAAAAGATTCCGGTGGACGGCACTGTCACTGAAGGATCAAGCAGCGTGGATGAATCCATGATAACCGGCGAGCCGATCCCGGTAGAGAAGGGAAAAGGAGATCGCATGATCGGCGCAACCGTAAACGGTACCGGCACACTGATAATGAAGGCAGAAAAGGTTGGGGCCGAGACGCTTCTGGCGCAGATAGTACATATGGTAGCCGAGGCGCAGCGCAGCCGGGCACCGATCCAGAAGCTTGCCGACATAGTTGCGGGTTATTTTGTTCAAATCGTCGTTGGTATCGCCTTTCTTACGTTTGTTATTTGGGCATTGGTGGGACCAGAGCCCCGCATGGTTTACGCCCTTGTGAACGCTGTGGCTGTTCTCATTATCGCCTGCCCCTGTGCCCTTGGCCTGGCAACGCCTATGTCGATCATGGTTGCCATGGGCAAGGGAGCAACAGGCGGTGTGTTGTTCAAGAATGCCGAGGCGATCGAGGTTATGAAAACCGTCGATACCCTTGTCACTGATAAAACCGGCACGCTCACCGAGGGAAAACCGAAACTGGTGAACGTGGTCCCTGCCGCCGGATTCGACGAGAAGACGCTTCTTCATTTCGCTGCGAGCATCGAGATTGGAAGCGAGCACCCCCTGGCTGCAGCTATTGTCGCCGGTGCGAAAGAAAAGAGTATCTCACCTGCAAAGGTTGAGTCCTTTGAGTCGCTCACCGGACGCGGGGTAACGGGTCTGATTGGCGGAAGGAATATCGCCCTTGGAAACCGTAAACTTATAGAAGAGCTCGGAATCGCGCCGGGAGAACTCCCTGACAAGGCAGAGTCCATGCGCAGGGAGGGACAGACCGTCATGTTCGTCGCGGTGGATGGAAAAGCAGCTGGACTACTCGGGGTTGCTGACCCGCTCAAGACAACGACAGCAGAGGCGATTGAAGCGCTTCATGGGGAAGGCATACGCATTGTAATGCTCACGGGCGACAGCAGGACGACTGCCGGGGCCGTCGGAAAGAAGCTCGGCATCGATGAGGTGATCGCCGAGATACTTCCCGACCAGAAGGCCGAGATTGTCAAGAAACTCCAGGCGCAGGGAAAGGTCGTGGCAATGGCGGGCGACGGCATCAATGACGCACCGGCACTTGCGCAGGCCCACGTCGGCATAGCCATGGGGAGCGGAACTGATGTTGCGATGCAGAGCGCCGGGGTGACCCTGGTGAAAGGCGATCTGCGCGGTATCATCCGGGCGAGAAGGTTGAGCAGGGCCACGATGCGAAACATCAAGCAGAACCTCTTCTGGGCCTTTGCCTATAACGTCCTCGGTATCCCCATCGCTGCAGGGATACTCTATCCCTTTGTGGGAATCCTCCTCAGCCCCATTTTTGCCGCCGCTGCCATGAGCTTCAGTTCAGTATCCGTAGTGGCAAACGCACTTCGATTGAGGAGGGCAAAGCTCTGAATCATTGCAGGGGGAGTATCCCCCTGCAATGATGGATGGTTATTACTTGAGGACAACGTGAAATTTTGCGGTCTCTTCTTTCCCTGCGCGGGTGATTTTTACCTTGATATTCCAGGGACCGGCCATCGAGAAATTCAGATCCGCCTTGTAGCCGGCATTCTTTGCTTCTGCAACCGCTTTTGCACCCATGGAAAGCATCTCCACGTATTTTCCGTTCGGGCCACCCTTTTCTGTCATATAATAGTGCACCCCTACAGTCGCATCGGTAATCGATTTGCCCGCCGCATCCCGGATCGTTATAAAGAACGTGTTATCGCCTGTTACAGGCGGCGTCTTATCAAAGCTCGCCGTGACTGTGTAATCGCCGGCTTTCCTCGTCATGACGTTATCATGCGCATACACTACGCCGGCCATCAAAATGCCCGCCAGGATTAATACCATTAACCGTTTCATAACTACCTCCTCTTCGTTTGGACCGTCCTACATTTTTGAAGCCCTCAAGGGCCGTGCTACCTGAGAAGCAGCCAATCGTAAATATTTATGGCTGCTCTTTCCTTTATCCTGAACCCATGCTACCACGCAGTTATGAAGAAAATATGAATGGCAAAAAAATATAGCAAGTAATTTCTGCGATTACTTGCAGCTTCCCTGACAGGAACATAGCAAATTGCCCTTTGCCTTTTTAAAGGCCTCTCGCCCTTCTTTAAATGACAGCGCGGCAATAACAATTGCTCCGATGGAGTCAAGCAGTCCTATCCCGGTGAGTTCATAGCCTATGCTTGCAACGAGGAGGACCATGGAAAGATACATACATGCCTTTGAGCAGTTGGCGTCAGCAATCAATGCCTGAGAATTGAACTGCCTGCCGATTTTCATCTTGTAATGAATGAGCAGCCACATGGAGAGAATAGAGATACTCCCGACAATAATACCCCACAGCGTAGTCTCCGGTTTGTACCCGGCATAGAGGTTTATGAGAGCGGTAATCGATAGTCCAGCCATAAGTATGTAGAATGCAGTTCCGGTAACCTTCAGTGCGGTCCTTTCGAACGCATCATGGTTTTCATTGCGGTTCTGTTTCATACGCCGGATCATGTGCCAAATCCCTATCCCCGAAATAACTTCCACAAAGGAGTCAGCTCCGAAGCCAAAGAGCGCTATGGTACCGTCTTTATACCCGAAAAATACAGAGACAATACCTTCGATAAGGTTGTAAAAAATGGTGCTGAGAGCGAGGGCGTTTGCCCATTTGTAAAAGGTTTCTCTGCGACTATCTGAACGGAAAAGGATCGTTTCCACGTTTTATGATAGCAAAGTACACTACAGTTTATTAAGATTACTGCAACCGTAAGCGCGGTACGCTCGTAAATTTAGCCCCTCTTAAGGATAACGGCACAATGGCCAAATAATGACCGTATTCCGGAGTCAGGCCCGTTATAATTGCAAAGGCGACCCCTAATCTGTTCGACAGCCCTCGATAACCAGATAGACGTCTTTTTTTATGAAGTAGGTATTCGTAATCCTGAGTTTTTCAGACTTTTCCAGGTGAGCAAGGGTATTACGGTCGAACCGCGCTCCATAAACCTTCTCAATAAATCCCGTCAATAAATCCTGTCGCCTCCTCAATTTCGGTTCATTTGAGTAAACCATTTCCAGGAGCCTGAACTTCCCGCCGGGTTTCAGTATCCGCTCGAACTGTTTGATCGCGAGCGGCTGCAGATGATCAGGCATCACGCAACACAAAAATGTGGAGACGATCCAGTCAAAGTGATTTGATGGAATGGACTGCATGATGGTTGCATCTTCCTGCCGGAGATCAATGTTGCAAAGCGCAGCCTTGCCCCTTTTTACCGCCCTGCTGAGCATCTCCAGGCAGATATCTATCCCGATGAGATTCACATTTCTGGAGTAATATTTCAGATTCCGTCCGCTGCCGACGCCGGCCTCCAACACTTCTCCCTGCACGTCTTGCAGGAGAATCGGTCTCCAGTTCCTGTAATGCCGTTCCCAGGGATAGTCCAGGATATCGTAAAACCACGCCGTAATGTTATATTTGGCCTGAAGAGGCCGATTGTCTTCATGTACCGAACCAAATGACGCAGTCATAGAAGTTTTGTCCTTGTAGAGATAAACTGTTTCTTTATAAATTAGCATAGCACAAATCTATGAAGACAATATGAAACTGATAAAAGCTTTTTCTAACTGCATAAGTACCCGTTTCGGTATATTATCCATCAAGGCTCATTTTTCCATGCTAAGCAGTTCCCGAACGCCTTTAACAGCTTTATCGGACATGCGGCTGAACAGAGTCTGCATCCAAGGCACGGATTGTAATCCTGCGGTGTGTTATATTCGTCCATATCTGCTTCGATCAGTACAGTATTGAGCAACAGGGAATGCCCTGTTTAAAGAAGAGCAGAGCTGACACTGTGTGTGACAGTTATTTAAAGAATAAGAGCTGAATCCTTTTTACCCTATTCCATTTTCACATAATACCTATTACACTATTTATAAGCCCTGAGACAGAAAAGAGTGTGGAGATGAGACAAAATTATGATAAACATTTTGGGCAATAAGTTCTATTGCAATATTTTATTTGGTGTAATACTTGCCCTGGGCGTTGCCTTATCCATCACTGTCTCTGCATTGAGTTATTACTCTGAGAAGAAACTCATCCAGGCAGAATTTAATGAAGCAGCGGAAAACCGCCATTCCGCGTTAAGGAGAGAACTCGACAGCGATCTGGCCGTGCTTGCTTCACTTCAAGCCCTGTATAATTCATCGGGAAAGCACATAGAAAGGTCTGAGTTCCGGAATTTCACAAGCCATATTCTGAAGCAGCATGCGAGTATTCAAGCCCTTAATTGGATACCGCGCGTACCGGATGCCCGGAGGGAGGCATATGAACGTGCTGCAAGAAGAGAAGGCTTCCCTGATTTTCAATTCACCGAACGTATTGTACAGGGAAAGATGAAGCGGGCGGAGAAGCGAAAGGAATATTTCCCGGTCTATTTTGTCGAACCCTACAAGGGTAACGAGATAGCCCTTGGTTTTGACCTTGCTTCCAATCCCCACAGACTGGAGACTTTGGAAGTTGCCCGAAGGACAGGCGAGATACGTGCTACTGTAAGAATAATCCTTGTCCTGGAAAAAACCAAGGGTCAATTCGGTTTTATCGTCTTTGCGCCGATCTACAGAAAAGGGGTGCTGATAAATTCTGCTCAGGCACGATGGGACAATCTTGAAGGCTTCGCTCTGGGCGTATTTAGAATCAGCGACATTGTTGAAAAAGCAATGAATCATTTAAAACCTGCCGGTGTCGACCTTTTTATCCATGATGCATCTGCGCCTGAGAAAGAACGGTTTCTTTATACACATTCGTCACGCACTCGTAAAACTCCCTTGCTGGACCAACAGCAGCCTGAAACGGACTTCATAAATTCAAAGGCAATCGAGGTCGCCGGTCGGAAATGGATGGTAACCTATGCGGCCACGCCGGACTTCATCTCTGTGAGACGCAGTTGGAGACCCTGGGGCATACTCCTGGCGGGGTTAGCGTTTACAGGACTTGTTGCGGGTTTTTTGGTTATTGTTCGTCATGCCGAATATGCAGAAAAGTCGGCAAAAGATTTATCTGATCTCAATGCAAAGCTCGCCCATGAGATTATGGAACGCAAGAGGGCGGATGCAGTGAGGAAAGAATCACATGAAAGGCTTCTAATGGTTTTAAACAGCATGGATGCCGCTGTATATCTTGCCGACATAAAAACCTACGAACTGCTGTTTATAAATAACTATGTCAGGGATATCTTCGGCGATATTGTCGGGCAACCATGCTGGAAGACTTTGCAGGTTGGGCAGTCGGGGCCGTGCGCTTTCTGCACAAATGACAAGCTGCTTGACGCTGCCGGCAATCCGAAAGGGATATATCACTGGGAATTTCAGAACACTGTAAATGGGAGATGGTTTGACGTACATGACAGGGCGATCCCTTGGATAGATGGACGCATAGTGCGTATGGAGATCGCTACCGACATCACCGACCGCAAGAGGATGGAGGAGAAACTTAAGGAGAGCGAAGCTTCTATCAGGCGACTTATTGAAAATTCTCCAATAGCAATGGTCGTAGATGTGGGAACAGATGTGGATGAAAAAATCATAATGATGAACAAGAAGTTCAAGGAACTCTTCGGTTATACGATGGAAGACGTCCCGGATGTAAGACATTGGTGGCCCCTTGCTTATCCTGATGTGAAATATAGAGAAGAAGTCAGGGGGGAATGGATTAAAAGGGTTGAAATAGCCGTCAAAACCCGAAAGGAAATAGGACCCATGGAAACAACGGTCACATGTAAAGACGGCTCAACCCGGCATATCAAATTTTACCTGTCGTCCATAGGAGATAGAAATTTAATTGCCTTTGAAGATTATACAGAGCGTAAAAAAATGGAGGAGAAACTTCAGGAGTCCGAAGATAAGTACCGCGCGTTATTTTTTGAAGCACGGGACGGCATCGTATTAATTGATTATGAAACAGGCCGCATCACCGAATGCAATTTGGAATTTGAAACGCTGACCGGACGAAATCTGGAACAAATGAAGCAGATGAGCATATGGGAGCTGCGGCCATCGGAAAAGGTAGAGGCTGCCAGAAAGAAATTTCTTGAAGTAAAAGAGGAGGGGACCGGAGGCTCTTCAGAACTCGAATTCCAGAGACCAAACGGGGAAGTTGTTTCTGTCGAGTTTATGAGCAAGGTGATAAAAATCAGGGGCAAGATGTATATTCAGAGCATTGTAAGAGACATAACCGAGCGCAAACAGATAGAAGAGGAAATTATGAAACTGAATAAGTCCCTGCAGCGCTCCCTGGAGGAACTCGAAGTGGCCTACGAGGATATGGAGAGTTTTAGCTATTCGGTATCTCATGACCTCCGCGCGCCCTTGCGGATAATAGGCGGCATGTCCGATATTTTGATGAAGAATTACTATGACAAACTCGACGACAAAGGAAAGAATTTCTTAAATCTGATCCTTGAAAATACAAAGAGGATGGACCAGCTTATCCTGGCCCTGCTCGATTTATCCAAAGTAGGCAGAAAGGAATTGAAGATAGTTGAGATAGATATGGAGAATGCAGCAAATCTAATTGCCGGTGACCTTAAAGCAATGGCCCCTGAACGTAACATTGCTGTGGCTGTCGGGAAGCTTCCGCCTGCGCATGGCGACCTCGCATTGATACGCCAGGTGTTTGCAAACCTCCTGTCCAATGCAATTAAATTCACAAAGGGCAGGGATGTCGCGTATATCGAGGTCGGGGGCCGGTGCGAGGAGAGTGAAAATATTTATTACGTGAAAGACAACGGCGCCGGTTTTAATCCGGAGTTGGAAGAAAAACTTTTTAAAGTTTTTCAGCGCTTGCACAGCGCACAGGAATTCGAAGGTATCGGCATTGGATTGTCCATTGTCTATCGTATTATCAGCCGCCACAACGGAAGGGTATGGGCCGAAGGAAGGCCGGATGAAGGGGCCACGTTTTATTTTTCTTTGCCAAGGGGGAAATAGGAGAGGCCGGGTTACGCTTTCCTGAACTCCCGTCCCTTCCAGAGCATATAGATGGCCGGATAGATAATGAGTTCGAGTATCGTCGAAGTGACTACTCCGCCGACCATCGGAGCTGCTATTCGTTTCATTACATCCGAGCCGGCGCCATGGCTGAACATTATGGGTATCAGTCCCGCAAGAATGACTGCAACGGTCATGATCTTGGGCCTGATCCTTTTCACCGCGCCATACATAACCGCGTCTTTCAAAGAATCGGGGCCGGTCAGCTTGCCTTCCTTTTGCCACTTCTCATAGGCCAGCTCAAGGTAGAGGAGCATAACGACTCCTGTCTCGGCATCAAGCCCGGCAAGTGCAATAATGCCCACCCATACGGCAATACTCATGTTGTATCCGAGCAGATAGAGAAGCCAGAACGATCCCACAAGCGAGAACGGCACGGCGAGGAGGACCAGCGCCGTTTTTGTAAAAGACTTGGTATTGAAATAGATGAGGATAAATATGATGAACAAAGTGAATGGTATAACAATTTTCAGCCTTTCATGGGTCTTCACCAGGTTTTCGTACTCGCCGCTCCATTGGAGACGGTATCCCGGCGGGATTTTCAATGACGCGATCTTTTTTTTGGCCTCATTAACATAGCCGCCGACATCTCTGCCTGCAAAGTCGATATACACGTAAGAGGTAAGCAGCCCTTCTTCGCTCTTGATGGAGGTCGGTCCCTCCACTATCCTGATGTCAGCGAGTTCCCCGAGCGGCACCTGGACAATTCCGGGCTGACCCGCTATGCCCGAAGGGGCTGCGAGAGCAGGACCCTCCGTGACAGGGACAAGCACACGCTTGATGTCTTCTATATCGCTCCTCATGTCCCTGAAATACCGCACGTTCACAGGATACCGTTCCCTGCCCTCGACCGTTGTCGTGAGGTCCATTCCGCCGATGGCGGACTGTATGATCTCCTGTACGTCTCCCACGGTAAGGCCGTAACGGGCAGCTGCCTCCCGTTTGACATTTATGTCGAAGAAATATCCGGTTGTGACGCGTTCGGCATAGGCGCTGCGAGTGCCCGGGACCTCCTGTATCAGTTTCTCGATCCCAACGCCGAGGCGCTCGATCTCGTTGAGGTCGGCCCCCAGTATCTTGATGCCTACCGGGGTCCTGATGCCTGTCGAGAGCATATCTATGCGGTTCTTTATAGGCATGGTAAAGGAATTGGCCACGCCCGGTATGGTAAGCGCATCGTTCATCTCGAACTTGAGTTTTTCGACGGTCATCCCAGGTCTCCACTGTGATTCCGGTTTCAGGTTCACTACGGTCTCAAACATTTCGAGGGGCGCCGGGTCAGTAGGAGTTTCGGCGCGGCCGGCCTTGCCGAACACTTGCGACACTTCGGGTATCCGCATCAGGATACGGTCCTGGAGTTGGAGAAGTCCGGAGGCTTCGGATATAGAAGCGCCCGGAACAGTTACCGGCATATAAAGGAGAGAACCTTCGTACAGAGGCGGCATGAATTCGGAACCGAGTTTGGCATATGGAATTACAGTAACGGCCATTATTATTACAGCACAGATAATAACAGTCTTTTGATACCGGAGGGCGGTCCGTGCTACGGGCTCATAAAGCTTGTGGAGTAGGCGGCTCACAGGGTGCTTCTCCTCAGGATAAATGGTGAAGAAATATTTAATGACAGGTATCCTGCCGAGCTTGCTTTCTCTGATAAATAACGACATAAGAACGGGCGTCAGCGTGACCGCGAGGAATGAGGAGAAGAGCATGGCAAATGTCTTCGTGTATGCCAAAGGTTTGAACAATCTTCCGGCCTGTTCCTGTAACGTGAACACAGGGAGGAACCCTGCCGTGATAACAAGCAGCGAGAAAAAGAGCGACGGCCCTACCTCTTTCGCAGCATCGATTATTACGTCGGTCCTGCTGCAATAAAGCTCGCGATTACATTCCCAGGCCTCCATTTTTTTATGGGCATTTTCGACCATTATAATCGAGGCATCGACCATGGCCCCGATAGCAATCGCGATGCCGCTCAAGCTCATGATGTTGGAGGTGACGCCAAGATAGTGCATACAGATGAATGAAATGATAATCGCCACAGGAAGAGTAAGGATTACGACAAGGGCGCTCGGAAGATGGAATAGAAATATAATGCAAACAATACTCACCGCAATCGAGAGCTTTGCTATCTCTTCTTTCAGGGTGTCGATGGCCCGATGAATAAGGTCTGTGCGGTCATAGGTGATAATGATCTTCACCCCTTTGGGGAGGCTCGGCTCAACAGCGGTTTTTAGCTTCTGCTTCACCCGGTCGATTACATTGAGCACATTCTGCCCGAACCTGACGACAACAATGCCTCCCGCCACTTCCCCTTTTCCGTCGAGTTCGGCAAGTCCCCGGCGTATCTCGGGCCCGAGCTGCACGCGGGCGATGTCCTTCAAATAAACAGGGGTCCCGGATATGCCGGCGCCCACCGGGATATTGTCGATGTCACTCAGGCTTTTTATATATCCCCTGCCCCTGACCATGTATTCGGCGCCCGAGAATTCGAGCACTCTTCCCTCTACGTCCTGATTGCTTTTCTTGACCGCATCCAGCACTTTGGGCAAAGGAATGTTGTAAGCAAGGAGCTTGTTCGGATCAATGGTTATCTGGTATTGCTTCACAAAACCGCCGATGCTTGCAACCTCGGACACACCCTGAACGCTTTCAAGGGCGAGCTTCACATTATAATCCTGAATAGAGCGCAATTCCGCCAGGTTATGGCCGCCGGTCTCGTCAACGACAGCATAAGAAAAGCCCCATCCAACACTCGTTGCATCGGGGCCGAGCACAGGATTCACATCGGCAGGGATCTTGTTCTTTACTGCCTGGAGGTATTCGAGCACCCTGCTCCGTGCCCAATAGATATCAGTGCCTTCTTTAAAGATGACGTATATAAAAGAACTGCCGAGGAATGAGAACCCCCTCACAGCCTGCACGTCAGGCGCTGCCAGAAGCGTCGAGGAGATAGGGTAGGTAATCTGGTCCTCAACAAGGTCGGGACTCCTGCCGGTCCAGTCGGTGAAAATAATGACCTGGGTATCGCTCAGGTCCGGAATAGCGTCCAGAGGAGTTTTTTTCAGGGACCAATATCCCCAAACAACAAGAAACGAGACAATAAGAAAGACAATCAGCTTGTTTCTGACGCTCAGGTCGATGATTTTAGAAATCATTATTTAACGATCCCTTTTAGCTTAGCTTCGGAATCGATAAGAAAGTTCGCCGATGACACGACACGCTCGCCGGCTTTCAGACCTCCTGTCACCTCGACCATCCCATCGGCCCTCAAGCCGATGGTGACTTCGCGCGGTTCGAAACCGCCTTCTCCCTTGTCAACATAGACGACCTGGCGTTTCCCCGCGTCAAGGACGGCATCCTCGGGAACAATAAGCCTCTTGCCGAGGTTGACCTTCACCTCAACATCGGTATACATCTGGGGCTTCAGGCTGTTGCCGGGATTAGGGATAGTAAACCTTACCTTAGCCGAGCGGGTATCAGCGGCTATTGCGGGGTAAACATAGTCGATGGTTGATGTAAATGTCCTGCCTGGAAAATAACTCAGACTGATAAGTGCTTTTTCTCCCGCTTTTATGAGCGGAAGATCGTATTCAAAGATATCGGACAGTATCCATACCGTCGAAAGATCGGCAATGTCGAAAAGCTTCTCGCCGGGCATGGCGCGCATGCCCTGAAACGCCATCTTTTGCACTACATAGCCGCTCACGGGGCTGTAAATGGTGAGGGCCCGGATCGGTTTTCCGCTTTGTTCGATCCTGTTTATCTGCTCATCGGAGATGTCCCAAAGCCGCAATCTCTGCCGCGCTCCTTCGATAATAGCACTGGAGTCGTTCGCAAGCATCGAGCCCACAGCGTCACTTTTGGCCGGCTTGTTCTCCTTGTCCCATTTCAGGAGATTGATAAACTCCAGCTGAGTCGCCAGAAGTTCCGGGCTGTATATCTCGGCAAGCGGCTCCCCCTTGCGGACATACCTGCCGGAGTAATCGACATAGAGTTTCTCGATCCATCCCTCGAATTTAGTATTTACGGTGGCAAGACGCCGCTCGTCGTATTGCACGATGCCGACAGTCCTTATAATCTTCTGCAGCGGCTTTATCTCGGCAACAACTGTTTTTACTCCTATGAGCTGCTGTTTTTCCGGAGGGATGTCTACAGTCGGGGCCTCCTCCTGCTCCTGCTCTGCCGAAGCCGGCTGGGCAGAAGCGGTCTGTTGAGCGGACTGAGTTGTTTCGGGCCGCGCCTGAGCAATAGTCCCGCTTTTCTTTGAAGGCGAAGAGTCAAAATAAATGAAAACAGCGAGGGCGGTAAGACAAACTCCGAGAATAATAAAAAGATTTCTTTTTTTCATGTTCAGTTCCCTGCCTGCTTTTTGCCGGCCGCGTCGGTCAACCCGGCCAGCGCCTCGATCCGGGCAAACGCCTTTTCATGCTCCGCGATCTGGGACCAATATGAGATTTCGTAATCGATGACCGATTTAAGCCCGGTTATGACCGTGAGCGCATCGACCGAGCCGGTCTTATATCCGGAAAGCGAAAGCTCTATATCCTGGTAACTCTTCGGTATGAGACCGTCCTTGTATAGCGACATGAGCTTGTCCGATGCCTTGAGCATTGAGTAGTTGTCCCTGATTGCAGAGGCAAGCATGAGTCTTGCCGCTTCCTTTTCGCTCCGTGCCTCGTTGAGGAGACGCTTCGGCTTCGTTCACCGCCTGCCGTTGTTTCGTCCGCTGAAAAATCGGTATGTTTATTGTCGTTGTAAGACTCCACATATCTAAAATGTTATTTCCGCGCGGGAAATAACTGCCCGCAATTGTGAAATCCGGGTAGTAATCCCTTTTTGCAATCGCAACCTTTATTTCAGCAGCAGCGATCTTCTTGTCCAGCGATTTAAGTTCCGGAGATTGCTCGTTCGCCATAGTGATCAGTTCATTGAGCGAATAGTCCAGTTCTACTTGCGGCAGGTCGGAGGGCCTTCCGAGCGGTGCATTGGCAGGCCTTCCTATAACGGCGTTCAACATCGCCTCAAGAGACTCTATTTTCTGCCGCAGCATTTCCACCTTTTCGAGGAGCATGTATTTCTCTGTCTGGGCCATCAGAACTTCCTGCTGTGACCCTTTTCCGGTGGAATACCGGGCAAGAGCGGCATTTTCAACCTGAGTAAAAAGATCGGTCCTCTCCGTTATCAGGTCAATACTTTTATATGTATTATACAAATCGAAATAGACTTCCTTAACATTGGCTATTATCTTCAGACGGAGGGCCTCATAGTCCGCGCCCATGCTTTCCGATTCCTTTGCGGCAGCCTCTCCTCTTAAAGCGAGTTTCCCGGGAAACAGAAAGCTCTGGGCGACGGACACTATCCCCTCGGTGTTGGCATTGTTCGGATTGCCGTAAGTGAATTTTGTGAACCCTTCGTTCTGATAGCCGAACGTGACCATAGGGTCCGGAAGGGTCTTTGCCTGCGGTATGCGATATTCTGCCGCAGACGTCCTGTATCCGGAGGCGTGAAGATCGGGACTGTTTTTAAGCGCTTCTTCGATGAGTTGCTGCAGGTCCAGGTCATCGGCCCGGACCTGAGCAGCGGCAAAACAGGACACCGCAAATGCGACGACTAAGGCAAGCGTGAAGATCAATCGATTACCCAATACCCGCCCCCTTTCATTCATCGGCTTTTCACTGGGCGTCCACGTTAAACCTGACAGTATAAGTCTTACCGGCCTTTGCAATTTTAACAGCTACATTCCACGAACCTGACATAGACAGGTTAAGTGTAGCCGCATATTTTGCTCCTGTCAATAAAGCTGCGGTCTTGT
>CAWAQG010000009.1:0-39781 GCA_963784135.1 Nitrospirota bacterium | reverse complement strand
CTGATTGAAAGTCAGGTCTTTAATTTAACTAAAAGGGCCATGTTTTTTCAAGACTCACCCAAAATAATACCTTCAACGCCCGGTGAGATTTTTGGCAAGGCCACCGGCAAAATCGGCGAGGGTCTCGTCCCTTGCGCCGAGGATTGCATAGCTGTCCCATTCGCCGGACCGGCTTAGAACAATTCCCCTGTTCTCCACCACCTCGACTGATTTTCCACGTTCGCGTACGCCCGCGGCAAGGTCACTGCTCGATATGTCTTTGCTCGCAGTCCCGCCGGCATAGTATATCGGCAGAAGTATAAGATGATCACTGTAGCGGAGGTTTTCAGCAAATGCCCCGATATACTCTGCCTTCATCATCCGGGTCGGCGCAAACCCGTGGGGCTGGAAAATATAGCAGACACGCTCGCGCACATTCTGCATCGTCCTCATAAAAGAAGCGATTTTATGCGGGTTATGCGCGTAATCGTCAATGACAAGCCGCTTCCCGTCGTTAAGATGTATGTCGAACCTCCTCTCTATGCCGCTGAATTCGGCGAGGACACCTGCAATATCTTTATGTGAGATACCCATTTCCCCGAGCAGAGCTATGCAGGAAAGTGCATTGTAAAGATTATATTTGCCCGGGATGGAAAGCCTGAACCTTGTTCCGTTCACCGAAAAGCCGGTGCTGAAAGGCTGCAAGTCGACGGCTTCTGCACGGTATGCGGAAGCGGCATCGATGGAGAAATACACCGCCTTCCGGAAAGGGACTTTCCCGAGATGAGCATCATCAGAGTTTAAAATGATCATCCCCGCGGTATTGCCGCAAAGAATTTCGAACATTGCAGCAGTCTTTTCTACTGAATGGTGGTCCAGTTCGAGATTCAAAATGATGGAATGCTCCGGTTTATAGTTGACTATAGTGCCGTCAGATTCGCAGGCTTCCATTACAAGCAATTCAGAGTCCCCGGTAATCGCATTACCGGCATTATGCTCTGTTTTGAACTGTTTGACCCTGCCTCCGCCTATGAAATTCGGCCGCATACCGAGCCGCTGCATAAGAAAAGCGAGCATCCCCGCCGTGGTCGATTTGCCGCTTGTCCCTGCAACTGCAATGGTCTTGAATTCGGCCACTATCTTTGCAAGGTATTCGGGCCTTGTTTGTATCGGGACGCCAATGCGCCTCGCTTTAATCACCTCGGGCTGGTCCGCTTCCACCGCTGTGCTGAAAACTGCGAAATCAAAAGAGCTGTCGAGGCCGCTGCCGTCCTGGGGTACAATAGCGATATTTTTTGATTTCAGGATTTGATATAAAGGATGTGCCTGATTGCCGTCAAAAGACCTGTCGGAACCGACTACTATGTGACCTTTGTCGGCCATGAAACTCGCTATCGCTGAAACGCCGCTGCCGCCGATACCGGAAAAAAATATTTTCAGGGGGCGTTCATGGAAGAATGGCATCGGGAACTATTACCACCTTCAGTGACCCTTCTGCTTCAGAGACCAATTTAAAACCTTTCTGAATATCGGAAAGCGGCAGCACATGGGTGATCATCCTGTTTACATTCACGCTGCCGTTCTTAATCAAGTCAAGAGCTTCCTGCAGGTCTCCGGGTGCTGCGCCGTAAGAAAAAACAATAGCTATCTCGTCTCTCCAGAACCTCATTGATGGAATGCTTATATCTCCCTCCGGGACAGCAAAAAAGAGTATCCTCCCCCTCCTGTCAACAGATGAAACCGCGGCGTCAACCGCTTGTTTAGCTCCGGCGCAAACTATAATACGGTCCGCAAGTCGTCCTCCGTTTACTTTTTTAAGTTCATCCACGGAATACTTTTCTGCGCGAAACACATGGTCGGCCCCGAATTCGAGGGCCTTGTTCAATCTGTATTCATTAATATCCGTCGCAACTACGGTCGCCCCGACAAGCTTTGCCAATTGTATATGCAGCAGTCCGGAAATGCCGGAGCCTATTATCAAAACAGTATGTGTTCTCTCAAGCTTGAGCTGCTTCTGTCCGAGCACCACGCATGCAAGGGGCTCGATCATCGCGGCATCCTCATACTTCATCTCATCGGGCAGCAGGAATGTCCCATATTTTACATTCGCCGCAGGCACGCGTATATATTCCGAAAATCCGCCCGGCTCATAATTTCCAGTATGCAGTGCCTCACATGCCGTATAGTTTCCTTCATTGCAGTAACGGCAGCCGTAGCATGGCACATGATGAGATACAAAGACCCTCTCGCCTGTCTTTAATTTCTCTACGCCCTTGCCTGCTTCAACAATCTCTCCCGCCATCTCATGGCCCAGGACACGCGGGGGCTTTTTTTGCCTGTACCACTGCATTACGTCAGTGCCGCAGATACCGGATGCCATCATCCTGACCAGTATCTCGCCGGCGGCTATACGCGGCACAGGGCGTTCCTCTATTCTCACATCGTTGTTGCTGTAGTACACTGCCACTTTCATAAATAAACACAGACAAAACCAGGCAATAGGCTATAGACGATAGGCGATAGGTAAAGCCAAAAAAGTCTCTTTCTATCTCCTTGACCCATAGTATATCGCCTGTTTTCGTTTTTTGACCTATAGCCCATCGCCTATTGCCTATTGCCGGCCTTTTTATACCTTTTCCATCTCAGTATTTATGCTTTCCGATATCGCCGATTTCTTGCTACCCTGATAAATATCGAATGCCTCCCGTGACGAAATACCTTTATGCACAATCGCCCTTACCGCTTTTATCATTCCGGCCGGGCTGTCGCTCTGAAATATGTTTCTTCCCATATCCACACCCTTCGCCCCTGCCTTGATAGCATTTTCGGTCATCTTCAGCGCATCCATCTCGGGAAGTTTTTTCCCTCCCGCGATAACAATAGGCACCGGACACCCTGCAACGACTTCCTCAAAACCCTCGCAATAATAGGTCTTCACAATATGTGCTCCGATTTCCGCCGCCATCCTGCATGCAAGCCCTATATACCGGGCATCCTTGCCCATATCTTTGCCGACTGCCGTTATTGCCAGAACGGGCATGCCATACCTTTCTGCCTCGCTGACCAGTCTGCCAAGATTTGAGATGGTTCTGTCTTCGTTTTTGGCGCCCACAAAAATAGACATCCCTATGCCTGAAGCATTAAGCCTCAGGGCCTCCTCCATTGAGGTCGTGATGTCCTCATTTGACAGCTCTCCCAGAATACTCGGACCTCCGGACACCCTGAGACAAATAGAAGTATCGATTTTGGGATCAATGCAATTCCTCAATATACCCCTTGTGACAAATAGACAATCCGCATGAGGAACGAGAGGGACTATATTTCTCATGTCCCTTAACCCCGTTGTCGGACCCTGAAAATAGCCGTGGTCCACGGCAAGCATAACGGTTTTGCCGGTTTTCGGATTGAAAATCCTTGAAAGCCTGTTCTTAATTCCAAAATCCATATATATTCCCTCCTTGCACAAATCTATCCGACAGTATATGAAATGATTTAATTATCTGTCAATTTTATGCGGAAATAGGTAGTGTGTCAGTTTGTTTTTGCTCTGTATCACCTGTTACGCACTATGAGAATAAAATAAAAGTTTTTATTGACGTCATTCCCGCAGGTAGTGAGCGGGAATCCATTTTTTCCAAAGAGTGGATACCCGCCTTCGCGGGTATGACGAAATGCACAGCTTCCGTTCCAAATCTTATTTTGGACAAGTCTAATACAGAGCAAAAACAAACTGACACACTACCCGGAAATTACAGGGAGTGAGGGGATACGCCTTTTGTCATAATAATAAGAGAGGCCGGCAACTTGCGCCGGCCTCTCTGTATGAATTACTGCAGCTATTCCGGACTTCCGCTAAGCCGCTCGTCCATGCTATTAAAGAATTTTACCTTTTGCGCTGAAACTTTCGGGTCAGCCTTTGCAGGATGGCAGACCGCGCAGAAGCTATCCATTTTTGAGCCGTTCGCCGTATCGACCCTCAAATACTTGTAATTAGTATTTGAGGGATGCGGGTCATGGCATCCCACGCACTCAAATCTTCCATCCCTGAGCAACTCTGCCGGCACTCGGGCAACTTTAGCATTAACGCTATTAAGACCGTAAGGATGGCTCATATGTCCATCAATAGGCTTTATGCCCATACCACCTTTTTCAGGTGTCTCATGACACCCCAGACAGAGCGCGGTAATATCGGCAAAGGGCTGCTTTGTCCGTGGGTTAATATCAATTTTGTTTGAGGATACCGCGAAAATTATAGCGTCTTTTGCGGTATGGATCGCATGGCAGCCCGTGCATACGAGGCCGTCATGCCCTCCGGCAGCAAACGCACTGAGAGGCAACAGCAGGAAAACAGCGGCAATCATTGTTCTGAAATACAACATAAACCTCCTCCTTTAAGGGTTTGTTAGAATTTCTTAACTGTAAAAAATCCCTCTATTTGGATTCATCGCTTGCCCTCCTTAAATTTAGCGGTCCCCTCTTTATACTGCTCAATTGCCTTCTCATATTCATTGCTCCGCTCATAGGCAAGCCCCAATGCATAATGCGTCATGGAAGGATAAGGGTTCAACTCCAGTGCCTGCTTAAGTACCTTCTCAGCCTCATTTACATCCCCCTTGCCAAGCAAAGCGAATCCCTTGCCCGTCTTCGATGTTCGCAGGCGGGGATTGATTCTTAAGGCTTCATCAAAAGCACTGAGGGCCTCTTCAGGCAGCCGTTTGCTCAAAAGCATATAACCGAGCTGTTCATAGCACTCGCAAAATGCAGGGTCAACCTTGAGCGACTCCCTCGCAGTCTCTATCGCCTTATCAGTGTTACCTTCATGAAAAAGGGTTGCCGCCTCATTGTAAAGCGCTACAGCCTTCTCTTTATTATCATTGTCCTGCGCCCTTGCAGGAGCGACGGCTCCGGATATACAAAGAGCAAAAAGGAGACAAGCCGCTATGTTGGCCCTTTTATACTTTGGACACCGGAGCTTATCGTTATTTCTCTTACTCATAAGCGCCTACCTGTTCTTGACCGCTGAAATCCTGTTGTACTCAAATTTCTGGTGGCACCCCGGCAGGCAGCTGCCGCCGTTCGCGGTTTTCTGATATCCGACAGGCAGACCCCACACGCCAAACGGAACGGAATCACGAATGTGTTTTGGGTTGTTGGTCGCGTGAGCATCGTGACAAGCCCGGCAAGTGCGGCCTTTCACCGGCTTATTCACATGCAGGTAATGGAGATTCTGGTCTCCGTTCCTGAATCCGGTCAATGTTGTCGTCCGGGGTTCGAGCACGAGCGTTTTTTCATGGCAGCCAAAGCAGAGTTCGTAGTTTCTCAAATCGAAGCCTGCATAAAACACAGGAGGGAAATATCTCCTGAGAATCCTGAAGTTATTCGAGCCATGAGTATTATGGCAAGCGGAGCAGTCTTTTTGCTTAATCGGTCCGTGATGTTCGCTGTTCTCGGCAAGGTAGGTTTTCATATCCATAATCTTGCCGTTAGGTGTGTCGAGCTGCCGGTCATGGCACATAAAACATGTATCCATCGGCGCCCGGACCAGTTGCTTGGGAAAATCGGAAACATGGGGGTCATGGCAGGCAAGACATTTTCTGTCCGTTTCCAATCCGCCGTGCTTTACCCGTGCCTTTTCAATCCAGTCTTTCTTGTCTGTATGGCAGGTAAAACACAGGTCCCGTGAGCCGTCAACTTTGAAATTATATTTATAGTCTCCCGAGTGAGGACTGTGACAGTTAGTGCATTTGTCGGCAACAGGCTTATGGACAAACTTCTTTCCTTTGAAAGCTTCAGCCTTATCGGTGTGGCACGAAAAACAAAGATCATTCCCGGAGGAGCTGAGCATTTTGGGAAAATCGTTCTCATGAGGGTTATGGCACATCGTGCATCCCCCGACCGCAACAGGACCGTGGACAAATTTTCCTGAAGCTATCTTTTTATCATGGCACATAAAACAGAGTTTTATTCCATTCTCACGAAGCTGATATTTAAAAGGGGACTGATGCGGGTCATGGCATTTTGTACAATGGCCTGCTTTAACGGGACTGTGCACAGCTTTCTTAGTATCAACTCTGTCATGGCATTTGTAACAAAGTGATGCCACATCAGTAATCGGCATAAATTTGTGTTTGGCCTCCGGGACATGACACGACGTGCACTGGCCGACAGCGGCAGGACCATGAACAAATTTCGCTTTGCCCATATCACTATGGCACTTGTCGGTCACGCAGGATTCAGCAATCCCCGCATAAACAGTGCCGCCCCTCATGAATACAAGTAAAGAAATCAAAAAAATTCCTGCTGAAAAAAGAAAAATTAAGAGATTGTTCTTAAAAATCCTGTCTACTACCCTCATAATGCGTCCCCCCTCCTCTATTTATATGTATAGTAGTTTTATGCAGAGATTCTAAAGAGTTGCAAGTTTTTTTGTCAAGGATATTATGTCAACCAAATACCGACATGGAAAATGTCGGCATTTGGCAGGCAATAGGCTATAGGCAATAGGCTATGGGTAAAAGCAAATACATCAGGTTAAAAGCAGAAAAACAAAACGGGAATTTTTTCCTTTTCTCATAGCCCATTGCCTATAGCCTATTGCCTGCCTTTCGTAGGGTGTTGTCAACAAATAGAGTTGTCCGGTTTTAGAGCAAATAAACTGTCCGGTTCTGCAGGGTGGCTGCGCATGGAACATGGCAGGCCACCGATGTCAGTTTTATTGAGTCTCATGCCGCTGCATGTGAGCACTTTGCAATCTCCTTTCCTTTAGGGTCAAAGACCGCCAGTTTTCTCGGTCCATGGAATATAGCAAGGCCACCATCCGGATAACGATGGACGCGAACTTCGACCTTAACGTAGTGGCAGCGATATTGATTTGGCGGGATCTGAAGTTTTAGCCCATCGAACTTTACACAGTTGTCGTTGCCTACGGTGCGGTCATACTGTTCGCATAGGATGTCTTCCAAGGCAGTGCCTGCCCAAGTCACGAACACGCTCTGTGGTTCCTGCGGGACAACAGTGAACTCGGCATTATGGGCTGGCATATAAGTACTGGCAAGATAATCATTGGCCTGCTTCATCTCAGTAATGCCCGCCATTGCAAGCTCCTTGACGAGGCGGTCTTGATGAGTTTCGAAGGCTCGCTCAGAACGACCCCTGGCCTCAGGAGAATACGCAGCAATCATCTTAATTCCAAGTTGGCTCATTGCACGACCGAACTGGGTAAGATTTGATTTGTCCACTTTCCCTCCGGCCTCAGGTGTATGCCAGTAGTGACTTCCACGATCCGTATACAACGAAGCAAACAATCCGTGTTGCTCAATAACTTCTTTTACCCCTTGAAAGCTGCTTTGAGTGCCTTCCTCCTGCACAAAAAACATCGAGTAGTGTTCACTCGTGGCATCATCCATAGTTACGATTAGATCCCAGTATTTTCCTTCAACCCACTGATGTTTGGAACCATCCTGGTGCAGCATCATACCGGTATAAGGTGCCCTTGTACGCTTTTTCCTGTGTGTACCTTTCTGTGCTGCCTTCGGTACCAATCCCTTTTCCTGGAGGGTGTTCTTGACCCATGTGTAGCTTCTGGTCCCTTGATAAGCACGCCGGTACCAGCTATAAAAATGTTTGACATTGAAACCACAAAAGCGATTGCTATAAAGATCCGATAGTGCGACTACTTCATCAACAGGCGCACGTTTATGAGATATTTGCCCTAAACGCTTATCTATAAGGCCCTCCAGGCCCGTATCTTCATACCTCAACATATATCTTCTAAATGTCCTATCGCACACACCCAGAAGCGTTGCTGCTTCTTCCTGCGTTAATCGACCTCGTATCCAACCCTCATAGCTTTCTTCAAATCTCATCTTCCGTACCTCCTGCAACACTGCCGAACGTTTCATGGATAGCCCCCTTGCTATCCATATATTTTATCCGGACAGTTTATGTGCTACAGATACGGACAGTTTATCTGCTCGCCACAGCCTGCCTTTCGTAGGGTTGACAAAACAGCCCGTTAAAACTAAAATATTAGTTCAACATTTCAGGCGTGTGAGACTATTCTATGAAAATTGTCATTTCGGAAATCCCTGAAGAGGGAATAGATGTAGAATGCAACGAAAACATTACGTTGGAGTCTGTAAAAACAGTTTCACCGCTGCATGCTGTTCTGAATATACGGACGATAGGTTCTGAAGTGCTGGTGAATGGCATGATGGAGGGCGAAATCGAGTTGCTGTGCAGCCGGTGTCTCAATGCTTATACTATGAAGTGCAAGCAGCAAATCAATGTTGTGTATGAACCTTCAGAGGTGCTTAATAAAGAAGAGCACCATAAATTGAAGAGCGATGAGCTTGATATGGGCTTCTACAAAAATGATACGCTTGATACGGATGAAGTGCTGGTGGAACAATTGCTTCTTAATTTACCCATGAAGCCGCTCTGCTCCCCCGAGTGTAAAGGTATATGCCCGAAATGCGGCGCCGATTTGAATGTTTCGGGCTGTAACTGCAGTACTTCGGAAATAGACTCGCGTTTGAAAGTACTTGAACAATTATTGAAAAAAAAGGAGTAATTCATGGCAAATCCAACTCACCGGCATACACGTACAAGAAGGGATAAAAGAAGGGCAAACTGGAAGGGCCAGTCTCCAACCCTTGTAGCTTGCCCTGATTGTAAGGAAATGAAACAGCCGCACCGGGTATGTGCCAATTGCGGAACTTATAACGGCAAGAAGATACTTGAGGTAGTCTCTAAAGAATCATGAAGGTTGCCCTCGATGCTATGGGGGGCGATTTTGCTCCGGAAATGACCATAGCCGGAGCAGTAGAGGCTGTCAACGAATATGACGTAGAGGTTATTCTCGTCGGTGATCGTCAGCGTTGACTGATTCCCTCGCCGGCAGGCGCTATCCCTCTCATCAAATATCCATAGTGCATTCATCTGAAGTAGTTGCGATGAATGAATCGCCCAGTGTCGCGCTCAGAAAGAAAAAGGATTCCTCTATCCGGGTGGCGATTGAGCTTGTCAAAAGCAATCTCGCAGATGCCGCTGTCAGCGCAGGCAATTCGGGCGTGGCAATGGCAACCTCACTTTTCATTTTGGGAAAGCTTCCAAATGTTGACAGGCCTGCCATAGCAACAATAATGCCTTCGCTTACCGGTTTTTTTGTGCTTATCGATGCGGGCGCCAACGTGGACTGCAAACCGGAGAACCTTCTGCAGTTCGCGCTAATGGGGAATGCTTACTATAAGGCGCTTTTCGATGTGCCTAAGCCCTTGTCGCACTTCTGAGCATAGGAGAGGAAGATACAAAGGGTAATGAACTCACGAAAGAGGCTTTTAAACTGCTCAGGCATTCAGGCATCAATTTTACTGGGCAATATCGAGGGAAAAGATATTTTTTCCGGAAATGCGGATGTAATTGTATGCGATGGCTTTATCGGCAATATTGTATTGAAAGTAAGCGAAGGTCTTGCTGAGACTATATTAAAGATGCTTAAAAGGGAATTATCAATGCGACAACCGGAAAGCTCGGGTACCTGATGATCAAGCCCGCGATCCGGAACTTCAGAAAGAGGACAGATTATTCGGAATATGGCGGCGCTCCTCTCCTCGGAATAAACGGCACATGCATCATAAGCCACGGACGTTCCTCTTCAAAAGCCATAAAAAATGCGATACGGGTGTCTGCCGAAATGGCAAAGAAAAAAGTACACGAAAATATTACGCATGCTCTTGAGCGAGTATGCACACAGAAAAGATGCAAAATAACGAGTTCCACAATTTTGCCTGCGCTTATTGGAGAACCGGACGGTCCATGTAATTAAGGGATTTTAGAGTATGCTTAGAGCGCGCATAATAGCAACCGGTTCGTATGCTCCTGAGAAGGTGCTGACAAATTCCGATCTGGAAAAAATTGTAGCCACTACGGATGAATGGATTACTGAACGCACCGGGATAAAAGAGCGGAGAATAGCAGGGGAGAAACAGGCAACGTCAGACCTGGCCCTTGAGGCCTCGAAAAATGCCCTGAAATACGGAGCATCAAGGCAAAAGATCTGGACCTTATCATTGTCGCAACCATGACCGCCGATACGCTTCTCCCGTCGACTGCCTGCCTGCTTCAACACCGGCTTGACGCAAAAAAAGCGGCTGCTTTTGATATCAATGCTGCGTGTTCGGGTTTCATCTACGGCCTTTCCGTTGCAAACAGCTTCATCAGGTCGGGACAGTACAAAAAAATACTCCTTGTGGGCGCCGAAACGCTTTCCCGTTTCACTGATTGGGAGGACAGGAACACCTGCGTCCTTTTTGGCGACGGCGCAGGAGCAGCGATCCTGGAGGCCGCTGACGGAGACAACGGCATCCTTTCCTCTCATCTCCATGCCGACGGCAGTCTGGGTGATTTATTATGCCTTCCCGGAGGCGGCTCAGAGATCCCCCGTCAAAAGAAACAATCGGCAAAAAAATGCACTTATAAAAATGAAAGGAAATGAGACCTTCAAAGTTGCGGTAAAGATACTCGAAAATCTTGTCACTGAAACATTGAAGCAAAATAATCTTAAACCCTCTCAGCTCTCATCCCTGATCCCCCATCAGGCGAACCTGCGGATAATCCAGGCCACAGCGAAACGGCTCGGCCTCTCAATGGACAAGGTCATCGTCAATATTGACCGTTACGGTAACACGTCCGCGGCTTCAATACCCATTGCGCTCGATGAGGCCGTGAGGAACGGAAGGATCAGAAAAGACGATTATCTGCTCCTGGAAGCCTTCGGCGGCGGACTGACCTGGGCATCGGCCCTAATCAGGTGGTAGTTCAGCACTTCAATTCATAAACTGAAGTACTAGTGCTTCTCAAAAAACGGCCTCAGCATCTCTATGGGCAGAGGGAAAATTATAGTCGAATTCTTCTCGGTCGCTATTTCCGTGAGAGTCTGAAGATATCTGAGCTGCAGCGTTGCCGGCTCGGATGAAATTATTTTAGCAGCATCAGCAAGCTTCTGCGAAGCCTGAAATTCTCCTTCAGCATGTATTATCTTTGCCCTCCGTTCCCTTTCCGCTTCCGCTTGCCGCGCGATAGCCCGAAGCATCTCCTGTGGCAGGTCGACATTTTTAACTTCAACAGCGCTGACTTTCACACCCCATGGCTCTGTCTGCTGATCAATTACGCGCTGCAGTTCCACATTAAGTTGATCACGTTTTGCGAGCAGATCATCGAGCTGGCTCTGGCCGAGAATACTTCTCAGCGATGTCTGTGATATTTGAGAAGTGGCATAATAAAAATCCTCAACTTCGGTGATTGCGCGTATAGGGTCAATCGGCCTGAAATAGATTACTGCATTGACTTTGACCGTGATGTTGTCTTTCGTAATAATATCCTGCGGCGGAACGTCCATTGTGACTGTCCGCAGACTCACTCTTACAAGCTTGTCGATGATCGGGAAATATCAGGACAAGGCCGGGACCCTTGATAGGTATTATCCTCCCGAGCCTGAATACTACGCCTCGCTCATACTCTTTAAGTATTCTAATCGCGCTCCCAAGTATATAGAGCGCAATTACCACAACGAAAACCAAGCTCAACGATATCTCATTGAAGGGTGTTCCCATAAAACCTCCTCTGACAGACAACGGATTAATTGTTTAATTATTAAGCTCTCTCGTCCCAAACAGAGATGCTGCACTTGTAAGGTAATGCTTGATAGTATACCCCAGACCTACTTTCTTTCAACTCGCACATATTAGTTACTATATTATCTTCTGTTCATGTGTAAAGAAAAGATGTCCTTTTGCCTTTACCTGGAAAAGCTTCTCGACCGCTTTCTTATATATATCCAGCTGGAAGCCATACCGTTTGGAGATCTCACGCATTTCATCTTCGGAAACCGGGTATGTCTTGTAGTCATAAACATGAGCAATACCCTCTTTAATAATCACCCTGTCGATTCTACCCTTGTATATGCTCTGTCCCAGTTCCAGAATAAAGGGCAGCTCCGCATAAGCGTCCTCGCGAGGCGCGATAATATCACGGAGATATCCAGCCTGTTCGAGACGCGACAGATCAGTCAGAATAACACCCCGCATCCTGTCAATAGAGTCGTCAGACAGCACTTCGTTCCTTAGTATCTCCAATATTTTATGCTCCATGTTGTCTTTTGTTATCAGCCCGTTCGATATCCCCTCGAATACCCGGTGAAAAGCCCTGCCCATCATGACCCAGTCATCACCGTGTTTCCTGTTAGTTTCATCTATTTCTTCTGTAACATCCCTCCAGATATTTAAAGGACGGTAGTCCCGGTTAAGCGGCTCTATATAAAACAGTTCGTCTTTACCTGTATCAGACCGCCCGGCTGACTCCGGCATGGCAGGCTTTTCAGGCGCTTCCATTATTTCTCTTAATGCTCCCGCGTCTATATTTATCACAGAAAACGGCAGATCCATGGAGCTGTACTCGTCCCGTGCGTATAAATTAAATGCATCAAACATATAAGCAAGTTTGCCGGTGGGCTTTCTGCTCAGGCTGCCTGACATGCAAAGATAATCCATCGCTCTCGTTGTGGAAACATAGAACAGCCGTTTTTCCTCATCCTCGGATTTTTCTTTGAACTGTTTAAAGATGGGCATGGACTTTCTCGCATCAGGGTCCTCCTCATAACCGATCGTCAAGCTGCCTTTATTCTCCTGGATAACAATACTATTCGACCTCGGCTGCACCCCTTCGTCGAGAAAGGGGAGGAATACCATGGGAAACTGGAGACCCTTTGATGCGTGTGTGGTCATGATTCGTACCGCGTCCATGCCCTCCGTGCTCACGTTTGCCTTTGATTCATCCGACTGCGCGGCTGCCCTGATCAGTTTGTCCCTTATTTCGAGTCCCGTCAGTCCCTGTGATTCGAGATCTTCCACCAGTTTTATAAACTTTTTGACGTTTACATAGCGCTGTCTCTCATGGAAGTACTGCCATGCCCCGGTTTCGCAAAGTATCTCCTCTATAAGAACAGCGTAAGGGACTGACCGCGCTCTTTCAAGCCAGTTGCCTACCGAAGCCGCTATAGCTCCGATACCATTTTCAGCTTCGGACAGGGCGGGTTTTTTGTGTGATTCAAGCACCTTGTAAAGATAGCCGGTCGCGCCGGCACCATCAGGAACAATATCCTTTGCCATCTTCAGAAGCATAGCGTAGTTTATCCGGAACAGAGGAGACCGCAGGATATTGAAAAGGCTGTAATCATCGAGGGGATCAAGAAGGAAAAACAGAAGGTCCTTTAAAATCCCTACTTCGGGAGTGTTATAAAATCCGACACCCTTTACAACAACAAATGGTATTCCCTGCTTCCTGAGCGAGTCTTCGAATGCGGACAGATATGTTCTGTTTCGAAGCAGGACCGCCATATCGCCGTAGCTGCACTTCCTCTTTCCCTGCGCAGTATATATCTCATAACTGCCATGAAGCTTTTCTATTTGCTTCGCAATAAGGAGCGCTTCGGCCTTTCTGTTCTCTTTTGTATTACCGCCGCCCTCGCAGACCATCAGTTCAACCCTGCCTTCACCGGGCCTGGTCGCTTCAAAAGGCACATAAGAGACCTTCCAATCCTCATACAGGCCTTCAGGCATCAACCTGCCGAACAGATCGTTGACAAAGCGTATTATTGCCGGAAGACTCCGGTAATTCTCCTTTACCTCGATAAAATGATACTCGCTGCCGAGCCACTCGGAAAACTTGTTCCGTACATTCCTGAATATGCCTGCATTGGCCCCCCTGAAGGAATAAATGGATTGCTTGTCATCCCCTACGAGAAATACAGTAGGGGTCAATCCCGATTCGCGTTTGGCGCCCATTCCGGAGCGCCACTCTTCCGTCAGCTTATCGATTATCATCCATTGCAAGGTACTCGTGTCCTGGAACTCATCCACCAGCACATGATCGGTATGCTCATCAAAAGAATAAAGCACATTCTGCCATTCCGGGTCCGTAGAGATGGCCTCATATGCCAGGAGCTCAAGATCGTCATAATCCATCAGCCGCCTTTCCCTTTTCTTCAGCTTGTAACGCGCAAGACATTTTGAATAGATAGCCAGGATATTGCCGAAATGGCCCGCATTGGGACCCTCTATAATCAGGCCGCCTGATCCGAGCTCAATGCCGGACCTTTTTGCATATAACGACTGAAGGTGATGGTTGAGTTTGTTCCAACCCTTTATCCCGCTCTTTTTGATCACTTCGTAAAAAAGCTTCTCCTGCGTAAGACCGTCCTCCCGCAGCGATTCATATACAGCCTCACCCCAGAGCATATCAGCGTTAAAACTGTCCATAACATCGAGAGTTACATCCATGCCGAGCTCGAGACAAAACCTTTTGAGGAGTTTCAGGCAGAAGGAGTGGATGGTCGAAATGCGCATGCGGGGCATCCTTTCCCTGACCCTTTCGAAGAGTTCGGCATCTTCGTCCTTAAGAATGCTCATTATGCGCTCTTTCATTTCAGCAGCGGCCTTTTCGGTAAAGGTTATAGCCAGTATCCTTTCAACATCCGAGCCGCCCTTCAGAAGCGCAATATACCTTCTTGCAAGTTTCTCTGTCTTGCCGGAACCCGCAGGAGAAGAAATCATCACACTTTTCGCTATATCGAGATAGCTTTCTGTCATTGCATCCCTACTCGCCGATGATCTTTACGAGCACCCTCTTTTTTCTTCTGCCGTCAAATTCGCCATAAAAAACCTGTTCCCAGGTCCCAAGGTCAAGCTTGCGTTCGCGGGTATGACGACTTTTTGAGATCCCATCAAATTGATTTGGCTTGATTAAAACTTCGGGTCTAACCCAGCCTGTTTACAAAGTTCATTGGCTGTAATTCTGTCAATCACGCTATGCCTTTTAACTGGAAGGGTCTTATAACCGTTGGTATAAATAGAATGCTTGCCGCCCTCCCGCAAAAGATAAAACCCATTACTTTCAAAATACTTTATCAAATCGCTGCGTTTTACCGACACTCAAACCTCTACTGGTATCTGTTCCAGAAGAGCCCTGCCGGCAGGAATTTCCTTTTTCTGCAGACGGTAGGTCTTTATCATCTCATTGAGAGCGTCTTTGAGCATTTCCCTGCATTTTTCCAGCGTCTTACCTTCGGTAATTACTTCAGGCCATTCTATGAGTTGCCCCATGTACCCGGCACTGATTTTTGTGTATTTTGCGGTGAATGTGCTTAACATGTTTCTTGCCTCCTTAACAAATCACTACTGAATAATTATAGCATTTTGACCGTTTAGTTCGTGTGCGGCCGGTCCCGGAATCCTGCTCCCGGATACCTCCACATAAACGCGAAAATAACAGTCGAGTGCGCTGTTGATGTCTCAATTACTGTTTCGGCATGTACTTATATTCGGCCTTCAGTACGGCCATGATTGCTTCGGAAAGTATTTTTACGGGTTGTCCGGTCTTTTTGGAAAGCGCTTTCAGGTCGGAGAATTCGGGAGAAATGTTGATGACAGCGCCTTCCATCCGGGCAATCTTTATCCGCACTTCGCCGAATCCTGTCTTGATTTTCCTGATCTCCCTGCTGAGCACCTTGCGCCCGGCCCTGTAAAATCTAAGGCCGATAGTAGTTGTTTCATTAAAAATGAGAGAAGTAAGTTCCTCACGCTTATATTCATCGGTGATAACGGTCAGCTTTATGGCCGGCCTCCCCTTTTTCATTATGATATTCTCCAAAAACACATCCAGGGCGCCGGCTTCAAAGAGCTTATCGGTAACCTCTTCGTAAAGCTGAGGGTTCATGTCATCTATGTTGGTCTCGATAACCATTACCTCTGTATCGGACGGTTTCCGACAGGCCGAAGAATCTGTACCGGCGGTATCGCCGACAAATATCCTGAGCAAATTGGGCACACCCTCGAAATCCTTATTTCCGGCCCCATAACCTATATGACCGGTCAGCATGGATGGAACAGGAAGAGCTTCAGCTTCCAGCCCCTTTAAGATAGCTGCTCCCGTGGGAGTAGTCAGCTCAAAACGGATATCGGATGCATACACCGGGTACCCCTTCAAAAGCTCGGCTGTTGCAGGGGCCGGCACAGGTAATGTCCCATGACCGCATTTTATCGTACCGCTGCCCATATTAACAGGAGATGTGTATACTTTCCTCACTCCAAGGAGATCAAGCCCGATAAGCGTTCCGAAGATGTCAACCATGCAATCTATTCCACCCAGCTCGTGCAGATGCACCGCTTCAAAGCCTTTGCCGTGCACCTTTGCCTCCGCCTCAAAAAGTCCTTTAAAAACCTGGAGTCCCTGATGCCGTAGTGTATCCTGAAGCTTTGACTTATTAATAATGGCCCTTATATCCTTCCACTGTAACGGCGATGCCTTATACCCTTTATCGAGCACGACATCAACCTTAGTGGCCGCAACACCTGAACGTGAAACCCGGGCTGCCTTGATATGATACTGCCTCACAGGGAGCTTCTTAAGCAATAAGGCGAGGTCTTCAATACTGACACCGGCATCCACAAGAGCGCCGAGGCACATGTCCCCGCTTATACCGGAAAAACAGTCGAAATATGCTATCTTCATTAGAGTATTGTACAATAAATACAGGTAATAGGTGATGGGTAATGGGTCATAGGAAAAAAATCCTATGACCTATGACCTATTGCCTATGACCTATCTTTTAGGAGGTTTATATGAAAATGATTGCTGAGCGCACTTTTGGCGGCAAAACGCTGAAACTTGTAATGGGAGACATCACTGAACGTGATGTTGATGCCGTTGTCAATGCCGCCAATTCGCACCTCCAGCACGGCGGCGGCGTTGCCGGAGCCATAGTAAGAAAAGGCGGTCAGGTCATTCAGGAAGAAAGCGACGCAATCGGCTTTGTCCCCGTAGGGAACGCAGCTATTACTACAGCAGGCAAATTGCCGTCAAAATTCGTTATTCACGCAGTAGGCCCCAGGATGGGGGAAGGCGACGAGGACAATAAGTTAAAAAACGCTGTGAAAAACAGTCTCGAACTGGCATCGGGCAAGGGACTGGCAAGTGTTTCGATGCCGGCCATCAGCTCCGGCATATTCGGGTTTCCCAAAGACCGTTGCGCAAAAATCCTGGTCAGTACCGCAAAAGACTTTCTGATGAAAAACAGCAATTCATCCGTTCAGGTTGTGGAGTTTTGTATCCATGATGAACTTACCCTTGGTTTTTTTAAGCAGGAATTTGATAAACTATAACGTTTAAATCACATTCTTACAACGCCGGGATAGCACAGTTGGTAGTGCAGCTGATTCGTAATCAGCAGGTCGACGGTTCGAGTCCGTTTCCCGGCTTCTTTTTTTTCAATGACTTACGGCTACAGGGTTAGCAGCCTGGGTCTCCAACGTAGTAAAATCGTAGTAATCGTCCTGTTTTTTGGGCAATTTGCCGGTCAAAATTTGATCAAAAACAGCGATCGCTTTTACTTTGTGTGAAGGCGCAAGATGAGCGTACCTCAGAGTCATGGAAATTGTCTTATGCCCCAGAAGTTCCTTAACAGTGGTAATGTCTATCCCGGCCATAACCAAGTGACTCGCAAAGGTG
The DNA here is from genome assembly GCA_963784135.1 of Nitrospirota bacterium. GTDB lineage: Bacteria > Nitrospirota > Thermodesulfovibrionia > Thermodesulfovibrionales > Dissulfurispiraceae > JADFXI01. The sequence goes on along the minus strand of CAWAQG010000009.1, from coordinate 22,240 downwards.
TGTCTTAGATCATGGAATTTGAAGTCATGAATTTTTGACAGCCTCAATGCCGTGTTAAACGACCGCCTGACCTCTGCATAAGGCTTTCCTGTGGTCGGATCGTAAAAGACATATGGAACATCAAGCCGCCTCGTCAAGCCCGTCAGCGTCTCTCTAAGCGTTTTATTGATGGGTATCTCCCGCCGCTCTCCATTCTTTGTTTTGTCCAATAAAATAAAACCGTGCTTTAAATCGATGTGCTTGTCCCATTGCAGCCCGAGCACCTCCCCCCGCCGCATACCAGTATTAAGAGCGGTAATAACAATAGGCTTTAAATGAGTATCACAGCTGCTAACAAGCTCGTTGCACTCATTCAGGGAAAGATACCTTAAGCGCTTGTTGTTCTCTTCCAGGAGCTTCACCTTCCGGACACACTTTGAAGCTTGATCGCTCACCATGTTCCAGTCAGCAGCTTTCGTGAACATATGCTTTAGGGTCGCAAGCAAGCGATTAGCCGTTGAAGGCTCATTGCCCTTAGCTATTCGCGCGCTTTGCCATTGCTCAAGCATCTCGACGGAAAACATATTCAACTCCATATCTCCAAATTTTTCCACCAACTGCTTAATAAAACGCCTCTTGCGGTCCTCGCTTTTCTGCCTGCCTTTCAGCCATTCCAGATACTTCGCCGTCAACTCCCGGAACGTGTACTCCCGCTTTTCCACTTTCACCGTTTCCGGGTGCCATTGCCCTATTGCGATCTTGCCCTTGAGAATATCATAAATCTTCTGCGCAATAGCTTTGTCTTCCGTACCGGTACTCCTGTTGTAAGACCTTCCGTCCTTTGTAAAGCTCATCCAATAAACAGGTGAATCTTTCCGCCTGTACAGTCCCATTCTTTGCATCCTCCTTTCTCATGGGACACTGACAAGGCTTGATAATACCATGCTCATTATAACACGGCCTCAAGCTTTGTCTGTGTCCTTGATATAGATGTAATGCAATGAGGAAGGGGAATTTTTCTCTTAGTTGATAAACCTTTTATTTTTAGTGAATTGGCGGCAGCAACTTGCCCGCGTCCACTGTCTGTTTAGTGTTTTTGCTCATATCCCAGGCTCTCTTCTGTAACTGTACCTGTTCTGCACTGGCCGTGCTGGTTGAAGAGACCTTATACTCCCCAACATACCCCGCGAACTTTTCCCCGTAAAACTCTGTGCTGCCGATATAGAGTTTTTGAGAACTAAGGTCAACCGTGCTCATACCACATTTATAATGATCCAGCGTGCCGGCAAAGCGGCAAGGCATTTTATCTGTTGTTATCATATCGAATAAGGTTTTTATGTTAGGAGAAAACCCGGTCGCTAAGGTTTTCTCAACTGCAATCCGGGCAAGGATTTTAAGGTCCTCCGGACCAATAGGGCCCTTGGGTAGCATAGCCAGTAAATTCCAGTGCCCCTGTGCGGCTACTGCGCCGTACAGGGCCATACAATTCCTATACCGCTTAACCTTGGCCTGGTTCGGTATCCCGGTGTTGGATTTGGCCTGCTGCTCGTATATCTGACCCGCTATCACGTCATAGTCCCCGCCTCCCCTGGCGGTCGATACGCCGATATCCCCCGGCAGCATAGGCTTAGATATTACCCGGCAGCCTTTAAATGTTTTATCCCGCTTCTCAAGCTCGGCAAGGATCGGCAGAAATACTTGGTCGAGGCCGAATTTTATTTCTATTGCCGTTCCTTGTTCTTGCGCCTTTTTCTGTTGTAGGCTTTGCTCACGCTCATTCTTCTGAGTCTTGCCGCTCTCGGTTGAGGTGTCCAAGGCGTAAGCGTGGAGAGGGATAAGGCATAAGCTAAACAATAGGATTATCGCTCTATTTTTGTTCACCTTTCCCCTCCTGTTTACCCTCTTGAGGCTTTGCAGCCTCTTGTTTCTGTTTTTCAAGCTTAACTTTCCATCCATCCATCCATCCTGATAGTGTTTTGAATCTGGCCGCTGTGCACTTTGGACAATCCTTAAGAATCGAGTAAGCCTTTGCCAAAGCTTGATCACTAAGACCTTGGTCTTTCACCACTGTGCTCGCATAAAAACTATCACCGTAAAATATGGATGATTGCCAATAAACCCTATCCTCCTCATCCTTTATTTTTTTTGCCCTATCTGCCGCCTGGCTATATGTCTCGGCTGTTTTCACATACTCACCGGTACGATAATAAGCATTCCCAAGTTCGGATAAGAGTCTAGTTAACGTTGTAGAGATATCTTTTTTCTGATTTTTTTCAGCCTCATCCAGCACAGGAACAACTTTTAAATAATAATCTATTGCTGTCTTGTAATCTTTTTTAGTGTCAGCTATTTCTCCTATGCTCATCAGCATAACAGCTTCGGACATGCTGTTCTTTTGTGAGTGCCGATAATCCGCACCTTCTTTGCATGCCTCTATAACTTCATCCGGATTCTGCGCTTCCACCTCCTTCGTCGAGTCAAGGCACACATCAGCAGCTTTGTCGTGCTTCAAATTATCCCTTTGCTTGTCAATATTTGCCTTCAATTGTTCTATCGAATCATCCTTCCCCTTGTACTGCGCTAATATAGAATAAGCCTCGCGTAAAGCGGCATCACTTTCCGCCCATTCACTTGAATCTGCATACGCGAGGCTTTTGAACTTCTGCGCCTCCGCTTTGGCATAAACAGACCAACTCGGGTCAAACTTATTAGGTATAGAAATAGCAAACTTCCAATACCTCTCTGCCACCTCCTTCTCCATCAGATTATCCTTATCGTCCTCTCTTTCTCTCGTAGCCGTGAACAAAGAACCATACACTGCCTCCATTTCATCAATAATTGATACGTCCTCTCTTGGAATAAGTTCATATGCAGCCGCTGCTTCGGCGTAATATTCAGCCGCTCTTTTATAATCTTTCTTGCCGTTATAGGCAATCCCCCCTGCATTTAGAAATTTCACCCCCTGCTGGCGGAGTCCGTCAAATGTATCTGCAAGTAAAAATCCGTCCTTCTCAAAACGGATACCGTCAAGGCACGCGCTGATGCCTTTATCAAAGTTCGCCTTTTCGCCGTCGTGCGCTGCTTTGGTGATATCTCGGCAAAGGATATCGGGATCGTTCGCGCAAGCGTCCTGTATTTTTCCAGCTGCTGCGAACTCTTTAGTAAGCACCTTCACAGCGGCCTGGCGGCTCGCACGTATGTATGCGGCTATGAGCTGCTTGAAGTCCTCCGGCAGCGGTCGGTGGTTTTCCTTCGCGGACTGCATTAGATCAAAAAATGTTGTCATAAATGCATATTGTGGCAGCTTACTACTGAACATACCTGTGCCGTGAGTGGCATCGTAAACCCTATCTGTTATATCCATTACGCCGTTTTTGACGGTGTAATTTTTGTCCTTCGCGTGCCAAACCTGCTTGATCGCTTTTCCGGTAATATAGAGTATGGCGCGGCCTACATACGCCGTCGGCAGACTTATAGAGTCAGTGATGGTATTGCAAAACGTCTGCATGCTCTTAGTCGATTCGACACCTACGCCCAGGTTTACGCTGCCGATAACATGCCTGAGATCGCCATATCGCCCCTCGAGGTTTTGATCTATAGTATTCGACTTCGCGCATATAATATTAGTCTGCATCATGTTCACAATCTCGTCGTCGTTGTTGTAAACCTCGCACATGTTCGGGGTCGCTGCCGCCTGAGCAACACCCACTGTAAGCAGCATCAATGCCGCAATTATCATTATTATCTTATTCATGATGTCTGTTCCCTCCTTTTAATTGAAGGGAGCGCCCAGGGGCGCTCCCTGTTGGTTTGGCTTACTGCTTCACGTCCACCATTTCGGCTACTTCTCCACCCCCCAACAGCGGACACGCTACGCTGACAGTTTCTGCACACCACGTTGGTAAGGGAACGGCCTGCCGCATCACTTCTGATGTTAGCTGGACAAATATATAATCATCAGTGTTCTGCAAATTCCAGCGTTTTGGATCGGCATTAACAACTATGTCCTGTGTTACGCTACGCCTCCATCCAATTAGCGGAATAACGCGGCTGCCGGTAAAAGTAACTTTGCAAGGAAAGGGCTTAAGGTCCTGCACTGCTGCTACAGGCTCTGCCGGCAGCGGTTGCTCATCAATCACAACCGACAATGTTTTTCCGCCGTCTGCCTTACAAGTAATCTTGACTTTATTCGTTTGAAAATCTTCGTCAATGTGCCGCAAGGCCAGCACTTCCGCGCTATTCCCTGCGACTATTAATTTCTGTTCAACATAAGCCAAATCTGCTATGTCCCATTGTGCGGGGTCCGCCATCAAATGCAGATCATAAGACATATGCTTTCCCTTTGCGCCTTCCCCTGTAACAGTGCAGAGGACGGGCTTTTCCGCCGACTTGAGGGCCTTCGCAGATGCATTAAGCTCCTTCACCATCTCTGGTGTCGGCTTGCCGCCCTCCGTGGTCGTGCTATCCGCTACCGTGGCTGACTGTGAATATGTATAGGTTGTATGCTGCTCGCCATTCGGTAGTGTTACTGTAGTCGTGACCGTGGGCTGGTCGTTGACCTGGGAGTCGCCGGCATGCGCTGTGCCGATACCTGCGACATTGAGCAAGGCAATGATAACCGCCATGATAATAAGCCAGGCGGCTGTATTTACCCAGAACTCTTTATTTGATGTGTAATCTACTTTCATCAGCCATTTAAAAACACCGGCGCTGCGCTGCCGGCACTCAAACAGTGGCGATACCGCTTTATTTTGCATAACTACTCCTTTTTTGCAATAAAATTGTTATCATTACGCGGGGGGACCGGCTATCAGACACACTCTCCCTATAGAGTGTGTCTGCCTTGACGGGGTTCAGGCTGGTTCCCTCTTTCCCTTTACCTATCACTACTGTTGACCTCCTTTCTGCTCAAAGCTGAAATGTTTGAAACCTTGTCCTGTAGGCTGCTGGTCCACTGCCGCCGGCGTCTGCACCTGGACTTCCTCTGTCTGTTGTACTTCTTGCCCTTTTGCCGCTATTCCTTGCTGTGCGTGGATGCGAGCGGCGAAAGATTCCACGATATTTTGAATTGTTGATACAACCGCAGGGGATATCGCTTTCATGGTTTGTTCTGCCGTCTCCATCGCTGCAGGGACCTGATCTGCTACCTTCTGTGCGACTACGGCCTGGCTTGCCGGACTTTGAGATACAAGCCATTTCGCGGCTTCATATCTCACTACGTAACCTACAACAACTAACACCACGGCAAAAACTATCATGCGAAATAATCCCCTTAACATGCTCTACCTCCCTTTATAGTGCTCCCAAAAAGTCAACGCACATGGCGAGCGCCGTTATCATGACAACTATTAGTCCCATTAACCGCTTGTTGCACTCATAGTCACGATACAGATACGACGGCGGTTGTATTTTGCCCTCATTAATCCACTTTGCTATTTTTCTGATCATCTCTATCACCTCCCTATCCTTTAAATGCATTTATGAGTGGGTTTTTTATTGTCCGGCAAAAAAAGTGTCGCCCTCCAGGTCCTCGCCTTTGCCGTCCTTGCTCTGCTCCGGCTCCGGCGCCTGTTCCTTTGTTTGTGTGGGTTCCTTTTTGCCTTTCAACTTGCCCTTTAACCAGCTTGCAGCCTCATACCTGACGACGTAACCGATCACCACAACCAGCCCGCGTAAAACACCATGCAAATTATCCCCTTGATCATCTTGTCACCTCCTACACGCTATATGCTTAGACTGAGGATTTTTTTCAGTCGGACGCGATATTGATATCTTGTTCGATATCCTCGCCCGGCTCTTTCTGCTCTTTCTCCAATTCCTTCTGCTGCTCCTTCCTATCCTTGAGCATGTCCTTCAATTCCTTCTTGGCTTTGTCCCGCTTCTTATCTTCCGGACCTTCCAGAGCGTCATCTTTGGCCTTGGCCTCTGCGGCTGCCTGCTTTATCTCTTCGAGGCTTAGGCCTGGCTTCATCATAAATGCCTCATTACGCTCGGGATAAGACTTGTATTCCAGCTTAATCTTTGCCATGTCGAAGTTTGGCAACTTCAGATAGGCCGTGAGATCAGGCAAGTTCTTAATATCTGATGGCAACACTAACTTTTCAGTGATTCTACGTCTCATTAACGTTATGCCGTCGCGCTCATCAGCGCTTCCCATTGTTCGTGTCTCCTCGGAATTTATATATCGGACATCGCCTATAGCATCCGATAGGAACTTTTGCGTGTCGGGGTCGTTGGCGCTAAAAAGAAGATTTGTACCGCACGCATTGAAGATGGCCTGCCGTAGTTCCCTGCCATAAATTTTATCGACTTGCCCGATATCCTGTATCCCTATCCAGACAGAACCTCCCTTGCTCCTTGACAGCGTGAGCAGCTGCACTATGGTTGAAAGCCTTTGCAGGGTCCCGAATTCGTCTATCATAAAAAATACCCTGCGGTTATAGTCATCCGGCAGGGCCAGGAGACGGCGGCCCAAAAGGTCCAGCATGAGCGACAACACAGGTTTAAGCGTATCTTTGATATCGCTGTAATTCGTGATGAAAAGGAATCCGGGCTTCCCGTCTGACAGCCAATCCTTAACGCAAAAAGCGCCGTCCGCGGCGGCCATAAACTCAAACGATTTAACGTACTGCATGAGAACGGCGAACACTGAGAGCGCCTGCTTCGCCGATGCGTCCTGGATGTAGTTATAGCCTCTCTCCCCGCCCTTGGTGTTCTTCAGTTTCTTTGCAATGTCGGCTAAAGGGCTGCACACCATTTCCCATATGTCGCGGTTTGTTGTCTTGCCCTGCTGATAAAGATAATGAAGTATTCCCGCAAACACATCCCTTGCCGCATCGTTCCAGAAAGGGTCCTGATTGCTGATGGTTTGAGGAATAAGGGATGCTGCTATAGCGTCCACATCTGTATAGGTCTTCATCTCGTTGAAGATGGTCCAGCCTTTATTATTTCCGAGATTCCTCTTATCCAGCGGGTTGAAAATAATATCCGTTGCCGGATCGTACAGCTTAGATACGTAATCGCCCTTGAAATCATAGATAACCGCCTTTGCTCCGCGCTTCCGTAACCCAAACATAAGCTGCAACATTGCGACGGTTTTCCCTACGCCCGGCCTGCCGCAACTAAAGCTGTGCTTGATCTCAGCTGACTTTGGCACCGGTGTCTTGCCAATATTCAGACTGGTGGCCTCCCCGCTCTTCCGAATCGCGCCGATCAACTCCTCCTCTTCCAACTCCTTGCTGCCGCCTTCATACTGTTGAGCTGCCTGAGCAGCCGCCCTTTTTTTGAAGTAGCGCAAAAATAAAGGATAAGAAAACCAAACCGGCAGCGTGATCATGAGCAGCCAGAGATTGTGGCTAAGTATTTTGAGCAGCGCTCCTCCAGCCGCAAACGGAAAGTCGAAACTCGCAATACTTGAAATCACATACTTCCCAAGCAAATACCACGCTTTCCCTGTTGTTACGAGGTTCAACAAAATTGTAAGTAACCCTTGGACAAGCATGATGGCTCCAGCAATATGCACGTGCATTTTAGCGGTCATCATGAAGTCGGCCCAGGCCGTCTCACTGCCCTTGTACGCTTGATCCTTCCTGTGGACATTTTTGTTGCTCAATTCCCCTATGCTCATGGCTAAACCTCCTGTAAAAGCCTCTATTATTAACCCTGCTACTCGCCCTTAACAAGCTCCTTTAAAGTCTCGATAGTGAACCCCTTGAAGTCGGTATCCGCCGATTTCAGTACCTCAGTGCCTATCCGTAAAGCCCGCCTCTGCTCTAAAAGGGTCGCCTGATCATTTAGCCTCTTTGCCTGTTCCTGAAGCTTCCTGGCCTGCTCCCTCAGTTCCACCGGTGTCTTAGATTTAGACACTTGTGATCACCTCCTTTTTTCTGCTGCAACTGATCCTTGACACGATGCAAGAATTCCGCATAGTCCGCCGGTTCTTTGAACGGCCCTGTACACCAGGCACATCCAGCATCAACAAACAGACATACTGCCTCGGCTGCACACTGCCCACAATCCTTTTCCATAGCCTTGCCTCCTTTCAATATATAGATGCTTCCCGCGACAACTTTTTTCAGCTGTTCGGGTTTTTCCGTAAAAGAACCGCCTTAACTTTTAAGAAAATTTCATCGGAGACTGGGTACAATGGATACTGCATGAGCTTTGACAGGGTGCCTTTGGACATTCCAAACTCGGATGCCAAATCATCAAACCGTGCCCCGTCACTTTTGAGTTTTTGGACAGCTACGACAATCGCGTTCTTGTCCAGCGCGACTCCCGACTTATCCGTATCCGCAAGCTCTGTCCTTTCGATCTCCGCAATTCCGTACTCACGAATTTCCGACTTTTTCAGTTTCTCAGTTTCCGTGTTTCCGTAGTTTCCATTTCTCGGTTTCCGCGTTTCCGTGGACTCAGTTTCCGTTGTTTCCATGGAAACCGAAACCGGAAACTTGGAAACTGGTAGATTTGGGATTTGAGCTTCCATGGAACTGCCTATGCCGGCTTTTAGCGTCATGGCAGTGTAAACCGACACCAATTGCAACACCAAAACCAGCACAAGGAACACGGCTGAATTGAATAAGGTCAACTGGCCGGTCTTCCCCTTCGCCGTCAACATGACCTGGGCGATCTGATCCTTGATTGCCCGCTCCCTCTTCAACGTCGAGGTCGTGTATTTACCGCCCAGTCCGAACTCCTTTTGGGTCTGTTCGAGGTCTTGCCTAAGCAATTCAACTGTCTGCCCGACCTGCGCTTGGGCCTCCCTGGTTTGAAAAAAGCTCTCAAGCAAGCTCTCATTCTTAATGACAAAGGACATTGATGCTGCCAGTACCGAGATCAGGAAGAGCGGGACCATAAGTGCCCGGCTCGCCCATGTCCGCATAAGCGCAAGACTTATCAGCATGGCCTCAATCAGCAGCGCTGCCGTCCACGCAAAAACAGGGTTCGGCTCAATCCGGCTTATGAAGATTGAGGTATGAAAGGCCATGAAAAGGCCGGTCACGGTGACAAGTAAAACTCGAAAACTGAAAAGTGCCCTTGCCATTACTTACCTCCTTCTATTCTTCTCAGTAGCGGACCGGACCAGCTTTCGATTCCGGCAATCCGCCGTTCGAACTGCTGCACCTCGCTGAATATTTGTTCCTGCCGTTCCTCGACAGTCGCGCCCTCAAGGGGTTGGAGTTCCTCTTCGTCCGATAACGCTGGCAGTTTCACCTTGAGGGCCTGCGCGATTCCCTCGAATATTGCAAGTACCCTTGCGAGCGCCTCGCGGTTCCAGCCCATGTGCCGCCATGTCTCGTCAATCCGTTCCAGCGCCTTTGGCGATAGCGTCGTTTGCGCTTTTGTCTGTGTCGGGGTCGGGACTTCCTTGATCGCCGTAATCCCTCTCCCAGCTGCAATCAGTTTATTGAGATGAGCAACGAGCGTTTCTATCATTTTGACCGCCTTATCTCCGTCATCATCCGATCTCGGTTCGGTCAACTTCTGCTCAATCCTTTCCAGGGCAGCCGCGACTTTTGTAACGTCCTCAATGTTCTTGAGCAGGTCAACAAACTGTCCGACTTCCCGCCTTTCCCCTATCGCGTTTTTATTTAGGAGGTCTCTGACAAAATCTGACTGGGTACTTCGCCCTCGCATGTCATCGAGACCCGCCTTTTCCTCCGCCGATAGCCTGACCTTTAAAAACATGTTTTTCATTTTTTCCCGCACCTCCTTTCTTGTTCCTGACATACAAATGCATTCAGAGAAGGATTTTTTTCACGTGGGACATGTCCCACAAAAGTAAAAAACTATGTACCACGCTACTCAACCGGCTCCGGTTCTTGATTTGCGCGGGTTTTTGCTGCGCTTTGTACCACACAAAACCCTCTCGCAAGACAGGTTTTTGGCTTTCAACCTCAGCAACGGAGTTGCGTTAGGTGTCTCCCTATCCTCTGGCCTCTGCGGTTTTTCAGCATACAGCCTCATCGTATGATGAAAAGACCGTGCTTTATCCCCCTGAAAGGGCAAACCCAAAAGCCTCAAACCTCAAAAGTCAGTATCAGGTAAAGTTCAAAAAAGCTATAACCTTATAAAGTCAAAAATCCAAAATCCCATAAAGCCTCATATCCCAAAAGTCAAAAACCTCAAAAGCTCGAAACAGAAAAAGTAAGGGCGGCAACCCGTTAAAGTCACCACCCCTGAAAGGTAAAAAAAGTTAAGCGGCTTCGTCAGAATCGGCCTTGACTACACAAAAGTTTTTATACTCCCGTTTGCCTTTTTGAGACATCACCATACCCAAAAACTCAATGGCTATGGTATCGCCCTCATCGACCTTCTCTTCCTCAAACTGCTTTTGCAAAACCGAGTTGAGGAACACTGTGATCTTGCCGGTCTCGGTCTCCATGTGGGCGTACTTGGCATCACCATTAGCGGTGATGGTATCTCCCATTTCGCTAACCTTGCCTTCAAGGATTTCCCCTACCTCCGGATGCCAAACATTGGACTGCCTCTGCTTTTTCTCCGTCAACTTTTCAGCTAATGCACTCATGATTTTCTCACCTCCTTTCTGGTGAAAACTGAATTGTCAGCCTTTACAGACAACATACTTTTTGAACTGCCGCTGGGTACTTTTGGACTTGAACAGCCCTTGGTATTTGATGGCTACCACGTCGCCAGTCTCGACTTTTTCCTCCTCAAACCCTCGGGTCAAACTGAAATTCAGGAACACAGAAGTCCGTCCGTCGTCGGTTTCGATTTCGGCAAACTGAGCGTCCCCGTTGACGGCAATATCGGCTACCTTGCCGATCAAAACCTCCCCAGGTTCCGGCTTCCAGTAGCCGCCCTCCTCTTGCTTTTCTTTTTGCTCAAGCTTCACTAAGAGGTCTTTCTTTTTTTCGGAGTACTCAAGTTCGTCCAGGAAGGCTTCGCTCAAAGCTTCATTCCTGACCTGCTCTTTTTTTTCTGCTGCACCTTTGCCAAACATAGCCCTCACCTCCTTCCTTTTTTAAGTGTTAATCCATTTCCATTTCGACTTCCTGCTGCTGCGAGTCCTCATGCTCGGCAGCCTCATGCCCGCCGGTGTCATGCTCAACTTCGTGGTCGGTCTCGGTCTCATGTGACGGTGTGGGCTCGGTCTCGGTTTCCGATATTCCGAGGTATTCGGCCTCGTTATAAGCCTCGTTCTCAACCGTGCTGGTCTCGTGTTCCGTGGCTTCAGCCTTTTCAATTTCTGGCTGGTCGGACTTCTCGTCTCCGGCAAGCTCACGGCTGTCGTTTTCGGCCTTATCCTGTTCATGACTTTCGGAATTCTCAAGGTCTGTCTCAAGCGTCGTGGACACTTCCTGTCCTTCGGGTTTTTCGCCTTCCTGACCTTCGCCTTTCCCATGTTCGCCAAACTCGGGTTCGGCGGTTTCAGCCTTTTCAACTTCTGGCCGGTCGGATTTCTCAAGTATTGCCTCTTCCGATTTTTCAACTTCTCCATGTTCAAGGTCTTCGGATTTCTCAATCTGAACTTCAGGCCCTTGCGACTTTTCCGCTTTCTCAAGCTCGGGCTGTTGAGATTTGGAAGCTTCAGGCCCTTGCGTTTCCCTTTCGGCGGACTCCCTCTCTTTTGCCGATTCAAGAATCTCGGCTGGGGTTTTCTCCTGGCGCTCAAAGTCGAGGGTTGAGACTTTGTGCTGTTCGACTTTCATCTGTTCACGCAACTCTGGCCGTATCGTTTGTGTAGATTTGGACATCTGACTTGCCTCTGGACTGAGCAACATACTGGCTGTTATAGGTCGTCTCCTTGGCAGTGTCGGCGTGGACTATGACGTTTTGCCAGGTGCCACCCTGGGATTTGTACTCGACTACGGCATAGCCATGGTCGATATATTGGTAGTTGTTGAGATTGACATCTTTTACCTTGCCGTTCTCCATTTTGGCGACATGTTCCCTTCGCCGTCGATAGACTTCACGACCGTGCCGATGTTGCCATTTTTAACGATTCAGGCCCTTTGATCGTTCTTGCAGAAATACTACCTTGTCGCCTTTAGCAAACTGCTGTTCTTTTTCGGTGTAAGCATTCGTTATCTTGTCGCCGTCTCCGCCTCACATCGATGTTATGCTCCTTGCCCTCCTTGTCGACTGCCAGTGATAGTGCCATGGGATTGTCAATGTCCCTAACCCTGAACTCGACCTCGTGCCGTTTTTGACAGCCCGGCAAGTTGTGGTCTGTAACAATGTCGCCCGTCTTGGTAACTTTCTGGCTTAGATGCTTGCCGATGCCGTCCATGTTTCTGGACTCGCGGACGGTGAAGGTATGCTCCTCGCCCTTGAGCTTACCTTCCGTGCTCTTTCAACTCCTCCCGGATGCTCTGGTTCAAGTTCGTTCCGGTCAGCATTGCGGGCAGTGACGATAACTGTATTTTTGTAGATTACGGCCGGTATAATCCTCTTTTATCGCGTTAAGTCGTTCTCCCCGCTCGGCGATCTCGTGGACTTTGCCTTTGTCCTCCAGCCGGTCCATAGCCTTGTCAACTTTTTTGTCAGCAATGTCCTTCATGGCTTGCCTGGTACTCCGGCGATCCCTTTTGCCGGATGTTTTCATCCATCCGGACAGTATTCATAGCGCCACTCTCCTGGAGCTTGGAAAACATATTGCCCTGCGTCGATGCTTGCATCTGCTTGGTGTCGCCGATCAGCACGACTTTGGCACCGGCCTTTTCCGCCGCCTTCATGATTCCGGACATCTTGACGCTGCCTACCATAGATGCTTCATCAATGACCCATATCTGGTGACTTCCGCTTCCTCGCTCCGGCATGCTGTTTTTTCCATGTGTGCGGATACCTGACCAGACTGACTTATTTCGTACTTCTGTTTTCCGGCCGGCTCAAAACCCCTTCGCAAGGAAACTGTCAACGGTTTGAGATTTGATGCCGGCTGGCGCCCTGAATCTCGGCAGCGGCCTTGCCTGTGGGCGCAAACCTCTTACCTCATATCCCTCTTTTCCGGCAATCTCACTGACAGCTGTAAGCATCGTTGTTTTGCCTACTCCTTGATCGCCCTTGGATGAGGATAACCCTATCCTCATTAGAAAGGATATGCCCTGCTGCCTGCCGTTGGCCGTCAGTGAGTTTGAAATCCGGTTTGATCATCTGCTCCTGCTGTTTGCACTCCTCTGTTGATTCTTCCTGCTTCTTCTGGGTCATGATCTGCTCGCCGTTGCCCTGGCCGTGCTTCGCATAGCTCATTACGCCCTTCTCAGCCGCCAAAACTGCCGGAGTCGTGTAGACCTGATCGTTATATGTCCTGTTGCCTTTACCCTCGACTGTGTGGCTCTCCGAAAGCCTTACCAAGTCTTTATCTCCGCCTTTGCTCATCTCTTTGACTGCCTGCTGCAATTGCGGCAGCGATATTCGCCCTTTGACAGTTCCGAGGCTGTTTTCAGAACTTCCTGCTCTGAGAAATCGAGAATGGTTCACTGCAAGGCCGATAGCAGCTGTTCTCACAATTTCGTATTCATTCATTCTGATGTATTCAGTAGACTGCTCTTTAGCCTGCTCAGCAGCCTTTTGTACGCCCTGGGCGATATCTTCTTTGGTAAGCCCGACATTTGAAAGTCTCTCCGTAAACTGGCTGTCGATCTGCTCGCGGGTCATAGATACCTTTTCGGGGCGTGTTTCGATGGCCGCGATCTGCTTAAGTTCGCCTTCAGTGGCGTTGGGATACTTCTCTTTCAGCTCGGCAGCGTGTTCTTTAACGTACTCGTCAACTTGCCGCGCCCTCTCACTTGTGGCCTCAATTGCCTTTTCCGGCACACCCGCAAGGGCGGCATATTGCGTCTTGCCGCTATCGCTGCTCTTCCACTCAACAGCAAGTCCCGCCTCTTTTGCATGGTAGGCAAGCTGTTTTCATACGTCTTAGTGAGGATATCGGTGTGAAATGCATCAGTGTGGAGCGCCTGCCATTTACCGGTGTTTTCGTTATAGGTCTGGTAGATGATCATGTGACAGTGCATCTGCACGTCCCCTAGGCGGTTAACCTGGTGATCAACTTTCATGGCAAGGACATTGCCCGTTTTGACCGGTTCTGTCTGCCCGTTTGTCGTTTGCCTGGCCTGCGCAAGGTCGGACTGGAAATAAGACATGACATCCTTTACCGCATTGTCCTGGATATCTGTTACCTGTTTCATCGCCTCCGGGCTCGAATTCGCATAGACAGTGAAACTCTTATCAGGAGAAAATGTCTGGTTGTAGCCTGCCCGATGCTCACCTTAAAGCCCGCCCGCACAAGCTGTTCATGCGTCTTCGGGTCTTTGCCATCCTTGAGGTCCTTGTAAACCTCTTCCGTAATTTTCAAATCCTGAGCGCCCAGGCGCTCCCACCCTGCGCCTATCTTCTCGGGTTCCAGGCGGTTCCCCTGCTCGTCCTTCAAGTAGTAGTTATCCTGCTCGTACTTTTGTAAGCTTTCGTATAACTCCCCGCCTGATACCATGTGTTATTCGCCTCCCTTTTGCTGTGGCTTCTGGGTATCGCTGTAATAGTCCGCCGGTTCTTGTTCTTGCGGCTCTGCCTCTTTCTGCTGCTGCGGTGTTTCCCTTGGCTTCAAAGCGGCATTGAATCCGTTGTGTATCCCCTGAGTCAGTGCTTTTGTGGCCGCATCCAGAAGGCCTCTAATAATTCCCTCATGGGGGTTCTCCCGCTCATGTTCGATCTCGGCCTGCACCTGGTCGGCAAGTACGGATCCCTGCCGCACTGAACTTTTCCACACCGCAAGGCTATAGGCTACAGCAGCGATTATCAGCATCGCCGTAACAGTCCACTTGATCATGAAAATCCTGCCTTTTTTATCCATAGCCTCACCTCGTCCGCCGCTCAAGTTCTTTTTGGTTCTCAGGGTCTTCCATCTGTTTTTCCATCTCCTGCTGCATCTTGTCGCTCTTAGCCTGGGCTTCAGCCTCTTTCTTCTCGAGGTCCGCAATCTTCTTCGACGCCACCTCGGCTCTCTCGTCGTAAACCTTTTTCTGCGCTGGATCATGGGTGAAGTCCTTATCGAACTCATTCCATTTCTGTTCAAATTGCGCATCGGCCTTTTTCATCTCGACATCGTTTTTAGATTGCTGACTTACCACATAGAAAAAGATCAGAAAAATCACCGGACTGATAAACAGCACAGCCTTAAGGATATTGTTCATTTTACCTCCCTCTCTCAATTGAGATTACTTCATGTTATAGCTGCTATGCCGATACTTTCCCAGTCAGCGCAAGATGGAGAAAATCCTGCAACCCACGGCCATTCGAGAGCAACCTCAGCCTCTTCCGATGCAAAAACCTGTGTTTCTTCGTTAATAAAGTCCATTTCCCATTTGCCCTCTCTAAAAAATGCGCAGATTACAGAAAAGTTGACCGGAGCTTGTGGTAAGGTGTAATCTGCTTTAATCATAGGATGTGCCATATGTCCTCCTTTACCTATTTCCTGAATATCAAAGCCCTGGGCCAGAGGGTTCAGTCGGCCCCAGCTTCGGCCTTCGCCTGTGCAACCAACGTGTCCACGCTGGTATGGGCTGTTTTTGTTGCCCTGGGCCTTCTCTCCTTTTTCGCCGGACGCTGCCTACCGCATGGACCGGCTCCGCCCTGCTTTAGCCATTCCTCAAGTTCGGACGCCCGAAAACGGACGGCTTTATGACTTACCTTAATGAAAGGTATCCGGCGCTCGTGTATCAGCTGGTAAAGGCTCGAAACCTCAATGCCCAGTATTTCCGCGACGTAATCAGTTTTTAACAATTTTTCCATGTGTCTCTTTCACCCCCCTGTTTGTATTTCTGATATATAAATGCTTTCCAAAAGGTTTTTTTTCACGCGGTATCAAAATATTTTGTGATATACTAAAGCCATGGCAACAGCTATAGATGAGATGGATCATATAAAAGAAATGCTTCCGATACTTCCTGAGCCTGCTTTGCATGAATTGAGGGCATTTGCTGATTATTTGGCCGATAGGGAAAAAAGACGTAAATATCTCATAAGTAGCGTACTGAAAGCCGAACAGGAACATGACTCTATAATCTGTAATTCTGCCAAAGAAGCTGTACAAGCTATCCTTAACACCCCGGACGACGACAGTGAAGAGGCTTGAGCTCGAAAAGCCTTTTCGTAAGAAATCAAAAAAACTCCTGCAGAAAAATCCACCCCTAAAAGAGCCATTTGAGGATGTCTTGGATAAACTTTCCAAAGACCCATTTGATCCCACCCTGCATACTCACCCGCTTACAGGAGAATTACAAGGTAAATATGCCTGCTCTCTCACACATGATCTGAGAATCGTATTCAAGCTGTATGACGACATTGTTCATCTCCTCGATATTGGTTCTCATGATGAAGTTTATTGACTCCTACGGCTCACTCGCTTTGCTCATTTCGCACAACTACGCCTGCGGCAGCAAGGTCTTTTTTTTCTTCTTGGCGAAGTCTTTTGGCTATAGTGTGATATTAACAATGATAACTACTAATACTGCCGATTTCCCGGAGACGGAAAAACCGTGTCTGGAAAATCAGGACACGGTTATACGGTTTTGCTTGCCTCGCGTTGCGCCTTCTTGATAAAAGCAACTGTGCGCGGGTTGATCCTGTCAGCGTAACTGGTACGCTCATCAAATCCTTCAGCCTTTACCGCTACCTCCTTTTGCTCTACAAGAGGATCTTCCCTCACCTCCCATGAGGACCCTATAAAATGTCCGTTTCCATTTTTTATTTTTAAAATAGTTAAATATCCCGTTACCTGCAATTTCTTGATTGCCGAGGTTAAGGCCGTTTTGCCGCATGATGACCTCCGCAATAGATCCTCAAATCTGATTTGCCAATCCGGCGGCCTTGAGATTAAATAAGTGTGCAGTCCCTTGGCGGCCCAATCTAAACATGGGTCCTCGACAGCGGTTAGACCGATCACTGAGTATTTTTCATTTCGTTGAATTTTTAAAGTAATCAGTGCGCTCATTCCGAACCTCCACTAAAAGAGGCGCGGCTGCTCGACTGCTATTCGCGCCTCGCGGATGAATTTTCCGTACGATGCAACTGCTTTCGTGATGTTGACGCCGCTCAGGATGGCCTCGATCGCATCCCGGAATCTCGGGTCATCTCTGAGAATTTCCAGCCGTTCATCGAGCGTTTTTTCCGCCGGAGCCGCAACGTCAAAACCAGCGGCGACAAGCTCATCGAAGCTGCATTCCACTTTTCTGCGGCAAATGATAGCTCTGAACGCCGCGGCTGCGGTCCTCATAAAATACCACCAAGTACAGAACTTGATCCGTCCCCGCCGGGCGCGGGAAAGGATCGTTTCGATGGCCATAGAGCAGGCTTCCTCGCCTTGAATGCCGTATTTTTTTCGGCATTTTTTTTCCAAATCGATGAAATAAGTTTCCAGGAACTCCGCTGGCGACAGCTGTGGTACACTACTGTTGGGGGGTGCATCTCGCATGGTGTCCTCCTTTTTGGCCCCGGCAGGGGCGCTTGGCGGCTGGCTCTGCCGGGTTTTTCATTGTTTTTTTCTTTTCAGTACATAGATATTCATTTTTTAGAACTTCGTCAACCTATTCATTCATATTACTGTCAATATCAATTCATATTTTATTATACTTTGCGATAGAACCTCTGTCAAGCAAATAATGAATTGATTTTTTACAAAATATGAATTATATTAATCCATGAAAATCAACACTCAAATTTTCAAGTTTCTAAGGCGGTTAACTGGGATAACTCAACTGCAGCTTGCGGATTTGGTCAATATAGATCAGAGCGCCATAGCTCATTTCGAGGATGGCCGCGGTAAATTGTCCGATGAAACAGTATTGCGCATAATTCACGCACTATCACTTAACAAAGATTATTTTGAGGGCAATGAGCTTAACCCTTTCGCGAAAAGCACATCGGTCTATAAATTTTTCCTCCGTGGAAAAAACATGAAAGCTGACCTTAAGTACCTATTTCAATTCCTGAGAATTGCAGCCCCGGTCATAGGGGAAATTATACTTTTAACGACTTCTGCCTCCATGAAATTCAAAAAAATGACCTCCCCTACCTATGCGATCGCCATGAATGACACGTCTGGTAATATTTACCTTTTCCGGGCCAAAGATGAGGCGAGTTACATTGCTGATTCCGGCTATCTGTTTGACGAGATATATCTCTGCGACAAGATTTCCGACCACCAAGCTTTCAATCGCCCCGGTCAAGACACTTGGCGGATCAAGGATAGTCTTCTTCCTGCCGAACTGTATGATAAAATCAGAAAGTTTGAAGTGCAAAAAAGTGATTTTGACACTTTTCTTGCTGGATATTTTTCTGTTAGCTATCACAACGAAACTGTATCAGTCGATGGAAAAACCATACTTTATCCAGTTCCGGATATTATGGATATATTGGAAACATGGGTGGACTATTTAGAACTGGAAACGGATCCCGATAAAAGGGAAGATGAACTGAGAAGATTTATGAATTTCTACCTCAGTAGAATAAAGCGAGTTAAGGACCATGTCGAGCGTTCCTCTGAACTTCAGAGGGTACTTGCGCGATGGAGAAGCAAATAATCAGCGTAGTAATAGCGTAGTAAAAAGTGCCTAAAAATGGTAGAATATATAGTATGAAGCAGAAATGTAGAAACCGCGCAAATCCAGTACTGGTGCGGGTTTGAGTGGTATTTCAAGCGCTTGGCAATGTCCGTTAAAACGCATTCGTAATCAGCAGGTCGACGGTTCGAGTCCGTTTCCCGGCTTTCATATCAAAGGGTTATGGAGTAATTTCCATAACCCTTTTTCTTTTCGTGACTACATATCTGCCAGTGCAATCCCGACTTTATCCCGACTGTCATTCCCGCGCAGGCGGGAATCCATGTTTTCAATATCCATCAAGAAAGATATGGAAAAATACATGCCTAAGAGTTAATATTAATTCAATTCCTTATGGCATAAGGCTATTTTACACATATGATAAAAGCGGGCTTCAATGATGGATATTCCGGGGCAAGTCGGCCACCTATTCCGACGTAAAGCGGCCACCCTTTCCGATTTATTCCGGCCACTGATTCCGGAGCAACCCGGCCACCCCTTTAGTGGGTTTCGGAACAGTTGACGGAAACAGGGTTTAAGTCTTAATCCCACCTGAAAAGCATAGCTTCGCTGGATAATTCAATAACAAAACAGCCATTGTTTTCCCTTGAAAAAATATTCAGGAGGAATGATGGCAGCGGAGCGACTGACAATGCGAAAAACAAAAGAGATATTGAGGCTTCATTTTGGCTTAGGGATGTCCGGGCGGAAAATATCCCAATCCTGCAATATAGCACGCAGTACAGTGGCAGATTACATCATGAAAGCCAAGGCAGCTGGTATAGGCTGGCCGCTGCCTGAGGGTCTCGATGATGCAGCGCTTGATGCAAAGTTATTTGCCAACCAGCAGGTAAAAACCTCAGATAAGCCGATGCCCCTCATGGAAGAAATCCACAAAGAGCTGCGGAAGAAAGGAGTAACTCTTCAGCTCCTGTGGATAGAATACAAACAAAGCAATCCCGATGGCTATCAATATTCACGTTATTGCGAATTGTACAGCAACTGGACAGAGACACTGGATCTGAGCTTACGGCAGGAATACCGTGCTGGGGAAAAGATGTTTGTGGATTTTGCAGGCAAAGGCATCGCCATAACGAATCCGGTAACCGGAGAGGCGAGAGATGCTGAGATCTTCGTAGCCATACTGGGTGCCAGCAACTACACCTATGCCGAGGCTGTTGAAAGACAGGATTTGCCGAGTTGGATAGACCTGCACTCAAATGCCTATGAGTATTTTGGCGGGGTTGCTGAGATCACAATCCCGGACAATCTTAAAGATGCAGTCACAAAACCATGCAGGTATGAGCCGGACCTCAACCCCTCTTATCAGGCGATGGCGGAACACTATGGGACGGTGATAATCCCTGCCCGAGTAAGAAAGCCGAAAGACAAAGCAAAAGTCGAAACGGCAGTTCTACTGGTGACAAGGTGGATAACAGCGGCATTGAGACATCACACCTTCTTCAGTTTGTCAGAACTCAACAACAAGATAAAGGAACTCCTTGCAAGCCTTAATGACAGGAAGTTCAAAAAACTCAACACCACCCGCAGGGAGCTATTCGAGACATTGGATAGGCCGTCACTCAAACCTTTGCCCGCGGAACGGTATGAGTATAAAGAGTTTAAGAAAGCCCGGGTACATATCGATTATCACATAGAGATAGAAAGTCACTTCTATAGTGCGCCTCATCAGTTAAGGAAGAAAGAAGTAGACGTATGGTTTACGGCGCGCAGGGTGGAAATATTCTATAAGGGCAACAGAGTGGCGACCCATGCAAGGAGCTACGAAAAGGGCAAATTCACGACCATCCCGGAGCACAGACCGGAAGCCCATAAGCAATATTATGAATGGACACCTTCACGGATAATCACCTGGGCGGCGCAGACAGGGCCGGAGACAGCCTCACTTATTGAAAACATCCTTTCCAGCAGGCCACATCCCGAACAGGCGTACCGGTCCTGCCTGGGCGTAATAAGCCTGGGCAAAAAGTTTACACCTGAAAGACTGGAAGCGGCCTGCAGGAGGGCTGTGCATATAAAGGCTTATTCGTATAAGAGCGTGAAATCCATCCTCAAGACCGGCCTCGACAAGCATCCAATAAACAAACAGAAGGAGGTGACGCCTATAGAACATGAAAATATCAGGGGCGACAGTTATTACAACTAAAACAATGCAGGAGGAAAATAATTGAATAATCAAACCGTAGAAAAACTCTATCAGATGAAACTTCACACAATGGCTGCCGCTTTCAAAGAACAGCTTGATCAGCCGTCAATGGGCAGCCTTAGCTTTGAGGAAAGGATCGCGATGATGGTTGACCGTGAATGGCTGTTCAGAGAAAATAGACGTTTAGGGAGAAGACTTAAGTCGGCGAAGCTGAAACATCAGGCCACCGTAGAGGATATAGACTTCAGACATCCCAGAGGGCTCGATAAATCTGTTGTCCTGACTCTGTCAAACTGCCAGTGGATAAAAGGCCACCACAATGTGATTATCACCGGGCCGACCGGCATCGGGAAGTCCTATATTGCAGAGGCGTTTGCAGATAAGGGGTGCAGGGAAGGATTTACAGCACTGTGTTATAGGTCCCCACGGCTTTTTGAAGAACTCGCAATTGCAAGAGGCGACGGCAGCCACATCAAATATCTGAACAGGCTCGCAAGAATAGATGTCCTTATTGTGGATGACTGGGGACTTGCTCCTCTGTCTGATACAGAGCGAAGAGACTTCCTGGAGGTGATAGAAGACAGACACGGCATGCGTTCAACCATCATAACCAGTCAGTACCCTGTTTCAAAATGGTATGACATTATAGGAGAACCTACGATGGCCGACGCCATCCTCGACAGAATAGTACATAACGCGCATAAGATTAACTTAAAGGGAGAGTCCATGAGAAAAACAAGGACTAAATTGACGCAGACCGATCAGCACAAGTAAGATAAAAGCGTCCAGCTTCGCTATGCTTTCTGAGGTGGCCGGAATGACCGGAACACGTGGACGGAATGACAGCGGAATGACTGGCCGGAATCAGCGGAATACGCAAATGACTCCTTTGTTGGCAACATGGTTGCTCATAGCGATCCGAGAACTACAAAAAGGTATACTCATTTTTCCGCTGAAGATACGCATATGCCTTTACAAGCACTATGCATGAGGAGGTAGACAATGTCTCAAACTGGTCTTGTGGCCTTCTTTGATATTTTAGGATATCAGGACATCATCAATAATAATTTGATTGATGACGTCGCTAAAATTATATCCGAAATAATATTAGGACTCCCTGAAGATGCAAGAAAAACAATGTCGGCGCGTTTCCCTGATGGAAAAAGCAAGAGTCTCATTGAAGCATGCTGTTTAGACATAAATGCACGAATTATTTCAGATAGCATTATTCTTTCTTTGGAACTTCCCCAAAATACAAGTGAACTAATTAAGACTCTTTATTGGTACATATTCTTACTTTATGTCAGCGCTCTTTTTTTTAAATCTTTTGATAAGGGATTGCCTTTGAGAGGAGCCGTTGATTACGGGGAATTCTTTCTCGCGGGGCAGTGCTTTGCGGGCAAGCCGCTTGTCGAATGCTATAGACTCAGTAATGATCTGGAAGTTGCTGGATGTGTGATAACCCAAAATGCTAAGAAGTATTCCAGTGAATTGTCTGATAAAGCGGAAGAAAATACATATTTGAAAGATTATC